>NZ_JAZHDA010000015.1:0-223 GCF_036553525.1 Pseudotabrizicola sp. L79 | reverse complement strand
GCGCTTCTTCGCGGGTTTTGTATTTCCTGCGACGGATGCGTTCGCGTTTGAGCAGGTTGAAGAAGCTCTCTACGACAGCATTGTCCCAGCAGTTCGCTCGGCGGCTCATGCTGGGAGCGAGATTGTGCTGTTCCAGGAACTCCTGCCACTCGTAGCCGGTGAACTGGGACCCCTGGTCCGCTGCCCGGCAGCGGTTTGCCTTCAAACCGCGAGAGGGGGAGTG
>NZ_JAZHDA010000012.1:0-320 GCF_036553525.1 Pseudotabrizicola sp. L79 | reverse complement strand
CATAACTGACCGGGTCCACGCAGCCGGTCTCGGGGCTTGGTTGGGGCCTGGGCGCTCCCGTGCTGGGGCTGGCCGGTTTGCAGGCGGCACTCTCGGGTATGTCCCCGGTTCTGCCTGCCAACCTGTTCTCTGTGGTGCTGTTCTTTTTCCCGTTCCCTCTCCTCGGCCAGCCCACCCCGCCGCTGCTCCGCGCCGGCGGCCGCCCCCCCCCCGCCCCCCCGCCCCCCCCCCCCCCCCCCCTCCGCCCGGCAAAGCGCAGCGCGATCAAGGACCAGACCATGACCCAGCCCAATCCTTTGCGTGCCTATGCTGCCGTCACG
>NZ_JAZHDA010000008.1:0-305 GCF_036553525.1 Pseudotabrizicola sp. L79 | reverse complement strand
CAAAGGATTGGGCTGGGTCATGGTCTGGTCCTTGATCGCGCTGCGCTTTGCCGGGCGGAGGGGGGGGGGGGGGGGGGGGCCCGCCCGCCCCCCCCGGGGACGCGAACGGACAACCACCCGTGGGGGGCGGTTTGCAGTCCTCCCGTCCGCCTGCGGCGGGCGCGCCGGCCGGGGCGCGCCGGGCCCCCCGCCCCCCCCCCCCCCCCCCCCCCCCCCCCCCCCCCCTCCGCCCGGCAAAGCGCAGCGCGATCAAGGACCAGACCATGACCCAGCCCAATCCTTTGCGTGCCTATGCTGCCGTCACG
>NZ_JAZHDA010000005.1:0-469 GCF_036553525.1 Pseudotabrizicola sp. L79 | reverse complement strand
TGCCGCGGTTTTCATGGGTGGAATGGATGTCGAGAAAACACAGCTAATCCGCGCCCGCGGCGTCATAGGCCCGCGCGGCCTCGACCGGATCGCCGGCATCGCGCAGATCGACAAAATTCACGCCCTTGACGACTCTGCCATCGTCCACGTCAAGGGAGGGGATGATGCGTGTTTTCAACATGGCTTGGTCCTTTGCCCCTGTCGGTCTGTGCCCTGTCCTAGCGCCTGACAGCCGCTGGGGAACCCGGGCGCGGGCCCCAATACGGCGGGTTGAGACGGAGACACCCACACACCCCGACGATTTATTAAAAATCCCGGGGGGGCCGGGGGTGCCCCCCCAAACCCGCGGCACGGGGGCAGCGCCCCCTGTCCCCAGCGGCTGTCAGGCGCTAGGACAGGGCACAGACCGACAGGGGCCAAGGACCAAGCCATGTTGAAAACCCGCATCATCCCCTGCCTTGACGTGGCC
>NZ_JAZHDA010000039.1:0-285 GCF_036553525.1 Pseudotabrizicola sp. L79 | reverse complement strand
GCTCCGGTAGCACCGGTTAATCCAGTATCTCCCTTGTCACCTTTGTCCCCTTTATCACCTTTATCTCCTTTTTCACCCTGGGCTCCGGTAGCACCTGTAGCACCATCTGCACCGTTTGCACCTGTGGGACCCTGAGGGCCTTGGGCTCCGGTAGCACCGGTTAATCCAGTATCTCCCTTGTCACCTTTGTCCCCTTTATCACCTTTATCTCCTTTTTCACCCTGGGCTCCGGTAGCACCTGTAGCACCATCTGCACCGTTTGCACCTGTGGGACCCTGAGGGCCT
>NZ_JAZHDA010000038.1:0-363 GCF_036553525.1 Pseudotabrizicola sp. L79 | reverse complement strand
CAGCTGGCCGGGCTGTTTGACAGCGATCCGCGCAAGCGCGCCCGTGTTCTGGGCATGCGCAAGGTGGGGTAAGACAGAAGGGGGGCGGTCTGCCCCCCCGGGGCCTGCGGGCCCATAACCCCCCCGGCTATTTTTGAACACCTGAAGGGGGCCACTGGTTTTCCACATCATTGTCAGCCATGCCAATCCCGCGCCGGGCGGCGTTTTGGATGGGTGCAAAATTTTTTCCAACATCGGTGCCCAGCTTCAATTTAAAAAAATTAGCCGGGGGGGCTATGGCGCCGCGCCCCCGGGGGGGGAACACCGCCCCCCTTCTGTCTTACCCCACCTTGCGCATGCCCAGAACACGGGCGCGCTTGCGCG
>NZ_JAZHDA010000037.1:0-94197 GCF_036553525.1 Pseudotabrizicola sp. L79 | reverse complement strand
TGCCGTCCATATCGGTCACAAGAATGGTGGTGCCGCCGTCGGCGCTTCTCAGTTTGAACATATGCGCCTCGGTGATTCTGCGGCTCGTAACAGCCAGCATAGGGCAAAACGCCACCGGCGGCATGCTGTCCACATAATCGATGCCTCAAAGCTCATCTTGGCGGACTTCCGGCATCGCGCCCTGCGCCATCACGCCGAGGGGATTTTCCTACTGGAGCAGGTCCACGGGAAAACGCTGACCCTGTCGTCAGGCCGGGTCATCCCCACCCGCTGGGTCGGCGAGCAGCATGTCCGCGAGGATCTGGGTTTTATCCCGAGCTTTGCTGATTGGGCGCGGTCGATCCGGGCCGAGCCTTGGATGGGCCGGACCCAGAAGATCGAAGCCGAGGTCGATCCGCATCTGGCGATGCCCGTCAGGGAGGTCACCTGACATGAGCCGGGTATATCAGAACCTTGGTCTTCCACCTGAAGCCTCTCCCCTCACAGTCGTCCGCACGGCGATCCGCCGGTTGCATCCCGACACGCTCGCGGTCCGCAGCTGGCGCGAGGCGCGCAAGCGCTACTACCGCGACCTCTTGCAGGCCCATGCCGCGGCGCAGGCCGCCGCCGAAACACCCCAGCCCGCCGAAGCGGGCTGATCTCCCGCAATCGCAACCTAACCTGACCCGGCCGACGTGGCCTCGAGTTCTTCATTCTGAAAGGAGCCTATCGTGGCTGACTATTTTACCGAATTTTCCTGCGTCATGGACATGGAGACACCTGCCAAGGCCATCGCTGCGCTCGATCTCTTCCTGCGCTTGCGCGAGGAAGACGAGGCTTCGGACGACCCGGAATTCTCGGGCTTTGCGCTGTCGCTGCAGGATGGCCCGGGCAGTACGGTGCTCTGGTTCCACGACGACGGGCAGGGCGATGTCGAAGGGGTCATCCGCTTCGTGCTGCGCATCGCGGAAGACCTCGATCTCACCGGCCTCTGGGGTTTTGACTATGCCAACACCTGTTCCCGGCCCCGGCTGGAGGCGTTTGGCGGCGGCGCGCATGTCATTGACCTCGGTGCGCGCAAGAGTCTCGGCTGGCTCAGCACCCATGAATGGCTGACTGCCGCCCTGAACGGCGAGGACATCGATGCGGTGGAGGCGCTCGTTGCATGAAGACCGTCGTTCCTTCCCGCACCCCCGCCTCTTTCCCCGTCTCGGAATTTGGCCGCAGTGCCGATGGCCTGATCGTCGCCCGGATCGGCGATGCCGCCTATGCCATGATCCCCACGGCTGACGGGCGGCATTACCTCGGCAGCGGTTGGCGCCTCTCCAAACCCCTGTCGGACTGGAAGCGGTCCGACTTCTACGGCCATGGCGGCGATGTTGCTGACGAGGCTGCTTTCCGCGCCCTCGTTCAGGAACAGGCCGAGCATCAAGGCGAGAAGGCCACCCTCGGTCGGCAGGAGTTCCGCGCCCATGCCAACACGCCCTGGGGACCATCGCAGGGCGCGGTTCGCTACGGCGAGGGCGTGTTTTTCCACTCGACCTCCGGCCATGGCGGGTTCCACCTGACGGTGGATCGCAATGCCCGAGTGCATCCGCTGCTGCGCGATGCCAGTGGTTACTACGAAGAGGACGCGGCCTGGGCGGCCGTCGCGACCGCCTGGCCGGATCTCTTCACGGGTCTGGAACGCCGTCAGGCTGAGAAAACTCTGCGCCATAGCTGGCCAGATGCCTGGGAGGCGATCCATGGCCGGGCGCTGCGCCCTGGTGAATCCCGCACGCGCGACGGCGAAGCCTTTGCCCGCGATCACGCGAAAGACTGGGTCGTGATCTCGGCGATCTATTCAGACCAGCATCGCGGCTTCACCGAGGTGCTCGCCACGCGGGGCGGACGGAGTGATCCACAATCCGAGGAGCGTCGCTTCCTTGTCCCTTCTGGGGACTACAAGGTCGGCGCGTTCGGTTTCGTCATCGATGAGACGCGCCACGCCGTCTATGACGGCCCGTCGAGTTTCATCGGCTGGCGGGGCAGGGCGGGGGGGTGACCCACTCGATGGCGGGTGCACGGCTTTTCGGTCGGGCACCCGCCAGAGGGAGAGATGGGCGGGTGGTTCCGTGACGGGTTTCAGGGTGGGAGAGAGTCTCCTGCCGCCTGTCGCGGAGTGATCCAGATGACCGCACCCATCCCCCAAACCGCCTTCCGGGGTCCCGGCGACAACTTGATCGGCGGAGTTCTTGCCCATCTGCGCCTGACGGACCGCTTGCCCCTGCGGATCAGTTGCCACTGCCGCGCGCATTGGGACGATCCGGCGCTCGATCAGCTGCGCTTCGAGCGCGAGGTCGATCTCGGCACCTTCGGTGACCTCGCGGCCGCCATGATCGTAGCTCGCACCGCAGTAACTTCCGGTCTGATCGCCGCAGGCAACGATCCGGCCCTGCGTCTGGCGCCGCAGTTCATCACCATTCTCGATGCCGAGCACTGCCTGGTGCTGGCAGGTGACGTGCAGGCAGGCCTGATCCGCTGGTGCGCGCCGGTCGACAGCGATGCCGAGGCGCGGCGCGTGGTGACCGACGCCTGCGGGCTTCGAGCCGAGGCCCGCGTTGCGAACGACATCGGCGATCCAGCGTCCGCTGCTGCGCTGCTCACCCGCGCCCGCTTGCTGGACGGCCGACTGGTCGACAGGTTCTGGCGCGACCTTGCAGCCGCTGCAGCCGATCACGCCCTGGTTGCCTGATCTTCGCCCCTTCCGGAAACTCACCCTCGGCCGTTTTGCCGGGTCATGCAAAAGAGGGACCCACTCATGCCCGAAGTGATCTCAACGACCGTCTATCGCCTCAATGAACTTCCCGACGGTGCCAAGGACAGAGCCCGCGCTTGGTATCGCGAGGGCGGTTTCGACCATGACTGGTATGATGCTGTCTACGAGGACTTCCAGCATATCGCGGAAATCCTCGGAATCCGCCTGAAGACCCGGACCACCCGCCTTATCGGTGGCCGCACGCGGCAGGACCCCTGCATCTGGTTCAGCGGCTTCTGGTCGCAGGGCGATGGTGCTGCTTGGGAGGGCGTCTATTCCTACCGGAAATCCGCTGCCGCCGAACTTCGCGCCTATGCGCCGAAGGACAAGGCCCTGCACCGGATCGCGGAGACTTTGCAGGCGGCACAGCGACAGAATTTCTACCAGTTGCGCGCCGAGGTCACGCATCGCGGCAATTACTGCCATGCCTTCACCATGGCGGTCTCCGTGTTTCGGGACAGTGCGGCTTCGGTCGAGATCATCGGCGATGCCGAGTCCATTGTCACCGATGCGCTGCGCGACCTTGCCAATTGGCTCTACCGCCAGCTTGAGCAGGAATACGACTACCTGACATCGGACGAGGCCTTGGACGGGACGCTGATCGCCAATGACTATACCTTCACCGAGGAAGGCCGGCGGTTCGGATAGCTGCCCTGCAACCCGTCCATCCCCGTCCCGGCGCCCGGTTTTGCCTCAACGGTTGCTGTCGATCCAGCGCGACAGCAACTGCCGGTCCCGAAAGCATTCGTCTGGCACGGCGCGGCGTTTGATCCGCGCAAGCCGTTCGGCATAGGCGACTTGCTTGGAGGTTGGATGGCTCGTGTCAGCAGGTTTCAGCTTCGCTTGCGTCTCAATCCAGGCACTGAGCGAGCGGCGGTCTTGTTGGACTTCCCAGGGCAGCAGGCTCTGGTTGCGGAGCGCCAACGACCGCGCATAGGCGATCTGGCGCTCAGTGGCGGGCAGGGCAAAACTGGCAGCGTCCATGATGGATCTCCCATGTGGATCGTCTTTCTAAGATAGAACATAGAAAGAACAAAATCAACTCCGCGACCGCAGGAGAGCGAGAGTTGGGACGGAAATCGGCGTGTTCGGGTGGGTAGAGAGAGCCGCCGGGGCGCGCCATTCACCCCTGATCCGGAGGATTTCCGATGACCCAAGCTGCGACCGCCCTGAAACCTGCCACCATCGTGCCCGAGGCGCGCCGGGCGGCATTCCTTCCCGCGCTTTTCAGCCCAGCCCTGATGCTGATCGGCGAGCGCGCCGTCTATCAGTTCATGACCTGGCTGGCCCCCGACGATTACACCGGTGGTCTCTGGCATTTCCACGAGCGGAACGGCCAGCCTCTGTTCATGTCGCCCGACTGTGACAAGAGGTTCTGCATCTTCTGCGAGACCAACGGCTACATGGGCAAGGTATCGGCCGAGGCCGCCGGGATCATCGCCACCCTCTTCGCGCTGTCTCATCTCTCGTTCCGACATGAGGTCGACCAACTGTCCGAAGCATACATGCGGCTATACGGGTTCGCAGGCGACCACCCCGAGGCGGGCGAGATCTTTAAGGCGATCGACTGACGCGCGCGCCCCGCAGGCTGACTGGCAATTCCTGCCCCTTTGGCACTCTCCGGCGGTTTCGTCGGGGGGTGTTTGCATTTTGCCGGGCGCAGGTAGGCATGGGCAGCATTGGCCATCGGTCCGCCTGTTGCGGCATACGGATTTCCCCGGCTGGACGGCCCCAGGTTCCGACGTGCCTTTGCCAAGCGATCATTGTAGCGACAGGAATTTGGGCAGGGCGCGAGGGCAATGGCCTCACCGTCAGATCATCATCGAGTTGCGCCGGTCGCGGTGGTGTCTCAGCTTGGATTGACCTGCATCTTGCCCGGCCGCAGCACTCGTTCGGATCTCGTCCTTTACTTGCCATCTTTCTGGCTGACCTGAACCAAGAGGAGTGGCGGGTGCCGCGAGGCCGCAAGTCAGGTGGGAGGCGCAAGCTGGCCAGACTTCTGGCAGAGGTGGTTTCATCACCGGTAGTGCCTGTCCTATCTTTCCTGACGGGCCTTCAGGGTCGCCTTGATCTCCGTTGTGTCGCTGTTCCAGCCCGCGTCCAACGGCCTCTGCTGATGGGCTGATCTGCCCGAAGGACGTCTTCGCCTCGACCGCTTCGGCGCAACAGCGTCGTCACAACTTTCTTCCCTTGCCGGTGCATGGACCGTCATTCCTCGCGCGGCAAGAAAGTTTCTCCTGTGCTGTCCAGCCCCCATGAAGGGGGTGCGCCAGTGGTCGCCTCCGGGCTGTCGATCTCCATCGAGGCCGCAAGGACGCGGGCCCGAAACAGCAAAACGGAGAAAGAACATGGCGACCATCGGCACCTTCAAGAAGACCGGCAGCGAATACACCGGCGAAATCTTCACCCTCAGCCTGCAGGCCAAGGGTGTGCGCCTCGTCCCCGACCTGCGCGCCTCGTGCGAGAACGCCCCCTCCCACCGGGTTCTGGTCGGCCGCGCCGAGATCGGCGCCGCCTGGACGAAGAAATCGAACGAGGGCCGCGAATACCTCGGCCTGAAGCTGGACGATCCGAGCTTCGCGGCCCCGATCTACGCCAACCTCTTCGATGACGAAGACGGCGAGAGCTCGAGCCTCATCTGGTCCCGCCCCAACACCCGCCGCGGCGACTGATCTTGCATAGGCAAAGGCCCCGGTCGAAAGACCGGGGCCCAAACGTCTTTTCTGTTGATTCAGTGCCCCGATCCACGCACTGAGCGGATAGCGGTCATTTTCGGCGACGATTGCAAACGTCAGCATTGTAGTTGACCCGGACTGCCGGACTCGTGCTTCGGTAAAGCTGAAATTACCATGCGCTTGTCAACCGATCCAAGGGATCGCCTGCTGCCCGCGGTTATGCAGTCGGCGACACCTTAGTGGATCAGACGGCCTCGACTTCAACGCTGACCTTGGTAATCTTATGGAGCGCGACCGAGCCCGCGACGGCCTTGGCGGCGTCGAACAACGCGAGGTTGATCCCCTCGCTCACAGAACTGCGATAAACAACACCATCGTAGCCGACCTTCTTAATGAATTCGCATAGATATTGACTTGGGATGTAGTCGATCGCCGCTCCACTCGGCAAGACCGGGCGGGTAAGCTCGTCCCCTAGCCGCTCCAGAAACGCAATGTCAGCGCGGAGCTGCCCGATTGCGCGAGCGTCGGCGAGGAGAAACGGCGATACAAGCCCGCGAGGGTTACGCAAGTCAACAGCGTTGAGAGGGGGGAGCACGGTGAAGTCGGCGACGCATGCTACTTCACCGGTATGCGGCCGGACCTCGGCGACAGCCGTCTTCGGCAGTGAGCCCAAGTAGAGGTAGGGGATTCCCGCAGGGTTAGCCCGCCCGTGAGTTGCCCTACGAGCGGGAGGCGATCCCATCTCGCCGATTCCAAAAGGCTGTTCGCGATCAAGGATGCGGGCACGGTACCAAGTCGTAGGCATATCGTCGGCTGGGAGATGTCCCAGAAGTTCGCGCAAGCGATCGGTGTCGAGCACTTCATCAAGAAAGTAGCGGTTCTTCCACATCAATTCGTCGCGGAGTGTCTCCCAGCGAGCGAGTGCTTGACTGTGATAGGCGGCCGACGGCGAGAATTTCGCACGGACAATATCGCCATCGTCGAGGATTTCGCTGAGCAATTCCTTGGCATGGGCGTTGTCCATCGCTGGATGGCTGAAGAGGTCCCAATCGGTCTTGAGCCAGTTGACCAGGGTTTGGCCATCCGGGTCGGGTTCATACACGCTGATGAGGAGTTCGAAGACGTCGCGCAGTGCAATGGGTTCGACGAGCGGCACCCCAACTGTCGCACAGAATACGCAATTTCCTTCGGCGACGCTGAGCGTAGGGATGATATCGCGGCGAAGGCCGCGGTCCCCAAAACAGGCGTGGCAGCACAACCCAGCCATCGTGTCACCTCAGGAAGTTCGCTAGTGTCTCGATATGGTGGTTCATCGACAGCTTCTTCACTGAGCCGAGCCCCGGGAAATGCCCCTTGTTGTGAAGATCGCGAAACGCCTTGATCGCGGTGCTATCGAAGAGGTGAGACTTCCCGCCGTCCAGTTTTTTTATCAACTTATCAAGTGCTTGCGCGAACTTTCCCGCAGGGTCCGTCGGCGTGTCCTTCGTAGTCGAGACGAAGTGATAGACATACATCACCTCGTCCGAGTCGGGATCGATAAAGGTCAGGTGGATCGCGACCGCATAGGCAGGACCACCGCCCTCGGTATAATCGTCGCCAACGATCAGAAAGTCGCCGAATCCATCCATATCCTCCTCTTCGTAGGTTACATGGAGATCGGAGAATAGCTCGACAGCCGGGTGGTCGGCGTTGCGGCGTCGCTCGAAACCGTCCCGCAGCAGCACACGCTTTGCCGCGCTTTTGAAATGCTTGCGGTAGAGCTTATGACAGTGTTTCTCGAAAAAGACATGGCTCGTATTGGCCAAGTTGTCGCCGAGCTTTTCTGCGAGTGTCTTCGCCTCTGTAAAACCGGCGTGGATGAAGCTTGGGGAATGTGCCTTGTGCTTCTCATAGCACGCCAGGGCCTCGTCGATGCCCATGTCGTTCCTGAGAAGGATGCCGGCCATGATACCGCCCTTGCCAAGAAAGCCCACTTCAAGCAGTGCCGTGATGCTACCCCCGTCTTCTGCATGGTCACCGTGGAACGGGTTGACGATGACGATCGCTTTTCCCTCAGCATTGCATATCTCAGTGAGCGCACGTTCAAGCCCCTTAAGCGCCTCGCGGACGGGCTCAATGATCGGCACGAAGCCGGAGGCCGCCATCAGCGGTGCCATCTCGCGGATGGTGATCAACTCGAACTGCTTGCCGCGAAAATAGGGGTGATACATGTTTCAGTCAGGCCCAGACCTTTGCCGCACAAAGCGGAGTGGAGACCGCCTCGACGATCCGGCTGTGATCGGCGCGGCGGACTTGGATCGAAAGTGCTGCCGCATGCAGAGAGCGCGGCAGATGGTCGACAAGGTCGCCAAGAGGAGCAAGATCGCGGGTGCCCTTGAGGGTTGTCACCATAGCATCATGAACGGCGGTCGGGTCCAGTTGAGCGAACACGGCTCGCATTGCGGCATGGCGCTGAGTGTTGGGAACGCTAGGAACGGCGACTTTGAGGCGCTTTAGGATCGCCACGGCCTCCGCCGACCGTAGCCCCTCGAATACTGTTGCCGGGCATATCCGGTCGGGCCGATCCTCCGCCTCCCGCACCGTCGTAATGCGGTAACGCGATCCCAGCATCATCACGCCGACATCCTTTGGAACAGTGTCGATGACGCCTCTAACATGTCCTTCACTCGCGATCACATAGACCTTCGCGAAGACCTTCTTGTAATTTTCAATCTGGTTTGCGAGCCGGGAGAGCGAGTCGCGCTCCGATTTGATCTCATAAACGGTCGCTGTCCCGTTCAGGATAGCGACGTCAGCCTTGCAGGCACCTGCTCGAAATTCGGTTAGCATGCACGCGGTGTTGAGCGAGTGCTTACCAAGAAGGATGTTATGTGTGAGCGCCGAACGGTAAATATATTCATCACGGCGGCCTGCCGCTTTTAGGATGGCAAAAGTCGCGTCAAACGCCCCGCCTACCGTCGTGTCGCCGACGCAGCGATCTGCTATGCCAGTCAGCTCAAAAAGGCGGGCGAAGAGTGGCGATCGACCTTTACTCGCCATTTCGCGAAACACAGCCGAAGAGAAGATGCGCGTCATCGCCGAGAGCTGTGTCGGATGTAGTTCCACTGGTCCCCCGCTCCGCGACAGCGCTTCCTCCAAGAAGGCGTTTTGTTTAACGCCGTAAATCACCCTAGCGGACTAGTGCCTTCGAGGGAACCTCGATCTTTCGGCTGCGACGTTCAGTCTGCGAACATTCTTTATGCCGATCCGCTTAAGGGTGATGCAAGTTGCGGTAAGCAATTTCTCAATGAAATCAAGTGTAAAGAAGCGACGGCGAAGACGGCTCTCCGTCCAAGTAGCTTATGTGAGCGCTCGGAACTAGTCGTGTTCTAGAAGGGTTGCCTTGGCACCTCCCGGCGTGCCGCCGGGACCGGGCCCTGGTCCTTCGGACTGGAGCCTGCCAAGGCAGTCTCCACCCATTCGGGCGACTGTCCCTGGCGCGAAGAGGGAGAGGGGTGCCGTGACGGGTCAGGTCCGGCGGGTGAGAGAGCGCTGATCGGGCCTGACCCGTTCCCGCTCTCTTGAGGAATTCCCGATGAACGACCTTTCTCCGACGACCTTGGCGCAAGCGCCGGTCGCCTCGGCTTCTGCCATCCTGGCTGCGGCTGGCCTTTTACTCCCGGCGCTCGAACGCGGGCAACGGGTCGACGCCGCCATGCTGCGCACAGCGATGGAAACTGCCTTTGGCGCTTCCGATGCCTCCGGCCTCTGGGACTGGAAGACGGCCTATGAGGCCTGCGAAGCCGCGACCGTCCTGTTCCTGCGGAAATACGGCCGCGCCATCTTTCGCCAAGCCGACGCACCTGCGGCGCGGCTGGCCACGCTTGCCAAGATTGTCGACCTCCTGCCCAGCCACACACGCCGTTCCGAAGAAAGCGAGGCGTTGCAGCAGTTCTCCACACCGATCCCGCTGGGGCTCACTGCACTGACCGCTGCCGCGATTGGCCCCGACGATGTGGTGCTGGAGCCTTCGGCAGGCACCGGTCTACTGGCCATTCTCGCCGAAATCTCGGGCGGCAGTCTGATCCTAAACGAGCTGGCCGACACCCGGGCTGACCTCCTCGCTTCCCTCTTTGCCGCTCTTTCCGTCAGCCGCTTCGATGCGGCCCAGATTCACGACCACCTCGACACAGCGGCGGTGCCTTCCGTGGTCCTGATGAACCCACCGTTTTCTGCGATGGCGAACGTCACCGGCAAAGTTCAGGACGCCACCTTCCGGCACATCGCCTCCGCGCTCGCGCGCCTAGCGCCAGGTGGGCGATTGGTCACGATCACCGGCGCCGGTTTCGGCCCCGACATGCCTGCTTGGCGTGATGCTTTCGTGAGATTGCAGGGACGGGGGCAGGTGGTGTTCTCGGCGGCGATCGACGGCTCGGTCTATGCGCGGCATGGCACGACGTTTCCGACGCGACTGACCGTGATTGACAAAATCCCGGCCGACGATCCCACGCGCTTCCCGGCCTCTCTCGGTATTGCACCCGACGTCGCGACCCTTCTCAGCTGGATAGCCGACCATGTACCGTCGCGTGCTAACGTCGATTTGCCGAAGCCGCCGTCACCCACGTCGCCTCCGCGCTCAGTCCGCGGCTATCTCGCCCGGGCCAATGCCGCCCCGGTGGCCCGCAAACCCGGCGGTACGCCCCCTGCCGTCGAACTCGGCTATGAGCCCATCGACGCGGTCCCGCCCGATGCCGCCCGCCTGTCGGACGCGATCTACGAAGAATACAGTCTCCAATCGATCCGGATTCCCGGCGCAGTGCCGCATCCGACCAAGCTGGTGCAATCCGCTGCCATGGCCTCGGTCGCGCCGCCGCGGCCGACCTATCGGCCCATGTTGCCTGCGGACATCTGCCAGCGGCTGTCGGACGCCCAGCTGGAGACGGTAATCTATGCCGGCGAGGCCCATTCCGACCTTCTTGACGGAAGCTGGACCGTGGACGAGACCTTCGACACGGTCGGCGCTGCTGCTGACGGAGTGGCTGGCTCGGTCCGCTTCCGTCGCGGCTTCATGCTGGGCGATGGCACGGGGGCAGGCAAGGGCCGCCAATCGGCCGGCGTCATCCTCGACAACTGGCAGCGAGGTCGGCGCAAGGCAGTCTGGATTTCGAAATCCGACAAGCTGATTGAGGACGCGCAACGCGACTGGTCGGCCCTTGGGCAAGAACGGCTCCAAGTCACGCCGCTGTCACGCTTCGCCCAAGGCAAGCCGATCACCTTGTCGGAGGGCATCCTCTTCACCACCTATGCGACGCTCCGCTCGGATGATCGAGGCGAAAAGGTCTCTCGCGTCCGTCAGATCGTGGACTGGCTGGGCCGCGACTTTGACGGCGTCATCGTCTTCGACGAAAGCCACGCCATGCAAAATGCCGGAGGCGGCAAGGGCGAGCGTGGCGATGTCGATGCCTCGCAGCAGGGCAGGGCAGGCCTGCGCCTGCAACACGCACTGCCCGACGCCCGCATTGTCTATGTCTCTGCAACCGGGGCCACGACGGTCCACAATCTCGCTTATGCCCAGCGGCTTGGCCTCTGGGGCGGGGAGGATTTCCCCTTCGCTACCCGTGCTGAATTCGTCGAGGCAATCGAGGCCGGCGGCGTTGCCGCCATGGAGGTGCTGGCCCGCGATCTTCGCGCCCTCGGCCTCTACACCGCAAGGTCGCTTTCCTATGACAGCGTCGAATATGAGCTGATCGAACATCAGCTGACCGAAGAACAGCGCCGCATCTATGATGCTTACGCGGGTGCTTTCGCCGTCATCCACAACAACCTCGATGCGGCGATGGAGGCGGCGAACATCACGGGGTCGGACGGCACACTGAACCGGCAGGCCAAATCTGCCGCGCGCTCTGCCTTTGAATCGACGAAGCAGCGCTTCTTCGGCCATCTGCTGACCTCGATGAAGACCCCGACGCTGATCCGATCCGTCACCGCCGATCTGGCGGAAGGCCATGCCACGGTCATCCAGCTCGTCTCGACCGGCGAGGCGCTGATGGAACGGCGCTTGGCGGAAATCCCGACCGACGAATGGAACGATCTGACGGTGGACGTCACGCCCAGGGAATACGTCGGGTCGTATTTGCAACATTCCTTCCCGGTGCAACTCTATGAACCGTTCACCGATGGTGAAGGCAATCTGTCCTCACGCCCGGTGTTCCGCGATGGTCAGCCGGTCGAATGCCGCGAGGCCGTGCGCCGGCGCGATGAAATGCTGGAGCACCTCGGATCGTTGCCCGCAGTTCCGGGCGCGCTCGATCAAGTGATCCAGCATTTCGGGACGGAGATGGTCGCTGAAGTGACGGGACGGTCGCGCCGCATCATCCGCAAGGGCGAAGGTTCGACGGCACGACTTGCCGTGGAAACCCGCGCGCCATCAGCCAACCTTGCCGAGACCTCTGCCTTCATGGATGACCAGAAGCGCGTCCTGATCTTCTCCGATGCGGGCGGCACCGGGCGCAGCTATCACGCCGAGCTTTCGGCCAAGAACCAGAGGCTCAGGGTCCACTACCTGCTGGAACCGGGCTGGAAGGCCGATGCCGCCATCCAAGGACTCGGGCGCACCAACCGGACCAACCAAGCGCAGCCCCCACTGTTCCGGCCGATCTCGACCGATGTGAAAGCAGAGAAACGTTTCCTCAGCACCATCGCCCGCCGCCTCGACACATTGGGCGCCATCACCCGCGGCCAACGTCAGACAGGAGGGCAGGGGCTGTTCCGGCCCGAGGACAATCTCGAAAGCCTCTATGCGCGAGACGCGCTGCGCCAACTTTACCTTCTGATCGTGCGCGGCAAGATCGAAGGCTGTTCGCTGCAGCGCTTCGAGGCGGCAACCGGCCTGAAGCTGATGGATAGCAATGGCATCAAAGATGATCTGCCGCCGATCACCACCTTCCTGAACCGGCTCCTGGCCCTGACCATCGAGATGCAGGGCATCCTCTTCACGGCCTTCGAGCAGCTGCTCGAGACTCGGATCGACGGGGCGATGGCCTCGGGCACATATGATCTTGGGCTGGAAACCCTGCGCGCCGAAAGCTTCCGCGTCACTGACCGGCAGGTGATCTACTCTCACCCGGCCACTGGCGCAGAAACCCGGCTTCTCTCCATCACGGAACGTCGCCGCAACCGGCCGCGACTCTTGGATGATGCCCTCGCCGAACTCGACGACCCGCGCACCGTCCTGATGATCAATACCCGCTCGGGGCGGGCGGCAGTGCAGGTGCCGACCACCAGCCTGATGCTGGATGATGGCGAGATCGAACGACGCGTGCGGCTGATCCGCCCCACGGAAAGTCAGAGTATCGCCATCCGCCTTATGGGCGGCACGCAATGGGTCGAGACAGATCGCCCCGCCTTTGTCGCCGCTTGGACTGCGGAGGTGGCCGAAGTGCCGGAGTTCACCGACAGCACACTGCATGTCGTCTCAGGTCTGCTCCTGCCAGTCTGGAAGCGCCTGCCCCAGGACGAGACCCGCGTCTATCGGCTGCAGACCGACGACGGCGAGAGGATTATCGGCCGCAGGGTCTCGCCCGCCTGGGCCGCCACGGCAACCGGGGCAGGGGTGCCCAGCCTCTCCGCCGAACAGGCCTACGCCGCGCTGATTGAAGGCAAGACGATCCTCGACCTGACCGAGAGCCTGCAGCTGCGCCGGTCCCGCGTCATGGGGGTGAACCGGATCGAGTTGACCGGGTTCTCTGAGGTCATGCGCGAGCGGCTCCGGGCTTACGGCCTCTTCAGCGAAATCATCTCTTGGAAACTGCGGTTCTTCGTGCCGGTTGGACCTGATGGAGCGGGAGTTCTTGCCAAGCTCTTCAACCTCTGGCCTATCTCCCGCATTTCCGAGCGTGAGGTTGCCTGATGTCCCGTATTGATGCCGCAGATTTGGCGCAGCGCCTTGGCCAACAGGCCGAGGCTGTCTGCCGAACCTATCTCTCCAACGGGCGCAGGCAGGGCAACTATTGGCAGGTTGGCGATGTCCGCAACACGGCAGGGCGCTCGATGTTCGTGCGCCTTACCGGTCCAACTTCGGGTAAGGGTGCCGCTGGTAAGTGGCAGGACCCATCAGAAGGCAGCCATGGTGATCTCCTCGACGTCATCCGCGAAAGCCTTGGGCTCACCGATTTTGCCGACGTCCTCGAGGAGGCCCGGCGCTTCCTCAGCCTGCCGGAACTAGAATCAGTGCCGAACACCCCAACCCCGAAACTGGCACCCGCACCATCTGGTTCGTCTGAAGCGGCACGGCGGCTCCTCAGCATGTCCGGTCCGCTCAAAGGCTCGCTGGCGGCAACCTATTTGCGGTCGCGCGGCATCACAGATCTCCGCGACACAAGCGCCCTGAAGTTCCATCCGAACTGCTACTATCGGGGGCAGGGCGAGGATCAGACCGAGACCTGGCCCGCCATGATCGCTGCCGTCACCGACCTCGAAGGCAAGGTCACCGGGGTGCACCGCACTTGGCTTGCGCGCGATGGCGGCTCAAAGGCACCTGTCGACACACAGCGGAAGGCGATGGGGGACTTGCTCGGCCACGCGGTTCGGTTCGGGGTGGCCAAAGAGGTCATGGCAGCGGGGGAGGGGATCGAGACCGTGCTCTCCCTCCGACAGGCCCTGCCAAAGATGCCGATGGTTGCGGGACTATCGGCCGGACATCTCGCAGCCTTTCTCTTTCCGGCACCTCTGCGCAGGCTCTATATCGTCCGCGACAACGATCCGGCGGGGGACGGTGCAAGGGATAGCTTGGTTGCCCGGGCGCACGAGGTCGGGATCGAAGCAATCACGCTCTCTCCCATGTTGGGGGATTTCAACGACGATCTTGTCACCCGCGGTCTGGGTGCACTTCGGGCGCATATCCGGGTGCAACTCGCGCCGGAGGACGTCAGCCGCTTTCTGACGCAGGACCAAGTGACCCGCCGAAGCGGGTGATCCAAAAGGTCCGATCTCATCACGGGTATTCGAGGCTGCAGTTCCATCAGCGGGACCGCGCCTCGGCCTTCTAGAGGGCGAGCGGCCCACAAGCGTTCCGGTCAGGCAATGGCGGCGCCCGACTATTTTCCGCCGGCGGGGAAGTCCCCGCCTTTGCATCGCGAGGCAAAATAGCCGGGCTTGGCCATCGAGGCCCTCGCAAAAGGCTCGGGCTGCCAGACCGGACCGCTTGTCGGCTTTTCGTCGCCATGAAGGCCGCGAGGGTCGCGGTCCAGACGATGGAGCATCCCATGTACGCCCATGACGAATTCGAACCCGATCACACCTCCTCGCCGACCGACACCAGGATCCAGGACCTTCAGCTTTATGGCTACCGTCCCGCAGCGGGCGAGGCCGATCCCCGGATCACGCCCGAAGACCACGTCATCCAGACCGCCGTCGCCGACATCTTCGACGCGCTGATCTCCACCATGGCCGACACCAGCCTCGATTTCGACCTCGACGAGATCCTGTGGTCGACCGTCAACACCTTCCACCGCGCCGCCGAGCGGATCGAGACCAAGCTCGACGACAACGAGCAAGCGCAGAAACGCCTTCAGCGCGAACAGGACGGCTCCGAGGTGAAATCGGTCCAGCTTGAAACCCTGATCGACATTGGGCAGGGCTTGATCGACCGGCGTGAGAGCATGGAACTCTTCCGCGAAACCGCTGCAGACCTCTTCCTCAAGGCCACCGGGACCCATTGGTCACCGCGCTCGGGCTCCCGCACCAGCCATCGCCACCTGACCGCCGCGATGATCGACAGCCGCGACTTCATCGCCGCCAAGAAACGCGCAGAAACCGAGAGCCTGGTGCCCCCGGGGCCAAAAGTTGCCTTCTCGGGCGGAGACACCACCGATCACCGGATGATCTGGGATCGTCTCGATCAGATCCACGCCAAACACCCCGACATGGTGCTGTTGCATGGTGGATCACCCAAGGGCGCCGAGCGCATCGCGGCCACTTGGGCCTCCAACCGCAAGGTGCCGCAGGTCGCATTCAAGCCAGACTGGTCCAAACACGCCAAGGCCGCACCCTTCAAGCGCAACGACCAGATGCTCGACTGCATGCCGATCGGCGTCGTGGTCTTCCCGGGCACAGGCATCCAGGACAACCTCGCCGACAAAGCCCGCAAGATGGGCATCCCGGTCATGAGGTTCGGACAGGGGGCGTGAGCCCCCTTGCCATTCAACGACGATCAGCCGGGACTCCACTTTCGGTACTCGCTTGTATCGCGTCGGTTCGAGCCAAGACAAACTGGGCGTCCGTCTTGTTCAAGAGAACAATATGCTGTTGCCTTGGGTTTGCATTTTCTGGGTCTCCCAAGAGGCCCAGTCTCTTGAGGACGTAAAACAGCATTGCCTGGCGGATGCTCAGCACCACTGTGCCGTCGATCATGCCGTAGTCCTTGGACACGACTTTCTTCTGGCTTTCCGTCAGCAGCGGATGTGGCGCAATTCTTATGTCAACATGCTCCTGCCAGAGCGTGTCCCTTTCTCCCAGAGCGATTGGATCACCGAATGATCCCGTTTCAAGAATCCGAGGAAGCAGGAAGTCCTTGAAAGCATTTTCCACATGGCAGAAAGCGCGAGCATGCCATCGGAAGCCATCGTAGCCAAAAGCATGGGGCGTGATGCGACGCCAAAGCGGGTCGGGTCGCTTGGTGTTCATCGATTGGTAGAGAACGTCGATTGACCGGCGGTCCCGCATCGCCATCAATACAGTGCGCAGTACCGCTGTATCGATGTTGCGATGCGGCGTTAATGCGATGTCAATGTCCGGCACACGGGAGAGCCAAGCTTCCCCGGGTCTGGAAAAGCCCTCACCCTGCGCGCGCAGACGGCTCAGGTAGACGTCTGGCTCCGGCCTTAGAAACCGTGGATGGAACGCCTGAGAAGGGATGTATCGCTTGGCGCTCTTGTCGTAGTCGATGTTTCCAGGCGCGACTTCTTGGTACATTGTCAGGTCTTTCGATGCCTGAGGTACCGAAACGCCAAACATCGCGATGATGTCGCCACGGTTGATCCCACCTTCCCAGAACAGCCGGAATTCGATGAACTCCAGCCTCTGCTCTACACCCCATCTGATTGCAGGGCTCTCTTCACTCATGGTGTCCTCGCTAGATGGGGATAAAAACTATATTGACATCGCAACATGACATGTATAGTTACTTATCCCATCTGGAGTCGGCAGTCAACAAGCTCTCCAGGCCCCGAGCTGGAGCCAAGAGCCATTTGAACGAGCGCATCCACAGTGAAACATCAGATTGAGGAGCTCAAAGTGACTGCAACTCTTACTTTCCACCCGCTCGGCAACGCCGACTGTACCCGTATTGACCTGGCCGACGGGAAGAAGATGCTCGTGGACTACGCCAACATGCGCAACGCCGCCGATACATTCGACACGCGTATCGACCTCCCGGATGCCCTAAAGGCAGATCTGCGCGCAGCGAAGCGGGACAACTACGACGTTGTCTGTTTCACCCATCTCGACGACGACCATTGCTGCGGTGCCGGAGACTTTTTCTGGATGGAACATGCTTCGAAGTACCAGGGCGAAGGTCGTATCAAGATCAAGGAACTATGGGTACCCGCCGCTGCTATCCTTGAGGACGGGATCCAAGACAGCGCCCGCATCATCCGACAAGAAGCGCGTCACCGCTTGCGTCAAGGCTATGGCATTCGCGTCTTCTCGCGGCCTAAGAAGCTGCAAGACTGGCTCGAAAAGCAAGGCCTTTCGCTGGACTCGCGCGCACATTTGATCACCGACGCCGGTACTTATGTGCCGGGTTTCTCGAAGTTCGGCTCGGAACGGGCCGAATTCTTCATCCACAGCCCTTTCGGCTGGCGTCAGGATGACAATGGTGTCGTCGATCGCAACCAGGACAGCATCGTCTTTCAAGCGACGTTCCTTGAAAACAGGCGCGAGACGTATGCGCTGTTCATGTCGGATATCCATTGCGATTCCATCGACCAGATGGTCCAAACGACCAAACGGCACGGTAACGAAGACCGTCTCCTGTGGGATATCTTCAAGATTCCACATCATTGCTCGTACACCGCCATTGGGTGGGAAAAGGGCGAAGACACGACTAAGCCGACCGCGGACGTTGCATGGCTTTGTGAGACACAAGGTCGCGAGCGCCATGTCATGGTTTCGACAAGTAAGGCGATGCCAGTCAAAGGCAGCGCAGAAGATAAGGATGTTCAACCCCCGCACCGTCAGGCAGGCAACTACTACAAGGCGGTGGCCCGTGATGCAGATGGTACCTTTAAGGTGACGATGGAGAGCCCCTCTGCCGCAAAGCCCAAGCCGATTCAGATCGAGATCACCGAGCGCGGGGCGCGCCTGCTTACTGTCTCGGCAATCGCCGGCGCCGCTAGCGTCGTCGCTGCTCCTGCGCGGGCGGGCTAAAGGTGGCGGAGGAAGTCCTGCATGGTTGGTGGGTTGAGTTTGGTGACCCCATAGACGTGGTGGACTGCCCCATTAAAGCTGTCCGAACACTTGCTGGCCTGATAAATGAAGGCGATGCAATGGGCGTCAGTTTGGTTGGGGTGCGCCAAGCTCGAGATGGCCAATCGGCTGCTCTTCTGCTTGAAGTCGAGGTTGAACGTCCGCAGGAACTGGCAGCGCCCATCCGAAGAATTGAACCCATTGCCGTCGTGTTCGGCGGAGAATCAATCCAGCCTTCCGTACTGGCGCTCCGCCTGGACTTCCCTGAGACGATGCACCAGAACTGGACACCTGAGGGATTTCCACGATCAATTTGTATTGACGATCGGCCTTGGCAGGAAGGACGCCTGACCCACACACCTGCGGACTTCCTAAAGCGCATCCAGCTTTGGTTGGCGAAAGCCGCTTCGGGAGAGTTGCACGATCAGGCGCAGCCACTCGAACCCCTTTTCTTCCTCAACCCGATGAAGCTCGTCATCCCAAGAGATGCCTTGCGTGCTGGAGATCAGCCGGCCGAGCTCGTCGGGTTTCTACGCTCAGACAATAAGTCGATCATTATCACCCAACTAGCAAATCCAAACCGGAACGAAGCTGCGGCTTTTGTTGTGATACCAGTATCTGTCCCACCGCAAGGAATGCGCCGTATCCAGTTTGCGCCTCAGTCGTTAATTGGTCTGGCTAGACAATTGGCTGGATCCGGTGTCGATTTGGTTTCTTTGCTTCGCCAAAGGCTCAGTTCATGGGCGGGACTGGGGAATGACGCCGTGCGTCGATTGAACGCCAGGATTGTCATTGTCGTTGCGTTTCCAGTTACCGATGAAACCGGACGGATTGCTCACGATCTGCGCGCTTTCGTTACCCATGATCGCGCAGGAGATGTAGGTGTCGGGATGGGTCTCCTTTCGCAAAACAATAGTGGTGAGGGTTCAAGTTCAGGCTATGTCAGGATTCTCGGCGCCGGAACTGATCCTGATCTGTCAATCATGCGGATTGAACCTGCTGACGTTCATTTGGGGTTTGATCGCGACACCGGGTACGCCGTCAGTGGCCAAGTCGAGCCAGACCGCCGTAAGGCTGTTTTGATTGGCGCGGGTTCACTCGGTTCGCATCTGGCCACCAACCTCGCACGCGAAGGGCATTTTGATTGGACGATCGTCGATGACGACATTCTCCTGCCACACAATTTCGCGCGACATGCGCTCTTCCCGCATGATACAGGGGCACCAAAAGCACCTGCCCTTGCCCATTATGTCAGTAGCCTGACTGGCGACACGGCGCATGGATTGAAGGCCGACATCCTGACCGCCGACGGCCAAGTTTATACCAGTCTTGCTGATGCAATTTCAAACGCCGACATCATCCTTGACGCTTCGGCCTCGGTCGCCGTCTCTAGGCATATTTCCGACCTAAATGGCACCGCTCGCTGCATTTCGATTTTCTTTAACCCGCAGGGCTCGGCCATCGTACTCTTGGCGGAAAGTTCTGATCGGAGTATCAGGTTGAACGATCTGGAAGCCCAATATCATCACTTGGTCCAGACACGATCTGACCTCGGTGCCCATCTTCGGGTGCCAGGAGGCGGCTTGCGCTATAGTGGGTCCTGTCGTGCTGTGACCAACCGCATACCCGCGTCTTCGGCGGCCCTTTTGGGAGCCATTGCATCTCGCGCTGTGATCGAGGCGGCAAAGGTTCCGTCCGCCCGCGTTTCGATCTGGACAGTGCTGGAGGACCTTAGCGTTTCGGTGAGCCATGAAGATGGTGAGGCTGTTGAGCGCGTCTCATTTGGCACATGGGTGGTCAGCTACGGCGCCTCCGTTGTCCAGGAGATCGCCCACTGTCGGGCAGAAAACCTTCCCAAAGAAACGGGCGGGGTTCTCCTTGGCATTGTGGACACTAGCCGCCAGACTATCCAGATCGTTAGGGCAATGTCTGCGCCGTTGGACAGCTCAGGCAGCGTTCAATCGTTTGAGCGAGGTGTCGTTGGACTCGCCGACGCTGTCAAGGAAGCATCTGAACGTTCACTTTATCAGGTGCGATATGTTGGTGAGTGGCATTCGCATCCCGTGGGTTCTTCGACGATACCCAGCGTTACCGACATTCGTCAGATAACGTGGCTAACCGAAGAACTGCGAAACGAGGGGCTGCCAGCTTTGATGGGCATTGCCGGAGACAACCTGGCATTCCGCCTGATTTTGGGAGATTGGCAGAGCGTCGATGCTGACGAGGCGATCCATTGACTGAGACCAATGTGGCTCGGGACATTCATAGCCAGTTCGCCGAAAACTCCACGGGCGGGGACCTTCTCAATGCTCGGAAAGTCGAAAACAAGATCGGCCTTTGCCTATCCGGTGGCGGTTACCGTGCGACAATCTATCACCTCGGAGCGCTGATCCGGCTCAACGAACTCGGATACCTCGCCCGGATTTCCGAGGTGGCCAGTGTCTCTGGCGGATCAATTACCGCCGGGTTATTGGCGCTGCGCTGGAAAGACCTGGACTTCGACACCTCAGGCCATGCCAAGAACTTCCACCAAGAAGTCGTTGTTCCGCTGCTTAGCTTTGTTGGAATAGGGATCGACCTCCGGGCCATCCTCTACAGCTTTCTTCCCGGATGTACGGCGGCAGACAGTATCGCTTATTCGTACGACCGATACCTTTTCAATGGTGCCAGCCTACAAGACCTGTCGGACACTCCGCGCTTCACCTTTATGGCCACGAACCTGCAGACCGGCAGTGGCTGGCGGTTTTCCAAGGGCTATGCTGCGGATTACCGTGTCGGCATCATTGAAAAACCTGACTTGGCCTTATCAAGAGTGGTAGCTGCATCATCGGCTTTCCCGCCTCTCTTGTCGCCGGTCACAATCGATTTCACCGGTCAGCGCGTCAAGGCAACAGTCGGCGCCGACCTTCATAGGCCACCTTATACAGAGCATGCCGTACTTACCGACGGCGGCGTGTACGATAATCTCGGCCTAGAGCGCGTATGGAAGCGCTGTCGCACGATTCTTGTCAGTGATGCAGGGAAGACAATACCTGATGTCGGAAGGCCAGGCGGTCGATGGGTCGGGCAAACCTATCGGACGCTAAGCATCATCCAGCAGCAGGTCCAGAACTCGCGCCAGCGGATTCTGTTCGGAATGGCAAACCTGGGCCAACGGAATGTTGTCTACTGGGACATTGGAACAGCACCGGAGCAATACGGCATCGAGTATCCGTTGGAGCTATCGCGCGATGAAGCCCGACATGCGGCTGACATGCGAACACGGCTCAACCAATTTTCTAAAAGCGAACAACAGCTGCTCATCAAAGCCGGCTATGCTGGTGCCGATGCATCGCTCAAGGCTCGGGCAGCCATTCCGGACGCTGCATCAAGCTACCCTGTTGTCCCTTGAGGCATCGTGTGCTTTTCGAAAAAGGCGACTGCGTTGGTCCGCTTGCGTCACCTCAAATTTCAGTACCCGTTTGTTCCTTGTGGAGCATTGGATGCAAGCTCCCGATATCGATGGACAGCGGCGGCCCGATTAGCGTTGAAAATCCGAAGCCTAGGCCCTAGGGTCAGTGGAGGCCCAGTTATTGGGCGCGCATAGTTTTAATGCGCACGTTAGTGCTTGGGGGAAGTCGTGTCGAACGATAAGTCGGATCTACGCTGGGGAGTCGAGCAGCGTCTCGAGTTCATAGAGTTCCGGCTGTTCTGGGAGGGGCACGTGAACCGAAGTGACGTCATGGATCAATTCGGGGTTTCGGTGAACCAAGCGTCCATGGATCTGAACCGCTATATCGGTTTCGCGCCGGACAATATGATCTACGACAAAAGCGTCCGGACATACGTCCGCGGGCCGCGGTTCCGGTCGCATTTCCTCGAGCCTGACGCGAGTCGCTATCTGGCCCAGCTGAGGTCTGTCGCTGACGGTATCCTCGACAGGGAAGACTCTTGGATAGCCGACCTACCGCCCTATGCAGCCTCGCCCACGCCTGTGAGGAGTGTTGAACCCGTCACGCTCCGGTCAGTGGTTGGTGCCATCCGTCGCTCGGGCGCCATCGAGGTTAGGTATCAGTCCTTGTCTAGCCCTGAGCCGCGCTGGCGCTGGATCGCGCCACACGCAATCGCTTTTGATGGCTTCCGCTGGCACACTCGCGCCTATTGTCTGTCCGAGGAAGTCTTCAAGGATTTCCTTCTCTCTCGGATGATCGAGATTCGCGGCTGCACTGAGAGCGCCGCGGTGCCTTCCAGGGACGCAGATTGGAATGATGAAGTGGTCCTCGAGATAGGCCCGCATCCTGATCTGTCGCCGACGCAGGCCAAGGTCATCGCACTCGACTACGGCATGGATGCCGGAAAGGCAGCGATCAAAGTCAGGCGCGCCCTTCTTTATTACGCCTTGCGACGGCTTGGGCTGGATACCGATCCAAGTGCGAGACCGCCCCAAGATCAGCAGATCGTGTTGCTCAATCCAAATTGTTTGGTGGGTGCAAATCGGTCATGACTTCAACCTATACCCTTTCCTTCACAGTCGGCGGTCTGTTCCTCCATGAGGGAGTAGAACTCGCGCGGCTACGCGCCAGTGGGTCGACTTGGGGCGAGGTCCGTAAGGCCGCGCCTGCTGGCGTATTTGTTGCCCGTGGCGGCGCAAGTTCCGTGAAGCGGATACGCAATGAAGTGTTGGGCCGCCTCTCGCACCTAACCGAAACAGAAATTGCTCACCTGGCCGAGGCAGGTATGACCGACGCGCGCGCTCTCATGTGGATTGCCGCCTGCCGGAAGTACCGGATCCTCGCCGAGTTTGCCCATGAGGTCCTCGACGAGCGGCTTCGGACATTCCAACCGGAGATCAGGGCTTCCGAATTTGACGGCTTCCTTGATGGAAAGGGAGTGGATGCAGGGGAGATCGCCAGACTCAGGCCTAGCACCCGCGCGCGCCTGCGCAGCGGGGCGTTTCGGATGTTGCGGGAAGCGGAGCTGATCGACGCAGAGAACCGGGTCTGCGCGCCCCGCCTGAGCGGGGCGCTGCGGGACCTGCTCGCCTCGGGCCCCGGATCCGGGCTCGACCTGATTCCGGGAGGAGGCTGAGATGGACCTGAGCTTCGTCGTTGACCAGGGGGCGATGGCCCGGGTGGGGCCGGAATTGCGCGCGCATCTGCGCCGCCTGATCACCAGCCCGCGCGTGCTGCGCACCACCGGGCCCGGGAACGAGATCCCGTTCTATCTCTGCCCCTTCGCCCCGGAGGACCAGGTCCGGATGGAGGAGGAGTGCCGCCTCCTGATCGGGGAACTGGAGGGAGACGGGGTTCCGGTCCTCGAAATCAACCTCTACGATCTGATGATCGAGCTCCTGCGCGAGCAGGTGGGCTGGGAGGAGCTTGCCGCCTTTGAGCGGGCCGAGCCAAAGTCCGTCCTGCTCGAGGAGCTCCAGAGCACCCTGAACCTGCGCGAGGTGCTGATCCCGCGCATCCGGGAGCGAACCGCGAAGCGGCCGTTCCGGGTCCTGTTTTTGACTGGGGTTGGCGAGGTGTTCCCGGTTATCCGGTCCCACCTGATCCTGAACAACCTCCAGAGCGTCCTGAAAGACGCCCCGACGATCATTTTCTTCCCGGGCCGCTACGCCCACGGCTTCGCAAACGGGTCCTCGCTCCAGGTCCTTTGCCGGCTCGAAGAGGACCACTATTACCGCGCCCACAACCTGCTACATATGAGGGAGGCCACATGACCGTTCCCCTGAAGGACATCTTCCTCAAGGACATTAACCGCCACATCGACGGAGTCATCAAGGCAGATGACACTGAGAGCCTGACCGTCGAGCTGGAGGAGTACGTGGTCACCCGGGAGGTAGCCAAGCGGCTCCAGACCTTCCTCGACGCCTACAATGAGGGGAAGAGCGGGAACGGGGTCTGGATCTCAGGTTTCTTCGGTTCAGGCAAGTCCCACCTCCTAAAGATGCTTGCGCTGCTCCTGGAGAACCGGGAGACGGGCGGGCGCACGCCCCTCTCCTTCTTCGAGGACAAGTTCCGGGAGGATCTGTTCCTCCTCGAGGCGCTGCGCAAGTCGGCTAGGATTCCGTCTCGGTCCGTTCTGTTCAACATCGATCAGCAGGCGAACGCCGTTGCGAAGGATCAAGCGGACGCTCTCCTCTCCGTCTTCGTACGGGTCTTCGACGACATGCAAGGCTACTATGGCCAGATGCCTCATGTGGCCGATTTCGAGCGCCACTTGGACGAGGACGGGCGCCTCCCAGCCTTCCGAGCCGCCTTCGAACGGATCAGCGGCAGGACCTGGGAGATCGGCCGCCGCTCAGCCAACATGGCCGGGCGCGCGATCACCGACGCTTTTACCGAAGCGACCGAGAACCCGGTCCCATCCGGCAACATCCTCAAGGAGTACCGGGAGGACCGAACCCTCTCGATCGCAGATTTTGCGGACCGGGTAAGCGCATATATCGCTCGCGAAGAGAAGGCCAACCCAGGGTTTCGGCTGAACTTCTTCGTCGACGAAGTAGGCCAGTACATCGCAGACAATGTCCGGCTAATGACGAACCTCCAGACGATCGCCGAGAGCCTGAACACCCGCTGCCGTGGCCGGGCCTGGATTGTGGTGACCGCCCAGCAGGAAATGGATACGATCATTGGAGAGATGAACCGGTCCAACGGGAACGACTTCTCGAAGATCATGGGCCGGTTTGACGTTAAGCTGCCGCTCAATGCGGCGGACGTGGCGGAGGTAATACAAGAGCGGCTTCTACTTAAGAAGCCGGGGGTCATGACCGACCTCGGACTCCTCTATGACGATCACGCAGAGAACCTGCGCAGCCTCTTCGAGTTCGGGGACGGGACCCAGACGATGCGAGGTTTCCGGGACCGGAACCACTTCATCCGTTCCTATCCGTTCCATCCGTATCAGTACGATTTATTCCAAAAGGCGATCCGGACCCTGTCGGACCAAAACGCGTTCGAAGGGCGCCACACTTCGACAGGGGAGCGGTCCATGCTGGGCGCGTTCCAGGAGGTGGGTCGCGCGATGATGGGCGAGCCGCTTGGGGCGCTCTCCACTTTTGATCGGATGTTCGAGGGGGTCCGGTCTGTGTTGAAGGCGTCCGCACAGCACGCGATCATGAGCGCGGAACGCCAGATCGGTGAGCAGAACCCGTTCGCGGTTCGGGTTTTGAAGGCGCTCTTCCTCGTCAAATACGTCGATGAGTTCAAGTCGACGGCCCGGAACGTTAGTATCCTAATGCGGGACCGGCTCGACCTGGACCCGACTCGGCATAAACGGGAAGTGGAGACGGCGCTCGCCCTGCTCGAGCAGGAGTCCTACGTCCAACGGAACGGGGACCTCTACGAGTTCCTTACCGACGAGGAAAAAGACATCGAGCAGAAGATCAAGGCGATTGGCCTCGACGCGTCAGATGTCACCCGGGAGCTGAGCGAGATGCTGTTCGGGGAGATCTTGGGCGGTCGCAAGGCGATTACGTATGAGAAGTCCGGGCAGACCTTCCCGTTCACGCAGCGAATTCACCACGCGCTA
Organism: Pseudotabrizicola sp. L79; assembly: GCF_036553525.1. NCBI lineage: Bacteria > Pseudomonadati > Pseudomonadota > Alphaproteobacteria > Rhodobacterales > Paracoccaceae > Pseudotabrizicola > Pseudotabrizicola sp. L79. The sequence continues at coordinate 68,787 of NZ_JAZHDA010000037.1, read as the reverse complement.
ATCGGGCGGGAGCACGCGCTCGCGATCAACCTGATAACCCCCTACATGGCCCCGTCAGAGCGGGGCGATCAGACCCTCGCCACTCGGTCCATCACCAACAATGAACTGTTGATCGTGTTACGTGAGGAAAGCTGGCTCGTGGACGAGCTAGCCGCCTACCTGAAGACGAAACGGTATCTGACCCGGGAGACCTCGACCGAGCACCGAGAAGGTGTGACCGGGATCCTGCGCGCCAAAGGCGCCAACAACGACGTCCGCCGTCGGCGCCTTCTGGCTGCGTTACGTGACCGGATCTCTGAGGCGAACCTTCTAGTGCGCGGTGAGAGGCTTGACTTGCGCGCCTCCGACCCGAGGGGGCGGATCGAGGCCGGGTTTCAGACGCTGGTGGACCGGGTCTTCACCTCGCTAGGCATGCTGCGCGAGGCCACCTATAAGGAAGCCGATCTCGACCGTCACCTCGAGATGACTGATGATGGTCAGCTCACGGAGGCGGAAGCGGAGGTCCTAAACAGGATCACCGCGAACCGGAAGAACGCGCTACGGAGCACCGCAAAAGGGCTGATCGAGGCATTCGAGAAGCCCCCCTACGGCTGGCCGGAGGCAGCCACCCTATGCCTCATCGGGGCCCTGATCGGACGCGGTCGGCTTGAGGCATCCGTGTCCGGGGACCCGCTCGAGGGGGTTGGGCTGCGCGCGGCCCTCCTCAACGCGACCGTCCGGCCCAACTTGAACCTCGAGCCGGTGGACGCGTTCGGTGCCTCCGACGTGATGGCGCTGCGCCGGCTCTACCAGGACCTGTTTGGCCGCACGCCCTCGTCCAGCGACGGGAAGGGGATCGGCCGGGAGACCGGGGAGGCGATCGAAGAACTGGCCCGGTCCGTCGAGACGCATCTCTCACGGGACAGGGACTACCCGTTCGTCACCGCCCTCACCCCGTTCCGGACAGCGCTCGCGGAGCTGCGCGGCAAGCCCGCCTCCTGGTACGTCTCGCACCTCGCCGGCAAGACCGGGGATGACTTGGCGGGACTGAAGGAGGACCTCTACGATCCGATCCATGCCTTCCTGAACGGCCCACAGCGGGAGATCCTTGACGAGGCGCGCCGGGTGCTGCTGGCGGAGGCGGCGAACCTCGACTTCGTTGACGCTGCCCTCTTCGATCGGATCCGGACCGCGGCGGAGGCGCCCGACGTCTACCGAGGCACGAAGGTCCAGGGGATCAAGACAGACCTCGACCGGCTCAAGTCGGACATCCGGGGCTTGGTGGCGAAGGAGCGGGAGACTGCGACGGCAGATCTGCGCGCCCTCTCCTACCAGCTCCTCGCCTCGCCCGAGTTCACCGAGGCTGCCGCCACGACGCAAGGGGAAGTCCGGACGGCGTTGAGCGCTATTGAGGAGCGGTTCACCCAAGAGCGACTGATCCCGTCGATTCGGACCGTTCTGAGCGGGTTCCGGCGCGACCGGTACCCGCAGCTGATCTCCCGGCTCATCCAGTCGAAGCCCCAGCCCACACCATCCGGCGGATTCGACGATGCATCGGGCGGCCCGATCACCCCGCCCCCGAAGGTTGAAATCGTCCACCTCGCCGATCTGGGGGTCCGGTTCGACCGGCCCCTGATCAGCTCTGAGGCTGACGTGGAAGAATATCTCACGACCATGCGCACGGCGATGCTGGGCGCGGTCCGGAAAGGCAAGAGGATCACCCCCTGATGGACACGAACCGGCTCAAGACCTTCGCGCAGCGGACTCGAACCGACCTGATGGGGCAGGTCGCACGCAAGCTGGACGCCGTCCTCGCCCCGGAGAGCGCGGAGCGGCGCGAGGCGCCAGAGGCGATCCGTACCCTTGAAGGGCGGATCACGGAGATCGGCCACGCCATGGTGGTGGAGCAGGTGGCCTACACCTGGTTCAATCGGTTCACCGCGCTGCGCTATATGGATGTGAACGGCTACCTTACCCCGATGGTGGTGAGCCTGGCAACAGACCGGACCCGGCCGGAGCTGCTCGACCAAGCGGCCGCGGGGTCGATACCGGACTACGTCCGCGCTCCGGTTGCCAACCGGATCCGCGACCTGCTCGAGGAGCGCGCCCCGTCACGCGAGCCGCAGGTAGAGGCATATCGCCTTCTCCTCGTCGCCGCATGCAATGACCTGAGCCGGGTCATGCCGTTCCTGTTCGAAACGATCGCGGACTACACCGAACTCCTGATGCCGACTGACCTTCTGGCCGCCGACGGTTGGGTCAGCCGGATGCGGGAGGTGATGACCGAGGACGCCTGTCAGGACGTCGAGATCATCGGCTGGCTCTACCAGTTCTACATCTCGGAGAAGAAGGATCAGGTCTTTGCCGGCCTGAAAAAGAACCAAAAAATCACCGCCGAAAACATTCCGGCGGCGACGCAGCTGTTCACCCCGCACTGGATCGTGCGCTACCTGGTCGAGAACTCGCTCGGCCGGCTCTGGCTCCTGAACCGGCCCGCATCGCGCCTCGCGGAGCGGATGGAGTATTACATCGCCCCCGAGGAGCCGGAAACGGACTTCCTGCGCATCTCCGGGCCGCAGAATATCCGGATCTGCGACCCGGCCTGCGGGTCCGGTCACATGCTGACCTATGCCTTCGACCTCCTCTACGCGATCTACGAGGAGGAGGGGTTCCCGCCCGCCGAGATCCCGGGTCTGATCCTGACCCACAACCTGACCGGGATCGAGATCGACGACCGGGCCGGGGCGCTCGCGGCCTTCGCGCTGGCGATGAAGGCGGCAGCTAAGCTGGGGCGGCGGCGGTTCCTGCGGATGGAGGTGGGGCCGGACGTCATGGTGCTGGAGAACGTCACCTTCACCCCCGCCGAGATGCAGGACGTGGCGGCCGTCGTGGGGCGCGATCTGTTCACCGACGAGCTGCGCACGACGCTGATGCAGTTCGAGCAGGCGAAGAACTTCGGCTCGCTCATTGTGCCGAAGCTGCGCGACCCGGCAGAGACCCTGCGGGTGGTGGAGGCGCGGGATTTTGGGTCAGACCTCTTGCTGAAGGGGATTCGGGACCGGGTGGTGGCCGTGCTGCGCATGGCGGAGGCGCTGACACCGCGGTATCACGTGGTTGTGGCGAACCCGCCGTATATGGGTGCGAGCAACGCAAATACGCAGCTAAAGGCATGGCTAGAGAAACACTATACAAACTCTAAGCGCGATCTTTTTTCTGCGTTCATCGAGAGGAACCTAAGGCTGTGCCAAGCATCAGGCACGGTCGCTATGATTACGATGCAGAACTGGATGTTCATTAGCCGGTTTCAGGCATTTAGGGACATGCTCTATTTGCAATCTCACTTCCTTTCGATGGCACATCTAGGTGAGCGTGCCTTCGACTCGATTGGTGGCGAAGTTGTCTCTACGACCGCTTTCGTCCTTGCTGTCTCACGAAGCCCCGAGCATTCAGCAACTTTCATTCGGCTGACGGATGGCAGGTCAGAGAGTGAGAAGTCAGAAGCACTAATGCGCGCATCAAAGGATTTGCTTTCGCCCATCCGTTATTCTGCCCGTGAGATCGATTTCAAGAGAATACCCGGCGACCCCCTCGCGTATTGGATATCGTCCGAGCTACGTGAGGTATTTGCAACTGCGCCAGACTTCGACAGCGTTCTCGAAGCTCGGGAAGGCCTAACTACAGGGAAGAACGAGGACTATGTAAGGTTCTCCTTCGAGGTGAATGCTTCGAGTGTATGTCGGGGCGCAACCAATCGTAACCATGCGGCAAGTTCTGGTGCAAAATGGTTTCCCTACAACAAGGGAGGAGAGAAAAGAAAGTGGTTTGGGAATGATGAGCATATTGTAAACTGGGAAAATGATGGTCGGCAACTGCAAAATCGCAAGCACCCCTCAGGGGATCGAATTTGGGCGCACAACTTCAATCTGGATTTTATCTTTCGCCCATCGATATCGTGGTCGGATATTACAACGAGAGGTCTTTCAGCTCGCCTCTTCCCAGAAGGATTCATATTTGACGCTACGGGCCTGAGTGCATTCACGCGCAATGAAGAAGACTACCGCTGGCTTTGCGCATCAATATGCAATTCCCACGTGGGCACATATGTAGCCTCCATTCTAAATCCGACGATGCATTTCAAGGCGGGTGATTTCGCGGAGTTCCCTCTGGTAGAGGGAGATCGTGCTAGAGCTGAAGAAAACGCGGTTAATGCCGTAGATAGTGCCCGCGCTGACTGGGACGCCTACGAAACCTCGTGGGACTTCACCACGCTCCCCCTCCTGTCCCCGGACCACCGGTCCGGCACGCTGGAAGCCACCTATGCACGCCTCCGCGCCCACTGGGCAGACATGACGGCGGAGATGCTGCGGCTGGAGGAGGAGAACAACCGGATCTTCATCGACGCCTACGGGCTTCAGGACGAGCTGACCCCGGAGGTCCCGATCGAGGAGATCACCCTCACCTGCAATCCGGCCTACCGCTACGGGGTGAAGGGGACGGAAGACGAGCGCGAGGCTCGCCTGCTGGCCGACACGATGAAGGAGCTGATCTCCTTCGCGATCGGCTGCATGTTCGGCCGTTACAGCCTCGACGCGCCGGGCCTGATCCTCGCCAACCAGGGCGACACGGCCCAGACGTATCTGGACCGGATCCCGGAGCCGACCTTCGCCCCAGACCGGGACAACGTGATCCCGCTGTTCGAGGAGGACTGGTTCGCCGACGACGCCTATCAGCGGTTCCGCGAGTTCCTGTCGATCACCTTCGGGGCGGACCGGCTGGTCGAGAACCTGGAGTTCATGCGCGCCGCGCTCGGCAAGGAGGTCCGGACCTACCTTGCGAAGGACTTCTACACGGACCACGTCCAGCGCTACAAGAAGCGCCCGATCTACTGGCTCGTCTCGAGCCCGAAGGGGGCGTTCCAGGCGCTGATCTACATGCACCGCTATACCCCAGACACGCTGAACATCACCCTGAACGACTACGTCCGGGGCCTGCGCGACCGGCTGGAGGCGGCCCTGCGCGCCGCCAAGGCGACCGAGATCAGCCCGGACGCGACCCCGGCTGAGAAGAACCGGGCCAAGCGGGACATCGACCGGTTCACCAAGCAGATCGCCGAGGTGACCGAGTGGGAGCGCGACACCCTCTACCCGCTGGCGGTGGAGCGGATCCGGATCGATCTGGATGACGGGGTGAAGCGGAACTATCCGAGGTTCCCCGGGGTCCTGCGGCCGATCAAGGGGCTGGAGGACGAGGATGCGTGACCGGATCCAGGCGGGGCTGGAACGGAGCTTTCGCAAGCACCGGATCGTGTTCTGGCACGACCCGGAGGCGCGCTTCCGCGAGGAGTTCGACGCTATCACCATCCCGGGCGTCACCAAGACGGAGGTGGCGAACAACGAGTTCATGCTCAAGCACCGCCTGATCCGGGAGGCGCCGCGCGACAACTTCCTCGTCTACCGGCCCGGGGCGGTCCCGCCGGACCCGGAGAACTGGCTCCTCGACCTCGAGATGGGGCACGGAGTGTTCCTTGCCGACCGGGGCGCGCTCCTCCTGATGGAGCTGGGCCTGCCGCCCCGGTTCTCGGACCTGGTGGAAGCCCATGCGAAGTTCTTCGAAGCGAAGGCGCGGGTGGACCGGCTCAAGGGGATGATCGAGGAGACAGACAACGCCGCCCGGATCCGGATGAAGATGATCGCGGTCTGCGCCGGCACCCCCGCCGCGCTCGACGCAGTGCTGGAGGGGCTGCTTTCGGAGCTCGCGCGGGACGAGGAGAAGCTGATCGGGCTGATCGCCCGGTCCGGCCTCGAGGCGCACCTCTGGGAGGAGGTTCGCGCCCTCTACGGCTATGAGGAGAAAGCCCCGTCCGTGACCGGGCTCGCCCAGGCCCTGTTCTGGGGGACCTACCTGATGGAGCTCGACGAGCCGTCCGTGCTCACGCAGGAGGCGCTCGTCCTGATGGGGCGCTGGCGCCACGACACCCGGCATCGGGACGCCTTCGTCACCCTGTCGGCCACCTACGCCGACGCGCTGGCGATCCGGTCAGACCTGCCCGCCCGCCCGCTCGACCGGCTGGCCCGGATGACCCAGTTCGAGGCGATCGACCAGCACGTCCTGCGCGCGCTGATCCAGGGGGTGTTGGACCGGGACCTTTCGCATGAGCGGGTTGAGGAGGCGGTCCGCGAGCGGCGCGGGAGCCTCTGGTGGGCGGAATACGCGGACCTCTGCGAGGCGGTCCGGTTCGCCTCCGACCTACAACGGCGCGTCGCGGACGTGCCGATCCCGCCGATGACGATGCGGACAGGGTTCGACGCCTACACGGGCGGCTGGTTCCAGATTGACCAAACCTACCGGAAGTTCGTCCTGCACGCGGGCCGGACCCTGCACCGGGACCTCGTGGCGGAGCTCGGCGAGCGGGTCGAGAACCTTTACTCGAACGGGTTCCTGATGCCGCTCAACGACGCCTGGCAGCGGGCGATCGACGCGGACCCGACCTGGAAGATCGACCAAGTGGTCGGCCAGCGCCGGTTCTACGACCAGCACGTCGTCCCGATCCGGAACAAGGGGGCGAAGGTGATCGTGATCATCTCCGACGCGCTCCGGTTCGAGATCGGGGAGGAGCTCCTGCGCCGGATCCGGGCGGTGGACCGGTTCGAGGCGCGGCTGGAACCGATGCTCGGCAGCCTGCCCAGCTACACCCAGCTCGGGATGGGGGCGCTCCTGCCCAACCGGGACCTGCGGATCGCCGTGGAGGGATCCGGGGTGCTGGTGGACGGGGAGTCAGCGACCGGGACGGAGAACCGGGCGAAGGTGCTAGCCCGCCGCAAGGAGGCAGGCACCACGACGGCGGTCCAGGCTGAGACGGTCGCCCGCATGGACAAGGAGGAGATCCGCGCGCTCATCCGGGACCATGACGTGGTCTACCTCTACCACAACCTGATCGACGCAGCCGGGGACAAGACGGCCAGCGAAGGACAAGTGTTCGAGGCGGCGGAGCGGGCGATCCAGGACTTGGAGCAGCTGATCCGGCGCCTGGCCGGGAACAACGCGAGCAATCTGATCGTCACCGCGGATCACGGGTTCATCTACCAAAATCGGCCGATCCATGAGGGAGACTACAGCCCAGCCGAGGTCCGGGGGGAAAAGATCACTCATCGGGATCGCCGCTTCGTGCTGGGGACCGGACTTGAGGAGACCCCTGGTCTGACCCTGTTCAGCGCAAAGGCAGTCGGGCTCGAGGGGGAGACGGAGATCCTGATCCCCCGCTCGATCGGGCGGCTGCGGCTCTCCGGATCCGGCTCGCGCTTCGTGCATGGGGGAGCGGCGCTCCAAGAGGTGGTCATCCCGGTCCTCCTGATTAACAAGCGGCGTACTAGCGATGTAGAGCTGGTCGAAGTTGAGCCGATCTTGACCGCGTCGCGTATGATCACGACCGGGCAGCACCCTGTCCGACTCTATCAAACACTGCCTGTAACGGAGAAGAGGCGTCCGATCCGGCTCCGGATTGGCCTCTATGGGCCGGATGGAGCGGTGCTTTCCAATCTGGAAGAGCGGGAGTTCGTGGAGACCTCGGAAGACCCGCGGCGGCGCGAGACGACCGTGCGGCTCATCCTTGCGAAAGCAGCCGAAGCCTACAACGACAAGGACGTTCGGCTGGTGCTGACCCGGGTCGGGGACGGGCCGGAGCGGCCTTACCGGACCGAGACGTTCCGGCTGAAACGGTCCGTGAGTGGAGATTTCGACCTGTGAGGTGGATGTGATGAGCGCGCTGAATGACAAGATCAATGAAACCTTCACCGGGTTGGTAGTCCGGAAGGACTTGGTGAAGGAGGTGCGTGGCAACGCGATAGTTCCTTCTTATGTGCTCGAGTTCCTACTCGGCCAGTACTGCGCAACAAACGACGAAGACACGATCCGGTCCGGCATCGAGACGGTGAAGGAGATCCTGCACCGGCATTACGTCCACCGGAATGAGGCGGGGCTGATCCGGTCGAACATCCGGGAAAAGGGGCGCTGGAAGGTGATCGACAAGGTGTCGGTTGCGCTGAACGAGAAGACTGACGCCTATGAGGCAAGCTTCGCCAATCTTGGGATCAAGAAGGTCCTGGTGGACAGCGACACGGTCAAGAAGAACCAGAAGATGCTCGTCTCCGGGGTCTGGTCGATCGCGGACTTGGAATACGATCACAAGGAGGAGGCGAATGCGGTCCCCTGGGTTCTCACCGGCCTAAAGCCGATCCAAATGTCCAGCTTCGATTATGAGGCCTATCTGGCTGCTCGGGCGCAGTTCACCACCGAGGAGTGGATCGACCTGCTGATCCAGACGATCGGGTTCAACCCGGACGCGTTCGGGAGGCGCAGCAAGCTGCTCCAGCTACTGCGGCTAATCCCCTTCGTGGAGCGGAACTACAACCTGATCGAGCTTGGCCCCAAAGGGACCGGCAAGTCGCACATCTTCTCCGAGTTTTCCCCGCACGGAATCCTTATCTCCGGCGGCGAGGTGACCGTCCCAAAGCTGTTCGTGAGCAACGCGAGCGGGAAGATCGGCCTCGTCGGCTATTGGGACACGATTGCCTTCGACGAGTTCGCCGGTCGCCAGAAGAAGGTCGATAAGGCACTCGTCGACATCATGAAGAACTACCTGGCGAACAAGTCCTTCTCCCGCGGGGTGGAGACGCTCGGAGCGGAGGCGTCCATGGCGTTCATCGGGAACACCAAGCACTCCGTCGCCTACATGCTCAAGCATACGGACCTGTTCGAGGAGCTGCCGGACAAATATTACGATAGCGCCTTCATAGATCGACTGCATTCCTACCTGCCCGGCTGGGAAATCGACGTGATCCGTGGCGAAATGTTCGCGACCGGCTACGGGTTCATCGTGGACTACCTGGCGGAAGTGCTCCGCCACCTGCGCGGCCAAGACCGGTCCTCGGACTACCGGGACCTATTTGCGCTGGACCCGTCCATCTCGACTCGAGACCGGGATGGGGTGCAGAAGACTTTCTCCGGCCTGATGAAGCTCCTTTTCCCAGGCGGCGGCGCGACGCCTGAGGAGATCCGGGAGCTCCTCACCCTCGCGATGGAAGGAAGGAAGCGGGTCAAAGATCAGCTGATGCGGATCGACAGCACCTACCCGGAGGTGGAGTTCAGCTTCACTGACAAGGCAGGGCGGGAGACGAAGGTCCAGACCCTCGAGGAGCGGGAGCACCCGCGCTGGTATCACCGGCGCAACGTCGAGGAGCCGGACGGAGCGGCGATCGAGCCGGGCCAGCCGCTGGACCTGGGCACTCCCGCGCCGGCCCGGAGCGCCTCGGAGACCCAGAGCCCGGAGCCCGCTCCGACGACAACGGCGGCGCCGACCGTTCCGCGACGTCCCGCGCCCGGTCACGTCACCTTCGCGGAGAACCAAAAAGGGGTCAGCTTCGACGCGCTTCTCGGCCCCTGGCTGGACGGGGCGGCGGAGATCACGCTCACTGACCCCTATATCCGGGTATATCACCAGATGCGTAACCTGATGGAGCTTCTGGAGGTGGTGGCACTGCGAAAGCAGGACGGAGATGACGTCAGGTTCAACCTGCTGACCGCCCCGGATCCGGAGGACCTCGAGCGCCAGGCGGGCTACCTAGAGCAGATCCGAGACGGGATCGCGCCGCTCGGAGTCGAGTTCGGCTGGACCTTCGACGGAACCAGCACGATCCACGCCCGGCATCTCGTAACGGACAACGGCTGGAAGATCCTGCTCGACCGTGGGCTTGATGTGTTCCAGCGGGCGGACCTTAACAATGGGTTTAGCCCTGCGAATCGTCATCAGCGGTTCCGGCAAGTCAGGGCATTTGAGGTAACGTATCTGCTCAATGAGTGAGTGTGATCTGAACACTACTATGTCTTTGCGCTTTCCTATGAGACTAATGAGTTGCTTTCCTCATGTCAGGGAAGTTGAAATTCCAGACTTAGGGCGCGGCTTTCGTCTTTTTGGTCGAATGAAACAAGCCTCCCAATGGTGCATGAGTGAACCCAAGTCCGAACTACGAGCGCATTTTATTACATAATTACTATTATCGGTCTTTTGTTAACACATTGAAATAAAGATATAAAAATGCACTCTAGAACTCTGCGCCCTGCCTTTCCGTTCCCAGTGACACCCAATCTTGCCGGCCAAAGGCAACGAGCGCGATCTGAAGAACGTCGCGCTCGAGGTCGGCGCGGAACACGATGGTCAGGCGATGACCTCGGCCGCCGTGCCGGACCAGCCATCCGTCAAGCGCTCCAGTCAGGCGCATTCCAGACATCGGGTTTGCAGCGATATCGCGGAGGAGGTCGTCGATTTCGTCAAGTCGGCGTGCGGCGGCGTCGAAATCGCCCTGCGTCACATCGACGATGTATTCCACGATCCCGACCAGGTCCCGCTCGACCAGCGGGTGTTTACTTTGGCGCATCAGGAGGTCGCGCTGGTCTCTTGGGCGGCCTTGAGCCGGGCCAGGTGTTCGCGCGCATTCGATGTGAAGGCGCCAAGCGCCGCCACAGGTTCCCACTGGTCAGGCGGCAAGGCGAGGCGCCGCTGCACTTCAGCTTCCAGCAAGGTGCGTTCGCGGTCCCGCGCGGCCTTGGCACGCGCCATTTCACCAGAGACTGCAGCGCTGACATTGGGATACTCGCCCGCTTCGACCAGTTCGCGGGCGAAGGCGAAGGCCGCATCGGTGAAGCTCACGCTTTGCTTATGCACGGTCATCGTAGGGCCCTCGCGTGGTGTTCCATTGGAGCACCATAGCGCGGTTTCGGGTTTCAGGCAATCGTGGGTTGGCTTCAGGATGCGACGCGGTATCCGCGCCGCTCCTTCGCGCGAAGCAACGCAGCGGCCGCCGCATCCGCTAAAGAGGTCGACCGATAGGACGCAGCCCGAAACTGCCCCCTGCCCCCGATCCGGCCCCAGTGTCGTTCGACGATGATGTCGCCGAACAGATCGGGCAGCACCTCGACCCGGTAGAACCGGGCCATGTTGAGATCGGGATCTACGCGGTAGAGCAACTGGCAGGACATTGGAACCTCCTGTCATCAGGATGTTCCCGCAGCCCTGCCCTGTCCAATCAGAAATCTGAATCGTTGGTGGGTCACCGATTCAGGAAGCTGATGGGTTGCCTTCATCGCCGCCGACGGCCTCGACCCACATCACGACGAGGATGGTCTCGGGGTCGACAAGCCAGGACACGGCGATGCGGCCATCGTGCCTGCGAAACCGCTCGCCGATCAGCACTTGCCCGCTTGGCTCTCTGATCCAGACCCGTGCCACCAATGTGCCAGAGCTTTCATCGCGCATGCTCGCGCCTCCGGCCGAAAACTTGGCTCGCCGCGATGGACAGGCCGCCCATCAAAACATATCTAGCGTTGCTGATAGTGGTGATATGATGTCGCCGCGCTTCGTTTGGAAGGTTTCCCTGTCGATGCATGTTCTGTCTCCCACACTTTGCGCTTTGGCGTTGATTTCTGTTTCTGGTCCGGCCTTGGCGCTCGACAGTTGGACGACCACGGCGGAGCGCGGCCTCCCGGTTCTGAGCCTCACGCAGGGCGAAGGGTCGGTCCGGATCGTTTGCGATCCCGATCGCGTCTTTGGGCCGACTCCGAATGGCGCGGTCCTTGTGACACTGCCCAAGGACAAGGCGCCGACGACCGTGGTGTTCTTGGCGAAGACCGGAGAGCAGGCTCGCTTGGCCGTCGCCAACGGCATCGCCGCGCAGGCCAAGATCGATGCCGCGGAATGGGCCAAGATGGTCGAGATCCTGCGCAAGGGCGGCGCCTTCGCGGTGGTGTCCAGCGCGGACAGCCTGAGCTTCGAGACAACCCCTCTGCCCGACCTCGCCTGCGAGTGATCTCGGGCGCTTCCAAAGCTTGCTCTGAACCATCGCAGTTTATCCGGCCCGGCGCGCCTTGATCAGGCGCGCCACGATCGCTGTGAAATAACCTCCAACGACCGTGGCGCGTGGCAGCGAGCACCAAGGATCTCCCGCTGCGCGATGCATGGCCTCCAACGCTTCGGGCCGAACATAAACCGTCATCGGATTGCCGATGACTTTGATGCCCTCCATCAACCGCTCGAAGCCAGCGGCTTCCTCAGTCAGGTGTCTGACACCGGTCTCGCCTGCCAACTTTCTCAGCTGCTCGCGACCCTGTCTCGCAAGAGCGGTCAGAACGTACTCCATCGTGACCCCATCCCGCGCGGCAATGTCGGCCAGGTCTGGCTCAAGCGTCAGTGGCAAACGGTAGAGCAGAACCAGCTTCACCTTCTTGCCTATCGCCACAGGCCCACCCAGCTGCCGAATTGAAAGCGCCCGATCCGCCTCCCCTTCCCTCTTTCCGGCATTTCCTGCCATTTCCGCTGTGCCAGCGGTCAGCCCTGGTTCGAGACTTTCGCGCTCTTGGCCGTCCTCAACCGGATTGCCCCGACGTTCGGCAAGAAGGCGGGACTGGGCTTCGCGTGATGAGCGCAGGCGGGCCACGGCGTTTTGCTGCCCGGGCTCCTCGTCCGCAGGTGAAGGGGCGATGCGGGGTGGAATGCGGAAGCGGCTCAATCGATAACCACCTCGTCAACATCTGCAAGGATCAGTCGCGCCACCTCGAGCTGGCGCGTGATCGCATCCGCGACCAGCCTGCCACCCGGCGCGCGAGCATTGGCTGCGGCCGCCGGACCAAGGGGGCCGTGAAAGCCGAACTGCTCCAGGATCTTGGAATGTGGAACGATCACATCGAGATGATCGAGGCGCAGGATTTCCATAAGGACATCCTGATCGCGCTTTGGCAGGAGGCTTAGGCCCCCTTCCCGCGTGGCGGCGTCAATGATCTTCGGCCCCGCATCCATGACCAGAACCCGCACCGACGGGAAGCGTTCACCTGCCGCGATCGAGGCGCGCAGATCGTCCATCCAGAGGACGGCACGATGGGTCATTTCCCATTCGGCGAAGACAGGCCGCGCAGGGATCAGCACCAGGTCAGAGACGAGGCAAAAGTCCTCGGTGTCGGTATGGGTGCCCGGTCGCGTGTCGATCACCACCAGGTCGACGCCCCGACCCTCTTCCTCTTCAAGGAGTGCCAGCAGTCCCTCGACCGTCTCGGGCGGCGAAAGAATTGACAAGGCCTCGGGCCAGGTCGGCTTCTTTACGGCCTCCCATGCAGCCAGATCGAAGCTGTCGCGCCAACGGCCGAGTTGGGCGTTCACGTCACCGTCTATCAGCGTGATGCGCCGACCGGCATCCAGCGCAGCCGAGGCCAAAAGCATGGCGGAAGTGGTCTTGCCGCTGCCACCCTTTGTCTGGACGATGGTAATGACATGCATGCAACCGACCCTTCGAAATCACTACGCCTTCCCAATACCGGGCCGCGCCTTGGAGGCGCAAAAGGAACCCGCCGGATTCTGAGCATTCGTGCCGAAGCCATTGGCAGGGCTTGGATTTCCTCAGTTTCCGGGCGGCTCTTTAGGCATAGGGTTGTGAAAACGTCAAATGTCTTATGCCTGTGGTTGCGCCCGTTCCGCTGAAATATTCATCTTTGTTGAAGAATTTTCTCGGACTGGGGTCCTACACTCGATCATGCACCCCACCTGTCTAAATGGATAGGCACGGCAGCCTGCATTTTGGCCTTGTTGCCTGTTTGCATGTTTGCCTGTCAGCATGGAAAACAGCGCGCGTGGTGACCAGTTTGACACCCTGCCAAACTGCCTAGCCAACGGTCTGCCTACCTGACCAAAAGGGCGGACGACCGGCAGCTTTCGCCGGGTTAGCCGGTCGCATGTCTGCATTTGTGCCTGCCAGCCTGTTCGCATGTCAGGGCTGAAGGCGCTCATTTCGCGAGGCTGCCGCTCGTTCGCTCGGCATGTCGCCTGCCATGACGATCAAATGCCGCGCAAGGTCTGGCCCTGACACCGAGCGCCTTCCCGCCCTTCCCCCGTCCTGGAAACTTCCAGCCGCCTCCCGCACTCCAACTCAACGACCCACTAGTGCACCGCCAACACCGCGCGCCAGAAAATATAGCTATATCAATGCACTCGTCCACCGGTTCGCGCCTAGCGGAGGCCTGGCGGCCGGGCGCAGGGGTTTCTGTCGTCGGGCAAGCCGCCGACCCCTGACGCCATATGGAGTCCTCACCGGCTGTCCGGTTTCCGCACGCGGGCTCCTCTTCGGAGGAGCGGAAACCGGCCGGTGAGGACGGTTGGCTGGAAAGGTGATCTGTGGTACACGGGTGTTGTGATGCTGATAATGGTGTTTCAATAGCATGAATGGTTCACGCCTCTCTGATGACGACCGGGCCCGCATTCGCGCCCGCCTTGCCGCTGGCGATAACGTCGGAGCGGTGGCCCGCGCCCTCGGGCGGCATCGCCAGACCGTGTCACGGGTGAAGGAAGACCTTGAGCGTCAGGACGGAACACGACTGGCCGTGAAGCTGAACTTCCGGGTGACGGAGGCTGAACATGCACATTTGCTGGCAGCCATCCGATCAACTGACCTGACGGTTTCCGAGGCAATCAGGCATCTTGTCAGGCAGGCAACCAGCCTCCTAGCCCTGCAGTCACCCGAGATCGAAGCCATTGCCGCCGCGCGCCGCGATCTCGCGGCAGTCGGCAACAACCTCAACCAGTTGGCTCGGCTCGGAGCCGTGGGCCGTTTGCACTGGAAAGCCGGGGACGCCGCGCTCGTCCGCAAGGTCGCGGCGCGCGTTGACGATCTCGTCGACGACGTGGTGGTTCTGATCGCTGAGGCTCAGGGGCGTGTCTGCTTTGACCCAGCTCTTGCCCCGGCCAAGGCGGCGGCCAAATGACCAGCCCGAGCGTTGAAGATCTGGTTCTGGGCCATGTGCTCGACGGCAAGCGTCGGGGCCGGTCGGGCGGTGGCGGGGCCGAGGGACGCCTTGGTTCGCCAAAGGAACGGCGGTCACGGGCCCTTCTGCGCAATGCGGCAGCCCCGCGCAGCTGGCAGTCGGTCGTCAAGCGCATCGTAGGTGGCAGCACCCGCACACCACAGGAGCTGAAGCGGCTTTTGGACTATGTCGCCCGAGAGGAAGGCGTGCAGAGCACCTGGTGCAATCTTGCAGGTTATGATCGCGACCTCGATCCCGAGCGCACCGGCCGGATTGCCCAGACCTGGTCATCGACGTGGAACGGCGCGCCGAAGCGCGGCCATACTGACCACATCATCCTGAGCTTTCCGCGCGGTGTTGACGTCGATCGCGCTGAAGCCGTTGCGCGGGACTGGGGGCAGGCTGTCTTTGGCTCAGGCGAGTTCGGCGATGTCTGGCGCTATGTCGCGGCGCTCCACAAGGACACCGATCATCTTCACGCGCATTTCGTGGTGGACAAGCACGGCATCGAACAGGGCCGGTTCATGTCGATCTGCCGCCATGCGGCGCTGAACTTTGACGTGATGCGCGAGCTTCATTCCGAGATTTCTCAGGAACACGGGTTGAACATCGTCGCCTCGACGCGGCTGTCGCGCGGCCTGATCGAGAACGCCCCGCGTGAAACCGCAGTTCGGGCAGCTCATGCCTCCGGCAAAACCGCACCGCCTGCCCCGCCGCCGATGTCGGATGGCGAGCGTGCCCGTCGGCTCGGTGCCTTGCAGGGCTTTGCCCGCGACTATGACGAGTTGGGCCAGATCGCGGGCCTCGCCTCCGCTTCCGGCGCTGAACCCACGGCCACAAGTTTCATGACCCGCCTTGCCTTGGCACTTGGCGCGTCCGCTTCCGCCTTAAGACAAGGAGTTCCTCAGATGCCCGATTCTACCCTTCACGCCGAGGGCGACGCTGCGGCCCGGATCGAAGCGGCACGGGCCGAGATGATCGCATCTGCTACCGAGGCTTGGGACGCAATTCGAGCGATGGAGCCCTCGGCCGAACGGGTCGAGCTGGAACGCAGCTTTGCCGATCAGGCCCGTGCCTCGTTGAAGCTGGCCCCCGATAACCTGCTTCTGGCCGAACATGCCCGCGCCGCCGAACGCGGCGACGATCCTTATCACAACCCGACCCTCGCCTCTCTGTCGCGCCTGGAACAGGGCATGACCGAAGGTGTCACGCTCGATGAGGGTCTGCGCGCCACTCTCTCGCATGTTCGCGATGAGATCGGCGAACGGCTTACGGCGCTGTTCTCTATCCGAGAAGACGAACTTCGCACTGCAGGTACATCCGTCGAAGAAATGGTCGCGCGCTTCAGCTTGGCCGAGCGCAGCGAAGGCCAGAGGGCGAGCTGGATCGCCGACCAGCCGAACACGATGCAAAAGGTGTTCTGGATGGAAACGGAGCGCGCGCTCAGCCAGGAGGTTCGGGCTGAACTCGCCACCTTCAATCTCGCTCCGGAGTTGACCGAAGCCGTCGCGCGCGAGCAGATGCTCTCAGCCGAACGGGGTCTCCGCCTGTCCGAAGTTCCGGCACTGGAAGCCATTGTAGATCGGATGCAGGAGAGCCTGCGCCCCGAGGATCTGGATCGCGTACGATCCGGTGATCTTGCACCTCTGGCCGAACAGGTTCGCGATCCCGCACTCAGGGCAGCGGTGGCCCACGAGTTGAAGAACGAGGGCGACCTCGGCCAGACCGGCACCGTCGGGCATTGGGCCGATCTGGCGCGCAGCCAGTCAAGGGCGACCGATCTCGGTCAGCGCGAGAGCAGACTCGAGCGCGATCAAGGCCACGAACTCTAAAGGACACTCAGCCATGCTTTCGAACCTTGAATCCGCCTGGCGGTATCCGCTCGCTGTTGCCTTGGGTTTGGTGACCGGCATTTATATCGGCGG
Source organism: Pseudotabrizicola sp. L79 (assembly GCF_036553525.1). NCBI lineage: Bacteria > Pseudomonadati > Pseudomonadota > Alphaproteobacteria > Rhodobacterales > Paracoccaceae > Pseudotabrizicola > Pseudotabrizicola sp. L79. Next base: position 52,048 of record NZ_JAZHDA010000037.1, on the reverse strand, counting down.
CATGCTGGCCACGATCTATGTCATCGTGGCTTTCCGCGAGAGCCTCGATACCCTCAGCCCCTTGGGTCTCTGGTTCTTCCGCTATCCTTGGGCAGACCTCGAAGCCCGGCCCGCCACTTTGCAGGGCGCGTTGATCATCACCGGTGCTGTGACCGTCGCCCTCACTTTGGTCGGTTTGGCCGGCGTCCATCGCGGACGGCTCAACCAGTATGACGACGCGCATTTCCAAACCAGACGCGAGCTGAAGCGCAACAAAATGATCGGCAGCCTCGACCAGAATGGCTTCATCTTCGGAAAGCTCGGTTCCCCGAAATCTGACGCGCCTTTCGTCATGGCGCCGCCGGACCGTTTTCCTCATGCCATGATGATCGCGCCCACAGGCCGCGGCAAAGGCGTGGGCTTCGTCATTCCGAACCTTCTGCATTTCACCGGATCAGGCATTATCCTTGACGTAAAAGGCGAGAACTTCGCCAAGACCTCGATCCACCGTCAACATGGCCTGAAAAACGCGATCTGGTATTTCTCGCCCTTCGACGATGAGCGGGGCTCACATCGCTTCAATCCCCTCGCCCGCATCGCCGCACTGCCCTCGGCCGAACGCCAATACACCGCGCTGAACTCGATGGCCGACCTCTTCCTCATCCCGGAGGGCGAAAGCGCCCAGAGTTTCTTCAACGCTGGCAAGCGGCTCTTCATCGCGTCTTGTCTTTACGCCATCGAAAAGCGCCGCCCGACCTTGGGCTATGCTGGCGAAATCATGGCCGGTGGTGGTGACAAGAAGAAGACCTACACGACCATCGCCGAGGATACACAGATCCCGATCGTCTCCCGCACCTTCCTAGAAATGGCCGACGTCCCTGAAAAGACCCTCGGCGCGTATGTCTCGGTCATCCAAGGTTCGGGCCTTGAACTGTGGAATGACCCGGCGGTCGACCGAGTGACCTCCGCCAGCGATTTCGACTTCTCGACGTTTCGAGCCAAGCCGCAGAGCCTCTACATCGTCGTCCAGCCGGAGCATCTGAAAACCCTGGCTCCGCTGGTGCGTCTGTTATTTGCGGATGCAATCGCGTCTCTGCAGCGGAAGGAACCCGGACCAGACGAACCGCACGCTGTCATGTTTCTTATGGACGAGTTCGACCAGCTGGGGCGGCAGCCGCTGGTGCTGTCCTCGATCAAAACCATCCGCAGTTTTGGGGGGCGGTTCTTCATCATCTCGCAGACCATTCCAGGGCTAGACGACATCTATGGTGAGACCGGGCGGCGGTCGCTGCAGGGTGGTGCTGGGGTGCAAATATACATGACGCCGCAAGATGACCGGACGGCTGACGTGCTTTCTAGCGCCCTCGGACGGTCGACCGTCACCGCGGTAACCGAGAGCCAGTCACGCATACGGGCGTTGGAGGACAGTGCCAATGTCAGTCGTCGGTCAGAAGAGCGGCCGCTGATTTCAGCGAACGAACTCCTAAGGTTTCCGTTGGATGAGGTGTTGGTGTTGCCTGAGGGGCAGTACCCGATCCGGGCAAGGCATGTGCGGTACTATGAGGATCGGCATTTTGGGCCGATTGATCGAGCAAGGAAAGGCGTGATGCTGCATGATCGGAACTTCCTTAGGCCGACAGTGGGCACACCAGGTGTGGCGATGATGAGAAGCCTCATCCCAAACAGTGATCTCGGCGACTCCTTGGGGAAAGCAAGCACAGCTTTCGCCAAACTGTCGCAAGCAGCAAAATCTGGGCCAAAGGACGAGTGTCGGTGACGTGTTCGGCCGAGGCTGTGTGGAAACTCTCGTGCTCTGATCAGCTTGCGATGTGATGGTTTTGCAGCAGGTCTTTTGTCTGCTTGGGTTCATTCAATCCTCCATCGGCGAGCTTTTCGGGCCGGTGAGGGCATTTTTTCAGCTTTTGGCGACGGCTTTCATCCCATCAGACGGGGATAGCCGCCATTAACCCCTTGATGCCGACCAAGGCGACCATGCGCTTGATGTTGTAGGCCAGCACGTTCAGCGCCATTTCGGTTCGGACATTCCTCAAGCGGCGCATCAGGAAATGGGTGGTCCCCATCCAGGCCTTGATCGTCCCGAACGGATGTTCGACCGTGCTGCGGCGCAGGGTCATCGGATCATCTTCACTGCGCAGGCGGGCGCGCATCTCGTCCACCAGATGCTCGTACTCCCAACGGGTGACCCGGCGCTCCGTGCCGGTGGTGCAGCGTGATTTCACTGGGCAATGCTGGCATTCATTGGTCCAGTATCGCGCGACCTGCAGCCCATCTTCCTCGCGCGTGTAGCGATAGGTCAGTTCATTGCCCGTCGGGCAGATGTAGACATCGCGCGCGGCGTCAAATTTGAAGTCGGCCTTCACATACATGCCCTTGCTGCGATTGCCCGAGGTCTCAGGTCGCGGCATGGTCACTGTGATCCCAGCCTTGTAGCAAGCGGCGATCTCGACACCGCTGTAATAGCCCTTGTCGGCCAGAGCACGCAGTTTGTCGCGTCCAAGCGCATCTTTGGCGGCAAGCGCCATCGGACTGAGCTGATCACGGTCGAACCCCTTGTTGGTGACGTCATGGGTAACGATGATGTGGGTCTCGGTGTCCACGGCGCATTGCGCATTGTAGCCCACCAGCCCGCTGTTGCGCGCGCTGGTGGACATGGCGCGGGCATCCGGATCAGTCAGGGATATCTGGCCATCCGATGCATCGGACAAGGCCCTGTCCATCGCCTTGAGCTTCTCAATTTCCTGTTTGAGCCGCCCATAGCGCTGCGCCAGGTGCGCAACCTGCTCAGCACGCGCTTCACCTTCTTCCTGCCGGTCGATGCGTACCATCTCGGTGATGTAGCGGTCGACATCGGCCTCCAAATGCGCAAGGCGGCTGGCGATCTTGCCTCTGGTGAAGTTCTTGTCGCGGTTGTTGACCGCCTTGAACTTGCTTCCGTCGATCGCGACGCAGTCGCCTTTCAGAGTGCCGATCCGGCGGCACAGCTCCACGAACTGCGCGCAGGTCTTGCGAATGGCAGCACCGTTATCGCGCCGAAAGTCCGCAATCGTCTTGTGATCCGGCACCAGCCGCCCAAGCAGCCACATCACCTCGACATTGCGCCCAGCCTCACGCTCTAACCTACGACTGGAAGGGATCCGGTTGAGATAGCCATAAATGAACAGCTTCAGCAGAACTGATGGGTGGTAACCGGGCCGCCCTGTCCGAGCATGCGACGCGCGCTCGAAGCCAAGGTCCACCAGATCAAGTTGGTCGACAAACAGATCAACCACCCGAACTAAGTGATCCTCGTCGATCCAGTCCTCCAGACGATCCGGAAACAGCGTCGCCTGATCCCGATCAACCCCCTCAATGAAACCTGACATAAATGTACTCCCCTATCGAAGGAAGCATACCACATCTAGGTGTTTTCACACAGTCTCGGCCCATAGCGGACCCTGGGGAGCCGTTTCCTTTCTATGGATACCTTCCGAAAAACTGTCGCTACAACGTAGCACATCGATGCGTGTGAATGTCATGGTGAATTTCCACCCCCACGGTCCATCGGGCGGGCAACTTTCATGACCGAAGAATGAGCGCAACTCGTCTTGGTGAGCCGTCGACAGCCAGTTCGGCGACAGACAGCTTGGGGCAACACGTATCCTCCGCCTATTGGCAAAGGTCGTCTAACTGCCGCTTGCTCGGGCGAGTTACCGGGACTTAGGCATCTTCGGCTCAGGTCACGGTCGTTCCAGCGCGATGGCGATGCCCTGGCCGACGCCGATGCACATGGTTGACAGCGAACGACGGCGTCCGGTGGTGCTCAGCTCAATGGCTGCTGTACCGGTGATTCGCGCCCCTGACATGCCAAGAGGATGGCCTAGTGCGATGGCGCCCCCGTTGCGGTTTACGCGTGGGTCGTCATCAGCGATGCCGATCTGGCGCAGCGTGGCCAAGCCTTGCGCAGCAAAAGCTTCGTTCAGTTCGATAACGTCGAAATCGGCCTGTGTGAGACCCAGCCGCACCATCAATTTCTGACTGGCCGGCGCGGGACCGATGCCCATAATGCGCGGCGGCACCCCTGCCGTCGCGCCGCCAAGAATGCGGGCGATGGGTGTCAAACCATGGGAACGAGCGGCATCAGCACTCGCCAAGATCAGAGCGGCGGCACCATCGTTGACCCCAGACGCATTCCCCGCCGTGACCGATCCTTTCGCAAATAGTGGTTTCAGCTTTGCCAGTGCCTCGGTGGTGGTAGAGCGCGGATGTTCGTCACGGTCTACCACCAGCGCCGGGCCCTTGCGCTGCGGGATTGTCACAGGGGTGATTTCGACCGCAAGTCGCCCGTTGGCTTGCGCAGCCGCCGCCTTTGCCTGAGAGGCCAGCGCCATGCCGTCCTGCGCCTCGCGGCTGATGCCATAGTCATCGGCAACGTTCTGCCCAGTCTGCGGCATCGAGTCTGTCCCGTAGGCAGCATGCATCGCCGGGTTGATCAGCCGCCAGCCAATGGTGGTGTCGTGAATCTCCGCCGCCCGCGAAAAGGCGCTGTCGGCCTTGGGCATCACCAGGGGCGCGCGGCTCATGCTTTCCACCCCACCAGCAATGACCAGTGCGGCCTCGCCAGCGGCGATCTGACGCGCTGCTGTCAGCACCGCATCCATGCCCGATCCACACAGCCGATTGATCGTTGTACCCGTGACGCTCACCGGCAATCCCGCCAAAAGTAGAGACATCCGTGCCACGTTGCGGTTGTCCTCGCCCGCCTGATTGGCGCAACCAAAGACCACGTCATCCACCGCCGCCCAATCGACGTTTGCATTGCGCGACATGAGAGCACGCAATGGAATCGCCCCCAGATCATCAGCACGGACTGAAGACAAAGCACCGCCGTATCGTCCAATCGGCGTGCGGATGTAGTCGCAAAGGAAGACGTCGGTCATGAGCTGAACTCCGCAGACGGTTGGATCAAAGTTTATCAATCAAGCTTGGCACGGCGGTGAAAAGGTCTGCCACGAGGCGGTAATCCGCAACTTGGAAAATCGGGGCCTCTTCGTCCTTGTTGATCGCAACGATGACCTTAGAATCCTTCATGCCGGCCAAATGCTGGATCGCACCAGAGATGCCAATGGCGACATAGAGCGTGGGAGCGACAACTTTACCGGTCTGGCCGACCTGCCAGTCGTTCGGGGCGTAGCCTGCGTCAACGGCAGCGCGAGAGGCGCCAACCGCAGCACCCAGCTTGTCAGCTAGTTTTTCAATTAGGGCGAAGTCCTGTTGGCTCCCTACACCACGGCCACCCGAGACGACGATGCCTGCAGAGATGAGTTCCGGGCGGTCTGAGGCAGCGACCATGTCTTCCAGCCATTTTGAGAGCGACCCGTCTGTGGCGACACCGACCTTTTCAATGGTGGCGCTGCCCGAGGAGGCAGCCGCATTGAATGATGCTGTGCGAACGGTCAGAACTTTCTTGCCATCCGAGGATTTCACCGTCTGAATAGCGTTCCCTGCGTAAATCGGTCGTTCGAATGTGTCGACTGCGACAACAGCGGTCACATCGGAAATCACCATGACGTCCAAAAGTGCTGCGGCGCGGGGCAGGACGTTCTTGGAGAAGGCGGTCGCGGCGGCGGCGATATGGCTGTAGCCGCCCGCGAGCGATACGATCAGGGAGGCCGTCGCCTCGGCCATACCGTGGTCGTAGACCGCTGCGTCGGCATGGAGCACCTTGGACACACCTTCAAGCTTGGCAGCCTCATTCGCGGCAGCGGTGGAGCTGCCTGCGACGAGGATATGGACGTCGCCCAAGACTCTGACACCGGAGAGGGCCTTTGCCACAGCATCGGTGGCGAGCACGCCATCATTCACGTCAGCCAGAAGAAGAACGGCCAATTCAGATCACCCCCGCTTCGTCCTTGAGCTTTGCGACGAGTTCGTCGACCGAACTCACCCTCACTCCCGCCTTCCGACTTGCCGGTTCCGAGGTTTTCACAACCGACAGACGCGGTGCGATGTTTACCCCAAAGTCAGCGGGGGTCTTGGTTGCGAGCGGCTTGGCCTTGGCCTTCATGATATTGGGCAGCGAAGCATAGCGCGGTTCGTTCAAGCGCAGATCGACGGTCACGATGGCGGGCATCTTGACAACGATGGTTTGAAGGCCGCCGTCCACTTCGCGGTTTACCCTCACAGTGTCGCCTTCGATGGCAAGTTCGGAGACAAAGGTCGCCTGCGACCAGCCCAGCAGGGCGGATAGCATCTGGCCCGTGGCGTTCATGTCGTTGTCGATGGCCTGCTTGCCACAAAGGACAAGGCCGGGGCCTTCCTCCCGCACCACGCCGGCCAACAGTTTGGCGACGGAGAGCGGTTCTATATCGGTTTGGACGTTGTCGGTGGCCTCGATCAGGATCGCGCGGTCGGCACCCATCGCCAGAGCTGTACGCAGCGTTTCCTGCGCTTGTTTCACCCCGATGGAGACGACGATGACTTCGGTGGCGATGCCCTTTTCTTTCAAACGAATCGCCTCTTCAACGGCGATCTCGTCGAACGGGTTCATTGACATCTTCACATTCGCCAGATCGACGCCTGACCCATCCGACTTTACGCGAACCTTCACGTTGTAGTCGATCACGCGCTTCACAGGCACAAGGATTTTCATGCGAGGTATTCCCTTTCAAGTCCCTTGCCCGTCCGGCGCGACCGGACGGACAAGGCATGCTTGGACATCAGTTTGCGGTGTAGCCGCCGTCCACGACAATCTCGGCGCCATGAACGAAGGAGGCTTCGTCCGAGGCAAGGAATAGCACGGCGTTCGAGACTTCTTCCGGCTTGCTGGGGCGCTTGAGCAGCGTGCAGCCCAAGATCGCTTGGCGGATGGCCGGATCGGTATGCAGCAGATCCTTGGTCATCGGCGTGTCAATCACGCCGGGGTGGATCGAGTTGACCCTGATCCCCGTGTCCGCCAGATCGACCGCACAGGATTTGGTCAGCATCCGCACGGCGCCCTTGGACCCGATATAGGCCCCTGCCATCGCGGCACCTACGATGCCATAGATGGACGAGATGTTGATGATCGAGGCCTTGCCCGATTCTTTCATCAGCGGCACCGCGGCCCGAATGCCCAGGTAAACGCCCTTAACGTTGACGTTCATCGTCAGGTCAAATTCATCCGGCGTGGTTTCATGGAGCGGCTTCAGGATCAGCACGCCCGCGTTGTTCACCAGGATGTCCAGACGCCCTGCTTTCGCCCGAACGGTGGCGACGGCATTGTTCCAGTCGGCTTCGCTGGCCACGTCATGCTTGATGAAATCAGCCTTGCCACCGGCGGCCACGATGCCCTTGGCCACGGCTTCGCCTGCCGCCGTATCGCGGTCGGTGACGAAGACATGCGCGCCCTCGCGCGCCAGAAGTTCGGAATGTGACTTGCCCATTCCCATGGCGCCGCCCGTGACCAGCGCCACTTTACCCGTTACACGTCCCATAGACTCTCTCCCTTATTTCCATGGTTTTTCTGCAAATAGCCGGGCCGGAGGACTTGCCCCCGGCCCTGACGCCTGTCCTCAGACCAGCGCGTTGGCGCGGTCGAAGACCATGGTCTGATAGCCGCCGTCCTTCACCGCCCCGATGGCGTTGCGGTAATTGCCAAGGCCGGCCATGTAGAACATCACGACGTTCTTCTTGCCGGGGCTGTTGGCGCCGAAAATCCAAGACTCTGCCTTGGGGAACAGCGTCATGTCGGCGATGGTGCGGCACAGGCCCACCCATTCATCCCTTGCGGCCTCGGTCGGCTCGATACTGGCGCGGCCCTTGGCCTCCATCATCTCGATGGTCTCGGCGATCCATTCAACTTGCGTTTCGATCGAGGGCGGCAGGTTGGTGAAGGGGCCGTTCGGGCCAAGGATCATGAAGAAGTTGGGGAAATCAGTCTCCATCATCCCAAGATAACCCAGGGGCCCGTCCTTCCACTTTTCGCGCATCGTCACGCCGTTGCGACCGCGCATGTCGATGCGGGTGTAATTGCCGTCCACCGCGTCAAAGCCCGTGGCGAAGATCACCACGTCCAACTCATGTTCGGCCCCGCTTTGCAGTCGGATGCCTGACGGGGTGAATTCGGCAATCGGGTCGGCTTTCACGTCGGCCAGAGTGACGTTGTCGCGGTTGTAGACGTCGTAATAGTTGTTGCCGCAAAGCGGCCGCTTGGCGTAGATATCTTTCGGCGTCAGGGTCTTGGCGAGGACCGGATCTTTGACGATCTGCGTGATCTTCGTCTTGATGAAGTTCGCCGCTGCGTCATTGGCGATCTGGCTGGTGGCGATGTCGCAAAAAGTTCCGAACATGAAATAGAACCCGCCGCCGCGCTGCCATGCCGCTTCGAAGACGGCGTTGCGGACCTCTTCCGAGGCCGTTTCAGCCGGGATTGTGCTTTCTTCAAAGCCAAAGGCCACGACCGAGGATTTCACCTGTTTCCAGATGTCATCGTAGTTTGCCTTCTGCTCCGCGATCACCTCGGCGCTTTGCGGGGTGTTGCCGATCGGCACGACATATTGGGCCGATCGCTGGAAAACCGTCAGGTGTTTGGCGATGGGTGCGGTGGCGATTATCACCTGAACCCCGGTTGACCCGGTGCCGATAACACCGACGCGCTTGCCTTCAAGGTTGGCATCCTGAGCCCAGGCCCCAGTGTGCATGATCTGGCCCTTGAAGCTGTCAATGCCCTTGAAGTTCGGCTTGTTGACCGCCGACAAAAGCCCCAGCCCGGTGATCAGGTATTTTGCGGTGACGGTCTGGCCCTTGTCGGTCGTGACCTTCCACAGACCTGCGACATCATCGAAATGCGTCGCGGTGACCTTGGTGCCAAACTGATAGCTGCGGCGCAGGTCGTAGTGGTCGGCCACTTCGTTCATATAGTCCAGGATTTCCGGCTGCGTCAGATAGCGGGTTTTCCAACGGCCCTTTTGCAAGAGCTCGCCGCTAAAGGAATAGCGGTAGACATAGCTTTCGGTGTCCGACACCGCGCCCGGATAGCGGTTCCAATACCAGGTGCCGCCCACGTCGCCCGCACTGTCGAAGCCCAGAACATTCAGCCCCTGCTCGTCGCGCAGCTTGTAGACGGAATAAAGCCCGCCAAAGCCCGCGCCGATGATGACGGCGTCATAATCGGCGCCCTTGGTTTTGGTCGTTTCAGATTTGGTCATGTGCATCCTCCCAGAGCATGACCCCTTGTTCCCGTGAGACACGGGGCAGGGCCGGATTGTGTGATGGTTTGCCCCAGGTGCCCCGGGGCCTTTGGGTTAAAGCGCGCGATACCAGGCGGCGATGCGGGCCAGTTCTTCATCCGCCTCGGGTGCGCGGCCCGACAGAGCCGGAAAGACGTGCTGCATGCCCGGCACAACCGAAAGCGCGGTCTTGACCCCTGCGGCCTTGGCCTTGGCGTAAAGCGTTTCCGAGTCGCTTTGCAGAGTCTCGGCCCCGCCACAGTTGATATACAGTGGCGGGAAGCCGGCGAAGTCGTTCTCCAACGGGTTGGCCAGCGGGTTCAACGCATCGGTCCCGCCCAGGAACATGCCCGCCATCGCCTCCAGGATCGGCTTGCCAACCAGAGCGTCGGTGGCGGCATTGGTCGTAAGCGTGGCGCCGCGCATCGCCATGTCCAGCCAAGGCGAATATGCAATGACTGCGCCCGGCAGGGGCAGTCCTAGGTCGCGCAGCTTCAGTACCGAGCCAATGGCCAGGTTGCCGCCCGCGCTGTCGCCCGCCGTCAGGATGTTGCCCGCCTGATAGCCTTTGCCCAAAAGCGCCTGATAGGCCGCCACGGCATCCTCGATCTGCGCCGGGAAGGGGTGTTCGGGCGCCCGCCGGTAGTGCAGGATGATTGAAGTAACTCCCAAGGCCTTGGCCAAATGACCCGCCATCTTGCGGTGACTGTCGGCCGATCCCACGGCAAAGCCGCCGCCATGGGTATAGACGATGACCTTCTTGACATCAGCGCCCACGGGCAGCGCCCAGATCGCCTCGACCCCGCCGACGATCTCGCTTTTGTAGGTGACGTTTTCCGGCTCCAGCGCAGGCTGGTGCCATTCGTCGAACATGCTGCGCAGGTTGGCGATGGTCAGGCCGGGGTTGGCGACCATCTGGTCTGTCCAGCTTTGGTAAAGTGCGCGCAGGGTATCGGCTTCTTTGCTTACGGCCATGTCATCCTCCTCATGAGTGGCGTGTCGGGCTGCCGCATCCCGCCTTTGATCGGCTGACGGGTTATGGCGGCTGCCCAAGGTTTACGGAGGCTAGGGGGAGGAAGCAGGCACTGTATTGCACGAACTTGCTTGTTCCATGGCCTGTTCTTGCTGTCCGAGATCAGTTCAGACTGGCGAGCAACTGCCCCCTGTCGGCAAGCCTGCGCAGCAAGGGCGGCACGGCCCAGCCTTGCGGTTCGCTTTCCGCCAATGCCGAATAGCGGTCTAGCAGATTGCCAAGGCTGTCGGCATGGTGCATCAGCCCGCCGCGCCACCGTGGGAAGCCATAGCCATGGACCATCACCAGGTCGATGTCCTGCGGCCGCCCGGCGATGCCCTCGTCCAGGATGGCGCAGGCTTCCGCGATCATGGACAGGGTGATGCGTTCCACGATCGTCTCCGCCGCGAAACTGCGCCGCGTCAGGTGCAAGCCTTCCGAGGTGGCGCGGATCACGTCGGCCACCACGGCCGAGCCCGCCGCCCGCCCTCCGGCGTCGTAGTCATACCACCCCGCCCCCGACTTGCGGCCAAGGCGCTGATGATCCTCGACCAGCCGTTCCACAAGCGGAACGCCAGCGCCGCCCTGTCGTTTGATGTTCGCATAGGCAATATCCAGACCGGACATGTCCTGCGCCTCAAACGGCCCCATCGCCATGCCAAAGCCCCGCATTGCCGCATCCACCTGATCTGGGGCAGCGCCCTCGACCAAGAGCCGGTTGGCCTCTTGCCTATAGCGCAACAAGATACGATTGCCGATGAAGCCATCGCAAACCCCAGAAACGACCGGCACTTTCCCCAGCCGCCGCGCCATGGCGAAGGCCGCGCCGAGGGTCTGCGGCGAGGTCGCATCGCCTTTGACGATCTCCAACAGCTTCATGATGTGGGCCGGACTGAAGAAATGCAGGCCAAGACAGCGCGACGGGTTCTTCAGGCCTGACGCCAGGATGTTCACATCCAGGTAGGAGGTGTTGGTGGCAAGGATCGTCTGGGCGGGTAAGGCGGCCTCCAGTTCAGCGAAGATCGCCTGCTTGACGCCCATATCCTCAAAGGCTGCCTCGATTGCCAGATCGGCGGGCGGCAGCGCGGTGTAGCCCACAAGGCCCCGCAGCCGCGATTGGACAGCCAGCCCTTCGGGGGCAGACAAACTGCCCCGGCTGACGCCCTGATCAACCAGCTTGTTCAGGTTCGCTTCAGCCCGCCCCGCTGCGGCGGCATCCCGCTCGACCACGGTCACCTTCAGGCCTGCAACGGCCAGGGCATAGGCAATCGAAGCGCCCATGTTGCCGCCGCCCACCACAATGGCCGTGGTCATCGGGTGGAGGGGCTTGGGATAATCCCGCCCCCGGTTCGCCGCCGCCCGTTCGGCAAAGAACACATGCCGCAGCGCCGCCGCTTGGGGCGAGGCGCGCAGGGCCAGAAACGCCGCCCTTTCCTGCGCCAGCCCCTCGGCCAGCGGCAGGGCTGCACTGGAGGACACCAGATCAATCGCCATAGCGGGGGCAATCTGGCCCGCAAGGCGGCGCTTGATCTGGGCGTGCATGGCCTCGACGGCCTCGGAGTCGGCAGACGGGGCTGGACGCTGGTCAGCGATTACCGCTGGCGCATCAAAGGTCAGCGCCGTGGCCATGGGGTCATTGGCCACAAGGTCCACCAGCCCGATGGCCAGCGCCTTGGCCGCTGAAATGGCTTTGCCTTCAACGATCATCTCTAGTGCGGCCTTGATCCCCACCAGACGCGGCAAGCGTTGCGTGCCGCCCGCGCCGGGGATCAGGCCCAACGTCACCTCGGGCAGGCCAAGCTGCGCTGCTGGGGCCGCGATGCGTGACTGGCAGGCCAGCGCAATCTCAAGTCCTCCCCCCAGCGCCGTGCCGTTGATGGCGGCGATGGTCTGGATCGGCAAGGCCGCCAATCCCGCCAGCACATCGTTCAGAGGCGGCGCGACTGGAGGCCGGCCAAACTCATTTGCATCGGCCCCAGCGACGAAGACAGTGCCTGCGCCGGTGATGACAAGCCGCTTGGCTCCTTGCGCCGTAACTTCGGCCATGGCCCGCAACAGCCCCGCGCGAACCTCAGCGCTGATCAGGTTCAGCGGCGGGTTTTCGATGGTCAGGATCGCGGTGCCGTCCTGAAAGGTCAGACTAACGGACATGGAATCCTCACTTCACGGGCGCTGAATTGCGGGAGATGAACTTGGTGGAGAGATACCCGTCAAAGGTCTCGGTCCCGCCCTCACTGCCATAACCGCTGTCGCGCTGCCCGCCGAAAGGGGTCTCCGGCAGCGCCAACCCAAAGTGGTTGATGCTGACCATGCCAGCCTGCAAGCCTGCCGCAACTCGATCCGCCCGCTCCAGACTGTTGGTGAAGACATAAGAGGCCAGACCGAAGGGCAAGCCATTCGCCCGCGCCAGACCATCCTCGACGTCCCGGAAGGGAGAAACAACGGCGACCGGACCGAATGGCTCTTCCCGCATCAGGGCGATCTTGTCGTCGGGCGTGTCGACCACGGTTGGAGCATAGAAGCTACCCGCGTTGCCAATACGGTGGCCGCCGGTTAGCACCTGAGCGCCACTCTCGCGTGCATCGGCCACCAGCTTTTCCATCGCCATCACGCGGCCAGGATGGCAGAGCGGCCCCATCTGGGTGCCATTCTCCAGCCCGTCGCCAACTTTGATGGCCTCAAACGCCGAAACCAGGGCGTCAAGAAAACGGTCATGCACCCCGGACTGCACAAAGAATCGTGTCGGCGCGATGCAGACCTGCCCGGCATTGCGCAACTTGTTGATGGCCAGCGCCCGGGCTGCAGCCTCGGCATCTGTGTCGTCAAAGACCAGCACTGGGGCATGCCCGCCCAGTTCCATCGTCGCCCGCTTCATGTGACGTCCGGCCAGCGCGCCCAGATGCTTGCCCACCTCGACCGACCCGGTGAAGGTGATCTTGCGAACTTCTGGCCTTGCGATAAGCGTTTCCGAGATGAAGGCCGAATTGCCCCAAACCAGGTTCAGACAACCCTCGGGCAACCCTGCTTCTTGCAGGAAGCGCGCGATGGCCAGGCAGGCCGAAGGCGCCTCTGCCGGACCCTTCAGGATCATGGTGCAGCCCGAGGCCAAAGCGGCGGCCACCTTGCGGACGGCCTGGCTTAGCGGGAAGTTCCACGGCGTGATGGCAAGGCAGACGCCGACCGGCTCGCGCACCACCAGTTGCTGCACCGATGGGTTGCGCGCGGGGACGATTCGTCCGTAAATCCGCCGCCCTTCTTCGGCATGCCAATCGACATGGTCGGCCGAGGCGTGCACTTCGGATAGCGCTTCGCCAAGAGGCTTACCCTCGTCCAGCGTGATCCAGCGGGCGATCCGGTCGTCGTTCTCCCGCAGAAGATTGGCAAAGCGGCGCAGGATGGCGCTGCGATCCATCGGGGAACGGTACCGCCACAGCGTGAAGGCTGATTCGGCAGAGCGCACCGCAAGATCCAGATCCTGCGCCGTCGCCTGGGGAATACGCCCGATCTGAAGTCCGGTTGCAGGGTTGGTGACTGCGCGGTCAGCCTCACCCTCGGGCGCGCTCCATTCCGGCCCGATCAGATGCCGGATCACTGGATAGGTCATATCATTCATAGCTTTATTCCCCTGATTATCCGCGCCATCCGCGATTCCTTGGTGCCAGCGGAGCAAGGTAGGCGGCACCATTATTCCGCTATGCGGAATAATATTCCGCACTATTGACGCCGACCTTAGCTTGCGCTTTATTCGGTTTCAAGATGCGACAGGGGAGGTGCGGATGCGGCCAAGGAAGGAACGCGACGAGGATGACGGGCAGGACCGCGACTTCGTGACCGCCCTAGCGCGCGGGCTGGAACTGCTTCGGGCCTTTGGGCGTGAAGGCGAGTCGCTGGGCAACCGCGACTTTGCCGAACGGACAGGGATGTCGAAATCTACCGTTTCGCGGCTGACTTACACGCTGCAAAAGCTGGAATATCTGTCCTACAACCCCGACACGGCGCGCTATCAACTGGCCCCGCCTGTGCTCTCTCTTGGCTTCTCCTGCCTGGCCGGAATGCCGCTGCGGCAGCTGGCCAATCCCCTGATGCAGGCGGTGGCCGAGGCGACGACTTTGCCCGTGGCGATGGCGGGTCGCGACCGCCTGTCGATGGTCTATCTGGATCGGTGCCGGGGCACCAATGCAGTGGCACTGAACATCGAGGTCGGCGCGCATATCAAACTGGCCACGACGGCCATGGGCCGGGCCTATCTCGCCGCCATGGACGACGACGCCCGCGCCGCCGCCATGGAGGACATCCGGCAGGACGAGGGCGCCAACTGGCCGGTGGTGCAACGCGGCATCGAGGGCGCGGTGGAAAGCTATCACGCCCGAGGTTTTTGCACGTCCATCGCCGAATGGCGCCCGGATGTCGCGGCAGTTGCCGTGCCATTCAAGCCTCGCGACGGTTCGCCCATGGTGGCCTTCAACTGTGGCGGTTCCGCCCAAACCCTGACGCGCGACCATGTCGAGAACGACTTGGCGCCGCGCCTGACTGACCTTGTCCGCCGCCTCGCGGCGATTGCCCCCTGAAAGCGAAGACCATGGCCCTTGATCCCGAGACCCTCGCCCAGTTCCTCGAAGCGCTTGACCGCTTCGTCAAAGATCGCCTGATCCCGAACGAGGCCCGAGTGGCCGATGACGACGCCATCCCGCCGGCCCTAGTGCAGGAGATCCGCGAGATGGGCCTGTTCGGCATGGCCATCCCCGAGGAATATGGCGGCCTTGGTCTGTCGATGGCCGAAGAGGTGCAGGCAGCTTTCATCCTAGGCCAGACCTCTCCGGTGTTCCGGTCCTTGGTTGGCACCAACAACGGCATCGGCTCTCAGGGCATCATCATAGACGGCACGGCCGAGCAGAAGGCGCGTTATCTGCCTGCGTTGGCTTCGGGTGAGATGATCGCCTCCTTTGCACTGACCGAGCCGGATGCCGGGTCGGATGCGGGGTCCCTGCGCGCCACGGCGCGACGGGATGGCGACGATTACATTCTGAACGGCACCAAGCGCTATATCACCAACGCGCCCCGTGCCGATGTCTTCACGGTCTTTGCCCGCACGAATGCCGACATCAAAGGCTCTGCCGGGGTCAGCGCCTTTATCGTCGAGGCGGGGACGCCGGGGCTGACGCTGGGAGCAACCGATCGCAAGATGGGGCAAAAGGGCTCGCACACCTGCGACGTGATCTTTGAAAACGTGCGGATTCCGGCGGCCAATATCATCGGCGGCGCTGCGCGGGAAAATCAAGGCTTCAAGACCGCGATGAAGGTCTTGGACCGCGGCCGTCTGCATATCTCGGCGGTTTGCACCGGGGCAGCAGAGCGGTTGATCCGCGATGCTCTAGCCTTTGCGATGGACCGCAAGCAATTCGGCGAACCCATCGCGGAAAAGCAGCTGATCCAGGCGATGCTGGCCGACAGCAAGGCCGAGGCCTTTGCGGCCCGTTGCATGATCGAAGAAACAGCGCGGCGCAAGGATGCCGGGCAGAACGTCTCGACCGAGGCGGCGTGCTGCAAGATGTATGCCTCCGAAATGGTGGGACGGGTGGCCGACCGTGCGGTGCAAATTCATGGTGGGGCGGGATATATGGCGGATTATGCCGTCGAGCGGTTCTACCGCGATGTGCGCCTGTTCCGCATCTATGAGGGCACGACGCAGATCCAGCAACTTGTGATTGCCCGCAACATGATCCGCGACGCGGCGTGAGGAAAGCCATGGATTTCAACTTCCTATCCACTCCGAAGATCGTCTGCCAATCGGGCGGGCTGTGGCAATTGGGCACCCTGATGCAAGACCTTGGCGCGACCCGCGTTCTGGTGATCTCTGATCCCGGCATCGTCGCCTGCGGTTTTGCCGCCGAGGCCTTGGACGCCCTGGCCTCTGCGGGACTGGCCGCCGAGGTCTTTGACAAGGTCGAGGCCGATCCCCCCATTGCGGTGGTGGGTCTTGCGGTCGAAGCGGCGCGTGCCTTCCGTGCCGACGGCATCGTAGGTCTGGGGGGTGGCAGCTCGCTCGATACCGCCAAGGTCGTGGCAGCCGCCGCAGCCAACGGGCAACCGGTGGCCGAGATGATCGGCGTCGATCGTGTGACGGGCAAACGCCTGCCGCTGATCCAGGTGCCGACCACGGCGGGCACCGGGTCGGAGGTCACATGGGTTTCGGTCCTCACCTCGGACAGCCATGAGAAGAAGGCGGTCTATGCCGCGCAGCTTCTGCCGGATGTGGCACTCTTGGATGCCAGGCTGACCCTGGGCATGCCCCGCGCCATCACGGCGGCGACGGCCTTGGACGCCATGGTCCATGCGATCGAGGCCGCCACCAGCCGGACGCGGAAGAACCCGATCTCAGACGCTCTGGCCGACAAGGCGTTGGTTCTTTTGGGCCAGAACCTGCCCTTGGTGCTGGAGACGCCGTCCAACCTCGCCGCCCGCGAGGCGATGCTATTGGGAGCGACGCTGGCGGGCATGGCCTTCATCAATGCCAGCGTGGGCGCCATCCATGCGCTGTCCTATCCTTTGGGCACAGGCTTTCATGTACCGCATGGACATGCCAATGCGCTTGTCGCAGGCCCGGTCCTGCGGTTCAACCTGCCCGCCGCCGAGGCCGAATATGCCCGCCTGTCGCGTTTGCTGCTGCCAGCGCGGCACTTCAACTCCGATGGCGCTGCGGCTTTGGCACTGATTTCCGAGATGGAGCAGATGCTGAAAACCAGCGGCTTGAAAACCCGCCTGTCGGATATGGGCGTCACCAAAGCAGCCATTCCCGGCATGGCGCAACAGGTCGTCTCCGGCATCAGCCGCCTTCTGGACACCAATCCCCGCGACATGACCGCCCCCGAAGTCGAAGCCCTGTATCTGGAGGTCCTGTGATGGGCGCTCTGGACGGTATCCGCGTCCTGGACCTCAGCCGCGTTCTTGGCGGCCCTTACTGCACACAGATGCTCGCCGATCATGGGGCCGAGATCATCAAGGTCGAACCGCCGCAAGGCGATGAGACCCGTGGGTGGGGTCCGCCCTTCAACGCCGGGCTCAGCGCCTATTTCTCGGGAGCGAACCGGAACAAGCGGTCCATCGCCATAGACATCGGCAAGCCCGAGGGGCAGGCGATCATCCTGCGCCTGCTGGAAACGGCCGATGTGCTGGTTCACAACTTCAAGGCTGGCGCATTGGAAAAATGGGGCCTGGGCTATGAGGCCGTATTGAAAGACCGCTTTCCAAGGCTGATCCTAGCCCATGTAACCGGCTTTGGCGCTGATGGCCCCTTGGGCGGCTTTCCCGGGTATGACGCCGTGGTTCAGGCCATGACCGGGCTGATGAGCATAAACGGCACACCCGGCGCGGGTCCGACCCGGCTGGGCACGCCGGTGGTCGATATCAGCACCGGGCTAATCGCCTGCAACGCCGTGCTGGCGGCGATCATCGAGCGCTTTCGTTCCGGCCTTGGGCAGGCGATCGAAGTGCCGCTTTATGACTGCGCCCTCAGCGTCATGCATCCGCAGGCGGCCAATGCGCTGATGTCGGGCAAGGTGCCCGTGGCCACGGGCAACGGGCATCCCAACATCGTGCCGTATGATATGTTTGAGACCCGGACCGGCAAGCTCTATCTTGCCATCGGCAACAACGGCCAGTTCGCCAAGCTGTGCGAGGTACTGGACTTGCCCGATGTCCCCACCGATCCCCGCTTTGCCGACAACGCCGCCCGTTTGGCCCACCGGGCCGAGATCACTGCCATCCTGACCGCGAAACTCGCCGAGCTTGACGCACAGGTGCTAGAGCCCCGGTTGCTGAAGGCCGGCGTGCCTGCCGGGGTGGTTCGCAACGTCAACGAAGCGCTGGCCCATCCCCATACGGCGCATCGCGGCATGGTCGTGACCATCGGCAACTACCAGGGCACCGGCATTCCGGCGCTGTTCTCGCGCACGCCCGGCGCTGTTCGCTTGGCCCCGCCCCGCTTTGCCCAACACAGCCGAGTCCTACTGCAAGATGCCGGGTATTCAGACGACCAGATAGATACCCTGACCGGCAGGGGCGTCGTTCTGGAAGAAAAACCGAGTTGACCCCACTACAACCTATACAGATTGCAATACAGGGAGAAAGGAATGCAACAGACGCTCGTGGCCCCCGACAAGATACCCGAGTGGATTCCGGGCGAAATGACGCTTGACTCCTCACGGCATGACTGGAAGGGCATCACGCTTAAGGGCTACCACTATGACCGGCAAGAGGTCGCCATCCCACTGATGCGCGATTACATGTTCGTGGCCTATGACGGCGCCCCCACCACGATGCGCCGCTCCAGTGGCGGTCCATGGCAAAGTGGCAAGGTCGGCAGCGGCAAGATCTCGCTCCTGACCCGGGCCGAGCAATCGACCTGGGCCTGGGCCGAGCCGATCAAGGTTCGACACATTTATCTGGCCCACGACAGCCTTGAGGCAACCGCCCAAACCGTCTTTGGTCGCGACCCACAGTCGGTCGAGATTGATGATCAGATCGCCACCGAAGACCCTCTGATCCTAGCGTCGTTCCAGATGCTGGAAACCGAGTTGAAATGCGGCGGTATCGGGCAAAGGCTGATGATCGACACTCTGCGCAGCCAATTGGCCGTACATCTTCTGCGTCACTACGCCAAGATCACAATAACCGGGGACAGGGGCTCTGCCTTCAGTCCGATGCAACTTAGTCGGATCAACGACCTGATCGAAAGCCGACTGGCCGAGGATATCAGTCTGGACGATCTAGCCGAGACGACCGGCCTCAGCGCCTTTCACTTCTCACGCCAGTTCAAGGCCGAATTTGGGCTGGCCCCCTATGCCTATGTCATACGCAAAAGGGTTGCAAAAGCGCAAGAGATGCTGCGGCAAGGCAAGACGGCCCACAAGGTCGTGGCCTTGGATTGCGGTTTCTCGGATCAAAGCCACTTTTGCAGAACTTTCCGAAAGATAGTCGGCACGACTCCTGCCCAGTATCAGAACGATACATGAAAGCTGGCAGCTCAGCCTCAACGTGTGGCCGGTTGCACTGTTCGCGAATGTGCCATGAGTGCACACTATGAGACGGGAAGACCCAAGTTCAGTCAGAATTTGGAACACATGTCATCTTCAATTACCCGGCACTGGGTCGAGTTCAGTTTTCTTGGAGAAGTTGAAGTAAGATGGCGCAAGAAGCCTTTCTTTTCCCACGCAGAATATTCTTTGGTGACTGCGACTTGCTTGGAATCGCGTTCACTGGCCGGATCACCAATTTCGCTATCGAAGCTATAGAGGCGTTCTGGGACGAACTCTTGGATGGATGCGGCTGGCTCTATCTTCTGACGGAAGAAAAGATCGCTATCCCATTTGTTCATCTGACCTTTGATTTCATTTCCCCGGTTAAAGCGGGTTTGCAACTTGTTTGCGAAGTTCGGGTCCAAAAGGTCGGGGCAAGTTCAGTTGGCTTGCAGGTTTTCGGTCGTCAAGGACAGACTACGTGCTTTGACTGTCGTTCGACGTCGGTCTTTATGGATGCAACATCCTTTAGCAAGATTCCGATCACCGACAACATTCGAGAAGCACTTCTGATCTGTTTGACCATACCCGCGTCGTGAGTCGGTTCCACTGTGCCGCTGCAACCATGCTGCTCTTCCGTAGGTTTGCTCTCCAACCTTATTCCTCGCCTCGAAGTCGACAGAACGAATTCCCATTTTGCCGAGTACACTGCCGATACACGTCGTTTAGATTTAATTAGCGAATGGTAACCAAACTTCGACTACTCCTCTCACACCACCCCGCCGTTCTAGTTGCAGGACCACATCCACGGATCCCTCGCAATACCGCTTTACCTCTTCAAACCCCATCCCGAGCCCTGCCGCCATCACCATAATCGCCAACCGATCGATCGCCTTCCGCGCCGTATCGGCATGGATCGTCGTGAACGACCCACCATGCCCTGTGTTGATCGCCTCAAGAAAGGTCCGACTTTCTTCCCCACGCAATTCACCCAAGATGATCCGATCCGGCCGCATACGCAGCGAAGCCTCAAGGAGGCGCGCCGGTGTCCGCTCCCCTTGTGAGTTCCGGTCCGCCTTCAATGCCACTACATTCGCCTGCATCGGGAAAAGCTCATAGGCGTCCTCGATGGTCACCAACCGCTCAGCTGGATCGACCATCGCCAGAAGCGACCGCGCAAAGGTGGTCTTGCCTGTCGAAGTCCCCCCAGAAATCAGCACATTCAACCGCTTGCGCACGCAAAGCCGCATCGCGGCTTCGACATCACCCGCTTCTGCCAGAGCCAGGACTTCCTTCCCCAACTCGCGCTTCCGGTGATCCAAATCGATCAACGATCCATGAAGCAAGGTTGGCTTTATTGGCGTATCGGCCGCGACTTTGAACGGCCGCAGGGTGATCGCCATTCCACCTTCGACGATGGGCGGCGCCACGACTTGCGCCCGGATCGCCATGGCTCCCCAGATGATCTTCCCTGACAAAGTCGGCTTCTTGTCAGAAAACTGCACACCCACGGATGAGGCGGTGGCCTGCCCGAGGTTCACCGAGAGCGCCTGGTCGATGTGCAGATCCGGGACGAGCTCCATGTGGCTGCCGCCCTTGCGCTCGATCCAGACCTTGCCGTCAGGATTGATGGCAATCTCAACCAGGTCTTCGCGCTGCAAGATTGGCGCGAGAGAAGAGAGATAGGCCCCGAGAAACGAAGGCTGTCCGTCCATCATCGGGGCGTCCTCACCAGAATTCCAGATCGCGGTCGACCATGACCGTGATTGCGGCCCCTGGGGCGACGGTGATGACCGGCGGCAAGCTCGTGTAAGCCTCGACGGCAGAGCCCATGGCTGAACTCAGATCCTGGCCGATGTTTTCGGCGGTGTCGGAGGAGATCTCGGTCGTGTATTTCGCGGCAGCAACAGCCGGAGCGGCCCCCAGAAGCGAGATCAGTGCAGCCGATCCGAAGCGCTGCCCAAAGCGGCTGTTCACCTTGCCGGTGATGCCGGAGCGGCCTTGGGCATCCCCTCCGAAGGCTTCCATCTGTACGGATTGGCCGTCCGGCGTCACGAGCCGCGTCCAGGCGACAAGGATTCGGCCCTGACCGATGGCCACTTCCGAGGAATACTCGCCAAAGAGCCGCGAACCAGCAGGCACGAGGATCTGCGCCTGATCGAAGGACCAGACTGGCCGCGTGACGATGGCTGTGATCTGCCCGGGCAGGCTCGAATCCACAGCGTTCTCAAGCGTGGCTTCGATCATCGTACCCTGCAGCACCGTGTTCGAAGGGTTGGCGATGACCTGGCTTGCTTCAATCTCGGTCGCTTCCCGGCCCGACTGCACGAAATCCCGGCCAGCCGCATCGCGCGAGCCCGATGTCGCCTCGTCGGGCATGCCCATCCCCGCATCCCCTGCCCCGGACTTGTCGCCGCCATCATAGACGACAGAGGGCGAGGTGATCCGAGCGGCAAGTTGCTCTTCTCGTTCTGCGCGCTTGGCGGCCAGTTCAGCTTCGCGTGACGCATCGACCGCGCTCGTGCTGTCGGCCTCGGCCTTCAAGGCAGCAATCTCACGGTCGAACTGCGTTCGCATGTCCTCCATCAGTGCAAGATTCTGAGCTTGCGCCTTCTCCAGTGCGAGGGCCAGTTCCTTAGCCGTGGCGTCTTTTTCGGAATCCGCACGGGTGGCGAGATCGGCCAGTTCCTTTTGCAGGCGCTCAACCTCCCCTTTCAGCGCAGCGTTGCGGCTCTCCAGCGTTTCACGCTGAGCGGCAAGCTCGCCTTCGATATTGGCAAAGCCATCGCCACCGTCCGCCTTGGGTGCAGATTCGATGGAGCCGAACGGCGAACCACCATCCTGATCCTGGAACTCCTCGACTGCCGAGGTTTCGACCTCCGGGATGGCAGGGGTCGCGGGCCAGATCGTCCAGATGGCAGCAATGCTTGCTCCCGCCAACAGCGCACCCATGCCGATCTTTTGCGGCCGGGTCATCTTCGGCTTGGGCCGCTCGACCTTGTATTCGGTTTCTGTGTTCGCTGGCGCATCGGTTTTCTGCGGATCGGTCATGTCAGAACTCCCAGCCCTGAAGTTTGGAAAGAAGGGCAGGATCAGTCGTTATGCCGCCCTCCGCATGCTCGATGCAGAGCACCTCCGTGCCGATCCGGATCGAATACTCATCGCGCAAACCCGGGACGCGCACGATGCTGCCGCGGGTGCCAGAATTCAGCGTGACTTCGCGCCCGGTGGCGTCGACCCCGAAAATCGACGGCCTGACGCCGGGCGCGAAGGCGAAATACGTAGTCTGCCCGTCATTCCAGATATGGACGGGCTTCAGCTTCTCGTCACCCGACCAGGCATAGCCGATATCCCGCGAGCCGGAAGCGACGGTGGGCTTCGTGGCCTTGCCCCCTCCCGTCTCGGGATAGCGCAGCACCAGCCGGAAGGTTGGGTTCTGCGACCGCCCCTCCCTGATGACCAGCGTGATGGTGCGCCGCCCGGTGTAGATCGTCATATTGGTTTCCGCGCCGCCGATCACCGGTTTGATCGACACCGTGGTGCGGTTCGAGAGGACCTCCACCTCGAAAGCCTCGCTGTCGCCCAAGAGCACGGAATCGATCCGTTCGCCTGCCCCAAGCTCAATGGCGGTGTTGACCCGCAACTGGGTATCGAGGCGGATCACGTCGACGGGGCTGTAAAGCACCGACCGCACACGGGCGTCGGCCCCCATCGAGGCGGGGGCCACCTCGGCAAACACGGGCAGGGCAAAGGCGAGACTGGATGCCAAAAGCCCGGGAAGGAGGAAAGAAGTGCGGGTCATGGGTTGGACTCCAGCGTTTCGGCATCGACGCGGTAAGAGGAGACGGTGAAGCCGAGCGGGTTTTCCCAGACATGGGCGAGAGAACGTTCGGTCTTGGGAGCGAAGGCGAACTCGACCGTCGCCACGAAAGGCTGAGTAACTGGCTCCTGCTTGGTCTTGCGCAAGGTCTTGAGAAACCGAACTTGGGCCACATTTGGGGCGAGGAAGGTGATCCGGCGCACCGTCACAGAGACTTCCGCACCTGCGCCGTAAACATCGGGCGGGTAAGCCGTATTGCCGCCGCCCTTCGACCAAAGGAGCCGCAGACTTTCTTCGGCATTGGCTGTCGAGCGGCGCTGCACACTCTCAAGCCGCGCCTGAATGCCCGCGAGGAAATACCCTTCGCGGTCGGAGACATAAGCAACGAGCAGGCTTTGCTTCAGCGCTTCCTGATCCTCGATACCGGTTGGGGCCACCTGCAGCACCTTTTCGGCATCGCCGGTCTGACGATCCACCAGCACAGTGAACACTTGCGTTTCTTTCAATGGCAGGACCAGGACGAGGGCTGTGGCCAAAATGAGACTGAGGGCCCCTGCCCCGCCGGCAACCACCCAGGCACGCCGGGCCGAGAGACGCGGCTCGAGAATGAGATCGACGTCAAATCCATGCGCCTCCATCGGCGTTCCTCCGTACTTAGGCATCTTGGGGGCTCAACTCTTGTTGGGGGTGCGACTGGCAAGGCGCATCGCGGTCTGCACTGCCGATCGCCCGATCTGACCTGCGGTATTGCCATTCATGCGCGCGTCCGATGGCCGCCGCCCACCGGCATCCATCCCTGCAGCACCACGCCCGGCCCCGATCCCGGCGGCAATGCCGGATCGACCATAGCCTTTGGCTGTGTCGGCCGTGCGGAAGGTGGAACTCGCAACCCCGCCGAGGCCGGTTGCAGTTTGGGCCAGCGATTGGGCGATGGTCGGGACCATGGCCATGAGGCCGGTGCCAAGCATCATCACGACGACAAAGCTCAGGACGTCGCCAATGGTCTCGACATTGGTAAGCGAGGCGGGGGTGAGGTCGCGGGCGATGGCTATGGTGAAAGCTGCCATGCCCGAGGTCAGCATCGGATAGAAGGCAAAGCCCAGGGCCAGATTGACCCAACGATCGAAGAGCGCTGCCGTCACCTTGAAGAGCGTGCAGGCGATGGCGATCGGCGCGAAAATCACCAGCACGCCGATCATGATCTTGGCCGCCGAGATCACGATGATCGACACCGTGGCCATCAGGGCCGCGACGAGAAACATCAGAAGGCCCGCGAGGGCCCCGGTGATGTAGCTGCCATTCTGGCTGATCGCCTGTCCGACATCGAGGGCCTGCAGGTAAAGGGAATCCAGCCCGTCATAGAGGTTGCCGGATCCGCCACCGAAAGCGTTCATCACCACGGCGCCGATTTCGCTCGGAGCATTCGTGAGGACGCCATAGACCGCATTGAAGTTGGTCCAGGACGACATAAACGCCGAGGCCACGGCAATTCGGACCATCAGGCCGAGGCCGTTTCGGAGCGTCATGGGCACCGCTTGAGCCATCAGATTTATGCCGACGAGCGCCACCACCAACACCGACCCGATGCGGAAGACCGGCACGATCTCTGCGGCGACCGCATCAAAGGCGGTAGCACCGACCGCTGTCGCGGCGGCGTCCACTTGGGTCAGGATGTCGGCGATGATGGCCATGGATCAATTCGCCCGACAGAATTTCTCAAGGGTGCGGTAGCGAGTTTCGACATCGCGCTGCTCGGCGGCGAGGTAGGTTTCCAGCGCCGCGCGGTCCCCATCGGTCAGATCAACCGGGGACTTGCCCAAGACCTCGGTGGTGAAACCGTCGAACGGATAATCCGTGAAGAGGCAGCCGCAGGATTCGCTGGCGAGCTGCCGCTTCTTGGCCGAGATAATGTAGGCTTGCCGCGCGGCCCCTTTGAACCGCCAATCGGTGATCCCGTCCGGCAATGCGATGACTTCCTCACAGGCCGCTTTTTCAGCGCTTGCAAAGATCCCCGTCCCGCGCCGCTGCATTTCCGTCAGAAGCTCCAGCGCAAGATCAGAATCCCGCGCTCCCACCGCTTCCCGGGTCTGCTCCAACAGCTCTACATCGCTGACGCTGGCCAGGTCTTCGGCAGCAGCAAAGCCCGGGAGGGAGTAAGTAAGAGCGGCTGCGGCCGCCAGAAGCACTCCGCGCCGCATCAGTTCGCCCCCGAATAATCGAAGAAGCTCTTTTCCTTGGCCTGTTCCGCCGCCCAGTTGACCCCGGTCTGCCCGGTGGCAAGACCCGTCGCGGCATTGAGCCGCCACATCTGGCCCAGCATGTAATTGGTCTCGGCCGCCATGCGGGTGTTGAGGTCGATGCTTTCCTTCAGCGTGTCCTGGCTCGCGATCTCGTCAACCAGCCCGTCGATCCGCTCGAGGCTTTGGGCGGCCTCTTCATAGGAAAGCTGCGCCACACCCATGGCCGTGACACTCGCAGCCGCCGTCTGGGCAATCCGCTTGTCCTGCGGGTTTGTTGAGGACGAGAGCCCCGCCAGTGTCTCGGAGGAAAGGCCGGCACTGGCGAGCGTGTCTTCCATGTATTCGGCGGCCATCTTGTCGCCCATAGTGACATTGCCATCGAGCAGGCTGTCCAACAGGCTGTCGAAATCCCCAATCGCAATGGCATCGGTGAATCCGGAGAGGTCAGTGATCTTCGCCGCCCGCGACCGCAGATCCTGGGCAGAGTTGTAGAGACTGGCGATTTCGTTGAGGCCGGAAATGGACCCCAAGATGCCTTCCAGATTGGTGATCTGTTCAAGACCGTTCTCAACCTGCTTTTTCAGCTCTTCGATCTGCGCGATCTGGTTTTCCGCATCGCGCAGAGCGGCCTGCAACTGTTCGATATTCTTGGCGAGGTTGGTGCCGTCGATAACCGGCACGCCTTGCGCATAGGTGGTCGAACCAAGGAGGCAAAGGTAGAGCGCGGCGGCTGTCACCACCTGTTTATTGACCATCGGAATACTCCCAGAATGTCGAATATTGCAGGGCTTGGGCGGCGTCGGAGAGACCACTTGCCGCCTCGACCTTCACGGCGCCGGCCCGAAGCCTGAGCGTCAGGGCCATAAGCCGCGCGCGTTCTGCGATCATGTATGTGTTCTGATCGACGGCCTCTTTCGGGGTCTGGGGCTTGGCCTCTTCCAAAAACCCCTTGATCCGCGCCATGGCGGCTTCGATTTGCCCGCTTTGCTGACCCAAATAGCCAATGAAGGCGGAGGACATGTTGCCCCATTCGGCACTGGCACCATCGACACCCGCAAGGGTGCCGGTCACATCGGCGCCGGTGATTTCCGAAAGGTAGGCATCGTAGAAGCCCGAGATCCGGCGGACGTAATTCTGGGTTTCCTCAAAGGGCGGGATGCCATCGTATTTCTGGACGTTGCCGGGCCCGGCGTTATAGGCCGCGAGCGCGAAATCGATCCGGCCAAAGGCGTTGAGCTGCGTTGCCAGATAGCGCGCGCCACCGTCAAGGTTCTGTAACGGATCACTCGGGTCTACGCCGAGATCGGCTGCCGTGCCCGGCATCAATTGGCAAAAGCCAAGCGCACCCACCGGGCTGATCGCAGCATTGTTGAAGGCGCTTTCCTGCTTGACCAAAGATTGGAACAGGATGCGCCAGGTCGTGGGCGTGAGGCCAACCTTCACCACACCGGGATGCGTTTCATAGCGATGGGCCGTGGCGATGATCATCGCCTCGACCGTTTCACCCTCGCCGAAAAGCCGCTGGCTTTCCGGGCTGGTCTCGTCGATTGGGTAAACCTCGTCCGCAGGCGGAAACGTACCGCCGCCGTCCTCGAAGCTGCTCAAATCGGTGGTGCCGGTCGTATCCGCGAGGAAACGCTCATAGGCGGCCAGCTGCTCGTCCTCGATTTCGTTGAGGCGGGTCTGCTGCCCGAGCTTCTCTTCCTGCTTCAAGGCATCCTGCGCCTGCTCTGCCAGGCGCGAAATCAGGTTCGACACGCGCGTGCCGTCGATGATCGGCACGCCTTGCGCGAGCCCGATCAACGGCAGCGCCGTCGCACAAGTAAACCCGAGAAGCAGAGCGCAGCGCATGGAGCTTCAGTTCCCGCAAGCCGCAGTCGGGGCGCTCATCGTGCTGACCACGACGCGGCTCCCGTCGGTCTGGGTGCGCGCCGCGAAATACTTGCCCTCGGCGCGGAATTGGCCGTGGCAGGGCGAGATGGCCCCGGTTTCGACGCCTTCGCAGGCGGACAACGCCGTAAGGCCGACAAGGAGAAGCAGCGGGCGGGGCGACGCGCCCATCATCCATTTGCGGGTGTTCATTGCATGTCCTTCCAAAAATCAGGGATGTCGCGCCAACCGAAGGGCGCGCGGTCTTCTCCGGACCGCCCACCGCCAAGGACGGCGAGATGCGAGCCAAGGGCGGCGAGATCCATGTTGACGAAGACGGAGTCGCCAGCAGACCGCAGGAGTGCCAGACGCAGGCCCCCGGTCGGGGTGCAGAGGAACTCGGCTTCCTTTTCGTTGAGACGCAGGATCCGGTAATCCTCGGGGTTGGCCCGCGGGTTGGGGTAGAGGAGCTGCGTCACCACGCTTTCTGCGATGATCTGGCCGACTTTCGACTGTGTCAGGTGCGTTGGCGTCTGGGTCAGCATCATCACGGCAGCGTTCTTCTTCCGCATCGTGACCAGCCAGTCATGCAGGCGCTTCTCGAAGATCGGATCGTCGAGCATCTTCCAGGCTTCATCGATCACGATGAGGGTTGGGCGGCGATCCTCGATCACCCGCTCTATGCGGCGAAAGAGATAGGCCAGCAAAGCCGAGCGTTCGGTGCCAAGATCGAGGATTTCCGACATGTCGATGCCGACCACATCCTCGCCTAGGCTGATCTCGGAAGCCGCCCCTGGCCCGAAGAGCCAGCCATACCGCCCGCCTTGCCCCCATTCCCGAACACGAGAGACGAGATCGCCTTCGTCATCAGTCGAAGCGACCAGCGTGCCGAGACCATCGAAGGTGCGCAGACGCGGATCGGCAGCCACGATCTGACGCACGGCGGCATTGAGGCTGACCGTTTGCGCGGTTTCAAAGCCGCGCGTGCTGGCGAGGATGTCACCCAGCCAGTCGGTGAGCCAAGCGGCACCCCGTTCGTCGACCTCGGTTTGGAACGGGTTCAGTCCCGTGGCCTCACCGATCCGGATCGCGGAATAACTGCCGCCCAGGGCTCGCACCGCCATTTCCAGCCCTCGATCCTTGTCGATGACGAGGATGCGGGCATTCACCCGCCGCGCCTGCGCCATCAGGAAGGCCGTGCCGAGAGTCTTGCCAGAGCCGGTGCGACCCAGAACGAGGGTATGACCGGCACTTGGTTCTGCGCCACGCGCGCCTTTATCGTGGAAATTGAAGCGGTAAAGGCTCGACGTCACAGTCGGCAGGCCGGTGATCGTCTCGCCCCAGGGGGATTGGGATTTCGGGCGGCCCTCTGCCACCCGGTGCAATGCCGCAAGATGCGCGAAGTTTTGCGCCGAGATCAACGCGGTGCGCGGCCGATAGGCCCAGTTGCCAGGGGCCTGGGCAAACCAGGCAGCGCGGGCGGCAAAGCTTTCGCGCACCAGTGTCGCCCCGCAATCCTGCCCTGCACGCCAGACCTCGGATGCGGCCTCTTCCAGCTTTTCCGGGGTCTCGGCCGTGACCATTACGGTCAGATGGTGCTTGCCGAAGACCTGGCGGCCGGAGGCGACGTTGTCCGCTGCTTCATAAAGCTCTTGCCGCAGCGTTTCTGCGGCATCTTCGGAGGCACGCATCTGCCGCGCAGTGCGCTTGATGCGTTCCTCGATCTCGTTGTTCCGCGCAGGCGTGAAGCTGTTGGTGATCGTGATGTCGTAGGGCAGTTCCAGCGCATCGAGCATCCTTGCCCAGGTCCGTGCCGGATAGGATTTGACGCCGAAGATGGCCCCGAAGCGCCGTGTGCCCGAGGTTTCGATCCCAACGCGCTTGCCCGTGAAGAGGAATTGGCTGCTCGACAGACCTTCCGCGAGAAACTGGCCCTTCATCGGCACGGATTTGACCACAGGTTGCCCGATCATCCCACCCAGAAGCCCGAGCCATTCCCCAGAGCCGATGGTCAGGCGCCGAAACCCCATGCCTTGGACGACCCCGGCCAAAAGTCCCATGGCTTCATTGAGCCGCTCTGCCCGCGCACCCAAGTCGTCGGTGAAGGCGGCCTTGAAGAGTGCGCCCATCAAAGGCAGGCGCTTCAAGGCGGTCGGGCGCAAGATGACCGATACCATGAGAACCCGACGCTTCAGGTCGCGGGAGACAAGATGGGCTTGCCATCGCCGGTCCACGGCGGCGGCAAAAGCATCCGCGTCGACGACACCCTTGGCGTCAAGATCTGCATCGAAGCCCTTGAGCTGCGGCCAGTCTGGTAGGGTCAGTTTCGAGATATGAAACCCGAAGCCTTCGCCCAACTGCCCAATCAGCCGGGCAAGCGAGGCTGGGACGAGGGAAATCTCGCCCTCTTCCACCGTGAAACTATCGAGACCGTCGACCACGGCAGAGGCGATCAGATCGCCTTGCCGGGTCAAGATCAGATCATCGGCGGGTGCCGACAACCATGGCAGATGCCGCGCCAGGGTCTCGGCGCCAAGATCCTCGGGGCGGACGACGGATTTCAGGGCGGGGGTAGCCGGGAACAGGGATTTCAGATCAGCTGACATGGCGGTCTCCGCCAAAGGCTGACTTGTTCCGCGTGCGCGGGGTGCGGGAGAAGACCACCGCCGCCGTCTCAAAAAGGTTCGGGTTTCGGTCCGCCACGAACCACAGGACCGGATAGCCCAAAACCCCGATCAGGAGGAAACGCCAGTCATTCGCCCCGACAAAGGGGATGACTGAGCCCAGCATGAGGCTCACGAAATACCCGATCGGCAGGCCGAAGATCTTCGGCGGCCGGGTGAGGCCGAGGAACAAAGGCGCGTCATGCATGGGGAAAGATCCGGATCGGGCCGGCGGGCGGGGGCTATACGAGACCCCTGCCCTACCGACTATCGAGCATTAAGGAGCAGCAAAGCCGTCGATGATCGTCGCGGCCGAAAAAACCAGCACGACACCGAAGAAGATCGCGAGGAACAGCGGCCAATTCAGGCGGCCGGTGAACATCATGTAACCCGCTGCCACCACAGCGAGGATGGCGATCAGCCGTCCGATCGGGCCGGTCAGGCCATCGACCACGACCTGCAGCATGTTTTCCAAGGGATCGAGGTTTTGCGCGAGGGCCGGTTCGGCGAGTATTGCAAAGAACGGCAGGGCCAGAAGCAGGGTGCGCAGCGAAAGGCGCGACAGCTGCGCGCCCGAGAAAAATCGAACCATCAGGTTACTCCAATGCAAGGGTGGTTGTGGTCAGCCGCAGCACCTTGGCCACGTGGCCCTCAGTCTCGGCATAGGGGGGAATGCCGCCATATTCCCGGACCGCCTCGGGTCCCGCGTTATAGGCAGCGAGCGCCAGATCGGGCGCGCCAAAATCTTCAAGTTGGGTCAGAAGATACCGCGCAGACCCGCGCAGGTTCTCTTCGGGATCATAGGGATCGACGCCCAGCACCGCCGCTGTGTCCGGCATCAACTGGCCAAGGCCGATCGCACCCACCGGTGAGCGGGCGTCCGGGTTAAAGCCCGACTCCACCGCGATATTGGCGCGGAAGAGGGCCAGCCATTCTGTCCCCGTCAGTCCGGCTTCTTTTAGCCCGGGATGGCGCAGGTAGTCGTCGCCGACGTCCAGCACCAACTCCTCGATGTCGGCACGCCCCGTGGGGCCGCGCCCCGACCTCTCGCCGCCATAGGAGGCCCGCCAAACTGTGGCATCTGGGTTTTCAGACGGCTCAGCCTCCGTCTCCGTGTCCTCGCGCGTCTGCCGCACGGGGATGGTTTTGCCGAAATCGAGAACTCCGGACTGAACACGCAGATCGCTCCCACCTGCCCCGAGGTCGATGACCTCGGCGGCGCCTTGCGAAACGCCAAGACCCGATAGGGTCAAGCCGCCGCATAGGGCCAGGCTAGCTCTGAGAATCTGCCTCCGTGCCATGGGTCCAGGTTGCCTTCTCGCCCTTCTTCAAAGGTACTGGCACCGTGGTCAGACCCAACTCGACCCCGAAGGAGATCAGACCAGCGATGGTCTTGAACTCCCGAGGCTCGAGGCCGCGCGCGATCACAAGAAGGGCGGTCTGGTCGCCTATGCGCAAATAGATGCGCCAGTTGCCAGTCCAGGTGTTTCCAACCTTCTTTGCGTCTTCCACGCTATGGGCTTCGACGATGCCGCCTTCGGTCAGGGCCTCCTTCAAACCGGCCTGTAAGATCACCGGGGTCAAGTTCCTCATGGCTCAGCACGCTCCGAAGCAACATCGCTCGGAACCAACATAGTGCATGTCGTGCAATTGAGAAACCTGTCACCGCACAACGTGGGGGCACAACTATCGATAGAATCCTATTGCGTCAAGAGTGGTGTTTAGTAATTCATGCACCATGATTGAACGAAGGGACTCACCATGCCCGATCCTACACTGAACCTAGCCGCGGCAGGACTGCTCTGTTGCGCGCTGCTCAGTCCGGGCACCCTGGCCTGGGCTGGAACCGCGCTCGATTGCCTGCCGCCCCTTGCCCCTGCCCCGGTCAACGATGGTGAAACCCGCGCCGCCTACGCCGCTGAAATCCGAGAAGAATATGTCGCCTATTTCGACGAGGCGCAGATCTACTTGCATTGCCTTGAATCTGCCCGTGCCGAAGTGACCTCCGAGGTCAATCGCGCCATCGCCGACTATCAGGCGCTCGGCCCGGAGCCAGACGACTGATGTCGGGACAGTCCCGCAGCCGAGCCCCCTCCCCCCTTCAAGGAACCTGTCCCATGAATCTTCGCAGCCTCGCCGGCGGTTTCGCCACATCCAGCCTGATTTCGCTCGCAACCCCTGCGGCGGCCTACCCCGTCGACTGTGCGATCCTCCTCTGCCTCGCAGGCGGGTGGCCCGCCTCAGTCGAATGCGCCCATGCTCGTGCGGTCTTCATCGCGCGGATCACGCCTTGGCCCGTCGAGCCACCGCTGCAGATCTGGAACTGCCCGATGCACGCCGACTACCGCCGCGCGATGCCGATCGAGCGTCTGCTAGACATCTCGTTCCAGGCATCGTCGCAGCCGCAATTTTCACTGCCCACCCTGCCCTTCCCGGCCCCAATCCTCGTGGTGGACCAAGCCGATGTTGACATCTCGGACCCTGCCTATGACTTCGCGCGCTCGATCCGGGTCTATCAGACCGAATACCGTCGGCACCGGAGCAGCGATGGCGACTGCAACGTCTGGTCGACCGTCCGCTTGGGCACCTATGGCGTACAGGGCGACTACGCCTGGCACAGAGCAAGCGTGGACCAACTGCCTGACGCCTCCAGCTTCAGCCCATCGTCGGGCTGCAATGACTACTATTTCCGCAGCGTCTTCGTGGACTGGAAGGACTACGAGGGCACCTATGGCTTCGAAGAGGTTTGGTACTGAGGCGGCATCCGCCGCGCCGTATCACCCCTGATCAACCCGGAAGAACCGCAACCCCAGAAAGAGAAACGACGCCAGACCATAGATCCGACGCCGCCCTAATTTCCTCGTAGCAAAGGGAATCTAGCGCGTGCTTTGGGTCCGTTCAACCGGCAACATGCTTGCCGGACACGATTTTCTGTTGCCCGATGGTCCGGCGTCCTTAGAAGAAGGACGACTACGCATGCAATTGACCACCGGCGCTATCCTGCGCCGCATCACCGAGACGCCCCTGTCGGTCTCGGCCCATAAGCTTGCCACCATCATCCTGGACGGCATTGCTTGGAAGGAAGGCTACAATGGCCTCGAGCGCGGCACCGCGGCATTCACGCTCAGCAGTCTTGCGGACAAGATGGGCGTGTCTCGCCAGCACCTGACAAGATTATTGGCTGAATTGGCGGCATCGGCCCTAGGGCTCTTGCGCTGGAAGCCGCATGGCAAGTTCGCACCTTGGCTCTTCCGCTTTGGCTCTGTGGATAACTCTGCAACTGAGCCAGATCTCGTGTCAGCCACAGATGACACATCACTATCTAGAGATTCTAAGAACAAAATGATGTTCGCTGGGAAGATCGAGATAGGGGCTGGGTCAAACGTCCACCGAACGCCCTGGGCGGACTTGATCGAGGCGGCGAAGACCGCCCTGCCCTGCTGGAATGTCGACACCCAAGTCATCTGGGACGCGTTCCGAGCGTTCAACAGGGCAAGGGGGAATGAGCAGGTTCCAGCAGGGTATTTGTTAGGCTTTATGCGGAAATGGCGCAGTGCGGGGACGACCCTGGCTCGGGCGGAACACGAACGGGTGCTGGCCCCGAGGGAGCGGGAAGCTGCCGATCTGATCCGCTTGGCGCCGGTACAGAACTGGCGCTTCCACGAGAGGGATCTGGAGCGTCGGATCGGCCGTGAAGCCTACGCCGAGCGGGTCAGTGCAATGCAGGTTCGGCTGGGGCTGAACCGCTTTGCGGCGGCACTGGCAGTGCATGGCGAGGCTGCGAGGATGCGTGAAATTCTTTTCTAGGCACCCCTCGTACCGAATCGTGCACAAGCTTTGCAGCGCCAAAGCCGCGTCGCCCTGCCCTTTCAGCCACTCCTAGCTTGGTGCAGGCCTCAAAAGCCTCTGCAAGTCGTTGGACCGGTTTGACGCCCTGTGGGGATGTGGATAAGTTTTTCCACCATATCTAGATTCTTCTTGATGGACTCACGCGTTCATGTCATTTCGGTTCTGACGAGATAACGCGTCAGAACGGCCAAAAGCCGTCAAAACCACAAAGAGCCCTGATAGGGGCCTGAGGGCAGCAAATGGGTGATCTGGGTAAGAAACTCAATCAAGGGGTCGGTTCCGCCGACATCGGTGCATTTGCCGATAGCTTGGCAGAGTCACTGAACCGCCAAATGAAGGCCGCCCTCCAGCCTGAAGATCGCAAAGCATTGCGGCGGTTCAGTTCCACTGAAGTTGCCGAGTTGCTTCGCGTTAGCCCGTCAAACCTGCGCAACCGTCACAAAGATGGGAGCTTTCCTGAGGTTTATTCGGACAATCGTGGGCACCGGTTTTACTCTGCCGAAGAGATCGACGATCTACGTGGCATTCTGGCCAGAACAGGCAAGAATGCCGACGCCTATCGACCTGGCCGCCGAGATGGAGACAGGCGTCAGGTCATTTCCGTGGTCAACTTCAAGGGCGGCTCCTCGAAAACTACCGCCACAATCCACCTTGCACAGCGGTTTGCACTTAGAGGTTACCGGGTGCTCGCACTTGATCTTGACCCGCAGGCAAGTCTGACCACCTTCTTCGGCTTCCGGCCAGAGCTTGAGTTTGCCGAAAGTGGCACGATCTATGACGCGCTTCGATACGAGGGCAGGGTTCCACTGTCTTCGGTGATCCAGAAGACCTACTTCCACAATCTCGACATGGTTCCCGCAGGCTTGTTGCTCTCGGAATACGAGACGGAAACAGCCAACGCACTTGCACGACGTCAACAGCCGATTTTCGCAGAACGGTTGTCCCTGGCTTTGGACGAGGTCGAAGCGGACTACGATCTCATCATGATCGACTGCCCTCCCCAATTGGGCTTCCTCACGTTGACCGCTTTGGCTGCGTCGACCGGCCTTTTGGTCACGGTGGTTCCCGGGATGCTGGACATCGCGTCGATGAGCCAGTTCCTCAAACTGGCTTCGGAGACGGTACAGGCGGTCGAAGAAGCGATCGGGCGGACGGTGACTTGGGACTTCGTCAAGTTCCTGATCACGCGTTATGAACCATCGGACGGGCCTCAGACTCAGATGGCCGGTTACTTGCGCTCGATCCTTGCGGGCCAGGTCATGACCGAACCGATGCTGAAATCCACCGCCATCTCGGACGCAGGGATGACCCAGCAGACGATTTATGAAGTCGATCCGAGCCAACTTATCCGCAAAACGATCGACCGCGCGTTGAGCAGCGTGAACAACGTCGCGGACGAGTTGGAGCAGACGATTCAGATGGCATGGGGTCGACGCTGATGGGCCGGAACATCTTCAACCAACCTCCGAAAGACGACGTGGCCGCCCCCCTTGCCCCGCAGAAACCCGTGAAGTTCGGTGGCTCTGTCGGCGGCTTGCGTGACTCGCTTCGCGAGATCACGGCGAACTCGATCCGCGACATCGATCCCGAGATGATTGACATCGACGGACTGCGTGACCGGTTGTCCTTCGACGACGACGGCATCGACGACCTTGCCGAGAGCATCCGCAAGCACGGTCAGCAAGTGCCGATCATGGTCCGCCCCTCTGAAAGGCCGGATC
The DNA here is from genome assembly GCF_036553525.1 of Pseudotabrizicola sp. L79. Taxonomy (NCBI): domain Bacteria; kingdom Pseudomonadati; phylum Pseudomonadota; class Alphaproteobacteria; order Rhodobacterales; family Paracoccaceae; genus Pseudotabrizicola; species Pseudotabrizicola sp. L79. The sequence continues at coordinate 16,675 of NZ_JAZHDA010000037.1, read as the reverse complement.
GCTATCGCGTCGTGTATGGGCGTCGTAGGCTTGCAGCCATTCGCAAGGTCGGGGGCCCAGTCAAAGCCATCGTGCGGACTCTGGACGACGACGCTTCTCTGCTTGCTCAGGGCCAGGAGAACAACCTGCGCCTGGACCCATCCTTTATAGAAAAATCATTGTTTATCAAAGAGATGCAAGAAGCAGGTTACAAACCTGGCGTCATCCAGGATGCGCTAGGATTGACCCGGCAGGGGGTATCAAACCACAGGGTGGTGGTGGATCAACTCCCTGAAGAGCTGATCCGCCTGATTGGGCCAGCCCACGGCACGGGGCGACGGCAATGGGGTGACCTTGCGGGCCTGTCTGCCAAGGTCTCGCTTGTCGACGTTGCCAAAGCGGTTTTGAGCGCCCTGCCCCGGGAGACGACCAGCGCCGAGCGTTTTCAGATCGTCTTCGACGCCTGCGCCCGCGCAGCCAAAGATCCGAAGACCAAGTCGCCCGCCAAGAGCCTTTCCGTTAGGGGCGCGGACGGCCTTGTGGTTGGCCAGTTGTCCATCGACGCAAAGTCCGTTGCGATCAAGGTCACGCGGAAAGACAACCCAGAATTCGGCCTGTGGCTGGAAGAACGTGCTGAGGCGGCGCTTCAGGATCTTTTCCAGCAATGGCGGGATGAGAGCGGCCAAGGGGCATAACCCTCGGCCATAATGAGGCAACCTCGAGCAGAAGGAGAGTAGCGAAGGCCAGAAAGAAAAGAGCCCCCCAAGGTTTCCCTCGGAGAGCCCATCATCGATTTGCACCTATGATGTAGCAATCTCCCACATAGCGGTCAAGAGTCACCGATTCGGTGGACGTGATTTTTGTTGTCTTTTCGCGTGAAACACCGCGAAAGGTCCTGGGAAGCTATGGGCCGACTTGGCCGTCGTTCAGCAAGAAATGGCATTCAATCAGCTTTCAACAAGCGTCACCGGTCGCCGCATTGGAGACCGGAACCAAGAGAACACGGCTCCAGACATCTGGGGTGTATTCCGCGCCCTTCGCAATGCTCGAAGCATGTTCGGGCTCAAACCGGGCCACATTCAAACCCTTCAGGCCCTCCTGTCTTTTCTCCGGCCAGGGCACGGTGATACCGTGTTTGCTTCGAACGTCGAGATCTGCCGCCGCATCGGCGGTATCGACGAACGGACGCTTCGCCGACATGTCGATAAGTTCATCGAACTCGGCTTCATCACGCGCCACGACAGCCCGAACAGAAAGCGCTATCGGGTCCGCTCATGTGATGGCCAATCCCTCAGCTTCGGCCTCTCCCTCTCTCCACTCATGGAGCGTGCAAACGAACTGATCGCCGCCGCCGTCAATTTGGAGAACGAACACCGCGATCAGATATTCCTTCGCAAGCAGATACTCTCAAAGCTATCTGCAATCGACGGCATCGAGGTTCACAACGAACTTGCAACGAGCATGCGTAAATTACTGCGCCGAAAACTGGTAACTGCCGAATATCGTGATCTGCTGACGAAAATCGACGTCGAGCTACAGCAAATGTCCACCACGGTGGACGTCGCTGTTCCTACCAAAATGCCCGCCAGCGACGGACAAATTGTCCGGCACCATTCTATGTCTAAAAAAATACGAAAAGACTCTGAAGAGGCACAAAACACAAAGCTGCCCGACGTTCAAACCCTTGCCGCAGTTTGCACTGAAGCAGCTGCCTTTGCCACGAGCCCACTCAGGACTTGGGAAGACGTTGGAAAACACGCCCAAATGCTCGCCCCAATGATGGGCATCACCCCCGCCACCTTTGCAGAGGCGCGAAGAAACATCGGTTCCGAGAAGACCGCATCCGCCGTCTTTCTTCTTCTGCAGTTGGGGCAACGGGTCAGAAACCACGCAGCATATTTCCACAGCATCACAATCGGCAGGAAGACAGCCGATTTCCACCCATGGCATCTGCTTGAAAGGCTTTCGCGATCGGCAGACCTCGCAACCTGATGTCCACCGCGGTGGACGTTAAGAATGGAGCTTGCGCTCGACCTCTACGGTCAAGCCAGCCACTTCTAGAAGCCTAGGTGGAAGGTCTACGGTTTGCGATGTATGTTCAGATACCCGACGACATTAGTCCTGCCATTCTGCGATTGCTTTCGATAGCTGGGCAGCCCCAGAAATCGAAGGATGGAAAATGAAATCAACATCTTCTGCACTCACACCGCGCAAGATCGCAGAATTCTGCAAGGCTCGGCTCACGTCGATCTTCACCGAAGGTGAGGTGCGCTTGCTCTATAACTGCTTGGTCGACCTGCTCGAGCGAAAAGAGTACCCACCCTACCGGGGCAGCGGGCTCGACCTGCAGTCTCTGTCCGCCATGCTCGACTTCGATGTCGATCGCTTCCGTGCACACCGGGCAACGCTGCAGCCTATCTTCGACGCCGTAGCACGCGCGATTTCGAATGAGACTCTGCGTCCGACTCGCGCAGGAGGCAGATCAACACGCTCCATGTCCAGCGGGCCCGCCATAAACCCGACAGGCGTTCGAGCGACAGGTACCGAGAAGGTCCGCAAGAAGCCTGGAGTCCAACCGAGGGCGGTCGTTGAATTTCCCGAGTCACTCGACAAAACCTGGCAGGATCCTGAGACTTTTGGTGAAGCCCTTCAGCTACACGCCCGCCGTCATAGCGAAACCATCTACCACCTTTACAACGCGGTGGTACGACCCGAGGACGGCGTCAATCGCGGCACGCTAATCAGTTGGGGGCGCGGCAAGAAGGTCCCGCGCGCTGCGATCAGCCTGGAAATCCTGGGACGCATCGAGCGGCGCTATCGACTGCCGGCGGGCTACTTTCTGAGCCTGTCTGGCCTGCCCGACCGAGCACCAGGCGATTTTGATCTAGAGAACATCTCGCCGTCTGAGCGCCGGCGTTTGGCGTGGCACCTGCCCGAAGATTTCAACCGCAGGCCAAGCCAGGAGAAGGCGGAAATCCTGAACTGGGTCCGCACGGTGATCATCAGCGGGTCCACGGATTATCGCAAGTATCAAGCGGCTGCCATTCGCCAGCGCTACGCGGTTCGCTTCAGCTGTGCCTCGGGGCCGGTTCGCAAGTCGTCATCGGTGCGCACGCCGGACGAGTCCGGCATCGTCATCGCGCCCAAACGCCTGAACGACGAGATGGCCGACCTTCTTCGTTTCAAAACGTCGACCTTCGCCGCCTTCGGCATGCAACGGAATGGGGTGTGGGGGACGGAAACTGCCTCCCAGAAGGTGGAGCATTTCGGGCTGTGGTTCGGGGCGTTCGTGGCCCCACCCGAGAGCGACGTGCAGGGGCTCGGCGTCGATCCGAAGCTCTTGACCTTTGCCATGATGATCTTCCCGCATGTCTGGGATTGGTACCTTCACTGGCGGGAGCGCCGGCGGGGCTTCTACACCAAATGGGAGATCGACTTGCTCTCGATTGCTGCGGCGATCTGTCGGGAAGAGACCGGTTGGCTGCGTCAATCGCCCCACATCGGCAGCAGCCTTAGTCTGATTGAGGGCTTGGTATCCGAGGCCGACATCAACGCTGTGCAGTCGGATTGGCACGCCGCCTGCGACCGCATGTACAAGCACGCCCGTCGGCGGATCAAGGAGATCGACCGTGTTGCCCGGGTTCATCGTGACCCCTTCGAGCCCATCCTCCCGGTGCTTGAAGCGCCAAGCCCGGTCGGCGAGTACCGCAAGATCACCGAAGAAATCCTGCAGCGGATGCCAGATGAACGGCACGACGCACGCGCAACGGCAGAAGCTGTTCGGGCATTCCTGATGCTGCGCATCGGTCTTCACACGGGGCTACGCCAGAAGAACTTGCGCGAACTGCTGCTTTGCCAGCCAGGGACCTTGCCGACCTCAGAGCGCAAGCTGGAGGACACGAAGCGTGGCGAGTTGCGTTGGAGCAGCCGCGACCAAGGATGGGAAATCCTGATCCCGTCGGTCGCCTTCAAGAATGCCAATTCCTCCTTCTTCGGTTCCAAGCCCTTCCGCCTGATCCTCCCGGACCTCGGGCGACTCTACGAACTGATCGAAGCTTGGATCGAGCGCCATCGCGCGCGCCTGATTGGCGAAGCGGCTAACCCGGGAACGTTCTTCGTCAAGACGGCAAAGATGACAAGCACCAACGCGGCTTACTGCCAGAACACGTTCTATGAGGCGTGGAGGACGGCGATTCAGCGCTACGGCATCTACAACCCATGGACCAAACGCGGGGCGATTGAAGGCCTGCTACCGCACGGGCCGCATAATGTGCGCGATGTGCTGGCCACACACATCCTGAAGCGCACTGGGTCCTATGAGCAGGCGAGTTATGCCATTCAGGATACGCCCGACATGGTCGCACAGCACTACGGCCGGTTCCTGCCGCAGGACAAATCCGAGATCGCGGCACGGATCCTGAACCAGGTCTGGGAAGCGGCCTGATCAATCAAGAAGAGTTGTGGATCCGGAAGTCTCCCGGTCCACAGCCCAGAGCAGAGAGCGGCAAGTCCTAGTGGCATGCGCTAGTGGCAGAAAGCCGATTTACCATAGATTTTTCCAATGCCGCAGAATATGTTACTTCCGACTGTTAGTGGCATTCTGGAGCCCGCTTGACGTATATCGTGTCCCCATCGCGGATCGAGCCTGCCCGGCTCGAAGATGGCATCCCGCTTGACCTGGTCGAGACGGCAAACCGGCTGATCCAGTCAGCCCGCGGTTTGGGTCGCAATTTACCTGCCCGAACCTTGTCCGACCTTGCCGCGATGGTGCGGATGATGAACAGCTACTACTCCAACCGGATCGAGGGCAACAACACCCGACCGCGCGACATCGAACGCGCACTGGCCGGCGACTTTGACGCCGATCCAGGACGCCGGGCGCTGCAGCAAGAACATGCGGCGCATGTCCGCCTGCAGGAAGAGATCGACCGCCGGGCGGTCGAGGGCACTCTCGCAGATCCGAGCGATCCGTCGTTCATCAAATGGCTGCACGAAGCCTTCTATGAGGGTGCCACCGAAGAAATGCTGACCCTGCGCCATGGGGGCCAGGTGGTCCGGATCGTTCCCGGGGAATGGCGGCAGGGCGACGTGGAGGTTGGTGCCCATGTTCCGCCACCTCATGAAGCTGTGCCCGCATTCATGGCGCATTTCCACACGCGCTTTCGGCTGGATTGGCTGCATGGTCAGGTCACGCGCGCACTTGCCGTGGCGACGGCGCACCATCGCTTCAACTTCATCCACCCGTTCTACGATGGGAACGGCCGCGTTAGTCGTTTGATGTCGCACGCGATGGCTCATCACGCCGGGGTCGGGGCAGGCGGGCTTTGGTCAGTTTCACGTGGCTTGGCACGTGGCCTGAAGGATGGTCTCCCGGGCCGCGATGAATACCGTGAGATGATGCAACTCGCCGACCGTGTCCGTCAGGGCGATCGTGACGGGCGCGGGAACTTGTCGCTGGCAGCGCTGGTCAGCTTTACCAAATGGTTCCTCGCGGTTTGCGAGGATCAGGTCACCTTCATGGCGGGCATGTTCGACTTCGACCGACTAGGCGAGCGGCTGGCCCGTTACGCTGCGCTTTCCGGTCTGGGCGAAAGGGCAGGGGACCTGCTGCGCATCATCCTCCTGCGTGGCGAGGTTGACCGTGGTGACGTTGCGGCCCTGCTGGGAGTGGCCCCGCGAACCGGACGGGCCACGATGAAATCCCTCCTGGACGATGGCGTGGTCGGGTCCGAGACTCCCCGCGGCGCCTTGATGCTGCGCTTTCCCAGCAAAACCCACGATGTGCTGTTTCCGCGCCTGTTCGACCTGACCTGAAGGCCCGGCCGTGACGGGGAACCGGCCATGGTGGTCCAGCACCGGTTCGGCGGCGAGCAGAGGAGAGTTCGAGGCAGGCTGGGGGTCTGATGACGGGCCAAGGCCGGGAGAGAGGCTTCCGGCGCCCGTCACGGAGTGACTGTCATGAACACAATGGAAATTCTGGACCCCGTGCGGCCGGTGACGTCGGGCGGCTACAAGGTGGATGTGAGCCGGGGCGAGCGGAACGGGCGGGTGTCGTCCGAATGGTTCAACCGCCCCGATGACGAGCGCTTTCTGTCGCTCGACGATCTCTGGGCCTCGGTGAAGGGTCGTTCCGAGCGGAGCCGTTCTCGGGTGGTCGAAACAGCGGAGATCCGGGTTGAGGCTTCGCGTGACAGTGCTGATCGGTTGCATCTGGTCCTCCCCAAAGCCAAGGAGCCCGTGGCGCCGACGCACTGGGCCTTTGGCCAGCTGGCCAGCATTGTCGGCGCGCCAGCCTCCTACCTGCGGCAACTGCCCGCGCCTTTGGCCGGCATCAATCTTCAGTACGGTCTGAGCAACCACCGCGCTGAGCAGGTGAAAACCTTCGAGACTGAGGATGGTCGCACCGAACTGCGCGCGGTGACCGGCCCCGACTACGGTCGGATCCATGACCATGAACTCGTCGAGGCGGTGCAGCGCATCGCAGGCAACGGCACGGGTGACACGCGCTGGAAGGTGCCGGGCGTGCTCGACTGGTCGACCGGGGTCTACAACCCCGATGTCGAGATCAGTCGCGACACGACGACGCTTTATGCATCGGATCGGGATGTCTTCCTGTTCCTGGTCGATGACCACAACCCGATCGAGGCCGGCCGGTTGGCTGATGGTTCGCCGGACCTCTATTTCCGGGGGTTCTACTGCTGGAATTCCGAGGTTGGCGCAAAAACCCTTGGAATCGCTAGCTTTTATCTCCGTGCGGTGTGCCAAAACCGCAATCTCTGGGGCGTTGAGGACTTCCAGGAGATCACCATCCGCCATTCAAAATACGCCGCGACCCGCTTTGCTCATGAGGCAGCACCGGCTCTGACACGCTTCGCCAATTCGTCGGCGCAGGGCTTCGTGAACGGTATCAAGGCTGCGCGGCAGCAGATCGTGGCGCGCACCGATGAGGATCGGGATGACTTTCTGCGGAAGCGCGGCTTCTCGAAAGTGGAATCCGGCAAGATCATCGAAAAGGTTCTGATGGAGGAGGGTCGCCCACCGGAGTCGATTTTTGATTTTGTTCAAGGGATTACACGCCTCGCGCGCGACAAGACCCAGCAAGATGCACGCCTCGACATGGAAGGGCGGGCCAAGAAACTCCTCGACCGCGTCAGTTGAGGTTTGCGGCAGGGCAGGGGGCCCGGCGGCCCTCTGCCCGCACCATTTTCTTCCCCTTTCCCCATCCCGGCCAACTCCGCCCGGGCAGCGCGTTGTTGCCAGTCCGGGGTGTTAATCGGCTCAACTCACGAGACTCAAATGTCCCGATTTTCTGAACCAACCACCCCATTCGCCTCTCCGCGCTCTGGCACCTGCGAACTGACCGCGCAGGAGCAGGCCACCATCTTCGCGGCCCGCGAAATCTTGTCCCGCTACATCAACCGCAACCCCGTCCTGACGTCCTGGCAAGCGGTGATTGACTATTGCGCCCTGTCGGTGCGTGGCGAGGTCGAGCGATTTTACGTGCTGTACTTGGACCGCAAGAACAGGCTGATCTCTGATGAGCGGCTTGGCGTCGGCACGGTTGATCACGTCCCCGTCTATCCACGTGAAGTCGTTCGCCGCGCCCTGGACCTAAATGCCTCGGCATTGATCCTGGTTCATAACCATCCGTCGGGCGATCCCGAGCCCTCAGAGGCGGATATTGCCATGACGAAGGAGGTGGAGAAGGCCTGTGGCGTACTTGGGTTGACCCTGCACGACCACATCATCGTGGGCGCGGGCCGGGAGGTTAGCCTTCGCGGGTCAGGCCATCTCTGATGCCCTGCCGTGGCGAGAGAGAAAGAGAAGGGCAGGGGGATTTCGACGGGTTGGAGACCGAGAGAGAGGCTCTCGGCGCCCGTCGCGGAGATTGGTCCGATGACCAACATGCAGAAAATCACCCTCGCCTCGTCGCGGGACATCCCCTTCCACAATCTGGTCCTGAGCCAGTCCAACGTCCGGCGCGTGAAGGCTGGGATTTCGGTCGATGAACTGGCCGAGTCCATCGCCCGCCGGGGCCTGATACAGAGCCTGCACGTGCGCCCCGTGATCGGCGAGGACGGGGCTGAGACCGGCAAGTTCGAAGTGCCCGCTGGCGGCCGCCGCTACCGCGCGTTGGAACTGCTGGTCAAGCAGAAGCGCCTGGCCAAGTCGGCACCCGTGCCCTGCATTGTCAGCGCGGCAAATGATTCCGTCCTGATCGACGAGGTCTCGCTGGCCGAGAACATCGAGCGCGCACCCCTGCACCCACTGGACCAGTTTCGCGCATTCCAAGCTATGCGCGAGAAAGGCATGACCGAAGAAGCCATCGCGGCGGCCTTCTTCGTCGATGTGAAGGTGGTTAAGCAGCGCCTGCGCCTCGTGACCGTCGCGCCCGCGCTCTTGGACGTCTACGCCGAAGACGGCATGACCCTGGAACAACTGATGGCCTTCACTATCTCGGGTGATCATATACGGCAGGCGCAGGTCTGGGAGGCAGTCAAGAACTCCTGGTCGAAGGAACCCTATCAGATCCGGCGCATGCTCACCGAGACTGCCGTGCGCGCGTCGGACAAGCGCGCTCGGTTCCTCGGGCTTGAGGCCTACGAGGCCGCCGGTGGCTTTGTCCTGCGTGACCTCTTCCAGCAGGATGACGGGGGCTGGCTGCAAGATCCCGTGCTGCTGGAGCGGTTGGTGGGCGAGAAGCTGAAGGTGGAGGCTGAGACCATCGCCGCCGAGGGCTGGAAATGGATCGAGGTCGCGGCGGGCTTCCCCTATGGTCACACCATGGGGCTGCGCGAGCTGCTGGGCACCACTGTCGATCTTACCGATGAAGAGCGGGCCACGCGGGAGGCGCTGCGCGACGAATACGGCCGGCTGGAGGCTGAATATGCTGAGGCCGACGACCTGCCTGAGGACGTTGATCAGCGGCTTGGTGAGATTGAGCGCATGCTCGGTGCCTTCGATAGCCGCCCGATGACTTTCGATCCCGAACAGGTTGGCAGGGCAGGGGCCTTTGTCAGCATCGACAGCGATGGCAGCCTGCTGGTCGAACGTGGCTTCGTGCGACAGGAGGATGAGCAGCGGGCAGTGCCCGCGGGTGCACCGTCCAGCGGGGCCGTGGAGGATGATGCCCCGATGGAAGGTGACCGCAGCGATACCCGCGTGGCGGTGATCAACATGGCGGGCGAGAACCGGGGGCAGGAGGATGACGAGGACGAGGGTGATGCGATCAAGCCGCTGCCCGAACGGCTCGTCATCGAACTGACGGCGCATCGCACGCTGGCACTGCGGGATGCGGTGGCGAACAATCCGCGCATCGCGATGACGGCGCTCCTGCATAAACTGGTCACAGATTGCTTTGTCTCCTGCGCTTCTGGTGCAGCGCTCGAAACCGCGGTGCGGCATATCCACCTGCCCATTCAGGCCGCAGATCTGGCTGACAGTCTTCCGGCGCAGAACATCGACGCCCGGCACGCTGGCTGGAGAGCAGACATGCCGCTGGGGCAAGGGGATGATGTCCTCTGGGACTGGCTCCACGCCCTGGACGAGGCCAGCCGCCAGGCGTTGCTGGCCCATTGCCTCAGCTTCGGGGTAAACGCGCTCTATGAGCGCCCGAACCCTTACAGCGGCATGGGGATCAGCCAGCACGGCCTCGACCGTCGTTTGCGTGAGGCGGATCGTCTCGCTCGCACGACCCAGTTGGATCTGGTCGAAGCAGGCTGGAAGCCGACGGTGGCCAACTACCTCGGCCGTGTCACCAAGAGCCGCATCCTGGAGGCCGTAGGCGAAGGTGCCGGGGCCCAGGCCGTCGAACTGATCGCGCACCTCAAGAAGGGCGATATGGCACGGGAGGCGGAACGGCTCCTCGGCGGTTCTGGCTGGCTGCCCGAACCGCTGCGCCAAGACGATCCCGACCTTGGCAATCATGCCGCAACTGAGGATGCCGCGGTCGAACTTCCCGCCTTCCTGACCGAAGACGACGAGGTCGCTGCCGACGACGAAGAGGAGCGCCAGCACCTGATCGCCGCTGAATGACCGTCAACGGGGCGGCTTCGGTCGCCCCGTTTTTTCATGCGGGCAAAGACTAGCTCGCTATTTTGTTGAACGCACTCAACCCCTCAGCCGTGGGGATATGAAGGCAGCTACTCGCTCCATCTGGCGTTCCAACTTCTGGCCGCGCACGCCGCGCTCACTGAGATAATGCCGGAACTCCCTTTCTGCTTCGGGCCATTCAATCCCGTCAGCGATCATCGCGTTTAGCGTTGTCGCTGCCCGCGCTTCATCATTCGGATGCAAAGCATAAGGTGCATCCCAACCCGCAAATCCGCCTGCTATCGTTGAAACCCATGTTTTCATGATATTTCCCTCGTTGTGTGGTCGGGACCAATTTATCCCGCATGCCAGACTGAAAACACCCGCAAGGGTATGCGGGGTATTCAGGCCTTGCTGGACGGAGAAGGAGTCTGCCAAACACCCGGCAAGGCTCAGGTTTCGACGGACCTTTGCCAAGCGGCCATTGAAGCGGTAGGAATTGGGGCAGGGGGTGAGGGCATTGGACTCGCTGTCAGATGATCTTCGAGTTGCGCTGGTTGGGGTAGAGCCTCAGCATGGATCGACCAGCATCTTGGCCCAGTGGCGGCCCTCGTTCGGAAATCGTCCTTTGCCTGCCATCACGCTGGCAGACCTGAACCACGTGGAGTAGCGGGAGCCGCGAGGCAGCAGGGGGCGCAAGCTGGCCTGCCTGGTGGCCAGGGGTGATCTCATCACCGGTACTGCAGTCCTGTTCTCCTGACTGGCCTTCAGGGTCGCCTTGATCTCCGTGGATTGTCTGTCCCAGCCCGCGTCCAGTGGCCTCTGGTGATGGGCTGATCTGCCCGAAGGACGTCTTCGCCTCGACCGCTTCGGCGCAACAGCGTCGTCACAACTTTCTTCCCCTGTCGGCAGAACCGCCATTCCTCGCGGGACAAGAAAGTTTCTCCTGTGCTGTCCAGCCCCCGTGAAGGGGGTGCGCCAGCGGTCGCCTCCGGTCTGTCGATCGCCATCGAGGCCGCAAGGACGCGGGCCCGAAACAGCAAAACGGAGAAAGAACATGGCAACCATCGGCACCTTCAAGAAGACCGGCACCGAATACACCGGCGAAATCTTCACCCTCAGCCTGCAGGCCAAGGGTGTGCGCCTCGTCCCCGACCTGCGCGCCTCGGGCGAGAACGCGCCCTCCCACCGGGTTCTGGTCGGCCGCGCTGAGATCGGCGCCGCCTGGACGAAGAAATCGAACGAGGGCCGCGAATACCTGGGCCTGAAGTTGGACGATCCGAGCTTTGCCGCCCCGATCTACGCCAACCTCTTCGATGACGAAGACGGCGAGGGCCATTCCCTCATCTGGTCGCGCCCCAACACACGCCGCGGCGACTGATCGCCAAAGCAAGGGCCCCGGTCGAATGACCGGGGCTAAGGCTTCAACCCGAACATGATTTTCAACATCTGTTGAAAACCCGGCATTCAATGAAAGATCGGAAGTGGCAAAAGCCTATTGGCGATGCCTTACAAGACCTTTCGGACCTGTTCCGCGCGCTCCATTGAATCCATGATGATCGGATCGATGACGCTGCCCGGTACTTGATCGCCCAGGCTGAGCTTTGTCCGTTCCAGCGCCGGACCGAGGCCGTCAGCCATGTCTGAAAGAAGCTCCAGCGCACGGTTCCTAGGAAGGCCACAGGCCTTGCCCTCGGCTTCAAAGTGGCGCGGCACGATTTCGTCTATGCCATAACGGCCGTCGATGGACATCGCGAGCCGGTAGCGTTTGCGCTGAAGGCGTCCTGCATGGACGACGGGTGCTACACTCAGGATGTCGTAGAGCGGGGCGAGACGGAAGCGGCCGCGACGGCCGAGTTGCAGGCTGAAATTCTTGGCATGGCCGTCAGAGGCGCCGATCAGGAAGTAGAAGATCTGGGCGCGGAAAAAGGTTTCTCGATCCCGGATAGGATCGTCGGATTCCCGCAGGAGTTCCATGATTTGACCGACGCCGGGGCCGCCTGCCTTTTGGTATTTCCGGGCCGAGGGGAAACCCAGCGATTGGCAGATGTCTTCCTGTGGCAAGCGCTTCAGGGATTCGTGATCCCAGACTCGGTCGAAGCGTTCGACCGCGAGTGCGACCTGTCCGGGCAGGACGATTTTCCTGACCGTGGCAACTGGCAAGCCGATCTCGCCAGCCAGAGTCATGCAGAACAGCTCGTTCTCGACGCTATCGCTCATGTCGATTTCATCAGGGCCGGGCAGGATGCCCATCGGGGTCTTGAAGATGTGGCTCGTTGGCGTGATCCCACGTGGTTTCGCCCAAAGGCCCCCAATTTTGAGGTAAGCAGTTTTTTCCTGTGCCCCGGCGATGGAGATCCGGAAATCCTCGTCATCCCCGAGTGCCAATGGCGCGGCAGCAAGGTTCTTCAGATCAGCGAGCATCTCCTCTTCGGAAATCTGGCGATAATCCATATCCTGGGCGGCGGGTTCTTCCTCCAGGGGCAAGAATTGCAGCGCCCCCACACAGTCCCGCCCGAGCGCAGAAAGAAGAGAGAACACGTCTTTGCCTTCGGCGCCCACTCGCGCCGCGATCTTTTCGCGCAACTCGCCTTCGGCATCGGGCAGCAGGTTGTCGAAAGCGGCAATCACCGGATCGCCTTTCCAGTCTTCTTGGGTCAGCGGCATGACACTGGCGACGGGGAAAGCCAAGTCCGAGGCCAGCCAGGCTGGATCGTAGGAAAAGGCAACGCCGCCATCAGTGGCCTTGGTCAGCGTGCCAACCCGTGTCCGTTCATACCAGACTGCCGTCTTGCTACGCCGGATGCCGGCCCGCCTGCGTGCCAAGCGTGCCATGTCAGTTCGTATCCTGATCAGGCATGCGCCCGGTCACGGTCAACTCAGCACCGAGGGCTTCGAGAAGGCGCAGATAGACGTCGAGGCTGACCGAAACGACGCCCGTCTCGATATCCGAGATAGTGGATTGGGCAGTACCCGTCGTTTCAGCGAGTTGCTTCTGGGTCATCCCCTGGGCACGCCTGCGGGCGCGAAGGGCTGCTGCTGCCTGCCGGAGGCTACGTATGGAATGGGTAAGGGGCTTTTCCATGCCAAACTGATAGTCTATCGGCGATATTTCGTCAATATAGCCAAAAGACGATTTTGTCGTGATATCCCAGTTAAGCTATAATTGGGAAATATCGTTCAAGGGCGATGCGGAAGTCTCAGCAGGGCGCAAAAGGAAGTATAACGCGGCTAGGCCGAGCCGGACAGATAAAGCGTCAACCGATTGGAATTTTGGGCCTTCCATCGCCGCACTCAGGGCAACGGCGTTGAAAAACGTCTGAGCCGTTCGCACCGTACCGCGCCCCGCAATGGTGACATTTCAGGATGTAGACGATCTGGTTGTGGTCCGTGCCCGGCTGTCCGGTGCGGGACAGCACTTCCTGACTATTGCGGTTCACGTAACCAGTTGCCGTGGTTGAGGATCTGCGAGGGCTTTCACTCTTTGGGCTGGAGCGGGGCTTCTCCGTCGGGGGCCAAGTGGTTCCGAGAATCCAGCCTTCGACCTGAGCTGTCATCGCAACACTTTCCGGCTGGGGCGGCGCAAACGCCTGTTTGATTTCACCGCTGATATCGGCCTCCTGGAGCCAACGCGCGATTGCATAGGCGTCGTGCTGATCCTGAGTTCTGGCCTCGCTGTCGTAGAGGCTGCTCCAGAGCCTAGGATAGGCTTCGAGGATCACGGAGGCGTCCTGAGCAGGTTCCCAACCATCAAAAGGCCAGAAATGGATTTGCGGGCGAGCCTGTCGAATTTTGCGCAGCCATGGGATGCCGGCATGGGTTGATTTGGCGACCGATCCCTGGACGTCGAAATGGAAAACGGACTTTGCCGATCCGGCAGCCTCCTCAGTCAGCCGCCGCCAATGTCTCTCCCCTTGCCGCGCCGCGCCATTTCCAACAGACCCGTCGCGCACGAAATCGACATAAGTGTGTTTGCCATCTGTCGGCCAGTGCGCACAGAAATCGTCGAGGAAATTCGGCCAATCGGGCTCAAGGCCATGCCGCTCGAAGTAGCGTATCGGGAATGAAAAGCCGTGATCAATGCCGACAACTGTCGGCACCGATCCATCCAAGGTTTCGATCAGCCAATCGGCGAGGCTGTGCCTTGTCCAGTATTTTTTGGGGCCGGCGGGCGGCAATACCTCTTCGGCGACGCTGTCGCCCAAGGTCTGATAGACGCGCAGCCCTTTCAGGCTGGCCTCGGCGGTTTCTGCCCCTGAATAGTCGATGCCGATGGTGCGACGGAATCTAGGATTACCCATCATTGGAAGCTCGCCTGAAACTGTGTGGCGGTTCTTCAATGCGGTCGCCCGTCCCGAGATCGGCAATCGACAGCAAGGTGGCGCGCATCCAGGCTGGCGCCTGAGAGGCGCTTTTGGCGAGGGTCCTCTTGTCGCTCTCCGTCAGGCTTTGAGCAGCGACCCGAAGTACATCTGCGGCGCGGGATACGCCCACATGGCGCAGCGCCTGAACTACGGTTCCTGCCGGGCTGCCAGGCGCGATCAGATGCTTGGGCGAGGCATGGCGGAGATCGACCACGCGCTTACCCAGAACCACGCGCCGGGATGGCCCATCCGTCAGCCAGGAGCTTTGCGCAGCGACTTGCGTTGAGAGGCCCAGTGCATTCGCTGCGCGCGCGCCATCGATCTGCAAGTGCGATCCGGTTTCCCGGGCGAGGGCCTGCGCCACATCATCAGGTGTGGGGTTAAGGGCCCCAAGCCTGGGGTGCAACTTGGGGAAGTCGTAGAGTCCGCGTGCAAGTCGCCGGAGATGCCCTGCTTTGGCCAGACGTGACAGAGCCTGATCGACTGCAGCACGGGCGGCCATGTCGAGGAAGTCTCGCGGCGTGAACACGCTGCCGCGTCCGCTTGCGCGGACACGCTTCATGACCCGATCGGGAACTGAGGCGGACGTCGTCATCATATGTCAGAAAATCGCTCATGTTTTTCTGACAATCAAGTGCGGAGATTTCAAGGTGGGTTTCACATTGATCGACTGCAGAACTTCGGCAAGAAAGACTATGGCGCATCCCGGCAGAGCCGGGGCCGGGCTCTGGTCGTCCCGACTGGAGCCTGCTGGGCAGTCTCCCCCCATTCGGGCAACGATCCCTTGTGCGACGGCTGATCCAGCCGGAAGGAGGCCGCTGGCGTGAGGTTCGGCGCGTTGCGGCCAAGTGCCAGAGGTCGGGTCAGGCGCGGGAGCCCGCCTCGTATTCATGGGCAGCATTGAAGTTTGTGAGAACCCGGTCTGGAACATGACGATCGATTAAGACCAACGTGGCGGCACGGCTGGCGAGCGGTGGGCATCCCGTGACGGGGTAGGGCTCCTGTCTGAGGTCAAAGCCCCATCCCCCGCTTTCATTCGCTGTCCTTGGTCTGATCCGTCTCTTTGACACTCAACCCCAGAGGGGTCGGCTACGCGAGCGTGCCGCCCTCGCGGATTCGGACGAGCCGAACGCACGAGGGTGATTGCAGATCCGGTCAGACACTTCGGGCGCCTGTCGCGCGGGGGATGGTCCTCCGCCCCCAAGAAGACAGGAGCCAACCCCATGTCCTACAAGGATGCCACCGCTTTCGCCGCCTCTCTCGCCGCCACGCTGATGGTCTCGATCGTCGTGTTCCAGGCCGGGGACGGCACCCACGCAGCGATGCCGTCCGATGAATACGACGGCGACGAGACCCTCGTCGCCCTGGAAATCGACCCCTGGCAATGAGGCGCGAAAGCGCCTCACCCCCCATCCGAGAGCGCTTATCAGCGCACCCGTCAGGGGAAACGGCGCCGAACCGAGGGGTCCGGCAAGCGAGAGGTCGAGGAGGGAGCGGGCAGGGCGAGCCCGCCGAGACAGAGAGAGCGGCAGCGGGCTCACATGTCACCCGCTCTCCCCGGAGATCCCGAAATGACCATCCATCTTCCTGGCCGCGCTGCGCCGGCCCCTGAAATCTCGCTCGAACTGTCACGCATTCTGGCCGAGCAGGCGGAGCGTGACGCTGCCGAAGCGGCGCTGCACGCCCGGAACAAGGGGGTGTTGTTCGACGGGCTCCGCCTTGTCGGCATCGCGCATGTTTTGGTCAGCTTCGATGGCTCGGGCGACAGCGGGCAGATCGAAAGCATCGAGGCCCGGAGTGATACCGACCAGGGCGTCACGCTGCCCGCCGATCAAATCACCTTCGCTGGCATCGACTGGCCGAGCGGGGCACCCACCGAGCGCCGTCTGACCTTGGAAGGCGCTGTCGAAGAACTGGTCTACGACCTCCTCTCCCATACGCATTCCGGCTGGCAGGACAATGATGGCGCCTATGGCGAGTTCTGCCTCGATGCCCGCGCCCGGACCATCCATCTCGAGTTCAACGAACGGTTCACGTCGTCCGAACTCTACACCCATGATTTCTGAGGGGCGGCGATGGCACATCCGTATCACCACGCCCTGTCCTCGGTGAAGAAATGGGGCGGCACGGTCGAGGACTACCTCGGCTGCCACGAATTCTTAGATGTTATCTGGACAGGCAAGGCTTTTCTCGACCTGTCGGGTAGCGATAGTCCATAGGAGGGGCCCCGCCGTCCGCTCCGCGCGGATCAAAGCGCTGGCGGTGCGGACGGCGGGGAGGTTCCTGTGGTCTATCGCGGA
>NZ_JAZHDA010000034.1:0-306 GCF_036553525.1 Pseudotabrizicola sp. L79 | reverse complement strand
GAGGATGATCCGAAACAGCCGCGCTATCTGCAAACTGTGCGGGGCGAAGGCTATATGCTGCAACCCGATTGATCCGCAGCCACCCAGGGGGGGGGGGGCCCCCCCCCCCCCCGCGGGGTTTGAAAAAAAAAAAAGGGCCGGGCAGGTGGCTTTGAAACCAACCCCCGGCCCGCATTATTGTTTAATTAAACCCCGGGGGGGGGGGGGGGCGGCCCCCCCCTGGGTGGCTGCGGATCAATCGGGTTGCAGCATATAGCCTTCGCCCCGCACAGTTTGCAGATAGCGCGGCTGTTTCGGATCATCCTC
>NZ_JAZHDA010000033.1:0-16950 GCF_036553525.1 Pseudotabrizicola sp. L79 | reverse complement strand
GAGGTGCCTCAACCAGACCACAGGGGAGAGAACCCCAAGCAGACGAGTTCAGCCGACCTCATCCGGCGATGTCAGGCCCAAGGGGGAACCATCCCGGGAATATGAAAAGGTCTCACCACGCCCACACATGCCCCTTGCCCCGCTCGTCTCTTGCTACGCGGGTTCGGCACGAGTACGCCACGTGTATTGGATCAACAGGAGCACCAGATGCCTGATTTCAACTTGTCGGCCATGTCGTTCGCAGACCTGCGGGAATTGCAGAAGTCCGTGGCCAAGGCGATTTCCACCTTTGAAGCCCGGCAAAAAGCGGAAGCCCGCGAAAAGGTCGAGATGCTCGCCAAGGAACTCGGATTCACTCTGGCCGAACTGACGGCACTCGAGGAACCGAAGCGCAAGCGGGCGCCTTCAACGAAGATCTATCGGCATCCCGAGAACCCGGCGCTCAATTGGTCAGGCCGGGGACGTAAGCCCGGCTGGTTTGCCGCCCATGTCGATGCAGGCAATGATCCAAAAGAGCTCCTCGGCTGAGAGAGCCTTCGCGGCGCCCGACCAACCTGGCGAGGGTCATACCGGTCTCGGCCAGGCGGATTGTGTCTGGTGGCCATGGTGGCGTATTACACTTTCAGAGCTTTGGGTTAAGGAGCCTAATATTTTGAAGCCGATAAAATACTATTGTGTGGACGGCACCACCCAAGATGCGATACCGCTCACCCCAAATAAAGCTGCATTCTACAGAGATGCCGTTGGACATTGGCATATGACTGGGCTTGATGATGTTGCGGCAACCGACAGCATTTGCATTCCTGTTCATGAAGCCATCCGAATGGCAGTATATACACGACAAGAATACGAAGACAGCAAGAGAATTTTAGAAAGTCCTTTCATCTACGATGCTGGAATCGATGCCGAAATGAAGATTTCGAAAGATGACTTTGAAAAAGCCTTGGCTGCAAACAGCCTCGCCAAAAGAGAATTGCACCAAGCCTTGTACTGGCAGGATTATGCCTTTCTCTTGAGCAATGTGCAAAGTGGACTATCAGAGATAATATCAACTGCTGGGGCCTTCTACGAGTCATTCTGTTCCTACGAGTTTGTTGGGATTCCGAAAAAAGAACGTAACGGAGTAAGGAGAACAGACAGTCCAGAAACACGATTTGCCACACTACTACTGCATATTATCTTTGTGCGCATGCACTCGGTCCTGGACTATTTAGTCAAGCTTTCCCTTGAGGTTGAACGGCAGGGCGTTAACTTTGACATATATCCGAAACTTCGTGGGCTAAACGCTCAGTTTGGAGATCGCAAGAAGATCGATATTAACAAGGCCATAGGTACGGTCTTTGAAGATTGCGTATTTATTCGAACCATTGAATGTGTGCGGACGCGCATAATCCACGATGGGCACTTGTCGCCAAATCAGTGGATCTATGAGGTGTGGGACGGTGAGAAAATTTCAGAGCGGTATATCTTGTTCCCCGACATGAAGGGGAATCCCGGCTCATTCGACAGTAGTGGAAACCGCAGATCCTTCTACGGAGACGACACGAAAATAAACGCAATTCTTCCAGCGATTATTCGCGAGTTTTACACCAGAACAACGCTAACTCTGTCGATGTTGCGAGATAAGCTCCTTGAAAACCGGCGTTGGTAGCAGCGCCGATCGTCCTGAGCCGACTGAAATGAGAGGGGGCTCACGCCCCCCTCTCGAACTTCACCACCGGGATGCCGAGCTTCTTGGCCTTGTCGGCGAGGTTTTCCTGGATGCCATTGCCCGGGAAGACGAGGACGCCGACGGGGAGCACGTCCAACATAGCGTCGTTGCGCTTGAAAGGTGCGGCCTTGGCGTGCTTGGTCCAGTCCGGCTTGAAGGCGACCTGAGTGACGCCCCGGGCCTCGGCCCATTTGGCGGCGATGAGTTCTGCGCCCTTCACTCCGCCACCGTGGAGAAGGACCATGTCGGGATATTTGGTCCGGACCTGATCGAGCTTGCCCCAGATCAGGCGGTGATCGTTGAAGTCGGTCCCACCGGTGAGGGCGACCTTGGGGCCTGCGGGCAGCATTACCTGGGTCTCGGCGCGGCGCTTGGCGGCCAGGAAGTCGCGGCTGTCGATCAGGGCGGCGGTCAGGTGCTGGTGGTTCACCTTTGAGCCGGTGCGCGGCCGCCACGTCGAGCCCGCGTGATGCCAGAACTCGGTCGCGGCGTGATCGCGCATAATGTCCATGCAGTTCCGCCGTTCGGTGAGGGTCAGGCCCTCGGCCGTCAGACGCTCGAGTTCGGTGGATTTCACCTCAGAGCCGTCCTGCTCGCGCTGGAGGCGGCGCTGCGCCTGCTCGTTGTCGTCGAGCGACCGTTCGATCCGGGCGGTGGCGCGGTGGAAGAGGTTGACCTGGCCCCAGAGCACTTCTTCGAGGTCGGGTTCCATGCGGGTGTCGGCTAGGCTCGCGACAAGGGCGTCGAAGATATCGGCGACGGCACCCCGGAGGCGGTCTGCATCCGGCATCGGGCGCGGATCGGGCTCGTCTTCAAAGGGGCGGTAGCCGTAGAGCTGCAGCTCCTCAAGCGCATGGGCGGTCTGGGATGCGGTGTGGCTGGGTTCGTAAGCGTCGTCGCGGGTTTGGAACGTCATCTTCTTCTTGCCTCCGGGCCTGTCTGGTCCGCGCGTCATCCCGCGCGGCCTTCATGGGCTGCGAAAGCCGTCACGGGGGAGGACCCTTCACCCCGCCTTCGGGGCCAGAACGCATGTGGAGGAGGACGGGGGGCGGCTGATTTGCTTCGCGATGCAAAGGCGGGGCGAGCCCCGCCGGCGGAAATCAGTTGCCCCCTGTCCTTGAAGGGTCCTCCCCTTTGACGGCCGCCTGCCCATCTCTTGAAGGCCGCTCGGGGGACGGGTGGATGAGCTGCCCCTAGAAGAGGCAAGGGGTGACGGTCCAAACCTGCGATGGTTCCGTTCCCCCTTGCCCCACTGTCCTGAACAGCCCCTTGCGTGAGGACGCTCAGATTTCCAGGCGTTGCTGATCCTCGGGACCGATCTGTTTTGCCAGATGCTGTCGCAGCACCGCCGGTCCGTCTGCCCGAAGATCGTCGTTGAAGTCCCCGAGCCGTGGCTCGAGCACCCGTACTGCAATACCGACCTCGGTAGCTCTGGCGCTCAACCTTTCCGCCGCGCGCTGCCCCGCAGGATCGCGGTCGATGGCAATGTAAAGGCGCCGCAACCCCTCCGGCAGCAGGACGGCTCCGAGGTGACCCGAGGAAAGAGCGGCCCAGACGGGAAGGCCGGAGGCGGCCTCACGAACGGAGAGCATGGTCTCGATGCCTTCGCCGACAACGAGGATGTCATCACACGGGGTCAGCCTGACGGCATTGCCAAGAAGGTGACCCATGGCCCGCCGCTGCACCTCAACTGCCGCCTTGCCTCGGCCGTCAGGCGCAAGCCAGGTGCGATGCACACCCTGCAAGGCCCCTTCCCCATCGGTGACCGCACCGATCAGCGCCGGTCGGGGAATGCTCTTGGTCTGGCCCTCATCCCGATGCCAGCACTTTGGGTGAAAGCGAAGGACGCTCGTCTTGCCGCCAAGGGTGATGCCCCGGGAGCGGAGATAGGTTTCCGCAAGCGTGCCTGCGACCGGCATCGAGGCCGCAAACAAGCGCGCCGCTGCTTCTGGCGTGCCCCCATGGGACTTTGATTTTCTCGGTGCGGGGCCTTCCGGGAGAACCGGCGCCGGACGACCGAGATGCGCACGCGCCTCGGCGAGAAGGTCGGGAAAGCGACTGATCCCCGTCCGTTCGCGGATGATATCGAGGAGATCACCATGTTCGCCGGTGGCACCGTCAGTGAACTTGCCGGCTGCGCCTGGCCCGGATGAAGGGCCGGTCAGACGCACAAACAGCGACCGACCGGGATTGTTCTGCAGATCGCCCACGATCCAGTAGGACCCTTCCCGCCGCCCGGCGGGAAGGTAATGACGACAAACGCTTTCGGCACGGGACGAAAGCTCACGCAAGAGGTCTTCTGTTTCCAATGACATGATCACACAATTCAACCATTGCGTGCATGTAGACCAGAGACCGCAAACCGCGCAAGCAGCCGCTCAAGCACCGCGATCCCGAAAGAATCGGTCGGGCAGAAGAGCCTGAGTTTCCAGGCGATGATCTCCGAAAAGAACCCGTCCGCTTTGAGGCGATCCTTCTGCGCCTCAGTGAAGCCCGAAAGCTCGATGCGGTTCACGCCCATGACGCGGGACCGGTGCAATTCCATCCCCTCGGCCAGACGCACGACGGTCTTGCCCTCCAGAACGAGGGAATGGATCTCAGCGGCCATCAGCTTCGGCGCGTCGGCTGCAAGCGTGGTCGCAACCCAAGTGGGCGAAACACGGCGGCCAATGATGCGTTGGCCGTCATCGGTCTGCAGCCGGTAGACGCGGGTTTCGTCCTGCGGGAGCTGCTTCCAGATCGGCAGAAGAAGGCCCGCCACGATATGCAGCGTGGCTTCCGAGAACTCCGGCACCTCGGCCAGTTCCGCCGTCCAAGCTGCGGCAAAGGTCGCGCGGTCCGCCTCAAGCCAGTGGGTGTCCTCCATGATCTTGGCAGGCAGCGTGCTGGCCTCAGTCGGACGGATCAGGCGCAGGCGGGGTTCGATGGTGCCGTCGTCCAGCATCAGGCTGGTGGCGGGCACTTGCATTGCAGCGCGCCCCGAGCGGCTGTTGACCAGCAGGCGTGCCTTCGGGTCGTCGAGCCAGTCGAGCGCATCGGCCAGCGAGGACGGGGCATTGCGGCGCTTTTCCGCGATGGTCAGAAGCTGGGTTTCTGCGCCGGAGCCGGGATGGGTGTAGATCACCCGGGCGTCCGTGACTCGGAAACTCTCGGCACGCAGCGTCTCGAGCCCAAGGTCATAGACTCCGGCAGCGATGGCCCCCTCGATGCGCTGGTCAAGCAAGTCCTCGAAGGCCGAGAAGAGCACAGCCTGCATGTCAATTGTCAGCGCTAGCAGGCGATTGAGGAAGGTAGTGATCGGTGGCAGCTCGTCTTTGAGCCCATTGTCATCGGTCAGGCTGAGACCGGTCGCGTCTTCAAAGGCACCGAGCGAGCACCCCGCCACATCGCCGCGATAGATCCGGCGGTAGAGTTGGCGCAAGGCGTCGCGGGCATATGGCGACTCGAGGTTGTCCTCGGGGCGGAACAGCCCCTGCCCTCCGGTCTGGCGCTGACCGCGTGTGATGGCCCCGAGCGTGTCGAGGCGGCGCGCGATGGTCGACAGGAACCGCTTTTCCGCCTTCACATCGGTGGCCACCGGCCGGAACAGCGGCGGTTGCGCCTGGTTGGTACGGTTGGTGCGGCCGAGACCTTGGATGGCGGCGTCGGCCTTCCAGCCGGGTTCGAGGAGGTAATGGACCCGCAGGCGCTGGTTCTTGGCTCCAAGATCAGCGTGATAGCTGCGCCCCGTGCCGCCCGCATCGGAGAAGATTAGGATACGCTTCTGATCATCCATGAAGGCGGCAGTCTCGGCGAGGTTGGCCGAGCCGGCCCTGCTTTCCACGACGAGCCGCGCGTCATGACTCTCGCCCTTGCGTACAATGCGGCGCGACCGGCCGGTGACCTCGGCCACGAGGTCGGTGCCGAAGCGCTGAACGATCTGGTCGAGTGCGCCCGGCACGGGCGGCAAAGAGGCCAGCTTCTCGACCAGCGCGTCCCGCCTGCGGACAGCCTCGCGGCATTCGACTGGTTGGCCGTCACGCACAACGGGCCGCGAAGACAGATTGCCCTCGCTGTCGGTGAAGGGCTCGTAGAGCTGCACCGGGAAGGAATGGGCGAGGTAATCGAGGACATATTCCCGCGGGGTGATGTCGACCCGAATGTCGTTCCATTCGTCGGTTGGGATCACCGACAGGCGGCGTTCCATCAGCGCTTCGCCGGTCGAGACGATCTGGATGACGGCCGCGTGGCCCGCCGCCAGATCGGCCTCGATGGCGGCGATCAGCGTCGGGGTTTTCATCGAGGTGAGCAAATGGCCGAAGAAGCGCTGCTTGGCAGACTCGAAGGCGGAACGTGCGGCGGATTTCGCCTGCCGGTTCAGAGTACCGTTCTCACCCGTGATGTTGGCAGCCTCCATCGCCGCAGCCAGGTTGTTGTGGATGATGGCGAAGGCCCCGGCATAGGCATCGTAGATGCCGCGTTGTTCAGGCGTCAGCGCATGCTCGAGCATCTCGTATTCGACGCCGTCATAGGAAAGCGACCGGGCAGTGTAGAGACCGAGCGAGCGCAGGTCGCGTGCGAGGACTTCCATCGCGGCGACGCCGCCAGCTTCGATGGCTTGCACGAATTCCGCCCGCGTCGCGAAGGGAAAATCCTCGCCGCCCCAAAGTCCGAGCCTCTGCGCGTAAGCCAAGTTGTGGACCGTCGTCGCACCCGTGGCAGAAACATAGACCACACGGGCATTGGGCAGCTTGTGCTGGAGCCGCAGGCCCGCCCTGCCCTGCTGCGAGGCCTCGGTATCACCGCGCTCGCCTTTGGAGCCAGCGGCATTCGCCATCGCATGGCTTTCATCAAACAGGATCACCCCGTCGAAATCGGCCCCGAGCCAGTCGACGATTTGGTCGACTCGGGACTTCTTGGCACCCCGTTCTTCCGAGCGCAGCGTGGCGTAGGTGGTGAACAGGATACCCTCGGTCAGTGGAATGTCGCAGCCTTGCGCAAAGCGAGAAAGTGGCGTGACGAGCAGGCGCTCCTGGCCGAGGGCCGACCAGTCACGCTGCGCGTCTTCCAGCAACTTGTCGCTCTTCGAGATCCAGAGCGCCTTGCGGCGGCCGTGGCACCAGTTGTCGAGCAGGATCCCCGCAGACTGGCGGCCCTTGCCCGCCCCGGTGCCATCGCCGAGGAAAAAGCCCCGGCGGAACCGGACGCTATCGCCAGCATCCTCGGGCGCGGCGGAAACCATGTCGCCGGTCTCATCCACGCACCACGACCCCGCGAGATGCGCGCCATGCGCTTCGCCAGCATAGATCATGGTTTCGAGTTGGGCATCTGACAGGAGACCGTCCCGCAATACGGCGGCGGGAAGTTTCGGGCGGTAGCTCGGTTTCGGGGGAGCAACCGAGGCCATGGCCGCCGATTGCACAAGCTTGGTCGGATGCGGTGCCGCGCCGGGGATGTCGATGGCCTGCAGCCGGAAGGTTTCATAAATCGCATCCGACAGACGCGCAGCGCTGTCGTCTTCGGTCACCTCGCGCAGGATATAGTCGAGATCTTCGGCGTCGACGGGCGTGATCGCGCCGAAAGGCGAGGCAGAGGCGGGGGCCCGAGATTTGTTGACGGTGGCCTTTGCGGCGCGGGCAGGATTTCTCGAGAAGGCAGAAGAGCGGCCCTGCTCGGTCGCGACCTCGCGCTTGGGTTCGAGGCGCGGCGGAATTTCGGCGGTGATCCGGGCCAACAGATGCGCCACATCGGGCGACATTGGTTTGGCGAGGTCGGCTGTAATGCCGCCCTGCTCGCCACCACGGCATTTGTCAAAGACCGAAATCCGCGTCTCGAAGCTTGTGCCGTGCTTGGCGAAAGCACCGCCCGATACAGCCCCGGTGAAAACTAGATGTGCAGGCTCGGTCAAACGGCTGAAGGTTTCCGCCCAGGCAGGTGCATCCGGCGCGAAATTGGTGCCGGTGATGGCGACCAGCCGCCCGCCCGGGGCAAGGCGTGCGAGCGCGGAGCGCAGATGCCGCGCCGTCGCCTCGGTCGTCCGACCGTCGACGTTGGCCATGGCCGAAAATGGCGGGTTCATCAGGATGACGCTCGGGCACAGCGTAGCGTCGAGATGGTCGTCGATCTGCGCGGCGTCAAAACGGGTGACGGAGCGACCCGGAAACAAGAGCCGCAGAAGATCGGCGCGGGAGTCGGCCAATTCGTTCAGCGCAAGGCTGCCGCCCGCGATCTCCGCCAGGATTGCCAGAAGTCCGGTCCCGGCCGAAGGTTCCAGGACCAAATCACGCGGCGTGACCTGCCCTGCCGCCAGAGCCGCGAGCCCCATGGGCAAGGGTGTCGAAAATTGCTGGAAGCGCTCCATCTCCTCCGACCGTCGGGTGTGCGTGGGCAGAAGCCCCGCGACTTTGGCGAGGATCGGCAGCAAGGCTCCCGGCGAGCCCGCTCGGGCCAGGAGGGCACGGCCGAATTTCCGCAGGAAGAGGACCAATGCCACCTCACCCGCCTCATAGGCGAGCTTCCAGTCCCAGCTGCCGTCCGCATCGGAACCGCCAAAGGCGCGCTCCATCTCCAGCCGCAAGCGCAGCGCGTCGATCTGGAAGCCCTGCGCCAGATCGGGCTGCAGCGCTTCGGCGACGGCAAGGATGCGGGAAGGCGTCGTAGACGGGGACGGCACGGCAGTCGGCGCAGGCGCCAAGGTCACAGCGGAAAGATCGTTCATCAGGGAAACCTCAAGAGAGCCGGAGGGGTCAGTCCCGCGCGACGCTCTCTCTCACCCGCCGGAACCCGACCCCTTCCGGCAGCCCTCTCCCTCCCATTCCCCTTCTTGCGCCAGGGACTGTTGCCCGCATGGGGGGAGACGGCCAAGGCTGGCTCCCGTCCGCAGGACCAAGGCCCGGTCACAGCGGCACGCCGGGAGGTGCCCACCCGAATTCCGCCTCCCTCGATCTCTCCGGCTGCGGCAGAGTTGAATTTGTTCTTGTTATGTTCTATATTCAGAGTGACGAGCCAAGGGAGATACCCGATGGAAAGCACCACCTTTGCCCTGCCCTCCACGCCGAAGCAGATCGCTTATGCGCGCTCACTGGCATTGCGGAACCAGACACTTCTGCCTTGGGAGGTTCAACAGGACCGACGCACCCTCAGCGCCTGGATCGAGGCTCAGGCAAACCTGAAGCCAGTCTCTGAATTGGATCGTCTGCCGTCGTCCAAGCAGGTCGCCTTTGCCGAACGCCTCGCCCGCATCAAGCGTCGCGCGGTTCCTGACGAATGCTTCCGCGACAAGGGGCTCATGTCGAAATGGATCGATGGCAACCGGTGAGCGAGGACTAGTCTTCGCTTAGGACTTCATCCTCTGGGTCTGCCCCGAGTTGATCAGCGCGCCTGATACCGGCGGCAAATGCAGCAAAGACATCTTCCGTCCGCTTGAAGATCGTAGCTTCAGTGAAGTGCTTGGCGACTTCAGACCGAATGTCATCGGCGGTCTTTGCCTCAGTGTTTGCTTCAGCCCATTTCCGGCCGGGGTGCAGCGTGTCCCAAGGAGACTTGTTGTTTGCGCGAGTTTCCGCGCTGTCGCCATGCTTGCCGATACCAAACAGAATCCGCGTCTCGTTGTTCCAGATAGGCTTGAACAACCTGATCAGGTGACTTTCGGCCGCTGCTTGGTATCCGCTCTGAACGGCCAATGCACGGCACTCAAAGTCGGAGATATCAAGGGTGGTGCTTGCCTTGGTGATGCTCTTGCGATGCTCATTCAGTCGATCAGCAAGTTTTGTACCTTGCTCAATCAAGGACTTCGCGTTCGCGTTCGGGTCCGCCTTGCCGACATAGATTGGCGTTTCTGTGCGAGAAATGGGAGCGTATAGGTCTGCATCGCCAGTGTAATAGATCGCGTAAACGCCGGCGCCATAGAATTTGGTCAAGTCCTTCAGGGCTTGCCGTTCCTGCGCAATGAGCGCCAACGCGACGAAATGCCCAATCAATCTGGGCTCGGTCGGATCGAAGAAGGAATCCGGCATGCGCACAGGATCGATTTCGCGGCTGAGCGCATCAAGGCTGTCCTTCATCAGCGAAATCGATGTCAGGAGTTTTCCTCGAGTGACAGCAGTGATCCCGCCTTGGAGAACGGCTTGCCGAAGCTCCTCGATCTTCTGGGCAGTCTGCTCCGCCTTATCGAGCTCCTGACGTTTTGCCATCAGGCCGTCGCTTTCAGTTTTTCCATAACGCTGACACCAACTTGCCGCGCCAACTCAACCGGCACTGCATTGCCAAGCTGGCGCATGCATTCCGTCCAAGCCCCATGAAGGCGATAGTCATCGGGGAAGGTCTGGATCCGGCAGCTCTCCCTGACGGTGAAATACCTCACAGCACCATTGGGCAGACGCACCATATTTTCGCCGCCAGGAACACCATGCACTCCAGCTTTCAAGGTCTTGGCCGGCTCGTCAATGTAGCTGCCGGTGTGGCCGGGATAAGCCTTGGCACCCGGCTGGAAGCGATGATCATGGATTCCAGACGCATGTCTTCCAGTTGGATCCGGCAGGTCCGCAATGGCGTCGCGCGTTGTGCGCCACGGCTTCGCGATGGGCTTCTCGTCTCTGGACAGCCGCCTCGCAGTTGCCTGCGAACGCCCTTCAAGGACACGATCAGACTTTGCGACCCTGTGGCGATCCCAGTAGTCGCCAAAGACTTGGTCCCAGATCAGGCTTTCCTGTGTGTGGCCGCCGCTCTCAGGGGCCCAACGCGCGTCAACATCGTCGCGAAACCCAACGAATACCACCCGCTCCCGCCTCTGCGGAACACCAAAATTGGCAGCGTTCAAAAGCTTAGTCACAACCTTGTAGTGAAGCCCCGGCCGGGACTTTGAGGTGTGGTGCTGTTGCAGCCTGCGAAGATGATCCTGCCATGCTTCCTCAGACTGGGCGATCAACTCTGGATGTTCGAGCTGAAGCTGGACGTAGGAGAAATAGTCGTGAAAACTTGCGCGGGTGAGACCCTTAACGTTCTCGAAGATGAAGGCTCGTGGCCGGGCTTCCCTGACAGCGCGGACGGCCTGGGGGAACATATCCCGAGCATCGTCATAGGCACGGTGTCGCCCACCGAGAGAGAACGGCTGGCACGGTGGTCCGCCAGAGATGAGATCGACTCTGCCCTCATAGATGGTGAAATCGACCTTTCGGACATCGCCCTCGATGACGTTCCAATCTCCTCCGTCTTTTGACAGCGTCGAATGGTTCTGGCGGAGCGTGTCACAGCACCACTTGTTGAACTCAACCACGGCTCGGGGTTTGAAGCCAGCAGCGGAGAGCCCTATTCCAAGGCCACCAGCCCCTGCGAAAAGCTCGAGGGAAGTCCCCAACATGTTGATACTCTCCCTGCCTGTTCTGCGTTTTTGCATCATGTGCCGAAATCCTTCAAGAACTGATATCACCCGAACCGCCGTCCGGTGTCGGTGAAGGTGTACTCATTGATCACGATCCCCTCCTCGATAGCCTCATTCGAGGTGAGATGGTCATATTCGGCCTGAAGCTGGCGGTAGAGCCAGCGGGCCAGATCGCGGAAGATTTCTGTTACGACCTCCTCAGCATCGTCGGTCGGTGGTTGGCCAGTCTGGCTGTCGCGAGTGACTTCCACGGACATGGTGAATTCGTGGTAGTAGCGACCTCGGTGGCTGGCCTCGGCGGCAAGCTGATAGAAGTTCCGCCGTTGGATCGCCTGCAGCCTGTCTGCGATGCCATGCAAGGTCTCGTCCTGCGGGGCATAGTCCCGGATGCTCGTTGTCGCGCCCTTGACGTGGCTGAGATATCCCTCGAAGCACGCCCCGTCCCCTTGACTCCAGAATCCCGAAAACCAGAGGCAGGGCTTTTCGCGGGTGCCACCACCCATCAGCCGAACCGGGCGGGTCTTGAGGCTGACCGCGAGGATGTCGCAGATACGCTCGAAGTCCTCGTAGACCGCGTCCCACCAATCGTCATGGGGACCGAGTTCGCGATACCAACTGCGAGCCTTTTCCTTGGCGGCATCGGACAGTTCCGGGAACTGATAGACCGTGGTGCAGATCACCTCAGGCATCGAAGTCCTCCCCACGCAGCGCGGCCTCAAGCCATTCATGGGTGCTGGTCCAGCCGATGGATTTCCGCGCACCGAGATCGATGACATGCGCGCCACCGCCAAAGGCGTCCAATCGGGGCCGGGAACAGGTGTACGCGACTTCGAAACCACAGAGGCCAGTCAGGTCGAGTTCGTCAGCCAGTCGCAGCACGAAGCGTATGACGCCTTCGATATCTCCTTCCCCTTCATCGTCATGGAACCAGAGGATCGAACCGCCGGGACCATCCTGCTGCGACATCGCAAAGCCCGAGTATTCCGGATCATCCGATCCTTCCTCGTCGAGATGCAGGCGGGTCAGAAGATCGAGCGCCGCGATAGCTTTTTCGGGGGAACCCACGTCAAGAACGCAGGAAAAGTGGGTGAAATAGTCGGCCATGGTGCCTCCAGAAATGAGAATGCCCGGCCAGGAGGCCGGGCAGGTTGGAACTTGGATGATCAGTTGCAGCACCGCGGATCACTCGCAGGCGACGTGCGCCCGGGCTTTAGCCTCAGCATGGGCCTGCAAGAGCTCGCGGTAATAGCGCTTACGCGCCACGCGCCAGCTGCGGACGGCCAGCGTGTCGGGATGCAGGCGAGAGATGGCAATGCGCAGCATCGCGAGCGGCGTGATCCCAGGCGAGACGCCGAGATTAAGGTAAGCCCGGCTCATGTCAGCGGACCTCCAGGTCCGGCGGCGCCAGATGCGGATCGACAAGCGCCTTGATCTTCTCGGTGCGGCCCATCCAAGGTTCTGGCCGGATCGCCTTGACCCAGTCGGTGAAGCTCGGAATGAAGCCAAGATCCTCGCGGACATGTTGCTCGCCCACCCATCGGGTCGGAATGATCCTGCCGGTCGACAGCGTGATCGTCGGCCCGAAGACGGTCTCGGAAAGCCAAATTCCCGCCGCATGGTGAAACATGGCTCGGTGGCGAAAGTCCGCAGAATGGGCTTTCGAGCTGTCATACCAAGCGTGGATGGCCTGGTAGTCGTCAACGGTGCCGCCCCACTTCTTCACCGAAGACAGGGCATGATGATACGGATGTGCCATCGCCGCCCCCTCAGAAATCATGGGTGTAGAGTTCGGACGACGTGAACCGTTCGTTAAACTCGAGATGGATGCAGCGGGCAGAGGCGTCGAAGCAGAACTCGCCATAAGCGCCGTCGTTGTTCTCCCAGCCGCCGTGAGTGTCGGCGAGCAAATCATAAGCAAGTTATTCGACGACATCGGCAAGCGACAGTTGCCGCATCTCGACAACCGGGTTGTCCCATGTGATCGCGGCGTAGGGAATTTCGACGGAGGGAATCTCCACTGCGGCGTCACCCGCCCAAGCGGAGATGCTTTCGATCTGGCCACTGTCACCCTCGCCATCAAAGGTCACGGTGACATGGGTGATGCCAGCGGTGGACAGCGCATCAAACAGGCGCTCCTTGTTGGCAGGGCGCAGTTCGGCCTCGCGGTCGGCCTGCTTTAGATGGGCCGCAAACACCGACGCGAAGTCGACCACGGACGGCGGCATCGGCGCCGGGAGGGTGGGTTCAGCTTGTGTCATGGAATTCTCCGGAAATGGGGGAAGGGTCGGAGCCAGCCGGGCGATCTCTTTCACCCGGCAAAGCTCGCAAGACCCCCCCTGCCCCCCTCTGTCTCTGGGACGTCACGCCGCGATCTGCAGCGCCCGCGCGGCGAAGGCGCGCCACAGTGGATCGACGAGGCGGGCATCAAGAAGATCGGCGTGGTGACGCAGGCGCTGCACCAGATCGGTCTCGCTCCAGTCCGCTGCGCGGCCGGCCTGCGCGCGTAGCTGGCTCGCCTCATTGACGACGGCACGCGCTTCGGCAGCGCTCATCACTGGATGGCACCACGCGACGGCGCCATCACAGGCCGCACCTGCGAGAACCAGACGGTCATCTCGGTCGAGGATCGCCAGAAGCTGCGGGGCCGCATCCGGCGCGAACTCTTCGGCATGGCGAATTGCCCCGCGCATGGCCTCGGCCAATGTCGGGAAACGATCAAGGACAGCGGGGGCGTTCTCGCCGGACATCGAACCAGCGAGGGTCTGGCGCGACAGCGTCAACGCAAAGGGGAGGCTCGGATCCGTCACAGCATTCTGCAGGCCATGCGTGAAGCCATGGGTGCGCGAAGTCGGCTGAACCGGGAGAGAGAGGTCGAACATGGGATGATCTCCGACGGCGCGGGAAGCCGCTCTCCCCGCCTCGACCGTCAAAGACCAAACTGCCGCCCTCTTCCTCGAAGGGGCGGCAGGGATAGGTCCGAGGTGGGTCAGATCTTGCCCAGACCCCGCAAGCTCAGCTCGGTCCCTGCGCCGACGATGATGTGATCGTGCAGCGTCAGGCCGAGATACTTGCAGCCTTTCTGGATCTCCTTGGTCATGCTGAGATCGGCCTCCGACGGTGTCGGATCGCCTGACGGGTGATTGTGGATCAGGATCAGGGCGCTGGCATTCAGCATCAGCGCCTGCTTGATCACCTCACGCGGGTAGACCGGAACGTGGTCGACCGTGCCCACCGACATGAGCGCGTCCGTGATGACGCGGTTCTTGCGGTCGAGGTAGAGGACGTGGAACTGCTCGACCGGTCCGCGAACGGCCACGGCGCAATAGTCCAAAACTGCCTGCCAACTGCCCAAGACGGGGTTCTGGCTAAGGTAGCGGCCGAGGATGTCTCGCGCCTCGAGGATGACGGTTTCTTCTTGGGGGGTCATGGGGGTCTCGCTGAATTGCACGCGCTGAAGCCCCCTGCCCTCTCGGGGCGGGGCCAGTGGCGTATTTGTGGAATGGGAAAGTTCGACCGCCGCGGATGCAGACGGTCGCTGTGTCGGGGCCTACCTCAGCCGACCCGGTCGAGGAGCTTCTTGGCGCGTCCTTCCATATCGAGGCGGGCATCCTGCTGGGTCTTGTCGCGCGCAAGCCGGGTGATGCCCTGCACGAAATCGAAGATGCTCTCGGGCGGGCGGCCCTCCTCCATCAGCACCTTTTCGATGATTTTGCCGGACTCGGCTTTGGAAAAGCCGCGCTTCCGCAGAAAGTCGTCGCGGTCCTCATCGCTGCGCGCGACGATCTGCTGCCGCGCCGCTTTGATGCCATTCACAAAGCCCTGAGGCGAGGAATTGGCGAAGCGCGTCAGGGCCGGTGCCGCCTCCTGCGCGAAGCGCGAGGCGGCATGTTTCGAATGTCGGATAGTGATTTCCTGGAAATCCTCGACGCCCCAGAGATTGCGGTTCTGGCAGACGGCGCGCAGGTAGAAGCTTGCCATGCCGAGGGTCTTGGCGCCTACCTCGGAGTTCCAGCAATAAAAGCCCCGGAAGTAGAGATCGGGGGAGCCATCCGGCAGGCGGCCCGCATCGATCGGGTTGTGATCATCGACGAGGAACAGGAAGACATCTCGATCCGAGGCATAGAGCGTCGTCGTGTCGCGGCTGATCTCGACATCGGGGTTGTAGACACCGGTCGACCAGTCGAGCACACCCGGCACCTTCCAGCGCGTATCACCCGTGCCGTTGCCCGCGATGCGCTGCACCGCCCCGACCAGCTCATGGTCGTGGATGCGGCCATAATCGGGGCCAGTCACGGCGCGCAGTTCCGTGCGGCCATCTTCGGTCTCGAAGGTCTTGACCTGCTCGGCGCGGTGATTAGAGAGTCCATATTGCAGGTTGATCCCTGCAAGCCGCGCAGGCAACTGCCGCAGGTAGGAGGCCGGCGCGCCGACGATGCTGGCGAGCTGACCGAAGGCCCAATGTGTGGGCGCCACAGGTTCATGGGCCTTCGGCAGGACCAGGTGCAGCCGCTCTGCGCTGTCGCGCGCGGCCTCCACACGAATATCGGCCGTCGCGACGACCCGGGACCGGCTGCGTTCGGACCGGCCCTTCACCGAGGCCCAAAGATCATCCAGCGACAGATACCGCTCGTCGTCCGGCCGGTTGAACCATTCGGACGACACCCGCCCGTTCCGCTCGCCCCGGCTGACATCCACTTTCCAGCCACCAGCCCGCGCCGGTGCGACCGGATCCAGAACTTCCACAACGCCCATCGGCTATCTCCCGCGACGGGCGTCTGGAGCCACTCTCCCGAACCCTAAACCCATCACTGGACTACCAGTCCTCCTCTGACTTTCTACATCGCAAGCGCCCATCGCGCACAGGGCAACGCATCAATCGGGCCGGGCTCTCTAGGTCGGACGTGTTCTAGTAACCTGCTGGAATGTCTTGGATATACTCATCGAGAGCGGCTTAGATTGGCGCCGCATGCCAGCCACCTAAGGAAAGTTGGACGTGGCATTGGCTTCAGTTCAGGGATACAGAGTCGCGTGCGCGACCGTTATCCAGGCTGAGCCGACGCGCTGAACCAGCCCACTGTTTGAGAAGGAGTATATTTGAAGCTCGGGGAACAGCTTCTGAATATCATCAAGCGATTTATACTCAAAGCCTAACGTGGTGTCGATGGTACGCATCCAATCCGGCATGTCATCCGGATAGTCGATCGTAACTTCTGCTGACACGCGATATGGCTCCGCTGCAAACAGGCCGATCACTTGAAAGTCAGCAATAACCCATTCGTTGTAGTTCCCGTTGGCGCGACCAGAAATTGTCGCTGAGAAATCAGATGCCGTCATATCGCGCGGGTGGGAAACTTTGCGAACACCATCCTCCATGTACGTCCCGCAGTCAGAGGCGCGCGCGTCCAGCACAGAACAGGGCGTCCGCAGCCTAAGTATCACACCGATGCATCCCGTCGCATTGGCCCTACAAAGGTCCGCGAACTCGTCGCCTGGCATAACCGTCGAACAGGAAAGGCCAGTCTGGGATCGGCACGCAATCACTTCCTGGAGATCGGATGGGAACGGATACTCGAAGTTCGAACCAGCTCCTTTCGGCGTCCCAGAAAAATGCACGATAAGGGCACCATGTGCCGCAAGCACACAGTGAATTTCGGAGAGTGATGGACGCGCGAACATTAAAACACGCTAACGCAAATTGACCAGAAAGTCATCCCGGCGGGTTTCCCCGCCGGGTAGGAGATGGTCGGCTTCAGAAGCCGACCTCGTCGTTGTTGTCGACCAGTTCGGGGCCCTCGCCCTCGGCCGTCTTCGGGCGGCTGAGGAAGTCGACCTTCTCGGCGATGATCTCGCAGCCGTAGCGGTCGACACCCGCCGCATCGGT
>NZ_JAZHDA010000058.1:0-381 GCF_036553525.1 Pseudotabrizicola sp. L79 | reverse complement strand
TGTTTTTGCTCATGGCCGTTCAATTGAAAAACGACCAAAAGCTGTCCAATTAAGACAAGAATTTGGTCATTTTGAAGTTGATACGATGCAATCTGGTAAAACACGTGGCGATGTTTTAGTGACCATCACAGAACGATTGAGTCGACAACATATCATGAGACATGTCAGTGGGCGCAATAGTCAGGCAGTGACACCAGCTATTATTAGGTTTTTCAAGGGTATAAAAAATGCTAAATCAATTACAGTTGATCACGGTCGAGAGTTTGCAAAATATGATGAAATAGAAGAACAGCTAGGCATACCGATGTATTTTGCATACCCATATTCACCAGAAGAACGTGGTAGTAATGAAGTGCTAAATCGATATGTCCGTCGTTTTAT
>NZ_JAZHDA010000057.1:0-240932 GCF_036553525.1 Pseudotabrizicola sp. L79 | reverse complement strand
GCCGGGGCTGATTGTGGCGAACTGGGTGGAGGGGCAGTTCTGAGGCGCGAGTGGTCGCGCGGAGGACCATAAAGGTCCTCCGCGCGTTTCTCAGCCGCGGGGCGGGAACGGGTCGTTTCCGTAGCTATTGCGCTCGCGGATCCGGCCGTCACGTCCGTGGATCAGAACTTCGCTCTGCTGGTTGCGCGCAATCTCGGTGGCCCGATTGATTGCTTCGGCCTGAGTGCCGTAACGCGCCGTGTCGCGGTTGTTCCCAGCGCCAAGGACTGCCCAACCGTCCTCGCGCCGAACCACGTGCTGGTTCTTGCCTGCCATTTCCATCACCTCCTTTCGGTGGCATGCCGACGATGTGGTGTGTGACAATCGAACGTTCAAGTAAGAATTTGACGTTATGGTTCTGGCAGCCTATCTTGTGCCCATGCAAGGGCCGGGAGAAGCCCGACATGCACACCGAGGAACCCGTCATGAATCGCATCGAATTGTCCCGTCGACTGAGGGAGGCACGAGAACTCGCATCAATCAGTCAGGGTGAAGTGGCTGAAGCTCTTGGCCTTCCCCGTACGGCTGTCACGCAGATCGAAGGAGGGAACCGCGCGGTATCCACCATGGAACTTGCGCGACTGGCGGACCTCTATCGTCGGCCAGTCAGCTGGTTCCTCGCAGACGTTCCGGACGCTGATGAAGACGTAGTAGTGGCGCTGCATCGGATTGCACCTGGCATCGATGCAACTCCGGAAATCCGGATCGAGGTAGACCGCTGCGTGCAGATCTGCCGTGAAGGTGTCAGTTTGGAAGAGTTGCTCGGGCGTGAAGAGCGCGATGGGCCGCCTGCGTACCGTGAGCCAGTACCAAGATCGACCGGGGAAGCTGTCGCTCAGGGCGAGCGGGTCGCTGAACAGGAACGGAGACGCCTCGAACTTGGGAGCGCTCCGATTGCCGACATGGCGGGACTGCTGGGCGATCAGGGGATCTGGGCATCGGTGGTGGATCTTCCTCACACCATGTCAGGACTGTTCCTGCATCATCCGAGCATTGGCATGGCAGTGCTCGTGAATGCGGCGCATGTGCGTGCGCGCCAGCGTTTCTCACTAGCGCATGAGTATGCGCATGCCCTTCTTGATCGCGACCGTGTGGTTGGCGTGAGCAGCGCCGACAACAGCCGTGAGCGCATAGAACAGCGCGCGAACGCTTTCGCCGCAGCCTTCCTGCTTCCGGAGGCCGGTCTCGAGGAAGAGCTGCGACAGCTCGGCAAGGGTCAGCCTGCACGTACCGATCAGATCGTCTTTGATGTGGCGACCGGTGGAAGCATACAGGGCCAGCTGCGTCCGGCACCTCGCTCCCAGACGATCGGCTTTCAAGACGTCGCGTTTATCGCGCACAGGTTCGGCGCAAGCTATCAGGCGGCGGTCTATCGACTGAAGAGCCTGCGCCACATCAATCAGCCGGAAAGCGACCTGCTGTTGTCTCCCGAGCAAGAGGAAGCGGGAAAGGACTACCTGCGGGCCTTGGACCTCTTCGAGGATATTGAGGCGCCAGTCAGCAACAAGAGAGGAACCCGAGAGCTTCGGAGCCGCGTGGCTCACCTGGCCCTTGAGGCTTATCGGCTGGGCGAGATTTCGCGAGGACGCCTTCTGGATGTGGGTAAGACCATCGGCGTCGATGGGCGCAAGTTGCTCGAACTTGCTGAGGCCGCGCGAGCTGAGTGACGTCCAACATGCTGAATCCTCCGCCCGTTGTCCTCGTCACAGACACCTCTGTGCTGGTGAACTTCCTCCGGATCGATCGGATGGATCTGATCCGGAACCTTTCACCGCAGTTCCTCGTGACAGACCATGCCGTCGGCGAAATCACGGAGGTCTATGGGGACCAATTGGCGCGGTTCGAAGCTGCGTTGACCGCAGGATGCTGCGAAGTTTGCCGGGTGGAGAGCGATGCAGCCTTGGAGATGTTTGGACAGCTCACGGGTACGCATCGCCTTGGTATCGGCGAAAGTGCGACGATCGCACATGCGGTGTCGATTGGGGCCGGCGTCGCGCTGGATGACAGGCGTGCTGCGAATGAAGCCCGCCGCATCAGCGATGGCTTGGTCGTTCTCGGCACGGTCGACCTGACCAGACAAATGATCGTCGAAGGTTTGCTAAGTGTAGAGGTCGCTGACGCCATCAAGGACGATTGGGCGACGAACCACCGTTTCAGACTGAAGATCGGGAGCTTCAGGGAACTTCTCTGACGGTGCAAACCGCTAACGTACCAAGGCGGAAACATGCCCACCCCCCGCGAAACCATCCTCGCCGCGCTGCATGCGCGGCTTATGGCGCTGCCCGCCACCGCCCTGCGCGGCGACGTGCTGCCAGAGCGCGTGCCAACCGCAGGCCTCCTGATCCTGCGCGACGGCGAGCCGGGGGAGCCCGAGGTGACGCTGTCGCCGCTGCGCTACCACTACCAGCACCGCGCCGAGATCGAGGCGGTCGTGCAGGGTGCCACGCGTGACGCTGCCTTCGACACGCTCTGCTCCAGCATCGGCGCGGCGGTTGCCGCCGACCGGACACTGGGCGGTCTCTGCGACTGGGTCGAAGCGGAGGCACCGCGCCCGGTCGATCTGGCCGTGGAGGGTGCCGCCAGTCTGAAGGCGGCGGTGATCCCGGTCAACCTGCACTATTCCGCGGCCGATCCGCTGGCCTAACCCCATTCACGATAGGAGTACACGATGGCACGAGCCCATGGGGCGCGGGCGCAGATGGCGCTTGCGTTCGAGACCGTCTATGGCACCGCGCCCGCCTCGGGCTATCGGACGGTGCCCTTCGCCAGCACCACACTCGGCTCCGAACAGCCGCTGATCGCCTCGGAACTGCTGGGCCAGGGGCGCGACCCGTTGGCCCCGATCAAGGACGCAGTTACCGCCGATGGCGATGTCGTGGTGCCGATTGACGTCGAGAACTTCGGCCTCTGGCTGAAAGCGGCCTTCGGTCAGCCGACGACCACCGGCACGACGCCCAAGACCCACACCTTCCAGTCCGGCAACTGGACGCTGCCCAGCATGGCCATCGAGACGGCGATGCCTGAGGTGCCGCGCTACGCCATGTACACCGGCTGCGTTTGCGATCAGTTGTCGTGGCAGATGGCGCGGTCGGGCCTGCTGACCGCGACCGCCCGGCTGGTGGCACAGGGCGAGACCGTCGCGGCGGCCACGGCCGCTGGCACGCCCACTGCATTGGCGCTGCAGCGCTTCGGGCACTTCAACGGGGCGATCACTCGCAATGGCACGCCGCTCGGCAATGTCATCTCGGCCGAGGTCACCTATTCCAACGGCCTCGACCGGATCGAGACCATCCGCTCGGACGGGCGCATCGAGGGGGCCGACCCCGGCATGGCCGCGCTGACGGGCCGGGTGGAGGTACGCTTTGCCGACACCACGCTGATCACGCAGGCCATCGACGGCACGTCGTGCGAGTTGGTCTTCGCCTGGAGCCTCGGCGCGAACGCCAGCTTCACCTTCACCGCGCATGCCGTCTACCTGCCGCGCCCCCGGATCGAGATCCCGGGCCCGCAGGGCATCCAGGCCACCTTCGACTGGCAGGCGGCCAAGGCCACAAGCCCCGCCCGCATGTGCACCGCCGTCCTCGTCAACACCGTCGCAACCTATTGAGAACGCCCGTCATGCTGACCCTCGACCTCACCAACGCGCCGCAGTGGTGCGACCTCCTTCCCGGCGTGCGTGTGAAGCTCCGCCCGCTGACCACGGCCCTGATGGTCTCGGCGCGGGGAGATCCCCCGATTGCCGACCTGCCCGAGGGGGCCGCGACCGAGGAAGCCGCGCTCGCCATGGCCAAGGCGCTGGCCCGGCGCGCGATCCTCGCATGGGAGGGGATCGGCGATGCCGATGGCACTCCCATCGATCCGAGCCCCGAGGCCATCGATGCGCTTCTCGACATCTGGCCTGCCTTCGAGGCGTTCCAGACCCTGTACGTCGCCAAAGCCCTCCTGCTGGACGCGGAAAAAAACGCCTCTGCGCCCTTGCCGACTGGTCCTACGGCGGGGGCGAAGGCTACTGCGCGGCATGTGCAGGAACCTGTCCCGACTGCCCCGCACGGCTGAACCGGCCGCTGACGCTTGAGGGCGCTCAAGTCTGGGATCTCGCGCAGCGCCTTGGCGGGCAGATGCGCGTCATTCCCGGTGCGGTCATCGGCTGGGACATGGGCGCGGCGCTGGCCTTGGGCGCCGCCCTCGGCATCTCCCCGCCTGCCATCGCCGAGCTGTTGCCCGCCCTCGAGGCGGTGATGGTCCGCCGCGTCAACGAGCAGATCGCAGCGAACCGCGACTGATACCACTCCAACCGGAGCCCCGATCCCATGGCCGAGAAACGCGTCTCCGTCCGGCTCGCCGCCGTCGGCGGCCGCCAGGTGCGCGCCGAACTGGAGGGCGTGGGCGAGGCTGGGGCGAAGGGCCTCGGCCGCCTGTCGCGCGAGATGGAACTGGCGAACACCCGCCTGGCCGCCTTTGCGCGCCGAGCCGGTTTTGCCCTCGGGGCCGCCGCTGCCGCCGCGACAGCCTCGCTCGGCCTGATTGTCCGATCCACCGCCGAGAGTGCCGCGCAGATCCGACAGTTCGCACAGGTCGCCAATGCCACGCCCGAGGCGCTCCAGCGCTGGTCGGCCGGGGCGCGGACGGTCGGGATCGAGCAGGAGAAGCTCGCCGACATCCTGAAGGACGTGAACGACCGGGTCGGGGATTTCCTGCAGACCGGCGGCGGGCCGATGGCGGATTTCTTCGAGAACGTCGCCCCGCGCGTGGGCGTCACGGCCGACCAGTTCGCGCGGCTGTCGGGGCCGGAGGCGCTGCAGCTCTACGTCGACACGCTGGAACGCGCCGGTCTCAGCCAGCAGGAGATGACCTTCTATCTCGAGGCCATGGCCTCGGACGCCACGCGCTTGCTGCCGCTTCTGCGCAACGGCGGGGCCGAGATGGCGCGGCTGGGCGACCAGGCCTCCGACCTCGGCGCCGTTCTGGATAGCGACGCGCTGGAAGCTCTGCGTCGCACCCAACTCGCGCTGGGCACAGTCTCTCTGGTCTTCGACGGTCTGCGCAACCGCATCGCGGTCGCCGTGGCCCCGACCATCGAGGCGCTTGCCAATGCCTTCGTCGCACTGGCCTCCGATGGCGGCATCCTGCGCTCGGCCATCGACACGCTGATCGGCAACCTTGGAAGGCTGGCGTCCTATGCCGCAACCTTCGCCGCCGTCATGGCCGGGCGCTGGGTAGCAGGACTGGCGGCCGCTGCTCTGTCGGTTCGCGGCCTCGCAACGGCGCTCGTGTTCCTGCGCGGTGCCCTCATCCGCACCGGCATCGGGGCGTTGATCGTCGGCGCGGGCGAGCTGGTCTACCAGTTCTCGCAGCTTGTCGCCCGTGTCGGCGGCGTGGGCGAGGCCTTCCGCCTGCTCGGCGATCTGGCCCGCGAGGTCTGGTCCCGTATCGGGCTGTCGCTGGACGCTGCCCTCGCGCGGATGGCGGCCGGGTGGGAGGGGCTGAAGGCGGCCGGTCTCTCGGCCCTCGAGGGCACCATCGCAGGCGTCGTCAGCTTCGGCGACCGGACGGCCGCAATCTTCCAAGGGGCCTATGACGCGGCGGTGGCGATCTGGGGAAATCTGCCGGGGGCCATCGGCGACTTCGCCTTTCAGGCCGCGAATGGCCTGATTTCCGGCGTCGAGGCGATGCTGAACGGCGTCGTCACGCGCATCAACAGTTTCATCGAAACGCTGAACGCGGCCCTCGCGCTGCTGCCCGAATGGGCCACCGGCGAAGGTGGCGTGCGGATCGGCACTCTCGATCCGGTGGAACTGGAGCGCATCGGCAACCCGTTTGAGGGGGCCGCGACCGCTGCTGGTGCCGCCGCCGCAGATGCCTTCTCGGCTGCGCTGGCACGCATCTATCTGGAACCGCCCGATCTTGGCCTCGGTGCCATGGCTGAGGATGCCCGCGCCCGGGCAGACGGCTATCGCGAGGCGGCCGGGATGTTGGCTGACGCCGCCGGTCGGCCGCTCGCCAGCTGGCAGGCGCTGAAGGAAGCGGTGACCGGCACGGGGGCCGAAGCAGAGACAGCACTCGCCGAGGCTGCCGCCTCGGCCGATGCCCTAACCACCGGGCTGAACGACACGGCCAGCGCCGCCGAAGGCGCAGGCGGTGCTGCGCGCGACGCGGGGGCGGCAGCGGCCGACGGCGCGGACACGGCGCTCTCCGGCTGGCAGGCCGTCACCGCCGCACTCGCCGACTATGCCGCCAAGGCGCGCGACATTGGCGGGGATATCGGCAGCGCGCTGGTCGGGGCCTTCCAGAGCGCCGAGAACGCCATCGGTGACTTCGTGAAGACCGGCAAACTCGACTTCCGCGATCTGGTGACCTCGATGATCGCCGATCTTGCGAAGCTGGCCGCGCGCCGCTTCATCCTCGGTCCCATCGCAAACGCCCTTTCCGGCGCGCTGGGCGGGGCGGGCGTTCGCGGGGCTTACGCGGCCCCACTGGGGCCACGGTCCCCGCTCACCTTCGCCAACATCCTGCATGCGGGCGGGATGGTCGGCGCCCCCGGTCCCGGCCGGATGGTCCCGGCATTGGCTTTTGCCGGTGCGCCGCGCGTGCACAATGGCGGCTGGGCTGGGCTGCGGCCCGACGAGGTGCCAGCGATCCTGCAACGCGGGGAGCGGGTCCTCTCGCGCAGGGAAGCGGCGGGATACGGCCAGTCGGTTGCCTCCACCGTCAACGTCACGATCAACGCCCGCGACGCCGAGAGTTTCCGGCAGTCGCGCACGCAGGTCGCGAGCGACATCGCCCGAGCTGTGTCGCTGGGTCGGAGGGGGATGTGATGGCCTTCCACGAGGTCCGGTTTCCGGACAACATCAGCCGCGGGGCACGCGGTGGACCTGAACGCCGCACCCAGATCGTCGAGCTGGCGAGCGGGGCCGAGGAGCGCAACGCCAGCTGGGCTAACAGCCGCCGCCGCTATGATGTCGCCTACGGCATCCGCCGCGCCGACGATCTGGCCGCGGTCGTGGCCTTCTTCGAGGCCCGCAATGGCCGTCTCCACGGCTTTCGTTTCAAGGACTGGGCCGACTTCAAGTCCTGCATGCCATCTCAGACACCGGTGCCGACCAACCAGCCGATTGGCACTGGCAACGGGTCAGCCACCCTGTTTCAGCTGACCAAGCGCTACACTTCGGGCGCTCAGTCCTGGGCACGGGCCATCACCAAGCCTGTCGCGGGAACCGTGACCATCGCCCTGAACGGCACGCCCCAGGCCTCCGGCTGGTCGGTCTCGACCGCGACGGGCTTGGTGACCTTCACCACCGCCCCCGCGGCAGGCGTGGCCATCACCGCGGGCTTCGAATTCGACGTCCCCGTCCGCTTCGACACCGACGCCCTCGACGTCACCCTCGATCTCGAACGTCTCGGGTCGATCACCTCGATCCCCCTCGTCGAACTCCGCCTCTGAAGGACCGATCCCATGTCGGAACCCACGACCGTGCGCATGGGCGCACTGGCCGCCTACCTGAGCCTTGCCCTCGCGCTGTCGGCGCAGGGCGGGGCCGCGATCTGGTGGGCGGGCACGCAGAACACCCGCCTGACCTCGCTCGAGGCGCGGGTGGCCGAGCT
This sequence comes from Pseudotabrizicola sp. L79, assembly GCF_036553525.1. NCBI lineage: Bacteria > Pseudomonadati > Pseudomonadota > Alphaproteobacteria > Rhodobacterales > Paracoccaceae > Pseudotabrizicola > Pseudotabrizicola sp. L79. The sequence continues at coordinate 233,291 of NZ_JAZHDA010000057.1, read as the reverse complement.
TCTCTCCACCTCTCCGCTCTACCACCGCCAGATCGTCGAGGCCGACCGGCGCATCGCCGTCATCGACGAGCGGATCGCCAACATCCTCGCCCGGATCGAGGCGCTGACCGCCGCGCTCGAACGCCGCCACGACGCCCCCTGATTTCTCCAGAAGGACCATCGCCATGCAGGCCACCGACCGGGGGCTTCTCGCCCTGATCCGGCACGAAGGCGTCGTGCCCGGAGCCTATCTCGACGTGAAGGACGTCTGGACCTTCGGCATCGGCCATACGGCTGCGGCCGGGCCGCCCGATCCGGCCCGGATGCCGCGCGGGATGCCAGCTGATCTCAATGCCGGGATCCGCGAGGCGTTCCAGCTCTTTCGCACCGACCTCGCCGCCTACGAGGCCGAGGTCCTGCGCGCGGTGAAGGTGCCGCTTGAACCCCACGAGTTCGATGCGCTGGTCAGTTTCCACTACAACACGGGTGGCATCGCCAAGGCCGCGCTGACACGCCACCTGAACGCGGGCAACCGCAGGGCAGCCGCGGCGGCCTTCATGGGCTGGCTGCGTCCTGCCGACATTCGGCCCCGGCGCGAGGCCGAGCGCGATCTCTTCGCCCGTGGCAGATACCCGACCGGCACCATCCCGGTCTGGTCGGTCGACCGCAATGGCCGGGTAGATTTCTCGCGACCGATCCGTCGGCTCAGCGAGGCCGAGGCGCTGGCCTTGCTGCGCCCGAGCGGCACGCCGATGCCGCCTCCCTCCCAATCCATCACAGCGCCGACCTGGTGGCAGCGACTTGCCAGCCTCATCACCGGAAAGGAAACGACATGAACTGGACCTTCGCCCGCGGCCTCGTCTATCTCGCCTGCCTCGTCGCCTCCGGTCTCGCCATGGCGGGGCTGGCGGATTTCGACCTGGCGACCGGGACCTTCGACCTCAGGCCCTTCAACCTCTACGCCCTGACCGGCGCGGCCGGTGGTGTCGTATCCTCGGCACTGGCCTCGATCGCGCTCTGGCGCGGCTGGGGGCGCAGATGAAGTCCCTTTCATCCGCGCTGCAGGCCCATCTCGACGAGGGCACGACGACGCTCGCCTGGTGCTGGCGGATCACCCGGGCGGACGGCGTGACCTTCGGCTTCACCGACCACGACCGGACGCTCACCTTCGACGGCACCGAATTCGAACCGGAAAGCGGGCTCACGGCGTCAGAGGTGCGATCCGGCTCCGACCTTTCCGTCGATGCGCAGGATGCCCAAGGCGTGCTGTCTTCCGACCGGATCACCGAGACCGACATCCTCGACGGCCGATGGGACAATGCAGCAGTCGAGGTCTGGCGGGTGAACTGGTCGGCACCGGCGCAGCGCGGGCTCCTGCGCCGCGGGGCCATCGGCCAGATCAGGCGCGGGCGGCTCGCCTTCGTGGCCGAAGTTCGCAGCCTTGCCCACATCCTCGGCCAGACGGTCGGGCGGACGTTTCAGGCGAGCTGCGATGCCGCGTTGGGCGATACGCGCTGCGGGGTGAACCTCGAGGCCCCAGCCTTCAAGGGCAGCGGCGCGGTGATCGATGTGCTCCGGGATCGGGCCTTCACGGCCTCCGGCCTCGGTAGTTTCGCGGCGGGCTGGTTCGCCTTCGGGCTGGTCGAATGGACCAGCGGCGCGAACGCGGGGCGGCGGGCCGAAGTGCTGTCGCATGACCTCGTCGACGGAGTGGCGATCCTGACCCTGCTCGAGGCGCCGGTACAACCGATCACGGCGACGGACGCGTTCGTCATCCGGGCGGGTTGCGACAAGCGGATCGCCACTTGTGGCACGAAGTTCGCCAATGTCGCCAACTTCCGGGGCTTCCCGCACATACCGGGGCAGGACGCCGTGCTGCGCTACGCCACCAAGGATGGCGGCCACGAGGGAGCGGTGCTGTGACCCTATCACACCGGACCGCTGATCCCGCTCTTGTCATCGCCGTCGCGCGGTCCTGGCTTGGCACGCCCTATCACGACCAGGCCAGCTTGCGCGGGGTCGGTTGCGACTGCCTCGGCCTCGCGCGCGGTGTCTGGCGCGAGGTGGTCGGGCCGGAGCCATTTCCGATCCCGCCCTATAGCCGCGATTGGGGCGAGACCGGGCCGCGCGAGGTGCTGGCGGACGGGGCGCGACGGATGATGCCGGAAATCGCACCCGCAGATGCGCCGCCCGGTGCGCTGATCCTGCTCCGGATGATGCCACGCGCCATCGCCAAGCATGTGGGCATCCTGACCGGACCTGACACCTTCCTGCACGCCTATGAACGCCTCGGCGTGATCGAAGAACCGCTAACACCTGCATGGCGACGCCGCATCGCCTTCGCCTTCCTGTTCCCCGCACGCTGAGATTCTTCCATGGCAACGCTTGTCCTCGGTGCCATCGGTTCCGCCATCGGCGGGGCCTTCGGCGGCGCGATCCTCGGCTTCTCTGGCGCCGCGATCGGTGGCTTCATCGGTTCAACCATCGGTTCGGTCGTCGACAGCTGGATCGTGTCCTCGCTGGCGCCTTCCCAGAAGATAGAGGGCCAGCGGCTCGACAGCCTGCGGATCACCTCCGCGACCGAGGGCGCGATCATCCCACGCCTCTACGGGCGCATGCGCATCGGCGGCAACATCATCTGGGCGACCGATTTCCGCGAGGAGACGAAGACCACCACGCAGGGTGGCGGCAAGGGCGGTGGCGGCGGAAGGGTCCAGACGACCGAGTATCTGTACTACGCCAGCTTTGCGGTCGCCTTGTGCGAAGGCCCGATCACCGGCATCGGCCGCATCTGGGCCGACGGCAAGCCGCTCGACATGTCGGGGATCACCTGGCGCTGGTATCCCGGCAACGAGACCCAGACGCCTGACCCGTTCATTGCGGCCAAGATGGGGGCCGCCAACACCCCGGCCTATCGCGGCACAGCCTACGTCGTCTTCGAGGAACTGCCGCTATCGACCTACGGCAACCGCCTGCCGCAGCTCAGCTTCGAGGTGTTCCGGCCCTTGGCCGATCCCGATACCGCCGAGGGGTTGGTCAAGGCGGTGACGATGATCCCCGCTTCGGGCGAGTTCACCTATGCGACGGAGGCTGTCCGGAAGACCGTGGGCGCCACGACCACGGTCTTCGGCCAGACCACGGGAGGCACGACCTCGGCCGAGAACCAGAACGCGCTGCCGGACGAGGCCGACATCGTCGTGGCGCTGGACCGCCTGCAAGCCATGGCCCCGGCTGTGGAGAGCGTCAGCCTGGTCGTCGCCTGGTTCGGCGATGACCTGCGCGCGGGGAACTGCACGATCAAGCCCGGCGTCGAAGTGGCGACGAAGGTCACCAGCCCCAAGGTCTGGACGGTCAACGGCGTGGCACGGGCCGCCGCTCATCTCGTCAGCCGTGACGCCGAGGACCGTCCGGTCTATGGCGGCACGCCCGCCGACTTTGCGGTGGTGCAGGCGATCCGGGAGATGAAGGTGCGCGGGTTGCGGGTGACCTTCTATCCCTTCCTGCTCATGGACGTGCCGCCCGGCAACACGCTACCGAACCCATACAGCGCGAATGCCGCCACACCCGGCCAGCCTTCCTTCCCTTGGCGCGGCCGGATCACCTGCTCCCCGGCGGCAGGCTTCGCAGGGACCGCCGACAAGACCGCCGTAGCGTCCACGCAGGTCGCAGCCTTCTTCGGTGCTGCCACCCCGGCGCAGTTCGCGCTGTCGGGCGATACCGTCAGCTGGACCGGGCCCTCCGGCGATTGGGGCCTGCGCCGGATGATCCTGCATTACGCCCATCTCTGCGCGGTGGCGGGCGGTGTCGACGCGTTCCTGATCGGGACCGAGATGCGCGGGCTGACCACCATCCGCTCCAGCGCCAGCGCCTATCCCGCCGTGACCGCCTTCAAGGCGCTGGCGGCGGATGTGAAGGCCATCCTCGGGCTGGGCACCAAGGTGGGCTACGCCTCCGACTGGTCGGAGTACTTCGGCCACCAGCCCGGCGATGGCACCGGGGATGTGTTCTTCCACCTCGATCCGCTCTGGTCGGATGCGAACATCGACTTCATCGGCATCGACAACTACATGCCGCTCTCCGACTGGCGCGACGGTTTCGACCATGCCGACGCCCTCGAGGGCTGGCCCGGCATCCATGACCGGGCCTACCTGCAGGCCAACATTGCCGGGGGCGAGGGCTTCGACTGGTTCTATGCCAGCGCCGCCGACCGGTCGGCCCAGATCCGGACGCCTATCACGGACGGTGCCACAGGCAAACCGTGGGTGTTCCGTTACAAGGATCTGCGCGCCTGGTGGTCGAATCCGCATTTCAACCGCCCGGGCGGGGTGGAAAGCGGCACGCCCACGGCATGGGTGTCGCAATCAAAGCCCGTCTGGTTCACCGAACTGGGGTGCCCTGCCATCGACCGGGGCACCAACCAGCCGAACGTGTTCTTCGACCCGAAGTCCTCGGAGAGCTTCACGCCCTACTTCTCCCGCGGCTGGCGCGACGACGCGATCCAGCGTGCCTATTTGGAGGCCAGCTATCTCTGGTGGGGCGATGCCGCGAACAACCCGACCTCATCCGTTTACGGCGGCCGGATGGTGCATGTGCCGGAATGCGCCGCCTGGACCTGGGACGCGCGGCCCTATCCCTTCTTCCCCGAACTGACCGGCGTCTGGACCGATGGCCCGAACTGGCGGCTCGGTCACTGGCTGACCGGGCGGCTGGGCGCGGTATCTCTGGCGGCACTCGTGCGGCATCTCTGCCTGCGCGCTGGGCTGGCGGAAAGCCTGATCGACGTCTCTGGCCTCTGGGGCGCGGTCGAGGGCTATGTGATCGGGGCCCTTGAGTCCCCCCGCGCGTCGATTTCCACCTTGGCCCGGCACTTTGGGTTCGATGCCATCGAGACCGAAGGCGTGATCCGTTTCGTGATGCGCGGGCGCGCCTCGGTCGCCACGCTGGCCATCGACGATCTGGTGGCCAGCCGTGAGGGCGACGCCTTCGAACTAACCCGTGGTCAGGAGACCGAACTGCCCCAAGCCCTGAAGTGGCAGGTCGCGCGGGCGGATGAGGATTACGACGCGGCGCTGGTCGAGGCGCGGCGCATCACAGTCGACACCACCCGCATCGCGTCCGAGTCCTTCCCGATGGCCATTCCGCCCGAAGAGGCCGAACGCCACTGCCGCCGCGCGCTGATGGAAGCCTGGATCGGCCGGGAAAGCGCCACCTTCCGCCTTCCGCCCTCGCGGTTGGCGCTGGACCCTGCCGACGTGATCCGGCTCGCGCATGACGGCCGCGAGGTCGAGTTCCGCCTCGTCTCGGTCGCAGATGCCGAGGCGCGCGGGATCGAGGCGGTGCGCCAAGACCGGGCCGCCTACGATCTGCCACCCGGCGATCCGCGGCCCGCTTCGCTCGCCAGCCCCGTCGTCTTTGGCACGCCGGAGGTGGTGATGCTGGACCTTCCGCAGATCAGCGAAGACCAACCCGACCATCGCCCCCTGATCGCCGCCCATGCCAGCCCCTGGCCGGGTGAGATCGCGGTGTTCCGGAGCGCCTCGACGGATGGCTACAATCTGCTGACCACCTTCGGCCGTCGCGCGCGGATTGGTACGCTGGCCTTCGACTTCTTTCCCGGGCCAACCTCCCGCTTCGATCTGGGCAACGCACTGGTCGTCGATCTGCTGTCGGGCACGCTGGAAAGCGTGACCGACGTCGCGCTGTTCGGCGGGGTCAATGCGCTGGCGGTCGAGGCGGCAGCAGGGGTGTGGGAGATCGTCCAAGCGGGTGCAGCCGAGTTGATCGCCCCCGGCCGGTACCGCCTGACCCGCCTCCTGCGCGGCCAGCGCGGAACGGAACATGCCATGGGCAATCCGACACCGGCTGGCGCGCGAGTTGTGGTTCTGGATACCACGCTGGCCTCGCTGCCCATCGCCGAGGCCGATCTCGGCTTGCCTTGGAACTGGCGCGTGGGCCCGGCCGCGCGCGCCGTCAGCGATGCGAGCTACGCCGCGCTGGCCTTTACCCTGACCGGGCGGGGCCTTGTCCCCTTCGCGCCGGTCCATGTCGAACAGCCATGGCGAACGGCGCGCAGCCCCGGCGATCTGACGATCCGCTGGACGCGCAGATCCCGCGCGCTGGTCGCCGATGCCTGGGAGCAGGTCGAGGTGCCGATCGCAGAAGACCAGGAAAGCTACGACGTCCAGATCCTCGACGGCGCTGCGATCAAGCGTACGCTGACCAGCAGCACGACCTCTGTCCTCTATACCCCCGCCCAGCAGACCGCCGATTGGGGCGCGCCGCTCGCGCCCGGCCAGGTGCTGGCGATCCGCATCTTCCAGCTCTCGAACCGCCTCGGCCGCGGCACACCCGCGACCGTGTCCCTCCAGTTCTGACGGGAACTCCCATGTCCGACACCACCACCCACCTGGGTCTGCCCTATCTTCTGGCGGCGCAGGCGCAGAAGCATGTCACCCACAACGAGGCCCTGCGCCTGCTCGATGCTATGGTGCAGCTCTCGGTCCTGGACCGCACGCGCACCGCGCCCCCGGCCAGCCCCACCGACGGCAACCGGCATCTTGTGGCCTCCGGCGCGACTGGCCTCTGGGCCGGGTGGGATCTGAACATCGCCTTCTGGGTCGACGGCGCGTGGATCCGGCTGGTGCCGCGCACCGGCTGGCTGGTCTGGGTCGCAGCCGAGGGGCTCTTTCTTGTCTGGACAGGCAGCGCCTGGGAGGTCGTGGGCGAGCCGCGCGACGTGTCGGACGCGGTCTTCAGCCTGGTGAACGATGCCGATCCCACAAAGAGGGCGACCTTCTCGCTGGCGGGCATCAGCGCCGGGACGACGCGCAGTTTCACTCTGCCCAACAGCTCGTCGGAGCTGGCGATCCTTGCAGGCACACAGACATTCACCGGCAACAAGACGTTTTCGGGGACTCTGACCGCCTCGGGCACGGTCACCGTCTCGGCAGCGTCCGCCAGCATCGGCACGGCCACGACGACCGCCACCTACGGGATGGGCACCGGCGCCACGACGACGGGCGTGACCAAGACCGTGAACATCGGCACGGGCGGCGCGTCTGGATCGACGACGGTCGTCAATATCGGCTCGGCCACCGCCGGGGCGGGCGGCACCACGGTGGTGAACACGCCCACCGTCACATTCGCCAATGCCGTCACGCAGGTCGGCATGCCGCAGGCAAACCTGACCGCGCAGCTGCTCGGCCTCGGCGGTGCCACGGCCGACAGCTACAACCGCATCTCGGTCAACACGCCCGCTGTGCTCCTGAACAACGCAGGCGCCGGGATCGAAGCCACCGTCAACAAGGCTGCGGCCGCGAACGACGCGGCCTTCGCCTTCAAGACCGGGTTCTCGGCCCGCGCCCTCATCGGGTTGCTCGGGAATGACGATTTCGGCTTCAAGGTCAGCCCGGATGGGTCGGCCTTCTACGACGCGATCCGCATTGACCGGACCAACGGCCAAGTGGAACTGCCGCAGCCGACAATCCTGCCGGGGCTCTCGGCCGCGCCGCCGCCGCCGCCCGCGGGCAAGGCCTCGGTCTATGCGCGCACCCGCGCCGGTGCGCCGTGGATCGACGTGATGCGCCCCTCTGGCCGGGACTTTCCGCTCCAGCCGCATTTCGGGGTGAACCGCATCGCCAACTGGTCCCCCTCCGTTAGCACCACGATCACGACCGAAGGCTTGCCGATCACCTCGGTCGGCACCGTTTCACACCCGACGCTGGCCGCGACGAACCTTGCTGCTTCCATGCGCCGCTGGCGCCTGACCTCTGCGGCGGTCGTGGACTCGGTGGCCGATCAGCGCTCCGCAGGCTGGGCCTGCTGGCGCGGCAATGCCGCAGGCCTCGGCGGCTGGACCTTCGTGACGCGGATTTCGCTGACCACCCTGCAGGCGACAGGGATGGCCTTCTTCGGCCTCTACGGATCGACGGCGGCGCTGGCCACCACCCTGACGCTGGCCTCGGCCATCAACTGCATCGGGATCGGCTTCCAGCGCGGGACGCACACCCGTTGGCAACTCGTGGCCAACGACGGCACCGGGGCTCCGACCCTGACCGACTTGGGCGCGAGTTTCGGTATCGCCACCGGCGGCGTGCTGACCCTGTTCATCGCAGCGCCACCGAATGGCAGCTCTGTCTGGGTGCGCGTCGTCGACGAGGTCTCCGGCGCGGTCTTTGAGCAGGAGATCACGGCGGACCTGCCAGCCAGTACGCAGTTCCTGTCGCCCCGCTTGTTCATGAACAACGGAGCAACAGCGGCGGCAGTCGCTTACGATTGCTCTGGGCTCTATGTCGAAACTGACTATTGATGGCCTTCAAGCGATGAGAAGTGCAAGCCTCGACGCACGTTATGGTCTAAGTCTCTCAAATCGCACAAGAAACTCATGCTTTGCTTCGGATGGGGTCAAATGACGAACCTTGATCGGTGCAGGTTCAATCCCCGCCTCGAGAGCCCAGTCAGCACAGCCTGGCGCCATGATCTGCAGCTGCTCGGCGGCAAGCACGCTTAGGTCTGCCTTCTTGACGGCTTTGCGGTAGTCTCTACGCATTTTAAACCGATCAATTACCGCATCTTCGACATCTGCCTCAATCCGTTTGAACTCTGGCATGAGCTGTTTCAGCGGCCGCGTTACGTCGCCGATAAACGCCTCAGCCGCGTCATGAAGCAGTGCCTCGTAGGCATAGTCTTTCACCATGTCGCATACCAACAGGCTATGCTCCGCGACTGAGTAAAAATCTCTGCATTGCCCTGCGTAACGACACACATGTGCGAGTCCATGAGCCACATCTTCGATGTCAAAATCGCTGGCGTGGGGGTCTAGGAAGTCAAACATCTTGCCGCTAGACAGCATAATGCTGGGTCCCTTAGCGTAAGAGACTGCCACCACAGGCCTGAGCATGTTCATCCCGACGAATCCTAACTGATGTCAGTATTTTGTTGCACACCTTGCAGCAGATGACAATATCTGGTGTGAGGTGGTCGCTACGCTCAACCAGTGGAGGTGGATTCGTTGAAGTGCATTCTGGTGATGTCAGGGCCGATCGGGGCCGGTAAGTCTGAGTTTTCGGCTGCGCTTGAGCGTGATTTGGGAGCTGTCCGGGTCTCAACCCGCAAGTACATTTTGCACGTGACGCGTTGCGAGAACGAACGACGTGCACTTCAAGAAGCTGGTGATCGGCTGGACGTTGAGACAGAAGGTCAATGGGTCGCAGATGCGGTGGGAAAGGCAATGTCAGAGGGCTTCTCGGCAGACATCGCTCTCTTAGACTCTGCTAGGATAGCCCCGCAGGTGGCTGCGCTGCGCCAAAAGTTCGGGGATGCTGTCTTCCACGTGCATCTGACAGCTGATCGAGGTGAGTTGGAGCGTCGGTACAAGATGCGGCAGTCCGAACTCCGAGAATTTGCCACATATGAAGAAGCAGCGAACCACGGAACAGAGCGCGAGGTTGGTAACCTAGCAAAGATCGCCGACTTGGTTCTTCATACAGACCATGAAGATGCGCAAACGCTTGCGCGAGCAGCCGCAGCGTGGCGCGGCCTCACAACTGCAAAAAAGTTGGCGACGGGCTTAGTTGATGTAATCGTTGGTGGTCAATACGGAAGCGAGGGGAAGGGGAATATTTGCTCCCATATCGCCAAGGACTACAATGCTTTGGTGAGAATTGGCGGACCCAATGCCGGTCACCGTGTTGCGGAGCCAGCATACAAATATGTTCAGCTTCCTTCAGGAACAGGTTCAAACAAAAGCGCCGAAGTTCTTATTGGTGCGGGTTCGACAATTTGGTTACCTCAGATTCTGAAAGAAATAGAAGATCATCCCCACCTGCATGGAGGAAACTTATCAATAGACCCACAAGCAATGATAATTGATGAATTTGACCGAAATACTGAGTCAAAGGGGTTAAAGAGCATTTCTACTACTGGGCAAGGCGTGGGTTCTGCAAATGCACGAAAAATTCTCAACCGTGGAAACCAGACTTTTGGCCCAGAGGTTAAGCTTGCCGGCGAAGTAGCCGAACTGAAACCATTCATTCGGAATGTGCGAAAGCGCCTTGCCAAGCTGATGGAGGATGGCAGTAGGGTGTTGCTCGAGGGAACACAAGGCACCATGCTGAGCCTCCACCATGGGCTATTTCCTCATGTTACTTCCCGCGAGACATCTGTCGCAGGCTGCCTTGCAGATGCTGGCCTAGCGCCACAGCATGTCAACAAAGTCATCATGGTTTTGCGTACATATCCAATTAGGGTTGGAGGACCATCGGGCTGGATCGGTACAGAGCTAACGTATGAAGAACTCAGTGCTAGATCTGGGATAACTATGGCAGAACTTGAAGCGACAGAGAAGGGAACGGTGTCCGGAAAGCAGCGGCGCTTGGCCGAGTTTGACTGGGGCCAATTGCGTCGATCTGTAGAGCTTAATGGTGCGACCGAGATTGCCGTAACTTTCGCAGACTACTTTGGTATCGAAAACCGGTCGGCGACTCACTTTGGCGCACTGAACACAGGCGCTTTAGAGTTTATAGGTCGCATCGAACGCATTACCGGTATCCCGGTGACATTAGTGTCCAAAGCATTTGCAGTGGGCGGCGTACTACAGCGCGAGGGTACACTGTGACTGAAGAAGAACTGATTGAACAATACCCACGACTTTGGCACATGGCTCACCAAGGCGCTTGGCCAGCGATCAGAGAAAGGGGGCTCATGAGCGTGGCTGCGCTCCTTGACGACTATATGGTCGAGGGTGAGGAAAGGGATCGCTTGCTTCGAATGCGCCGACCTGCTTCCGTTCCTTTGGCACATCCTGATCGGATCGGTGCCGTGATCCGCGATCAAAAGCCGATGTCAGACAGCGCATTGGAGAAGTGCTTGCAAGGCGGGCTCACGCCGGGCGATTGGTATTCAAGACTTAACTCATACAGTTTTTTTTGGCTCTCCCGAAAAAGAATTTGGCGTCTTCTGAAGGCGCGAGCGTACCGTGACCTACCACAGACTGTTTTGACGATCGACACTGCTGGTTTGCTGCAAGCCTGTCGAGATCGAGTCTGGCTAAGTCCGATAAACAGCGGATCAACGATATTCAAACCTCAACCTCGCGGGATTGAGACTTTCAAGCGTATTGAGGATTTTCCATTTGCCGAAAGGTCGGTAACCCGCTCGCCTGCAAACAACGTTGTGGAATTTCTAGTTGAATACTCAGTACCAAATCTTCGCGACCACGTTTTGGCCGTCCACCAAGTCGAAAATGACCAAGTTACAGGAGAACTATGGCGCTCACCGCATGCAGTTGACACTGATCGACCGTGAGACATCACACTGATGTCGCTTGAACAATTCTAGAAGGCCCCCCCCTCTTTCTGAGCAAATCGGCGATGTGGCTCGTCACGCCCACATTGCCGATCAGCAGGACACCATTTTCCTTTGACAGCGAAGCCAGTTGCTCACGGATAGCTGAAAGGCCTTCATCAGCGCGAATTTCGACCCAAGTCGCGGCCTCGCCAGGCACAATCGTTGAGCCTTGCGTGTATGTTTGGCCGATGTGGAGTTGTACGCACCAAGTGCGTACGCCGTCATGAACCCACTCGATCCGAACATGTCCCAGAGTTCGTCGAAGGTCGCAATACATGTTTTCGACGTCTGAAATGACATTGCTGGGTAGCTGACTTGGACTCTCGAGGCCCAGCATGAGTCGGTCCCCCTCGCCGGGCACGCCCTCAATGGCTATCGCGCCGTCAGGTCCCGCTATTGCCGCACCGCTCCAGGCAGCATGTACGGCATCCTGCCTCAAAACAGAGCTGATTCCGTTACCGCTCGGATCTTCGAGTGCAAGGAGTTTAAATGGGTCGAGCCAGCCCTTAGCCGTAGTATAGAGTCCTGGTTGTGGCTCCCTCGGGCAGGTGCGGATCCAGACCTCACTTGACCCGGTATGCAGCCCAAAAGTGAAGGGCGCTACACGCCTTGAGATTACTAGGGTGCGGGGCACAGGAATACCAAGTCCGTCTGCCACCAATAGGCCAAATGCTTTGTCGCCAATGAAGCGACTAAAATTGTTGGGCCAGAGCGTTTCTACCGAGGATGGCGCAACAGTATTCTCTTCGTGCTCCCACAGCACCGTGTGATTTGACTTCCAGCCACGAACCTTCGGGTGAATACTGAATTCCGTTCGCTCTCCAGAATTATTCAAAAGGTCCGGACTAAAACCATATACCTTCTTGATTAATTCAATGCCCTGCGCAAACGCCAGGGAAAGCACCCCTGGCTTTTCGACGCAACGAGGCGTGTCGTCAGGACTAAACTCCATCGTGTCGCCCTGGACTACTCCGGAAACTCCTCCATCCGTGACGTCAATTGTCTCATTCACAATTGTTGAAAGACCCTCCTGACTTAGACGTTGGACGGCTTCCATCGCGGCCTCTGCGGTCTTCAGTCCGTAAACAAACTCCTTGCTACGCGGGTCTTCTGGCAGATAGCTGCGCACATTAACGCTTTTTTCTCCGCTCGCTTTGATTAGTGCAGAGATTGCCTCGGGAGTATTTTCAAACCTGTGATTCCGCTCATACCCGGCCACCCGAGAATAGCTCTGCTGCGGAAGCCTATGACTATCCGGGCGGAAAGCTACGAACTGTGCGACGTTGCCGCGGTCCGCCAACTTGTCGAGTATCTCATCCTTCTGGATAGTCAAACTTTTCATCTCCACTCTGGGTCAACTCGGCATTCCGACGTCGCCCCTTCATTCGCTTACTTTCTCATACAGGGCTTACTGCGACTCATTGGAGCTGTGCCAGCCCCGGCGGCGCATGTGTATCCCGATGTGCTTCGATGTTGAACCGCAAATGCGAGGGCTGACCGTCAGCCTGATCGACCGGACCCAAATGAAGTCCGCCGGGTGGCTGGCCCGCTCCCGATCGGAACCGACCATACCGAGAAGTCAGGGAATATCAATCGGTTGATCCTGTTCGCGCCCAGATGGGAAGGTTTGCCCTCAACGGTAGATCTGCTCCAGATGCTGGCCAACACACTCCGTTCGGGCCTTTAGTGGTCCCATACCGAACCAGGAAGCGGATCGCCTTCTGGGTCATGCAGTTCATCCACCCCAGGGAACAAGCCGTTCGTTCCAGCGAAGGACTGAGCGGCTTCGATTCCGGTTTGCCGATCAATTTCAGCAAGACGACGGCCAACCCAAGTTATCATACGAGCAAGATCGCTTTCCTCTGTGGGATTGATCTCATGCGGCAAGCTTGCCAGCCAATCTCGAATATCTCGGGCCTCACGCCGCAGGTCTATAATGTGCCTCAGATGTGCAAGGCGTTTCTCCTCCCGATCTTTTCGGGCTTGGGCAAGTTTTCGTCGGCGCTGCAGTTCTTGCCATTTCCGTTCGCGATCTTCACGTTCTTCGCGGCGCACGCGGATAAATTCGAGGACCAGTTCGATCCCGGCGACGATGTCCGGCAACAGGCGCTCGATCCGCTGAATCTTTCCGTCACCCCAGGTCTTCCGGAGTCCGTCTGCCCAAACATCAATCGCGAAGACCAGTTCGCCAGTCCACTCGGTGACATACTCCGGCCACGGAGGGCTGTACCCAAAAGGCGAGCTATCCCAGTCGTTTCGCCGCCATGATCGCGCCTGCTTTTCTTTGCGACGGTCTTCCCGGGCAATTTCTTCGGGCGATGGAACATACTTCACCCGCTTCGTCCGCTCGAGCAGAGTGAAGTTCACAGCGTCCGTGCCGCGCTTCAGGGACATTTTGTCCCCCTCAGGTATCAGTGTAAGGCCACTCCCTTCGAGACCTCGGGCCAGCCCATCGAGGATGACGACGGCACGCTCGGTGCACGTTGAACTGACGATGACGCCGCAGTGCCCGGGACCGGTGGCGCTGACCACGCCATCGCTGTCCGGCTTTTTTGTGCGAAGTGCTTTTGCGGTCTTTGCGACGGTTGGATGGGGGATTGTGACCATAGACAGGGGAACGTCGGAAGCTTCCTTTTCCGAAGTTCCGCGGCCTTGACGCTCGGCCTTACGCTTCATGGCAAGTTCGGCGATGCTGTCGGGGAGCGATGAAATCGCACCGCGAACAATGACCTGATCAAGGCTGCGATCCTTCCATTCAAGAAAGGGTGGCACCTTCGGTCGTTCTCCGGCAGCCACCTTCGCCCAATAGCCTCGCGGCGGCACGGGAATGCGGTGTCGACCGCAGACCTTGGCCAGACCTCGGTCGGAGATGCCGAACTCAATGGCCAGCGTCGACATCGGCTTGCTCCAAACAAGATCATACAGATCACGGCGGGTAATTGTTCGCGGTTGCTGCATATGCTGGTCCACCCAAGAGAGGCGTCCGAGAAGATCAGCCCGCCAAGCCAAATTCAAGATCGGTGCAGAATCGGAACGCCGATTACTGAACGATAACGGTGGCTTATGAAGGCAGACCAGAATACGCAATCATGTGGTGCTCAATCCTTTCGATACTGTTCTGCGGCAGCACTCAGCGCGGCGCGCTCGAACGCTTCCACGTCTTCAATCCTGTAGATCACACGACCGCCGATTTTTAGGAACCGAGGCCCGTCCCCAATCCAGCGCCACCGTTCCAGCGTCCTCGGGCTGATTTTCCAGCGTGCTGCCAACTCTGTCTGGTTCAAACAAGTTTCACGCATCTTCGACTCCTTTCGCGCGCCCCCACCTGGGCGCAGGGAAACGAAGGTGTCAGCGAAAACGATATGCAAGTCAGATAGTTACAAGTCCTCTAGTGGGCTCTGCCTATTCGGCCGGGCTCAGAGAAGGTTCGACCGCAGTCCCGTTCCCTCCGCCACTTGCCCCAGCGAAAGTGTTCTTCCCATCCGGCTGCGGCCGGTTTTTTACGTTGTTTTCGAGGGTTATGCGGGACGGGCAGTTAACCGGCCCCGGTGCCAAGAGCCTCGGAAGCAGTCTCTCAGGGCCAATATTCTCCGGACCTATTAACCGCGCGCGGTTCGGTTCAGAGCGCCATGCTACTGAAATCATTAGGCTTAGAGTGGGGGCGCACTGGGCGGGGTTCGCAGTTCCGTTCGCCAAGCCGCTGGAACCCGGATCGAACGATCAGCGAACGGCCCTATGCCGCCTGCGCGAAGCCACCGTTCACGGCCTGCTGCCACACATGGGCGTAGACGCTTGCTGCAAGCGCTTTCTTTTCATCGGGCGTGAACGGCGGTGACGGCAAACTTGCGAAGACTTCGTCCAATATGAAGACCTCGACGTCTGCCTTGGTCTGTTCCTTCTCCCAGAAGCGATCGAGCTCAGCCAGGCGCGCCTTTATGGATGCCAAGAGGTCGCGGCTCGCCTGCTTCACCCGCTCACGAGACGTCTTGTCCAGGTTATCCTTGAGCAGCAGGTCGAAGAGCGCGAGTTCATCCTCGCCAAGCCCCTCCTTCGTTGCGCGCTTCTGTTCCTGGTCCAGACTGTTCACGAGCTCGACCAGTCGACGGAATGTCTCCTCGATGGTGGTTCGGTCTTTCTCCCGATTGTAGTCGGCGATGATTGCCTCGTACTTCACCTGATAGTCCATTCTTGCGGGATTGCGCGCCAGCATCTCGGCGAGTTTCTGTTCGACGATGTCTCGAATGTCCTGAAGCGCGGTCGCTTTGCGTCTGACCTTCTTTGCAAATTCATCGCGCAGCTTCTCAAGATCGATCTGACTGAGGTCGAAGGTCAGTCCTTCGGCTTGGTCGTCTCCTGGCGCCTGCGTCCGGATGGCCTCGTTGACTATCCGGTGTAACTCCTTCAACAGCTCTGTCACGTCAGCCGTGTCGCGCCGCTCGGTCAGCTTCTTGTAGATTGCTTCGATGTTGTCGTGTCGTTCAGCGTATGCCCAGGCGCTAGGCTCCATCAGCAGCGCCTTGAAGCGAATGAACACCTGCCGTGCGAGAATCTCGAAGCGCCGCTTGGACTCATCCGTCGAATAGACGGCTTCCACGGCGTCCTTCAGACCCCTGATGCGCACAAAGCCCTTCGAGCCGAGCAGAACGCTTGGGTCGAAGCCGAGGCTCCTCAGATGCGCCTCGGTCGCCTCGATAGCTTCGAGCAGTGCCTGCACCCTCTCCTCGATGGGGGCGATGATCTCTTCTCCGCCTGTGCCATCATCACCGAGCGCGTACTGCGCGAGCGCTGCTCGCAGGCTGGCGAGCATTCCATTGTAGTCGACAATCAGGCCGAAATCCTTTCCAGGATACACCCTGTTCGCGCGCGCTATGGCCTGCATCAGCGTGTGGGCCTTCATCGGCTTGTCGATATAGAGCGTCGACAGGCATTCCACGTCGAAGCCGGTCAGCCACATCGCACAGACGATTGCGACGCGGAACGGGTGCTTGGGGTTCTTAAATGCCGTCTCGACATCGATCCGTTCGCCATTCCCGGTATGCTGATGGTCGCCGCAACCCCGATCGGCGCCCGCGTAGCGAGGCCGCAGCTCACTGATGTTGAGCTCTACGCCTGGATCGCGCAGGCCGAGGCTGGGGCCAGGATAGAGTACCACTGCGGCTTTCTCGGGATCGATGTCACGCCGGTGATTTCGACCTTGCCCGAGCCTGAGCGCCGTCAGCTTGCCGATCTCGGTCAGGCCGCGCTGGGCGCCTTCGAGAAGGGCCTCGTCCACCTCGTGCAGGAGCGCGTGGGCCCCGACCGCTTCGCCTACATCGCCATCGCGCGACCCAGACCCAAGGCCGCCAACGCCTCGCTCTCGGCGCTGCTCCTCGAAGAACGCGCCGCGTGATGGCACTGCCATTCCCTTCCAACGGAGACCCTGCCATGCCGCACCCTGACAACGCCCCCCGCCTCATTGATCTCGAAGGGCTCGCCCTCAGCGACATCGCGGCGCTGCCGCCCGAGATGCTGCTGGATCTGCAGACCACGGCGCTCGCCGAAACCGCCCGCGTGAAGCGGCTGCGGGACCGGCTCGAGGCCGGGATTGCGCAACGCTACGAGGCCGCCGTCGCGGCCGAGCGGGCTGCGCAGGGCAAGACCTGATCTGGACTGATCAGGGTTGGCTGCCCAGGATGATGCGTGCGCCTCGATGGCAGATTGCACGAGACACTGAGAAACAGCGTTTTCGGCTGAATGGCTATCGCGTGTTGCTTACCCGGGCCCGGGCCGGTCTCGTGCTCTTCGTGCCGCGGGGCGAGGCTGATGATCCGACCCGTTCCCCGGATGAGATGGACGCCTGTGCCGACGCTCTGATTGCAGCGGGGTGTGCGGAACTCACGCAGAACTAGAGTCGCCGCTGATTGAACTATTGAGCGTATGAACTTTGGACAATCTGGCTACTCGACCACCGGGTAGAAGGGACGCCCCCAATCCTCCTTCGGGTTGTCCATCATCAGGTCCACGAAGACCGGGAGAAGGAAGCCGAGTATCGCGGCGCCGTCACGTACCTGTGCTCGGTTCACGCCGCTGTTCCACGTCGATCCGCCATGCACCAGCTGATTGCGCAGCACGTAGAGCCGGTCGAAGACGAAGCTGAGAACGCGAACGCTGTCGCCGGCCTGGAACGCCTGTGCAAAGCTGCGCGAGGAGGTCCGGAACCTTTCCTCCCAATCCTCGAACCCGTCTATGCCGTTCTGATGCTGCCAGAATGGGTTAAATACGAAGCGGTTCTCCATGAGCATCCGAACTGGACCTGAGAACCTTTGCCATAGCGCCTTGTAAACGCGTCGCTCTTCATCCCGCGCCACCAGCTTGCCAAAATAATCGACGATAGCAGCCCTTTCCCCGGGTGCAACCCACTGGAATTCGCGCTCGTCCGCATAGGCTGCGTTGAAAGCGATCCAGAGGAAGATGAAGCGTGCATCGTGATCGTCGCCGCACGACTCGGCTCGTCCGATCCAGCTGATGGAGCGGTGTACGCGCAGGCCCATCGTCTCGGGGAAGCCTGCACGGATCGCGCGTTGCTTCTCCTTTAAGGCGCTAAACGACAGGCTGTCCGTCATCGAATTCCTCCGTTTCTAATACTCGTTCACGGCATCGCGCCGAAATCGGACCGGCGGTATCCGTCCACCATCGCCCGAAGCGCCTCCGGGGCAATGACCTCGACCTTGTTCCCCCACTGGTAGAGGTGCCAGGTCATCTCCAGCCAGCCTGCTGCCTCGAAACGCACGACAATGCTGCCGTCGTCTTGCGGCTCAAGCACTTGCCGAGGATGAAAGCGAAAGCCGGCGGCGCGCTCGGCTGCCTCAGGCGCGAAGCGCCAGATCACCTCGCCGTATTGTTCGGGATCCTGCCAGACCCCGAAGGACCGTGCAGCGTAATCCACGATGCTGAAACCCTCCTGAAGCGGGAAGCTCTCGTCGAGGACTTCCGCCGTGCGGATCAGGTCGATGCGGAAATTGCGTACCTCGTCTGCTTTGGCGGGGTCGCGTGCCGCTAGGTATGTCCGGTGGCCGAGCAAGACGCCATGTGGTTCCAGGATGCGGTTTGCGTCGTCCTGGTTGTAGCGCACACTCAGGCGAAACGGGCCGCGCAGTGCCTCGATGATGGCATCGAGCACGTCCGTTTCGACGCTGACTTTCGGGCCGGGGCGCGTGACCTGCCCCATGGCGGCCAGGACCGCCTCTGCGTCGGTTTCGATACGGGATCGGGAGGGCGCCTGAGCCAGCAGCCCCTCGCGCAGATCAGCCAAGGCTCGTGCATGTCGTAGCCGACCCTCGGCCTCCGCCCCACGAACGGCGATCTCCAAGGCTTCCACACCTGTTTCATGGCGAAGTTGCAGGCGGTCGAGGCCGGGATCGATCAGGCGCCAGCGCCGTTTGCGGTCCTCGCCATCCTCTACCAAGACGTTTCCAAAGGCTTCTTCCAGCGCGTCGGTCATCCGCTGCGCTGTCCGGTGGGACACTCCGAATTCCAGCGCGATCTCCTCGAGGCTGATCCCGCAGCGTCTTGCCGCAGCCAACTGTGCGAGCCGGATCAGATCCTGAGCCTTGGAAAAGGACATGCGCGCCTCGCAGCCTGCCAATTTTTGACACCCTTGGAGGCTAAGAAGGTATCTGTTGCCTGTCGACCTGATTCTCTCACCGCTGCAGAGGAACTGGCGAAAGGCAGACAGAAGCTTCGAAAGGAAGATGGATGGCCATGAGTGGGCGTGTGATCAGGATCGAACGAGTTTCTCCACGTGAGGGCGTTGTGGAAGAACCAGACTTCACGTCGAAAGGTTACCGCCTTGGCGACCCTGCGGCTCGCCGACTACGCCCATTATGCACGCGGCGCGCGGGCACGGCTCGAGGCGTTCGTGGCTGCCCCTTCGCTCACGCGCCCCGTCCCCTGCGCCGACTGCGCGCTGTGCCGCTGGGCCGACCACTGCGCCGGCATCTGGGTCGCCGAGGGCAGCCAGACCGCGAGAAGACCGGTGCTGGCGCCAACCTGTTCCTGCTTCCGTAGGGGTGCAGGATGCTAGCCCAGAGCCCAAGCCCCCGGCCTCCACAGAAGCAGCCGCCGAGATTTTTTCCGACGGTGACGTCTATGACGAAGCCAAGAACCTTTATGGGGACGATATGCCTGATATCGCGCCTGGAACCACTGACCCAGATGCGGGTGACAATGTGCGCACTGGTTCTAGCGGCGGGAGCAAAGGGCCAGGAAAAGGCGATAAGCGCGGTAACGTCGATGCCAACGGTCGGGGCAATGGCGTCAGGGATGCCGCGAGCGGAGGTGGCGGCAGAAGCGCTGGTGGGGCTGGCAAGAGCTCTGCGGGGCACGCTGCCGGACGCCCGTTCATATCCTATGTCGGAGCACATGTAGATGACGAGGAGCAGGATCCAGATGGTCTTGACCAAGAGCAGCGCATGCAGCTCGAGGCGGATGCAATTGACCTGATACTCGCGGCAGAGCCCGCACTCTGCAGAACACCAGCAGGTAATCCAGGCTTCGATCTTTACGAGGTCGATGAGAACGGCATTCGGCACGCTCGACGCGGTGGACCTGAGCCGGATCGACAACCCCTTCGAGGGGGGCGCGACGGCGGCCGGCACGGCAGCGGCCGACGCGTTTTCGGCGGCGCTGGCCCGGGCCTATGTAGCACCGCCCGATCTTGGTCTCGGCGCCATGGCAGATGACGCGCGCGCCTGGGCCGATGCCTATCGCGAGGCCGCTGGCATGCTGGCGCGGCCGGATCTGCTCTTCGCTTCGTATCGGTCGCTTCATTGTCCGGCCTCCAATCGTAGATGGAGGAAAAATCGCGTGGCAGGTCACCTCAGACAAGAACGACACGCGCCTGATGGCCGTAGTACGATCCCTTGCTGCAACGCAGCTATTCGAGCTTCGCAATTGCAGAAATGTGTGAAGTTGGCTATCCGCATCCTGTGCTGTCACAAGGGGGCAAACATGGCTTTTTTTCGTTATCTCGCTGAAACTTGGTCTTTTGGGGTGCGGGTTGCTGCCCTGTCAGCCCGGATTGAAGAGGGCACGTTGACGCCCGCTGAACAGGCTAAGGCGGTTCGGGAAATCTTGGTCCCTCAGGCGTCGCAGTCCAGTTTCAAGAAAGCCGTCCATGGCTTAGTTGCTGTCTGAGGACAAGATCAAAGGGGCCACGACCCGGCGATTGCGGATCACATATGACTGATCGCGGGCAGCCCCTGAAAGCCAGCCCGCGTTTTTGTTTTTCTGTTTGGTAAGTGTGGTGCCTTGTCAATGCGCAAGGGACGGTGCCCCTTGCGCCTTTGGGTTTGCCTTAGCCGCGGCCCTTCCAGGGCACCAGCTTTTTTTCGGCCAGGCGCATCAGGATATCCATTCCATACCCGATGATGCCGATCAGGATGATGCCCATCACCACGATGTCGGTCAGCTGGAACTTTGACGCCGCGATGATCATCATGCCCGCGCCTTTTTGGGCGGCCACCAGTTCTGCGGCAACCACCGTGCCCCAGCACACCCCCATTGCCACCCGTGCCCCGGTAAAGATATCGGGCAGCGAGTTGGGGATGATCACATGGCGCATGATCTGCGCCTTGCTGGCGCCCAGTGAATAGGCGGCATGGATCTTTGACAGCTTGACCCCCGACACACCCGACCGCGCGGCGATGACCATGATCCACAGGGCGGCCAGGAACAGCAGCACGATCTTGCCGGTTTCCCAGATGCCGAACCAGATGATCACCAGCGGGATCAGCGCCAAGGGCGGCACGGGCCGCATGAATTCGACGATCGGGTCGAACCAGCCGCGGAACCAGCTGGACAGGCCCATGGCATAGCCCAGGGGGATGCCGACCAAAGACCCCAGAAAGAACCCGGCCAGAACCCGGCCCAACGAAGCCGCCAGATGGCCCCAAAGCGAGGTGTTCTGATAGCCGGTGCTGGAAATCTCGATCAGGCGGGCCACCACGGCTTCGGGTGCGGGCAGCCAGATCGGCTCCATCTGCCAGCCGCCATAGGGTTGAAAGTTCAGCGACCCGCGCGAGGTCAGCACCACCTGACCATTCTCGACCGCAAGGGGGGTGTCAACGCTGATCGGTTGGCCGTTGACGGCCACGATTTCAGCGCCCGGCGCATCATTCGCCGCCGGCCGCAACAGCACCGACCGCCATGCGGCAACCACGTCGGAATCGCCCTTGGCAATGCCATCGCCTTCGGCCACTGCGGGGGCGGCGGGTTTGGCGCTGTCTTTGTAAACCAGAACCTTGACCTCGGCATCGCCCTGCGCCCCGGTGGCATCACGGGCGGTGTAGGTAAAGGTGGTTTCCCCGACAAAAGGCCCCGGCACATGCAGCGGCACGATCTTTGATCCGGTGAAGGCCCCCCAGATCAGAAAGATGGCCAGAAGGGAAATGATGCTGGCGACGCGATCTGGCACGATCGCGCTTTCATCGCCAAAGGTGACCGTTTTCAGCGACGTATAGTCATGCCGTTCGCGATGTGCCTTGATGCGGCCCCAGACCAGCATCGAGGCGACGAAAATCGCCACATAAAAGACAAGCACCATCATGCTGCGGTCTCCGATCTGCCCATGATTTCTTCTTCCATGCCCCAGATCATCGACAGGATTTCCTCACGCGTTTCGGCAAAGCCTTCGGATTTCTTGACCGCCCGCAAATCGCCGCCCACGCCGCGTTCGGCAAAGGGCAGGCGGTATTCCTTGAAGATGCGGCCCGGACGGGGGGCCATGACCAGCAGGCGTTCGCCCAGAAGCAGCGCCTCTTCGACCGAATGGGTGATCAGAACCACGGTCTTGCCGGTTTCCTTCCACAGCTTCAGCACCAGGCCTTGCATCTTTTCACGCGTCAGCGCGTCAAGCGCGCCCAAGGGTTCGTCCATCAAGATGACATCAGGGTCATTGGCCAGACAGCGCGCAAGCGCCACGCGCTGCTGCATGCCGCCCGAAAGTTCATAGACCGCCTTGTCGCCGAAATCCTTCAGACCCACGGTGTTCAGCAGATGGGCCGTGATCTTGTCACGCTCGGCCTGTGGCATGCCCTTCATGCGGGGGCCGAAATCAATGTTCTTGCGCACGCTCATCCATTCGAACAGCGCGCCTTGCTGAAAGACCATCCCCCGCTCGGCCGCGGGGCCCGTGACTTTCTTGCCGCCCAGAAGGATCTGGCCTTCGGTTGGGGCCAGAAAGCCCGCAAGGATGTTGAGAAGTGTTGTCTTGCCACAGCCCGAGGGGCCAAGCACGGACAAAAGCTCTCCCTCTTTCAGGTTGAGAGAGACGTTTTGAAGCGCCTGAACAGAGCCGCCATTGGGCAGATCAAAGCGCATCGAGATATTGTCGATGATCAAGTTGGACATTCTGACCCCGGGTGAAAAGTCCCAGAAAAAACGGGCGGCCCAAGATCGGGCCACCCGCCGGTTCGATATTGGCTTACATGCCCTTGGCCGAGGTCAGCGGGCCGACATTCACCTGTGCGGAATAGTCAGGCAAGGCAGCCGGGATCGAATTTGCCGTCACAAAGACATCCGCGACGCCCTTCATAAATTCCTGCGCGCCGCCGCCCAGCCATTTGGCCGAAAGCTGATCCTCCACGCTGGGGAAGACGAAGGTGGCGATGGTTTCGCCTGCCGCGGCTTCATCCATGCCCGAATCCTTGGCGATCACGGGCAGCATTTCGGCCTTTTTCGCATCGTCTGCCCACATCGCATTGGCATCTGCGGTGACTTTCAGGAATTTCGACACGACATCGCTGTTTTCAGCCAAGAACGAGGCCGAGGCGGTGGTGGCGTCAAACACCAGAATG
This sequence comes from Pseudotabrizicola sp. L79, assembly GCF_036553525.1. Classification (NCBI taxonomy): domain Bacteria; kingdom Pseudomonadati; phylum Pseudomonadota; class Alphaproteobacteria; order Rhodobacterales; family Paracoccaceae; genus Pseudotabrizicola; species Pseudotabrizicola sp. L79. The sequence continues at coordinate 210,132 of NZ_JAZHDA010000057.1, read as the reverse complement.
CCCAGTTCTTCCTTTTCAGCGCCGGTCAGCAGAACGTTGCCGCCCTCCAACGCGCGGCGCAGCGAACCGCCCCAGCCGCAGAACATATCGACCGAGCCTTGGGCAAAGGCGGCCGAGCCGTCTGGCGGGGCCATGTCCACCACCTCAAGGCTGGCCAGATCCACGCCGAAATGCGCCATTTGCTTAAGGAAGTTGTAATGCGCGGCGGTGCCGAGGGGCACGGCCACTTTCTTGCCAGCCAGATCAGCGGCATTGGTCTTGTCGATTTCCAGATCGCTGCGCACAACGCAGTTGTCGTTTTCCGAATAGGATACGGCCACATCCACGATTTGCAGATCTTGCCCGGCGCTGGTGGCGACAACAAAGGGCGGCACGCCCTGGCTGACCGACAGATGCACATCGCCCGCCGCCATGGCCGCCGACATTGCGGTGCCGGTGTCAAAGGCCACCCAGTTCACCTTCATGCCCAAGGCTTCATCGTAAGTGCCCATTGCTTTGGCATATTGGAAAGGCATCGGCCATTCGAGGAAGTAACCGACGGTCAGTTCATCCATGGCAAAGGCCGCGCCCGACCCTGCCAGCAGGGCGGTTCCGGCAACGGCGCTCATCAGGGTTTTGCGTAGAGTCATTGTCATTTCTCCTTGTTGGGTGGTTTTGTTCTTGCTTATGCCCTTATTGGTTGGGGCATTTTGTCACCTGTCCAGCCGCATGACCGTGGTTCAGGAAAATGGAAACCGATATTCCACCGAAATTCCCCAGACCATAAGGCCGGCACGGCGATCTTTGCCGTGCATTTCATGGCGGCCAACTGATTTTTGATCTGGCACTATGTGGCCGGATCGTCTGGACCTACGATTGCGCGGTGCAAAGGCAGATGCTGTCTTGATCAGGGCCGAAAGCTGGTTGATCATCTTTCGGCAGATCGGGTTCAGTCTCTCAGCTTTGAAAGGGCTTCGCAATGGAAGGCTATGCTTCCGTCAATGATATCTCTGAAGTGGTCGAGGCTGACCGCGTTCATGTCTGGCACCATCTGAGCCAGCACAAGGCCTATGAAACCGTCGATCCGCGGGTGATCGTCGAGGGCAAGGGGATGAAGGTCTGGGATGCCAAGGGCAAAGAGCGTCTGGATGCCGTGTCGGGCGGGGTCTGGACAGTCAATGTCGGCTATGGCCGCGAAAGCATTGCCAATGCCGTGCGCGATCAGCTGATCAAGATGAACTATTTTGCCGGGGCCGCCGGATCGGTGCCGGGGGCCTTGTTCGCGCAAAAGCTGGTTTCAAAGATGCCGGGCATGACGCGCGTCTATTATTCGAACTCGGGGTCCGAGGCGAATGAGAAGGTTTACAAGATGGTGCGCCAGATTGCGCATCGTCACCATGGCGGCAAGAAGTGGAAGATCCTGTATCGTGAACGCGATTACCACGGCACCACCATCGGCACGCTGGCCACCAGCGGTCAATTCCAGCGCGCCATGCAATATGGGCCCTATCCTGATGGTTTTGTGATCGTTCCGCATTGTCTGGAATACCGCAAGCAATGGGATGTCGAGAATTACGGCGAACGGGCGGCGGCGGCGATCGAAGAGGTAATCTTGCGCGAAGGCCCCGATACCGTGGGCTGTCTGGTGCTGGAGCCGATCACCGCAGGCGGCGGCGTGATCGTGCCGCCCAAGGGCTATTGGGAAAAGGTGCAAGAGATTTGCCAGAAATATGACATCTTGCTGCATATCGACGAGGTGGTGTGCGGCGTGGGCCGGACCGGCACCTGGTTCGGCTATCAGCACTACGGCATCAAGCCCGATTTCGTGACCATGGCCAAAGGCGTGGCCAGCGGCTATGCGGCGATTTCCTGCACCGTGACCACCGAGCGCGTGTTCGAGATGTTCAAGGATGATGCCAGCGATCCGATGAGCTATTTCCGCGACATCAGCACCTTTGGCGGCTGCACCGCCGGCCCGGCGGCGGCGCTGGAAAACATGCGGATCATCGAAGACGAAGGCCTGTTGGACAACACGCTGAAGATGGGCGAGCACTGCCTGAACAACCTTCATGCGCTGATGGACAAGCACAAGGTGATCGGTGATGTGCGCGGCAAGGGTCTGTTCCTGGGGGCCGAGCTGGTTTCGGATCGCGCAACCAAAGAGCCGATGGATGAAAAGCGCGTGCAGGCGGTGGTTGCCGATTGCATGGCGCAAGGGGTGATCATCGGGGCCACAAACCGCAGCATTCCGGGCATGAACAACACCCTGTGCCTGAGCCCGGCCTTGATCGCGACGGCGGATGACATTGACCATATCACTAATGCTATCGACGGCGCACTGACCCGCGTTTTCGGCTGATCTGCGCCGCGTGTTCTGAAAATCCCCTGCCATGATGGCGGGGGATTTTCTTTTGCTGCGGTGCCCAGCCGCGCGGTGGGAGCCTCCGGCGGGGATATTTAAGAACAGATGAAGTTCGGGCTTAGGTCCAGATGATCCGGTCTTGCGGCCCGGATTTGCGGCAGGTCTTGCACATGGCGCGCGAATGGCGCTTGATCTGGACTTATCCTGACCGCCAGTGGGGCCGTGCCATGTCCATTCCCGCCGAAGCCTTCTTTCTGCCCGCTGGCGCGGCGGGCAGTTTGCAAAGCCGGATCCGGTCGATGGTGGTTCAGGGCATTCTGGCGGGGCGGTTGCGACCGGGCGAAAAGATGCCGTCCTCGCGCGGCCTGGCCGAGCATCTGGGGGTCAGCCGGATCACCGTGACCCTGGCCTATGCCGATCTGGTGTCGTCTGATTATCTGACGGCGCGGGGGCGGTCGGGATATTTCGTGTCAGAGACGGCCCCGCGTGCCCCGGTGTTTCCGCAGGCCCCGGCGCGGGACGAAGCGGTGGATTTTACCGCCCTGACGGGGGGGCGGTTTTCGCATCTGGCCCGCATCAGCAAGCCTGAAGACTGGGAAAGATACCCCTTTCCGTTCATCTACGGGCAGGCCGATGCCACGTTGTTTGATCATCAGAACTGGCGCCATTGTGCCTTGCGCGCCTTGGGCAAGCGCGACTTTGCGGCCCTGACCAGCGATTACTATGAGCGCGATGACCCGGTTCTGATTGAACATGTCTTGCGCACCATTCTGCCCCGCCGCGGGATTGCGGCGCGCGCAGATGAGGTGTTGCTGACCTTGGGGGCGCAGAATGCGCTGTGGATTGCCGCACAGGTGTTGCTGGGGCCGGGCAAGCGGGCTTTGGTTGAAAATCCCGGCTATCCGGGGCTGCGCACCATTCTGGAGGCTTCTGGCGCGGATGTGGTGCCGGTGGATGTGGACGACGGCGGGCTGCCGCCCGAGCACCTGACAGCGGGGGTGGATGTGGTGTTCACCACGCCATCGCACCACTGCCCGACCAATGCCACCATGCCGGTGGCGCGGCGAGCGGGGCTGATTGATGCGGCCAGCCGTGGCAATTTCGTGATCGTCGAGGATGATTACGAATTTGAAATGTCGTTCCTCAAGCCCGTGGCGCCGGCGTTGAAGTCGTTGGACCGCGAAGGCCGGGTGATCTATGCGGGGTCGTTTTCCAAAAGCATCTTTCCGGGCCTGCGCTTGGGCTATCTGGTGGCCAGCCCCAGTTTCATCGCCGAGGCGCGGGCGCTGCGGGCGATGGTCTTGCGCCACCCGCCCGGCCATGTGCAGCGCACGGTGGCCTATTTTCTGGCGGATGGGCATTATGATGCGCTGGTCAACCGGATGAAAACGGCGTTTCGGCGGCGGCGGCAGGTGATGGAAGACGCGATTGCCGAACATGGGCTGACGGTTGTGGGAAAAGGCGGCTTTGGCGGATCGTCGATCTGGATGCGGGCGCCCGAGGGCGTGGATACCGAGCAGCTGGCGCTTGTCTTGCGCGACGACGGGGTGCTGATCGAACCGGGCCGCGCCTTTTTTCACCCCGCCCGCAGTCAGGACAATTTCTACCGGCTGGCCTATAGCTCGATCGCGCCGACCAAGATCGCCGAAGGCATCGCGCGCATTGCGGCGCGCCTGCATGGCTAGGGTCTGGCCGTCTGTGCCGAGGGGTTTTTTCATCTGGCTATAAATTCGCGAACGCTCTGGCCCTAAGGCGCTGTCGCTGGGCGTGGTTAAGCTGGCGGCCACATCCAAACAGCCGGAGCCCGTCGCCATGCGCATGACCACCGAAGAAGCTTTTGTCAAAGTCTTGCAAATGCATGGCATTGAACATGCTTTTGGCATTATCGGATCGGCCTTCATGCCGATTTCCGATCTGTTTCCCAAGGCGGGGATCACCTTTTGGGATTGCGCTCATGAAGGCAGCGGCGGGATGATGGCCGATGGTTACACCCGTGCCAGTGGCAAGATGAGCATGATGATTGCCCAGAACGGTCCGGGCATCACCAATTTCGTGACGCCGGTCAAAACCGCCTATTGGAACCACACACCGCTTTTGCTGGTCACGCCGCAGGCGGCGAACAAGACCATCGGGCAGGGTGGCTTTCAAGAGGTCGAGCAGATGGCCCTGTTCAAGGATATGGTCTGCTATCAAGAGGAGGTGCGTGACCCGTCCCGCGTGGCCGAGGTGTTGAACCGCGTGATCTTGCAGGCCAAGCGCCAGTCGGCCCCGGCGCAGATCAATTTCCCGCGCGATTATTTTACCCAAGTGATCGACATCGATCTGCCCGCCATTGTTGAATTCGAACGCCCCTCGGGCGGCGAGGCGGCTCTGGCGCAGGCGGCAGACTTGCTGAGCACTGCAAAGTTCCCGGTGATCCTGAACGGCGCAGGTGTGGTGATCGGCGGGGCGATCCCGGCCAGCATGGCCTTGGCCGAGCGGCTGGATGCGCCGGTCTGCGTTGGCTATCAGCACAATGACGCCTTTCCCGGCAGCCACCCGTTGTTCGCCGGGCCCTTGGGCTATAACGGCAGCAAGGCCGGGATGGAGTTGATCCAGAAGGCCGATGTTGTGCTGGCTTTGGGCACGCGGCTTAACCCGTTTTCAACCCTGCCGGGCTATGGGCTGGATTACTGGCCGAAAGACGCCAAGATCATTCAGGTGGACATCAACCCCAACCGCATTGGCCTGACCAAGAAGGTCAGCGTCGGGATTGTGGGCGATGCCAAGGCGGTGGCCGAGGGCATTCTGGCGCGGCTGGCCGACACGGCGGGCGATGCCGGGCGCGCCGCGCGCAAGGCCCTGATTGCCCAGACAAAATCGGCTTGGGCGCAGCAGCTTTCCAGCATGGATCATGAACAGGACGACCCCGGCACCAGCTGGAATGAGCGTGCCCGTGCCGCCAAGCCCGAGTGGATGAGCCCGCGCATGGCCTGGCGCGCGATCGAGGCTGCCTTGCCGAAAGAGGCGATCATTTCCAGTGACATCGGCAACAACTGTGCCATTGGAAATGCCTATCCAACCTTTGAATCCGGGCGCAAATATCTGGCGCCGGGGCTGTTCGGCCCGTGTGGCTATGGCCTGCCGTCGATCATCGGGGCCAAGATCGCCTGCCCGGATGTGCCGGTGGTGGGTTTTGCAGGCGACGGCGCCTTTGGCATCGCCGTGACCGAGTTGACGGCGATTGGCCGCCCCGAATGGCCCGCGATCACCATGGTGGTGTTCCGCAACTATCAGTGGGGCGCCGAAAAGCGGAACTCGACCCTGTGGTTTGACGATAATTTCGTCGGCACCGAATTGGATGAGGGCGTGTCTTATGCGGGCATTGCGCAGGCCTGTGGTCTGCAAGGGGTGCAGGCGCGCACGATGGAGGAGCTGCGCGCTGCGCTGACGCAAGCCATTGCCGATCAGAAAGCTGGCAAGACCACCCTGATCGAGGCGCTGATCAATCAAGAGCTGGGAGAGCCTTTCCGCCGCGATGCGATGAAAAAGCCGGTCGAGGTGGCGGGGATTTCCAAGGCCGACATGCGGCCGCAGGTGGTCTGATGCCCTTTGGCCTTTCCGGTGGAGAGGCCTTGGTGGTGGCATTCGGCATGGTGGTCGCGGGCTATGTCCGCGGCTACTCTGGTTTTGGCTTTGCCGCACTGGTGATGAGCTTTGCCGCGTTGGTCACCGATCCCTTTCCCTTTGTCGCCGTAGTGCTGCTGGCCGATGTGGTGATGACGGCCAGTCAGGCGCGGGGCATCTGGGGCCATATCGACTGGGCGCGGGTGCGCAGCCTTTTCCTTGGCTGTCTGGTCGGGGTGCCGGTGGGGGTTTGGGCGGTGCAGGCGGTGCCGGTTGATCTGGGGCGGGCGGTTCTGTCGGGCTTTGTGCTGGCGATGTGCGGGCTGCTGTGGCTGGGCTGGGCCATCGGCCCGCGGGGCGGGCTGGCGCATGCCGGGGTGGGGGTTGTGTCGGGGCTGGCCAACAGCATGGCCGTGGGGGGGCTGCCGGTGGCGGTCTTCTTTACCGCACAGAGTGTAGCGCCCGCCGTCTTCCGCGCGACCGTGATCGCCTATTTCACCGCGCTGGACCTGTGGTCGTTGCCGGTGTTGTGGTCGGCTGGCATGGTGTCGATGGAAAGCGTTTGGGCCACCGCACTTGGGTTGCCGTTCATGCTGGCGGGGCTGTGGGCCGGGGGGCGCCGCTTTACGCGCACCAGCCCGCAGGATTTTCGCAGATTCGCGATCTTGCTGCTGGTTGGCCTGTCGCTGGCCGGGTTGTGGCGATCATTGGCCTGAATGTTCGAAAAGTGCAAGTTTGTGATCATTCTGATGGGGGTCCATGCAGGAAAGGTCGCAAATTGACATGGATAGATCCAATCCCGCATCGGGCCTGTGCCCCCGGAACATGGTCGGGGGCCGTGATCTGGGGCTTGGCGGGGGCACTGAGAATTGATACATGATTGATATAGGATTGCGACCAAGGCAAGCTGATCCGCGTCAAACGCATGGCAGGGGGTCTTCCGATCTTCTGAAGGTGATGGACAGCGGGGGGCCGGGCCGCAAGGGTAGGATGTGCAAGACCCGTAGAGAGGGGCAGGAATGAACCAGCCGCGAGTGAACCTGTCGCCGCCCGTGTCAGACGAGGTGCGCAAGACGACCTGCTATATGTGTGCCTGCCGGTGCGGCATCAATGTGCATCTGAAATCGGGCCGCGTCAGCTATATCGAGGGCAACCGCGACCACCCGATCAACAAGGGCGTTCTGTGTGCCAAAGGCGCCTCGGGCATCATGCAGGTGACGGCACCCTCGCGCTTGCAGACGCCGCTAAGGCGGGTTGGGCCGCGCGGGTCGGGTGCCTTTGAGCCGATTTCCTGGGATGAAGCGCTGGAAACGGCGGTATCCTGGCTTGAACCCCTGCGCGCGACTGCGCCGGAGAGGCTGGCGTTTTTCACGGGGCGCGACCAAAGCCAAAGCTTTACCGGCTGGTGGGCGCAGGCCTTTGGCACGCCAAATTATGCCGCCCATGGCGGGTTTTGTTCGGTGAACATGGCGGCCGCGGGGATTTACACGCTGGGCGGCGCGTTCTGGGAATTCGGGGCGCCCGATTGGGACCGCAACAAGCTGTTCGTGCTGTTTGGCGTGGCCGAAGATCATGACAGCAACCCGATCAAGATCGGCATCGGCAAGATGAAGGATCGCGGCGCGCGGGTGATCGGGGTGAACCCCATCCGCTCGGGCTATAATGCCGTGGCCGATGACTGGATCGGCATCACGCCGGGCACAGATGGCTTGCTGATCCTGGCGCTGATCCATTGCCTGCTGGAGGCTGGCAAGGTGGATCTGGACTATCTGGCCCGGTTTACCAACGCCGCCTATCTGGTGAATTCGACCGATGGCCCGGAAAAGGGCCTGTTCTTGCGCAATGCGGAGGCACAGCCCTTTGTCATCGACCGGCGCACGGGCCAGCCTGCCTCGTGGGATGCCAAGGGCGTGCAGCCTGATCTTGGCGCGGTCTGGCAGGGGCATCGGACGGTGTTTCAGCACATGGCGGAACGCTATCTGTCGCCCGATTACGCGCCAGAGGCAGTGGCGGGGCGCTGTGGCGTTTCGGCCTTGCGGATCAGGCAGTTGGCGGCAGAACTTGCGGCAGTTGCCTTTGATCAGGCGATCGAGATCGACCAGCCTTGGGTCGATTTCCGGGGCGATGCCCATGCGAAAATGGTGGGGCGCCCGGTGTCATTCCATGCGATGCGCGGAATCTCGGCGCATTCCAACGGGTTCCAGACCGCCCGCGCACTGCATCTGTTGCAGATCGTGCTGGGCGCGGTGGAAACGCCTGGCAGTTGGCGGATGAAGCCCCCTTACCCCAAGCCGGTCGAGGCGCATCCGGCCCCGCATTGGCAGGCCGTGCCGGGCAAGGCGCTGTCGGGCCCGCATCTGGGCTATGTGCGGGGGCCTGATCAACTGGCAATCAAGCCCGATGGCACGGCGGCGCGGATCGACAAGGGGTTTACATGGGAAAACCCGTTCTCGGCCCATGGGCTGATGCATATGGTCATTCCCAATGCCCATGCAGGCGACCCCTACAAGATCGACACGCTGTTTCTGTATATGGCCAACATGGCGTGGAATTCTTCGATGAATTCGGCGCAAGTGATGGAAATGTTGACAGAAAAAGGGGATGATGGGGAATATGTGATCCCCCGCATCATCTATTCCGACGCCTATGCCAGCGAAATGGTGGCCTATGCCGATCTGATCCTGCCCGATACCACCTATCTGGAGCGGCATGACTGCATTTCGATGCTGGACCGCCCGGTCAGCGAGCCCGAGGCCGCTGGCGATGCGATCCGTTGGCCCGTGGTGCAGCCTGACCGCGATGTGCGCGGCTTTCAATCGGTGTTGCTGGATCTGGGCGCGCGTCTGGGTCTGCCGGGGATGGTGGGCGAGGATGGAGCGCCCAAGTATCGCGACTATGCCGATTATATCGTTACCCATCAGCGTCGCCCCGGAATTGGCCCGCTGATGGGCTTTCGTGGCGATGGCACGGTCGAGGGCCGGGGCGATCCGAACCCCGATCAGATGCAGCGCTATATCGAAAATGGCGGCTTTTATCAGGCGCATGTCCCTGATGGTGCTGGGTTTTTCAAGCCGTGGAACATGGCCTATCAGGATTGGGCGGTAGAGGTGGGGCTGTTTGACAGCCCGCAGCCCTATGTCTTCAACATCTGGTCTGAACCGATGCGGCGCTTTCAACTGGCGGCCGAAGGGCACGGCCCCTATCAGCCCCCCGATGCCTTGCGCGCGCGCTTGAAGCAGGCAATGGACCCGTTGCCGCTGTGGTATGCGCCTTTTGGCGATGAGGGGGCCGAGGGCTATCCGGTGCATGCGCTGACCCAGCGGCCCATGGCGATGTATCACAGTTGGGGCAGCCAGAATGCGTGGCTGCGCCAGATCCACGGCAAGAATGCGTTGTTCGTGCCAACCAAGATCTGGCAGGCCGAGGGATTTGCCGAGGGCGACTATGCCCGCGTCACCTCGCCCCATGCGCAGATCGTGGTGCCGGTGGCGCATATGGCGGCGCTGAATGCCGATACCGTCTGGACATGGAATGCGATCGGCAAGCGCAAGGGGGCTTGGGCGCTGGATGACGGCGCGCCCGAGGCGACCGAGGGCTTTTTGCTGAACCATCTGATTTCCGAGCTGCTGCCCCCCAAGGGCGATGGCATGCGCTGGTCGAATTCCGATCCGGTGACGGGGCAGGCGGCGTGGTTTGATCTGCGGGTGCGGATCGAAAAGGTCGGGCGGCGGCAGCAGTCTGAACCCGCGTTTCCGCCAGTGACGCGTGTCGTTCCAAAGGGGGGGAAGCGGGCATGACCTGTTTGCCGGGCAAAACGGACAAGGCCCTGGGTCTGGTCATCGATCTTGACACTTGCGTGGGCTGTCATGCCTGCGTGACGGCCTGCAAGGGCTGGAACGACCAGGGCTATGGGGTGCCACTGTCGGATCAGAACCCTTATGGATCAGACCCTTCCGGGGTGTTCCTGAACCGGGTGCACAGCTATCAGGTGACACCTGACGCGGGGGCTGCGCAGGTGGTGAATTTTCCGCGGTCTTGCCTGCATTGCGCCGATGCGCCTTGCGTGACCGTCTGCCCAACCGGGGCCAGCTATAAGCGGGTCGAGGATGGGATCGTTCTGGTGAATGAGGATGCCTGCATCGGCTGTGGCCTGTGTGCCTGGGCGTGCCCCTATGGCGCACGCGAGTTGGATCAGGACGCGGGCGTGATGAAGAAATGCACGCTGTGCGTGGACCGCATCTATAACGAAAACCTGCCCGAGGAAGACCGCGAGCCTGCCTGCGTGCGCACCTGCCCGACAGGCGCGCGCCATTTCGGCGATCTGGCCGACCCGGACAGTGCGGTGTCAAAGCTGGTGGCGGCGCGGGGCGGGGTTGATCTGATGCCGGAACAGGGCACAAGGCCCACCAACAAATATCTGCCGCCACGGCCAAAGGACAGGCCGGATCAGGCCAGTTTGCTGGCCCCGCTGCTGGATGTGAAAGCCACCGGTCTTGCCGGCTGGCTGGACAAGGTTTTGGGGAAGATCTGAATGAATCCGGCACCTTCTGTCATTATCTTCACGGTTCTGTCTGGCCTTGGCTTTGGCTATCTGGCCCTTCTGGGCGCGGTATTGCGGCCCCAGGGCTGGATGGCCTTTGCGCAATGGGGCCTGGGCTATGGGCTGGCGGTTGTCGGGCTTGCGGCTTCGGCCTTTCACCTTGGCAATCCGCAGCGGGCGCTGCTGGCCTTTACCCAGTGGCGGTCAAGCTGGCTTAGCCGAGAGGCCTGGGCCGCGGTCTTGACGCTGGTGCTGTTGGCCCCGGTGGCGCTGTCGGATTGGCTGGGGCTGGGCTGGCCACGCTTTTTGGGCTTTGTCGGCGCGGCGATGTGTCTGGTGACGATTGCGGCCACCTCGATGATCTATACGCAGATCAAGGCCGTTCCGCGCTGGCATCACCCATCGGTGCCCCTGGTTTTTCTGGGGTTTGCGCTGTCGGGCGGGGCAATCCTGGCCTTTGGGTCAAGCCTGGTCCTGCTGCCCCTGGCGGGTCTGGGCGCGGCGCTGATCTGGCATTGGCAGGCGGGGGACGGGGCCTTTGCGCGGGCCGGATCGACCCTGGAAACCGCGACAGGTTTGGGCCGGATGGGCACGGCGCAGGTGTTTGAACTGCCGCATACGGGCGGGAATTACCTGCTGCACGAGATGATCTATGTCGTCGGGCGGCGTCATGCGCAAAAGCTGCGGGTGATCGCCTTAGGCGCGGCAGTGGTTGGGCCGACGCTGGTTCTGGCGCTGGCGCAGGGCCCGCTGGCGGCCATCGTCGCACTTGCGCTGTATCTGCTGGGGGCCTTTGCGCAGCGCTGGTTGTTCTTTGCCGAGGCCGAACATGTGGTCGGCCTGTATTACGGCAAGCGATAAAGGTGCAATTTTCCACTTTGGGTTGCGTCAGGCGGTGGCTTGCGTAAACTGCCGCTGGGCGGTTGGTTCGCTGCTGTAGAATGGACGCATGACGATGCCGGGCGCAGAGCATGGCTTGACGGGGCTTGCCCTCCAAAGTGCAGAGACATCGGCCCTGACTGTGATCATGCAGGCGGGGTTTGCCTTGTTGGGGGCGCCGGCGGGCGGGGCAGACCGGGTCATTGATCACGGCCTTGATGCAATTGGCGCGGCCCTGTCTGCGGAACTGGCCCTTGATCTGGGGGCAGGGGCGCGGTTTGGGCGGCATTCGGGCGCGGGGGCCTGTCTGTGCCAGGGTTCTGCACGGCTGTGGCTCAACCCCGAGCCGCCGCTGACCCTGGCCGTGACCGGGGCCTTGCAGCAGTATGTGCAAGCGGTGGTGGCAGCCAAGGCGCGCGAGGCCGAGGCCATGGTGCAGCGTCAGGCCGAAGCCATGGCCGTGGCGCGGGTCGGGCGTCGTGACGCCCTGTTGCAGGCCTTGTTTGACACCTCGCCCATTGGTGTCTTGCTGGTCGAACGCGAAAGCGGCGTGGTGATCGAGGCCAACCGTGCATTCCTGAATTTCGGCAACTGGACTGCGCCTGACGTGGTAGGGCAGACGATTGCCAGCCTTGTGCCCGGCCAGACCCTGCATTTACGCAAGGCAGCCGTTCAGCAATTGCGCCACCAGCAAGGTTTCGGGCCGATCGACGCCCAGTTTGAGCGACCGGACAAGTCGGTTTTTCCGGCGGTGGTGCGGGGTGTGACGCTGCCCGACAATCTGGAGAGGCGCATCGTCTGGGTTCTGGTCGAGGATGTCAGCGCCTATCACGAGGGATTGGCGCAGGTGCAGGCCCACCGGGATGAGGCGTTGCGCGCCCGGGCCGAGCTGGCCACCGCCTTTGAGGCCGTGCCGTATGGCCTTGTCATCTTTGATGCCGATGATCGCGTGGTCTTGTGCAACGACAATATGCGCCAGATTTTTCCCGGCTTGGATGATGTGTTCGTGCCGGGCGAATTGCACAGCAGCATTCTGGCGGCCGGCGTCAAGCGCGGCATGTTCCCCGAAGCCCGTGGGCGCGAGGCCGAGTTCATCGCCGAAATTGCGGCCAAACGCAAAGCGCCACGCTTTGAGCGGCTGACAAAGATGACCGACGGGCGTCTGGTGCGGGTGATCGAGGTGGCGATCCCGTCGGGCGGGCGCGTTGGTCTGCGGATTGATGTGACAGCCGAGCATGAGAACGCGCGCCGTCTGGCCGATGTGATCGAAGGCTCTCAGGCGGGCACCTGGGAAGTTGATCTGATCACCGGAGACAATGTGGTGAACGACCGCTGGGCCGAAATGCTGGGCTGGCGGCGGCAGGATCTGGAGCCGATCACAACGGCGACGTGGCGATTTTTGATCCATCCTCAGGATGCCTGCGAGGTGGTGGCCAGCGTCGAGCGGATGTTGCGCGGCGAGGTGGCCCAGTATGAACACACCTATCGGATGCGCCATGCCGCGGGGCATTGGGTCTGGATCAATGATCGGGGCCGGATCAGCGCGTGGGATTCCCAAGGCCGACCTACGCGGATGGCAGGGGTGCATGTCGATATATCGGTGCTGAAGGAAACCGAGCAGCGGCTGGAAGATATCATCGATGGGGCCGGGGTCAGCACATGGCAGTATAACAGCCGCACCGGGGAAAACCTGATTGACGACAAATGGGCCGAGATGCTGGGCTATCGGCGCGAGGAACTGGAGCCGATGGATACAGCCGGCTGGAAGGCTCTGGTGCATCCTGATGATTATGCAGCCCTGCTTGTGCAGCACGCCACCAATCTGCGCGAAGGCCAAAGCCGGTTTCGCAATGAAATCCGGCTGCGGCACAAGCAGGGGCATTGGGTCTGGATACTGTCGCGCGGGCGGGTCACCACGCGCAGCGATGACGGCCAGCCCCTGATCATGTCCGGGGTGCATCTGGACATCAGCGCCCGTAAGGCGTTGGAAATCGCATTGGTGGCCGAACGCGATTTTCTGGCGCAGTTGATGGAAACCTCGGTCTCTGGCGTGATGGCGGTGGATGCCGAGGGCCGGATCATCTTTTGCAATGCCGAGGTGTCGCGCCAACTGGAAGTTCCGATCGAGGATTTGCAGGGGAAAATCTGCGACCCCGTGCTGTTGGGGATCAGCGATTATGCGGGCGCCGCGATCACGCAAGAGGATATGCCCTGTCAGATCTGCATGAATTCGGAAAGCGGGTTGGTGCGGGATGTGCGGCTGCGGCTGACCCATCCTGACGGGCGGGAAAAGGTGCTGTCTGTCAATGCCGCGCGCACCCATGATCCGGCCCAATCGGCGCGGGTGGTGCTGACCATCACCGATATCACCGCCGCCGCCGAGGCCGAGGCGCGGTTGCGCATCGCCTCGGAACGGGCCGAGGCGGCAAACCGTGCGAAATCACAGTTTCTGGCCAATATGAGCCATGAGTTGCGCACCCCGCTGAACGGTGTTCTGGGCATGGCTGAACTGCTGACCGGGCAAGAGCCTGCCGAGGAACGGGCGCAGATGGTGGCCACGATCCGCGACTCGGCGGCGCATCTGCTGTCGATCGTGAATGACATTCTGGATCTGGCCAAGGTTGAAAGCGGCAGTCTGATCCTTGATCCGGTGGCACTGGATTTGCAGGAAATGGGCGCGCGCGTGCGAGAGATGCACCGCCTTGCGGCCTATCGCAAGCATCTGACGCTGGAGGTGACGGTTGACCCGGCGCTGTCGGGGCATCGGCTGGGGGACCGGCAGCGCGTGATGCAGATCATGCATAACATCATCGGCAATGCGTTGAAATTCACCATGCAGGGCAAGGTGTCGTTGCAGATCAGGCCGGGGCAGGGCGACCGGGTGGATCTGATCTGCACCGATACCGGCATTGGCATGACCCCGGATGAAGCCGCCCGCGTGTTTGAGGAATTTACCCAAGCCGATGGCACCATCACGCGGCGTTTTGGCGGCACCGGGCTGGGGTTGACCATCGTGCGGCGGCTGGTTGCCTTGATGCAGGGGGACATCTCGCTTCAAAGTGAAAAGGGCAAGGGCACCACCCTGCGAATTTCCGTGCCGATGCCGCAGGTCGCGCTGGCCCAGACACCGCCTGCGCCGATGGTGGCCCAGCATACCAAAGACTTGCGGGCGCTTGTTGCTGAAGACAATGCCACCAATCAGATCATCATGCGGTCCATGCTGGCCCGATTGGGGATGTCCGTCGATCTGGCTTCGGACGGGGATGAGGCGATCCGCCTGTGGGAACCGGATCGGTTCGATGTGCTGCTGCTGGATATTTCGATGCCGGGCAAGGATGGGCTCACGGCCCTGAAAGACCTGCAGGCCAAGGCCGGGCCGGGTGGGCTGCCCCCCGCCATTGCTGTCACCGCCAATGCCATGACCCATCAGGTTGCCAGCTATCATCAGGCGGGCTTTGTGGCGGTGGTGGCCAAACCGATCCGCCTGGATGATCTGACCCGCGCCATTGCCCTTGCCGTTAAGACCTAGCCGCGCAGCACGATGGCATCCTTGCCCGACAGGCTGATCTCAACGGCTTGCCCGTGGCGGGGGGGCGGCTGGTCGGCCCGATTAAAGGTGTCAAGCGACACACGGGTGCCCGCCAAAGTGGCTGACAGCCGAATGATCGACCCCATGAAATGCACATCGTCAATCGTGGCGGGCAAGACGGTTTCATAGCCATCGGCCCGGCCCAGCCGCAAGGCCTCGGGGCGCAATGCGATGGACAGGGTGCTACCACGGCTGGCCTCTATCGGGTCGGGCAGGGTCAGCGCGTGACCATCCAGCAAAACCTGTGACGGGCCGTCCACCGTCACCTCAAAGGTGTTCAGCGTGCCAACGAAATTGGCCACAAAGCGGGTGGTGGGGCGGTTGTAGATCTCGAACGGGCTGCCGACCTGATCGGCGATGCCGGCATTCATCACCACGATGCGATCGGAAATGCTCATGGCCTCTTCCTGATCATGGGTGACGAAAATGGTGGTGATCCCCAGTTCCTGCTGAATCTCGCGAATTTCGTTGCGAAGGCTGACCCGCACCTTGGCATCCAGCGCCGAAAGGGGTTCGTCCAGCAGCAGAACGCGGGGGCGGGGGGCCAAGGCGCGGGCAAGTGCCACGCGCTGTTGTTGCCCGCCCGAAAGCTGAAAAGGATACCGCCCCCCAAGATCGGACAGGCCGATCAGCGCCAGCATTTCGGTCACGCGGGCGTCACGCTCGGCCCGCGCCACCCCCTTGACCTTAAGACCGAAGGCCACGTTTTCGGCGACTGTCAGGTTGGGAAACAGCGCATAGGCTTGAAACATCATGCCGATGTTGCGGTTGTTGGGTTTCAGGCCGGTCACCTCTTGCCCGTCGATCGTGATGCTGCCGGCGGTGGGCGATTCAAACCCGGCAACCATCCGCAAGACAGTGGTCTTGCCGCAGCCCGAGGGGCCAAGCAGAGAAATGAACTCTCCCTTGTCGATGCCAAGGGTGAAATCCTTGACGACCCGGTTCTGGCCAAAGGTTTTTTCCAGGTGGCTGAGCATAAGATAAGACATCAGGCCTTGGCCCTTTCGTGTTTGGCAAACCGCGTGACCAGTTGCATCAGGCCCATACACCCCCAGGTGATGGCAAAGGCAATCACGGCAAGGGCGGGCGGTTCATAGGCGCGGTTGGCGCCAAGGAGTTGCATGTAGGGGCCAAAGGCCGGGCGGTTCAGCAGGGCCGCCATGGTGAATTCGCCCATCACGATGGCCAGTGTCAGAAACGCGCCAGACAGCACGGCCACCATGACGTTGGGCAGGATGATCTTGGCCAGAATGGTGATCCAGCCCGCACCAAGGCTTTGGGCGGCCTCGGTCAGGGTGGCAACATCAATGGTGCGCAATCCGGTATCGACGCTGCGATACATATAGGGCAGGGCCAGCGTGGTATAGCCCATGGTCAGCAAGATGTCAGTGCCAAGGGCGCTGCCCGTCATCGGAAGAAAGCTGGAGGTGTTGTAGAGCCGGATATAGCCGAAGACCACGACAATGGCCGGGATGACCAGCGGCAGCAGGGTGATGAATTCGACAATGGGCCGGGCCTGCGGCAGCTTTAGCCGCACCCAATAGGCCGTGGGCACCACCAGCACCACGCCCACCACGATGGTGGCGGCCGCCAAAGTCAGCGAATAGCCAAAGGTGGCCCAAAAGGCGGGGTCTTCGAACACCCGGCGATAGGCATCAAGGGAATAGACCCCGCGCCGCATTTTCAGGCTGAATTCGGTCATGCCGATCAGCGGCAGCAAGAAATACAAACAGCCGAAGATCAGGGCGATCCATGCGAAGATGCGGTTCATTTCAGCCACCTTTCCGACCGGATGCGCAGCCAGATATACAAGAAGTTGGCGAATGCCGTGATCAGGATCATGCCAAAGGCCAATGCATAGCCAAGGTTGGGGTTGCCCAGCACATCGCCCCTGATCTGGGCAAACAGCTTGATCGGCACGATATTCAACTGCGGGCCTGTCAGGGCAAAGGCGGTGGCCACAGCGCCAAAGGCATTGGCGAACAGCAAGGCAAATGTGCCCAACAACGATGGGAACAGGATCGGCAGGGCCACCATGCGCCAATATTGCGCGCCCGTCGCCCCCAGCACCGCCGCCGCTTCGCGCCATTCGCGCTTAAGCCCATCCAGCGCTGGCGTGATGATCAGGATCATCAGCGGGATCTGAAAGAACAGATAGGTGATGACAAGGCCCCAAAACGACAACAGGTTGAACCCCAGCGCCCGCAGGTTGATGCCAAATTCCGTGCGCAGCCAGACCGTGATCAAGCCGACAGGGCCCAGCGTGGCGATGAAGGCAAAGGCCAGCGGCACGCCCGCAAAGTTTGAGGCCACACCCGAAAAGGTCAGAAGCGGGCTGCGGATCCGGCCCGGCAACCCGCCAAAGACCACCGCTGCCGCCATGGCAAAGCCGACGGCCCCCCCCAACAGGGCGGTGACGAACGACAGCTTGATCGAGGTCCAATAGGCGCTGCGGATCGAGGCCGTGTTCAGGTCAAGCATGTTTTGCAGGGTAAAGCTGCCATCCTGCGCCTGAAAGGCCCCGATCACGATCTTCATGGTTGGCAAGATCAGGAACAGCAGCGCAAACAGCAAGAACGGCACAAGGCCCAGCCATTTCAATGGCAGGCGCAGGCCCGGCCCTTTGGGGGCTTGTGGCATCTGGTATTCCCCTGGTGATCCGGGCACTTGCCGGCCCGTTTGCAAAAGACAGACCCGCCCCCAAGTGGCCTTGGGGGCGGGCGTGATCAGATCAGCTTACTCAACGTTTGCGCCGACCGTGGCATCCCAGCCACCGGTGACGGCGACCTTGTTGGCATCCACTTCTTCCAGCGTCGGGAAATAAGCGTTCTTGTAGGCTTCGGCGGGTGGCATGGCGTCCAGCATCTCTTGCGGCACCTTGCCGGCGGCGACGAGTTCGCCAAAGCGGGCGGTCTGGCAGCCCCCGCGGATATAGCCAAGCTGGCCTTCATCCGAGAAGATATGCTCCATCCACAGCTTGCCTGCATTCGGCTGCGGCGCAAAGGCGCTGACGGCCTGCACATAGACACCCGCCAGGGCGGCCGACTGCGGGATCACCACTTCGACCGGCGGGTTGCCAGCAAGGGCATTGTTCCACGACAGGCCGTTGTAATCCCAGGCGATGACGATGGGCGTGGTGCCCTGCGCCAAGGTGCCGGCCTTGCCGATGACCGGAACGAAGTTGCCCGCGTCATTCAGCTGCTTGAAGAACTCAAGGCCCTTTTGGCCAGCCTCTTCGCCCGGGGCGCCGCCCATGGCCATGCCTGCGGCCAGAACCGCCAGAATGGCCTGGTTCGAGGCGCGCGGATCACCAGCCAGCGAGACCATGCCCGCATATTCCGGCTTCAACAGGTCAGCCCAGTCTTGCGGCGGGTTCGGCACCATGTCGGTGTTCACCGCAAAGCCCATCACGCCATAATAGGCGCCATACCAGTGGCCATCAGCATCCTTGATGCCATCGGGGATCGACTCCCAGACGGCAACCTTGTGCGGCTGCAACAGGCCCTCGGCCTGCGCTGACGGGCCAAAGGCCAGACCAACGTCAAGCACGTCGGGCGCTTGCGGGCCTTTGTTGTCCTTGTTGGCCTTGACGGCCTCGATCTCATCGGCCGAGCCCGCGTCAGGGTTCAGCTCGTTCACTTCGATGCCCGGATATTTGGCCTTGAAGTCAGCGATGATGCCGCCATAGCCACACCAGTCATGCGGCAGGGCGATGGTGGTCAGCATGCCTTCTTCTTTGGCGGCTGCGTAAAGTTCGTCAATGGTCTGGGCCGATGCCGCCGTGGTGGCGACAGTGGCCGACATCAGCATGGCAAAGCTGACGGTCGTGCCAAGCAGGTTTTTCATGGTCATAGGGTCTCTCCCGGTTAAAAGTTTTGGCCCGCTTGTCAGTGCCGCCCCAGATCTGTTCCAAGGGCGGCAAGCGCGGGCTTGTAACAGGAATGTAACGGTGAGTTTGCGAGTCTCGCAAGCTGATCTATCGTGACTTCGTAACAATTTTTTCACAGTCAAAGCCTCTGAAACGATTGGCACGAAATCGGGCAAATGAACGAATACGCGCCAAAGCTGCCTGTTCCTTGGGCAGGGATGCTGGCAATATGCCCGAAGACGGGGATGCCCATGCATTCCTTGTGGCGAATCGCCAAACGGTTTTACCGTCTGGTCAAACAAGCTTAGCAACGGGGATGACCATCATGACAATCCGTAAATTCGCCGTCACCCGGCGGGGTCTGATTTTGGGCGGTGGGGCCCTTGGGCTGGGGCAGGCGTTCATGCCACGCAGCGCATGGGCGCAAGAGCCGCTGAAAGTGGCGGGCATCTACACCGTGCCGGTTGAACAGCAATGGGTCAGCCGCATCCACGTCGCGGCCGAGGCCGCCAAGGCCGCGGGCGAGATCGACTACACCTTTACGGAAAATGTCGCGAATACCGATTATCCGCGTGTGATGCGTGAATATGCCGAAAGCGGCGTCAAGCTGATCGTGGGCGAGATTTTCGGGGCCGAGGCCGAGGCGCGCGAAGTGGCGGCAGAATACCCCGATGTGGCGTTTCTGATGGGGTCGTCCTTCCTGCCCGATGCGGCGGCCAACCCGAACCTGTCGGTTTTTGACAATTACATTCAGGATGCCAGCTATCTGACCGGCATCATTGCGGGGGCAATGTCGGCCAGCGGCAATATCGGCATGGTTGGCGGCTTTCCGATCCCCGAAGTGAACCGTTTGATGAATGCCTTTATGGCCGGCGTGCGCGAAACCAAACCCGAGGCGACCTTTCAGGTCAGCTTTATCGGATCATGGTTCGACCCGCCCAAGGCCAAGGAAACCGCTTTCGCGATGATCGAGGCCGGGGCAGACATGCTCTATGCCGAGCGTTTTGGCGTCTCGGATGCGGCCAAGGAAAAAGGCGTTCTGGCGATCGGCAATGTGATCGACACGCAGGCCGATTACCCCGATACGGTGGTCGCCTCGGCCCTGTGGCATTTTGAACCGACGCTGAATGCCGCCATCGCGGCGGTCAAGGCGGGCAGCTTTGCCGCGGAAAACTATGGCACCTATTCCTTCATGAAGGAAGGCGGCTGCTCGCTGGCGCCCCTTGGCAGCTTTGAGGGCAAGGTGCCGGCCGAGGTGATGGCCATGGTCGCCGCCAAAGAGGCCGCGATCCGCGACGGTTCGTTCACGGTGGTCATTGACGACAGCGAGCCGAAATCCTCGTGACCCCGACAGTGCAGAAGGCGGAGGTTGTCCTTCGCCTTGACGGCATCACCAAGCGCTTTGGCGGGCTGGTGGCGAATGACGCCATCTGCCTGACCTTGCACAGGGGCGAGGTGGTGGCCCTGCTGGGCGAAAATGGTGCGGGCAAGACCACGCTGATGAACATCCTGTTCGGCCATTATGTCGCCGATGCGGGCACGGTCTGGGTGCGGGGCGCGGCACTGCCGCCGGGCCATCCGCGCGCGGCCTTGCGGGCGGGCGTCGGGATGGTGCATCAGCATTTCACGCTGGCCGATAACCTGACGGTGCTGGAAAACATTCGTCTGGGCACCCAGCCGCTTTTGTCCTTGGGCGGTGCGGCCAAGGCGCGGGCCAAGGTAGATCAGCTGAGCCGCGATTTCGGGCTGGCGGTGCATCCTGATGCGCGCGTGGGCAGCCTGTCGGTGGGAGAGCGCCAGCGGGTCGAGATCCTGAAGGCCCTGTATCGTGATGCGCAGATCCTGATCCTTGATGAACCCACAGCGGTGCTGACGCCGCAGGAATCCGATGCCTTGTTCGCCACGCTGAAACAGGCCACGGCGCGCGGGCTGTCGGTGATCTTCATCAGCCACAAGCTGCATGAGGTGATGGCCGCCGCCGACCGCTGCGTGGTGTTGCGCCATGGCCGTGTGGTGGGCGAGGTGGCCACAGCGGCCACCAGCCGGGCAGAGCTTGCTGCGCTGATGATGGGCGAGGCGCTGGCCGAAACGCAGGTGGCCCCCGGCGTGGCTGGCGCGGTGCGACTGGCCTTGGACGCCGTTTCATCGCCCGGATTGCGGGGCGTATCGCTGCATTTGCGGGGCGGGCTGATCACCGGGTTGGCCGGGGTGTCGGGCAATGGACAGGCCGCTCTGGCCGACCTGATCGGCGGGGCGGTGCTGCCGACAGCGGGTGTGATCGCCTGCGACGGCGCGGCTGTGACCCAATGGTCGGCCCGCGCCGCGCTTGCGGCCGGGGTCGGGCGCATTCCCGAAGACCGTCACAAGACCGGCACCGTGGCTGATTTCACCCTGGCCGAAAACACCGCCCTTGAAACCTATGCCAGCCGCTTTGCGCGTGCGGGGGTGATGAACTGGGCGGCGGTGCGGGCCCATGCGCTATCCGTGATCCGCGACTATGACGTGCGCTGCGAAGGCCCCGATCAGCGCATCCGCCTGCTGTCGGGGGGCAATATGCAAAAGCTGATCCTGGGCCGGGTGATGGAAGAACAGCCCGGCATCCTGATCGCCAATCAGCCGGTGCGGGGCCTTGATGTGGGGGCGATTGCCTATGTGCATTCCCGCCTTGTTGCGGCACGCGATGCCGGGGCGGCGGTTCTTTTGATCTCGGAAGATCTGGACGAGTTGGAGCGATTGTCCGACGTGATCCATGTCATCAGTGCAGGCCGGTTGTCGCGCCCTTTTGACCGGGGCGCCCTAAGCCGGGCCGAGATTGGGCTTTTGATGGCGGGGCAGGGGTTCGACCATGCGGCTTGAGCCGATTGCGCATCCGTCGCTGGCGCGACAACTGGGCCTGCCGGTGGCGGCGATCATGGCCACTGTGGTTGTGGCGGGCGGGCTGGCGGCGCTGGCCGGGGCCAACCCCTTTGCCGTTCTGGGCCAGATCATCACCGGGGCCGTCGGGTCAAAATTCGCCGCGCTTGAGACATTGAACCGCGCCACACCCCTGATCTTTACCGGGCTGGCGGTGGCTGTCGCCTTTCGGGCCAAGCTGTGGAACATCGGCGCCGAGGCGCAGCTTTATGCCGGGTCGATCGTGGCGGTCTTGCTGGGCACGGGGGCCTTGGGCGGGCCTTTGGTTCTGCCGGTTTCGGCCGTGGCGGCCATGCTGGCGGGGGCGGCCCTGCTGTTGGTGCCAGTGGTCTTGAAGGTGCGCTTGGGCGTGGATGAGGTGGTGACGACGCTGTTGGTGAATTTCATCATGGCGCTGTTCGTCAGCTATCTGCTGGAAGGGCCGATGAAAGACCCGATGGGCATGGGCTGGCCCAAATCGGCGGCCCTGCTCAAGGAAGCGCGCTTGCCCCGCATCATTGACGGGCTGCGGCTGCATTGGGGCTTTGGGCTGGCCCTGATCGCGGCGCTGACGGTCTGGCTGATCCAGACCCGCACGACGCTGGGGTTCGAGATGCGGGCCGTGGGCCAGAACATCCGCGCCGCGCGCTTTGCCGGCATGCCCGTCAATGCGGTTCTGGTGAAAACCGCCTTGCTGTCGGGCGGGCTGGCCGCCCTTGCGGGCTGGTCCGAGGTGGCGGGGCTGAAGGGGCATCTGTCTTTGGATCTGTCGCCCGGTTTTGGCTATACCGGCATCATCGTGGCGATGCTGGCGCTGTTGCACCCCTTGGGCGTGGTGGTGTCGGCTTTGTTCGTTGCGGGCATCTTTGTCGGGTCAGATGCCATGAGCCGGGCCGCCGGGGTGCCGACCTATATCGCCGACATGTTGCTGGCCACGGCACTGCTGTTCATGGTTCTGGCCATCTTGCTGACGCGGTTCCGGGTGGTGCGCGGATGACGGTGCAATGGATGTGGCGCGCTGCCCCGGTGGCTTTGGCGCCCCGCAGCGCGACGGAAAGTCTGGACCAAGCCAAAAGGGGCACGGGATGGAGGCTGTGATCGACATTCTGCTTTCGGCCAGTTTCTGGGCGGCGGCGATCCGCATCGCCTCGCCGCTGATCTTTGCCACGATGGGCGAGCTGATCTGTGAAAGGGCCGGGGTGCTGAACCTGGGCATCGAGGGGATCATGGTGATCGGGGCCTTTGCCGGCTGGATCGCTGTTTATGCGGGCCTTCCGCTGTGGTGGGGCGTTGGCGTGGCCTTTCTGGCAGGGGCGGGCTTTGGGCTGGTGCAGGGCGTGTTGGTGGTGCCCTTTGGCCTCAGCCAGCATGTGGTTGGGCTGGGGGTGACGCTTTTGGCAACCTCAACCAGCTATTACGCCTATCGGCTGGCCCTGCCCGAGGTGACAAGCCCCCCCAAGATCGAGCCCTTTGCCATTTGGGAAGTGCCGGGCCTGTCGCGCATTCCCGTGCTGGGCGAGGCCCTGTTTGCGCAGACACCCTTGACCTATGCGGCCTTTGGCTGTGCGGCCCTGGTGGCGGTGGTTCTGTATCGCACCCCCCTGGGGCTGGCCCTGCGCGCCGCCGGAGAGAACCCGGCCGCCGTTGAGGCGCAGGGCCTGTCGGTCACGGCGTTGCGGATGGGCGCGGTGGTGGTGGGGTCGGGGCTGATGGCCGTGGGCGGGGCCTTTCTGACCTTGTCGGCCTTTTCCAGCTTCTTCTTTGAAATGGTGAACGGGCGCGGCTGGATTTGCATTGCACTTGTGGTGTTCGGGGCGTGGCGGCCGGGCAAGGCGGTGCTGGGGGCGCTGTTGTTTGCCGGATTTGATGCCTTGCAGATCCGCTTGCAACAAACCCCGATCGGGGCGGTGGTGCCGTATCAGCTGTTTCTGATGCTGCCCTATCTGCTGTCAATTCTGGCACTGATCCTGATGTCGCGGCGGGCCGAGGTGCCAGCGGCCCTGATGGTGCCCTATGCCAAGGGAGAGCGGTGATGTTCGATCTGATCGTGCGCGGGGGCAGTTTGCCCGATGGCCGGGTGGCCGATATCGGCATTCGCGGCGACCGCATTGTCGAAGTGGGGCGGATCGAGGCCGAGGCGGGCCGGGTGATCGATGCCACGGGCGATCTGGTCAGCCCGCCCTTCGTGGACCCGCATTTTCATATGGATGCCGTGCTCAGCTATGGCCTGCCACGGGTGAATGCCAGCGGCACGCTGCTAGAGGGCATCAGCCTGTGGGGCGAGTTGCGCGATCTGGCCACGGTCGAAGACATGGTGGCGCGGGCGTTGCGCTATTGTGACTGGGCGGTCAGCATGGGGTTGCTGGCGATCCGCACCCATGTGGACACCACCCCCGACCATCTGCGCGGGGTCGAGGCGATGCTGGAGGTCAAGCGGATCGTGGCCCCCTATCTTGATCTGCAACTGGTGGCCTTTCCGCAAGACGGGTTGTATCGCAGCGCCTCGGGCCGGGCCAATGTGATCCGGGCGCTGGATATGGGCGTCGATGTGGTGGGTGGTATCCCCCATTTCGAGCGCACGATGGAGGAAGGTGCCGAAAGCCTGCGCGATCTGGCCCGGATGGCGGCAGAGCGCGGCCTGATGTGGGATGTGCATTGCGACGAAACAGATGACCCCCTCAGCCGCCATGTCGAGACGATGGCGCGCGAGGTGACGCGGCACGGCCTTGGCGCGCGGGCGGCGGGCAGCCATCTGACCAGCATGCATTCGATGGACAATTACTATGTGTCCAAGCTGATCCCGCTGATCGCCGAAAGCGGGATGACGGCGATCCCCAATCCGTTGATCAACATCACCTTGCAGGGGCGCCATGACAGCTATCCCAAGCGGCGCGGTCTGACGCGGGTGAAAGAGATGCAGGCTGCCGGGGTGACAGTGGGCTGGGGGCAGGATTGCGTGCTTGACCCGTGGTATTCGCTGGGCACGGCCGACATGCTGGATGTGGCCTTCATGGGGCTGCATGTGGCCCAGATGACCCATCCCGACGAGATGGCACGCTGTTTTCGGATGGTGACGGCCGACAACGCGGCGATCATGGGGCTTGCGGATCATGGTCTGGCGCACGGCTGTCTGGCCTCGTTGGTGGTGCTGGATGCCGCCAACCCGACCGAGGCGCTACGGCTGCGCCCTGACCGCTTGGCCGTGGTTTCCAAGGGTCAGGTGGTGGCTGAAAAGGCCCGCAATGATGCGCGTCTGGCCCTGCCGGGGCGGCCTGCGCGCGTGCGTCGGCGGGTGGCTGGCTAAGCCTTGGCCTTGCGGGCCGTGCGCCCTTGGGGCATGACGGGGCCAGCACGTCTTGAAGGGGCATGGCAATGGATTACGGAAAATCAGGCAATCCCAAAGCGGGAAAAGGCACGCCCAAGCATCGGGAGCACAACCAGAAGGGGTCGCAAAAGAACCCGTTTGGCGCAACTCCGGCCAAGGATGAGTTGATCGCCCGCATGAAAGCGGCGGCTGAGGCGCGCGCCGAAAAGGCAAAAGATCAGGACTGACCGCGACGATGTTCGAGGTCATCTGCGTTTCCTTCGCGTTCTTTTTTGGTCTGGCCGTGCGCCAGTTTGGCCTGCCGCCGATGGTGGGCTTTCTGGCGGCGGGCTTTGCCGTGAATGCGGTGGGCAGCCGGATTGGCCTGCCCGAGGAAACGCATGAGATTCTCAGCCATGTGTCGCATCTGGGCGTCTTGCTGCTGATGTTTGCCGTGGGGCTTAAGCTGAAGCTGGCGCAGGTGGCGCAGCCGCAGGTGCTGGGCGGGGCCCTGTTGCATTTCACCATCACCGCCACGGTGCTGGGGGCCGGGCTGGCGGTGATCAGTGGCCTTGCGCCGCAAGGCGCGGTGCTGCTGGCGGTGGCGCTGTCGTTTTCCTCGACCGTGTTTTCGGCCAAGTTTCTAGAGGCCAAGCGCGATCTGGGCACGTTTTACGGGCGCACCGCGATTGGCATCTTGATCGTGCAAGATCTGATCGCGCTGGTGGTCTTGGCGGTCTGGGCGGGACAGGCCCCTACTGTCTGGGCCTTGGGCGTCTTTGCCTTGCCACTGATCCGGCCCGTGTTGCATTGGCTGCTGGACTTTACGGGCCACGATGAATTGCTGGTGCTGATGGGCATGCTGCTGTCGCTGGTCTTGGGCGGCATGGGGTTTCAGGCGGTGGGATTGTCGTCTGAAATCGGGGCGCTGGTGATGGGGTTGATGCTGTCGGGCCATCGCCGGGCCAAGGAACTGTCGGAAAGCCTGTGGGGGCTGAAAGAGGTGTTCCTTGTCGGCTTTTTCTTGCAGATCGGCATGTCGGGCCTGCCAGATTGGGCTGATCTGGGATGGGCCTTGCTGTTTTTGGCAGTGTTGCCTGCCAAGGGCATTTTGTTCTTTTTCATCCTGATCTTGTTCCGCTTGCGCGCGCGCAGCGCCTTTCTGGCGGCGGTCAGCCTGACGGCATACAGCGAATTTGGGCTGATCGTCGCCTCGCGCGCCTTGCCCGAATGGCTGGTGCCGCTTGCCCTGTCGGTCAGCCTGTCCTTTGTGCTGGCCTCGCCCGTCAATCACGCAGCGCAAACGCTTTTTGATCGGTGGGAGCGTCGGTTGCAACGGTTCGAGCCGCGCCGGATGCACCGCGATGAACAGCCGACCAACCTTGGCAATGCGACGGTGATGGTCTTGGGCATGGGGCGCACGGGCACGGCGGCCTATGACAGCCTGCTGGCGGCGACGGATCGGGTGGTGGGCATTGATGCGGATACCTATCTGGTGCAGGCGCGGCGGGACGAGGGGCGCAATGTGCTGTTTGCCGATGTCGAGGATGCAGGCTTTTGGCGCGGGCTGGATGTGACAAACCTGCAGGCCGTCATTCTGGCGATGGACCATCTGGAGGCCAAAGAGGCCGCCGCCCGCGCCTTGCGGCACAAGGGGTTTGACGGGCCGATCGTTGGGCACGCCTTGTATGAAAGCGATCTTGACCGGCTTCATGCCGCTGGGGCCACGCATTGTTATCTGACGATGTATCAGGCAGGGATGGGGCTGGCCGAGCATGCGGCCCGGGCCATGGGGCTGGATGGCCTGCCCGACGCCACCGCCGAAGCCACCGCCGCCGCCGCCACCACCGCCGCCGATGGTGCCGGGCCGGCGAGCCGCGGCTGATCGGCGCCGCTTCCTTCTGCGATGCCTCTTGCGATGCGCTGGGGCTTTGGGCAGGGTAGCCCCGCACGCCGTCAAGGGAAATGCCGTCAGGGGGGACGCGACGCAATGGCCAAGCCGATTGTAATTCTGGGCATTTTCAACGCCGATACGGCCTATCGCGCCACGCGCCTGCCGCGTCTGGGCGAGACGATCATGGGCCTTGGCTTTCACCTTGGTCCGGGTGGCAAGGGATCAAATCAGGCGGTTGCGGCGGCGCGGGCCGGGGGGGATGTGCATATGATCACCCGGCTTGGGGCGGATGATTTTGCCATGATGGCACGGGGCATCTGGGCCGAGGCGGGGGTGACCCCGCATGTGATCGAGGATGTCGAAAGCCACACCGGGTCGGCCTTTATCTTTCTGGAAGAAGGCACGGGCCAGAATGCCATCATCGTCTGCCCCGGTGCTGCGGGCGGTTTGTCCAAGGCGGATGTGCAGGCCAACAGCGCGCTGATCGCGGGGGCGGGGGTGTTTCTGACCCAGTTGGAACAGCCGATGGAGGCCGCTTTGGCCGGATTGCAGATCGCACGGGCCGCGGGCGTGACCACGATGCTGAACCCGGCCCCGGCCGCGGCACTCAGCGACGCGTTGCTGGCGCTGGTCGATATCATCACCCCCAACGAGTCAGAAGCCGAGGGGCTGACCGGCTTGCCCGTGACCACGCTTGCCGAGGCCGAAGCGGCGGCAGATGCGCTGATCGCGCGGGGCGTCGGCGCCGTGATCGTGACCTTGGGCGAAAAGGGTGTGCTGTATCGCAAGGGCGGGCACAGCCTGCATGTTCCCGCGCGGGCCCCTGGCCCGGTGCGCGAAACCACTGGCGCGGGGGATGCGTTCAACGGCGGCTTTGCCGCCGCCTTGGCCGAGGGCCAGCCAATCGAGGCCGCCTTGCGCTTTGGCTGCGCCGTGGCCGGAATCTCGGTCACGCGGGCAGGGGCGGCCGCCGCCATGCCCAAGCGCGCCGAGGTCGACAGCTTTCTGGCCAACCCCTGATCGGCTTTGCCGGTTCCCCCGCAGTCAAGACAGGATACCCCAACCGTGATCTATCATCGCCCGATCCAGATCGAATTCAATCATTGCGACCCTGCCGGTATCGTCTTTTACCCGCGCTATTTCGAGATGACGAATTCCGTCGCTGAAAACTTCTTTCGGGACATCGTCGGCCATTCTTACGCGGCGATGATGGCGGCGGCCCAAGGCGTGCCGACTGCCCGGCTTGAGGCTGATTTTCATGCCGCATCGCGGCTGGGGGAAACACTGGACTGGCAACTTTCGGTCACGCGGCTTGGCCAAAGCTCGGTCAGCCTGACGCTAGAGGCGTGGTGTGACGGCGAAAAGCGCGTCACGGTGCGGCTGGTGCTGGTTTTTGCGGGGGCGCAGAATGGCAAGCCCGCATCGCAACCCTGGCCCCCCGCCTTGCGCCAGCGACTGGCCGCCTTCATGGCGCAACCGGCCAATGCCCCCTGACCTGTGACGTTACGTCATTGGTCCGAGGGGAATTTTGGCGCGGGTTTCCCATCGGTTTCAAGCGCTTCGCTGATATAGAACCCGAGTCGCCGCCTGGGGCTTTTCCGGGCTGGGCTGGGGTAATGCGATGTCTGCCGTTTCCATTCTCTGGGTTGGTCTTTTCGTGGGGCGACCGGTCTATACCGCGCGCAGCCGCAAGCGTCTGTTCGATCTGGTGCTGATCCTGCTTGCGTTGCCGGTTGTGCTGCCGGTGGTTGCGTTGCTTGCGCTGGCGGTCAAGCTGGGCTCACGGGGGCCGGTGTTTTTCGTGCAGACTCGGGTGGGCAGGGATGGCCGCACCTTTCGCATGGTCAAGTTTCGCACCATGTTTCCCGATGCCGAGGCCCGTCGTGCGGCCCTTGTCGCGCAGTCAGAGCGAGCGGGCCTGTGCTTCAAGCAGCGCAATGATCCGCGTGTCACCCGTGTGGGCCGGTTCCTGCGTCGGTCGTCGCTGGATGAATTGCCGCAATTGTGGAACGTGCTGAAAGGCGAGATGAGCCTTGTCGGCCCGCGCCCGGCCCTGCCCGAAGAGGTGGCGCAGTATTCCCCCCATGCATTGCAGCGGCTGAAGGGCCTGCCGGGGCTGACCGGGTTGTGGCAGGTTTCCGGGCGTGCCGACCTTGGCTTTGACGAAATGGTCGAGCTGGACATCCGCTATTTGCGGCAGGCCGGTCTGGTGACCGATCTGGCCTTGCTGTGGCGCACCTTTGGGGCTGTGGCCCTGGCGCGCGGGGCCTATTGATCGACCCGTCACGGCAGATTTCTGTCCTGCCTGTTTTCTGATCATACCGGCGTTTTTGTGGGCAGGCGTTGGGTGGCGGCTGCCCTGAACCGCTTGCGCTTCAGGCATGGCATTGAGCTGTGCGGGGCCGCAGGCAAGGGTCATTTCCAAATGGGGAAGTGATGAACGCCGCAGCCGAACCAATTGTGATGCAGCGCAGCCGGGGCGAGGCGCGGGTGGCGCTGGGCCAGGCCGCCGGGCGCATCACCCTGTGTGGCCTGCGCCAAAGCGGCAGCGCCAAGGTGATCTTGCCCCATGTCGGCGCCTGCCCCGAGGCGGTGTTTCTGAACACTTCGGGCGGGCTGACGGGCGGCGATGCCCTGTCTTATACCGTGGATCTGGACCCCGGCGTTGTGGCTGTGGCGACAACCCAAACCGCCGAGCGGGCCTATCGGTCCTCGGGCGGTATGGCGCGGGTGCGCGTAGATCTGTCGGTGGGTGCGGGTGGCTTTCTGGATTGGCTGCCGCAAGAGACCATTTTGTTCAACGGGGCGGCGCTGGACCGGCGCACCGTGGTGCAGCTTGGTGCAGGTGCGGGCTGTCTGGTGCTGGAAATGGTGGTGCTGGGCCGGCAAGCAATGGGCGAGACGGTGGCGCAGGTTGCCTTGCGCGACTGGCGTCAGATTTCACGCGCGGACAGGCCGATCTGGGTCGAGCCTTTGGTTCTGTCTGACCGGGCCTTGCAAACCGGCGTTGCGGGCATGGGCGGTATCCGCGCCTTTGCCAGCCTGTGCCTTGTGGCCCCAGATGCGCCCGACCTGTTGGCCCCCCTGCGCCGGTTGCTGGACGAACCGGGCGTGACGGCGGGGGCAAGTGCCCTGCCGGGGCGGTTGATGCTGCGCGCCCATGCCGCCGATGGCTGGCCTTTGCGCCGTCAGATCGCCCGTTGTCTTGGCCTGCTGCGCGAGGGGCGGCCGTTGCCCGGCGTCTGGCAGATGTAAAGGAGAGATCATGAACCTGACCCCCCGCGAAAAGGACAAGCTGTTGGTCAGCCTTGCCGCGATGGTCGCCCGCGCCCGGCTGGAGCGGGGCGTCAAGCTGAACCACCCCGAAGCCATTGCGCTGATCACCGATTTCGTCGTGGAGGGCGCGCGCGATGGTCGCAGTGTGGCCGATCTGATGGAGGCGGGGGCCAGCGTCATTCGCCGCGATCAATGCATGGAGGGGATCGCCGAGATGATCCACTCGGTGCAGGTTGAGGCCACTTTTCCCGATGGCACCAAGCTGGTGACCGTTCACCACCCCATCCGATAGGAGCCCCGCAATGCACCGTATGTCTGTTCCTGCCTTGCTGATGTTGGCCACGCCCGTGGCTGCGCATGACGGCCTGCACCATCACCCCCACGGGATCGAATATGGCTGGGTGGCCTTTGCGGTGCTTGCAGCCGCTGCCGGATGGGTGGCGGCGCGCTTTTGGGGCCGCAAATGACCCCGGGCGAGGTGTTGTGCGCCGCGGGCGATCTGGTGCTGAATGACGGCGCGCCGGTAACGGTGCTGATGGTGGCCAATACCGGGGACCGGCCCGTGCAGGTGGGCAGCCACTACCACTTTGCCGAAGCCAATGCGGGGTTGCAGTTCGACCGCGCCGCCGCACGCGGGCAGCGGCTGGATATTCCCGCAGGCACCGCTGTGCGGTTTGAACCCGGTCAGGCACGCGAGGTGCGGCTGGTGCCCCTTGCGGGGGGGCGGGTTGTCCATGGGTTCAACCAGCAGGTCATGGGGCCGCTGGATGGCGGGGGGGCGTGATGATGTTCTTCTCTCCGGCTGAAATGCTGCGGCTGTCGATCCGCACGGGCCTGATGCTGACCGAGGCGCAGATGATTATCGCCATGCGGATGATGGGCATGGCGGGGCTGTGGTCGGTGCGGCCCGGTGAAAACCGCCGGATGATGACCGAAAAGCTGGTGGCGGCCCAGCAAAGCGGCATGGCCGCATCAAGCGCCATGATGGCGGGCAAATCCGCGACCGAAGTGGCCGAGGCGGCGCTGGCCCCGGTGGCCCGCCAGACCCGCGCCAATGTGACCCGTCTGGCCCGTGCCCCACGGCGCAAACCCGCCAAGGGCTGACGCCGCCCCCTGTTTCTGACCGATCTTCGGAGATTTTCTCATGGCCTATTCCATCTCTCGCGCCGCCTATGCCGATATGTATGGCCCCACCACAGGCGATCGTCTGCGCCTTGGCGACACCGATCTGATCATCGAGGTCGAGCGCGATCTGATCGCCGAGCGGGGCGGCTATGGCGAGGAAGTGAAGTTCGGCGGCGGCAAGGTTATTCGCGACGGCATGGGCCAAAGCCAGATCACCCGCGCCCAAGGGGCGATGGATACGGTGATCACCAATGCGCTGATCGTTGATCACGCGGGCATCTACAAGGCCGATGTCGGGCTGCGCGACGGGCGCATTGCCAAGATCGGCAAGGCTGGCAACCCCGATACCCAGCCGGGGGTGGATGTGATTGTCGGGCCGGGCACCGAGATCATCGCGGGCGAAGGCAAGATCCTGACTGCAGGCGGCATGGATGCGCATATCCATTTCATCTGCCCGCAGCAGATTGACGATGCGCTGCATTCGGGCCTGACCACCATGCTGGGCGGTGGCACCGGCCCCGCGCATGGCACGCTGGCCACGACCTGCACGCCGGGGCCTTGGCATCTGGGGCGGATGTTGCAGGCGGCAGATGCCTTTCCGATGAACCTTGCCTTTGCGGGCAAGGGCAATGCCAGCCTGCCTGCCGCGCTGGAAGAGCAGGTGCGGGCGGGCGCATCCTGCCTGAAACTGCACGAGGATTGGGGCACCACGCCCGGTGCTATCGACTGTTGCCTGACGGTGGCCGATGCGATGGATGTGCAGGTGATGATCCACACCGACACGTTGAACGAAAGCGGTTTCGTCGAGAACACGCTAAAGGCCATCGCGGGCCGCACCATCCATGCCTTCCACACCGAGGGCGCGGGCGGGGGCCATGCGCCTGACATCATCAAGGTCGTGGCCAGCCAGAACATTCTGCCCAGTTCGACCAACCCGACGATGCCCTATACGGTCAACACGATCGAGGAACATCTCGACATGCTGATGGTCTGCCACCACCTTGACCGCAAGGTGCCCGAGGATGTGGCCTTTGCCGAAAGCCGTATCCGGCGCGAAACCATCGCAGCCGAGGATATCTTGCATGATCTGGGCGCGTTTTCCGTTCTGTCCTCTGACAGTCAGGCCATGGGCCGGGTGGGAGAGGTGATCACCCGCACCTGGCAGACCGCGCATAAGATGAAGGTTCAGCGCGGCAGGCTGGAGGGCGAGCAGGGCGAGAATGACAACCTGCGGGTGCGCCGCTATATCGCGAAATACACCATCAACCCGGCCATCGTGCATGGCATTTCGCAGCATGTGGGCAGCATCGCCGAAGGCAAGCGCGCCGATCTGGTGCTGTGGTCGCCCGCCTTTTTTGGGGCAAAGCCCGAAATGGTGCTGCTGGGCGGTTGCATCGTTGTGGCGCAGATGGGCGACCCCAATGCCAGCATTCCCACGCCACAGCCCGTGCACACCCGCCCGATGTTCGGGGCCTATGGCCGCAGTGTGGAACGCAACGCGGTGACCTTTGTCAGTCAGGCCGCGCAGGATGATGATATCGCGGGCAAACTGGGTCTGGCGAAATCAACCCTTGCGGTGCAGGGCACACGCGGCATCGGCAAGCGTGACATGGTGCTGAACGACGCCACGCCCGAAATCTCGGTTGATCCCGAAACCTATGAGGTGCGGGCCGACGGGGTGTTGCTGACCTGCGAGCCTGCCAGTGAACTGCCGCTGGCGCAGCGCTATTTCCTGTTCTAGGGGCTGGTCAATGCGCGGTATGCCCCTTGTGCGCACCGGGCGCCAAACGCTGGATCGGCCATCCGGGCCGCAGCGCGCCCTGCAGCGCGGGGGTGCTTTGCAACCGCGCCTCGATCATTTCTTCGCGGGCCTTCAGCCGGGCGATCTGGCGGCGCAGGGTCAACAGTTCTTCGGCAAGTCTGGGTTCGGTCATGCGGGCCTCATGCTGGCGGGGTGGGTTCGGTCAGGCTGCGGCATAAGGGTTAAGCAATCGTGCATCCCGATGCCCCAAGATGCCCTGTCGCCTTGCAGGCGGCGGCGGATGGTGGCCCGCGCGCGGGTGCTGCGTAAATTTGATGCTGGATTTGGGGAAAACCGGGCTATCATGGCCTTTGGGAGGGATATTGCCACCGCAACGGAGGCCCTTGTGATGCAGCGCCCCGCCAATTCGCCCCTCTCACCCAAAGCCGCCCATGCGCTTGACCTGTTCTTTGCCACCGAGGCAACGGGCCTGAATGGCTATGCCTTGCGCCGCGCGCGTGAGGCGCAATTTGCCCGGCTTTACGCCTTGCCCGATCCTGCCCTTGCAGCCATGGGCCTGTCGCGCGACACTCTGGCCCGATGGCTGTTTGCCGATCTTTTCACCCATTGAGGCCAAGATGACCCAAGACCTTGCCCCCGCCCACACCCTGCTGACCACAGCGCCCGCCGAATGCTATGATTGCGTGGTGCTGACCTATGAAGAGCGTCTCGTTCGGCGCAAACGGCTTGTGACCGTGCATGACGAAGGCTTTCTGGTTGATCTGCCCGAGGTGACCAACCTTGATCTTTACTGGGGCTTTCGGCTGGAAGATGGCCGCGCCATTCAGGTGATCGCCGCCGAGGAAGAGGTGCTGAGCGTGACCGGCCCCGATCTGGCGCGTCTGGCCTGGCATATCGGCAACCGCCATACGCCCTGCCAGATCGAGGCGGGGCGGCTGGTGATCCGGCAGGACCATGTGCTGAAAGCGATGCTGGAGCAGTTGGGGGCCACGGTGGTGGCCGGGTCAGAACCCTTTACGCCCGAACTTGGGGCCTATGGTCTGGGCCGCCCGATGGGGCACGACCATGGGGGGCATGATCACGGGGGCCACGACCACGGCAAGCATGACCATGATCACAGCCATCACGGCCACAAACATGTGCATCACCATTCGTCGCACGGGCCAACCGAAACCGATGAGGATGATGCCGAGGCATGACGCAGGGCCTGCTGACACTGGTGCAGTGGTTGTCCCCGGCCTTTCCGACCGGGGGCTTTGCCTATTCGCACGGGTTGGAATCGGCCATAGCGGCGGGCGAGGTGGAGGGGCAATCCGCGCTGCGCCAATGGCTGGCCGATGTGCTGGAATTCGGCGCAGGTCGTCAGGATGCGATCTTGCTGGTGGCGGCCTTGCGCGACGATGCCGATCACGCCGCGCTGGATGATCTGGCCCGCGCTTTGCAACCCGGTTCCGAACGCCTGCGCGAAACGCTGGATCAGGGCACAGCCTTTGCCCGCACCGTGGCCGCCCTGACAGGGCGCAACCTGGCTGCGCGCTGCCTGCCGGTGGCGGTGGGAGAGGCAGCAGCCCCCCTGGGGCTTGCGCCTGAACAGGTGGTTGGGCTGTATCTGCACAGTTTTGCCAGCAATCTGGCGTCGGTTGCGATGCGCTTCATGCCCTTGGGGCAAGAGGCCGGGCAGGGGGCCTTGGCGGCCTTGCACCCGCTGATTTCCGATCTGGCGCAGCAGGCCACGGGCTGGACGCTGGATGATCTGGGCACAGCGGCCCTGGGGGCCGATATGGCGGCGCTGGCCCATGAAACGATGGATGTAAGGATTTTCAGAACATGAGCGGAAACGGACCATTGCGCGTTGGCATCGGCGGGCCGGTGGGGGCGGGCAAGACCACGCTGACCGAACATCTGGCCCGCGCGCTGGCCGCCCGCTGTTCGATGGCGGTGATCACCAATGACATCTATACCCGCGAAGATGCCGAATATCTGCTGCGCGCCCAAGTGCTGCCTGCCGATCGCATCCGCGGCGTTGAAACCGGGGGCTGCCCGCATACGGCCATCCGCGAAGATGCCAGCATCAATCTGGCAGCCGTGGCCGATCTGCGCGCCTTGCACCCCGATCTTGACCTGATCTTGATTGAATCGGGGGGCGATAATCTGGCCGCGACCTACAGCCCCGAACTGGCTGACCTTACGATCTATGTCATCGACACCGCCGCCGGGCAGGATATTCCGCGCAAGCGGGGGCCGGGGGTGACGCGGTCAGATCTGTTGGTGGTGAACAAGACCGATCTGGCCCCGCATGTCGGGGTTGATCCGGTCTTGCTGGAGGCAGACACACAGCGTGCGCGCGGCGCAAGGCCCTATGTGATGGCCCAGTTGCGCAAGGGCCAAGGGCTGGACCAGATCATCGCCTTTCTGCAACGCGATGGCGGGTTGGCCCTGCGCGATTGACGCAACGGCACCGCGCCTGCGCACCGGCGGCTGCCCCCGTGGCGGCCGCCGTTTCGTTTGTTTTTTGATCAAACGCCGAAATGATTCTCTTTGCGCCAATCAATAACTGCATCAATTTTGCGCATTCGCCCGATTTTTGCGCGCATATGGCCGGCAACCCAAGGCGCGCCCCGAAAAGCGCACTCTGGTGATTGCCGCAGTGCGGCGTGACCGCTTCTCTTGCAATTGCGACGTGGCAAAGACCCGTTGCGACAACAGGATGTGCGGCAGGGGCCAAGATCTGGAAGTCCGCCCCCACCGCACGGGGTGCAACCAAAGTTGCCACCCGACCATAGGCCCGCGCCTTGCGCGCGAAAAGGCCTGTCGTCTGGGGTGGCCCCGAAAGAGGGATGAAAATGACTCAGTTCAAGGGAATGTGTCTGGCCGGTGCCGTGGCCCTGTCGGCTGGCATGGCGCAGGCGCAGGACGACACGATCAAGGTGGGCGTTCTGCACTCGCTGTCGGGCACGATGGCGATTTCGGAAACCACGCTGAAAGACACCATGCTGATGCTGATTGCCGAACAGAATGCCAAGGGTGGCGTTCTGGGCAAACAGCTTGAGGCCGTGGTGGTGGACCCGGCCAGCGACTGGCCGTTGTTTGCCGAAAAGGCACGCGAATTGCTGACCGTGTCGGATGTCGATGTGATGTTCGGCTGCTGGACATCCGTCAGCCGCAAGTCGGTGCTGCCGGTGATCGAGGAGTTGAACGGCCTGCTGTTCTACCCCGTGCAATATGAGGGCGAGGAAAGCTCGAAAAACGTGTTCTACACCGGCGCCGCGCCGAACCAGCAGGCCATTCCCGCCACCGATTACTTCCTTGAAGAACTGGGTGTCGAAAAGTTTGCGCTGCTGGGCACCGACTATGTCTATCCGCGCACCACGAACAACATTCTGGAAAGCTATCTGGCGTCCAAGGGGATCGCGCAAGAAGATATCTTCGTGAACTACACGCCCTTTGGCCATTCCGACTGGTCCAAGATCGTGGCCGATGTCGTGGCGCTGGGCGCCGATGGCAAGAAGGTGGGCGTGATTTCCACCATCAACGGCGATGCCAACATTGGCTTTTACAAAGAACTCGCCGCGGCAGGCGTTTCCGCCGATGACATCCCGGTTGTCGCCTTCTCGGTTGGCGAGGAAGAACTCTCGGGCCTTGATACCTCAAACCTTGTGGGCCACCTTGCGGCCTGGAACTACTTTCAGTCGGCCGACACCCCCGCCAATGCCGAATTCATCGCCAAGTGGAAGGCCTTTGCCGGTGAAAACCGCGTGACCAACGACCCGATGGAGGCCCATGTGATCGGCTTCAACATGTGGGTTCAGGCGGTCGAAAAGGCCGGCACCACCGATGTCGATGCGGTGCGCACGGCCATGTATGGCCTTGAGGTGCCGAACCTGACCGGTGGCACCGCCAAGATGCTGCCCAACCACCACCTGACCAAGCCGGTGCTGATTGGCGAAATCCGCGCCGATGGCCAGTTTGACATCATCAGCCAGACCGAGCCGGTGGCCGGTGACGCCTGGACCGATTTCCTGCCGGAATCGGCGGTGCTCGAGTCGGATTGGGCCGCCCTTGATTGCGGGATGTATAACACCGAAACCAAGACCTGCGTGCAGATCAAGTCGAACTACTGATCTGGCCTTGGGCGGGGGCACTGTCCCCGCCCGCTTCCTCCTTTTCCCTTGGGTTCTGCCGTCATGCGCCTTTTTCTTGCCGCTGTTCTTGCCTGTTGCGTGGCGCTTTGGCCGATGGTCGCAGCCGCCGAACAGGCCGACGAGATCCTGTCCGAAAACAAGGCCCTGGTCGAAAAGGCCTCGCGCACGACGATCGGGCCAGTGATCGCGGCCCTCGCGGCATCGGGCGACCCACAGGCCGCCACGATCCTGATGGCCTGGGCCGACAAGGGCCTTGGCATCCGCAAGACCGACGGGCAGTTCTTTCTGATCACCGCCAATGCCCAGGGCTATGCCTTGCGCGCCCTGGATGGCACCGCAGCCGGGCAAGCCGCCAAGGCCGAGATCACCGAGCTGCGCCCCAATGCCGGGGTGCGGGGGCTGATCGCCACGGCGCTGGTGCAGTTCCAGCTGTCCGATCCTGATCCGATACAGCGTCAGGCCGCGCTGACCGCCATCGCCCGCGATCCTTCGCCTGACCATCTGGCCCCGTTGCGCGCCTCGCTTGCGACCGAGGCGGATGCAACGATCCTTGCACAAAAGCAGCGCCTTGAACGGCTCTTGACCCTGCGCTTTGATGCCGATTCCGCCGCGCGCATCACCGCCATCGAAAGCTTTTCAGGCGATCTTGGGCTTGATCTGCGCGCCGTGCTGAACCCGCTGCTGGTCACCACCCGGCGGGCCATGCCTGCCGGGGCCCAGCCCCAGGGCAATGTCGCACGCAACCTGCTGCCGGGCCGCGATCTGTCCGAAGCCGAGGCCTATGATCTGCTGGTCGCCACCAATCTTGCCCCCGCCCGTCTGACGCGGGCCGAGTTGAAAGCGGCCCTTGTGGCCAATATCGTCCAAGATCAGGTGGCCGGCATCCCGGTGGCGCAATTGAACACCCCCGCCGCCCGCGACCGCGCCTATTCCGCGCTCGAAGCTGCGGGCACCGTTCCCCTCGCCGCCACCGATGACGAGGTATCGGCCGCCGTCGCGGCGCATGACTTTTACGAAACCTATGCCGAGCCGGATGCCGCCGTCACATCCGCCGCCCGCACCGCCCTGACGGGCATCGAGGTCAAGCTTGGCGCGATGCAAACCGTCGATCTGGCCCTCGATGCCCTGTCGCTCGCCTCGATCTACTTTCTCGCGGCCATCGGCCTTGCCATCACCTTTGGCGTGATGCGGGTCATCAACATGGCGCATGGCGAATTCATCATGATGGGGGCCTATACCGGCTATGTGGTTCAGCTTTTCATCACCAATTACACCCTCTCCATCCTCATCGCCCTGCCATTGGCCTTTGCCGTCACCTTTGCCGCCGGCGTCGCGATGGAACGTCTGGTGATCCGCCATCTCTACAAACGCCCGCTTGAAACCCTGCTGGCCACCTTTGGCATCTCGATTGCCCTGCAACAATTGGCCAAAAACATCTTCGGCACCCAGGCCCGGCCCCTCACGGCCCCGTCCTGGCTGGATGGGGCGCTCAGCTTCAACGATGTCGTCTCGATCAGCTACATCCGCATCGCGATCTTCGTGCTGGCCCTGGCCTTCCTGCTGTTGTTCCTGTGGCTGATGCAACGCACCCGCCTCGGGCTCGAGGTGCGGGCGGTCACGCAAAACCCCGGCATGGCCGCCTCCATGGGCATCAACCCCGACCGGATCAACATGCTGACCTTCGGCCTTGGCTCGGGCATCGCGGGGGTGGCGGGCGTCGCCATCGGGCTCTTTGCCAAGGTCACGTCAGAGTTGGGCAGCGATTACATCGTGCAAAGCTTCATGACCGTGGTGGTCGGCGGTGTCGGCAATATCTGGGGCACGCTTGCCGGGGCGCTGATGATCGGCGGCCTGCAAAAGGGGATCGAATGGCTCAACCCATCCAACACCCTCGCCGCGCAAACCTACATGATCCTCTTCATCATCCTCTTCATCCAGTTCCGCCCCCGGGGCATCATCGCCCTCAAGGGCCGCGCGGCAGGAGATTGACCATGCTCATCCCCTCTTCACGGCATGTCCCGCCTTCATCTTGGCCCAAATACTCCACGGGGGTGCGGGGGTGTGAAACCCCCGCCCCGGGCGGGGTCACGCGATGACAAAGCCCTTTCTCGCCCGCAACCCGTCGGTGCTGATCTTCCTTGCCACGCTTGCCCTCTTCACCCTCGGCGTCACCCTGTTGTCCGAGGCTTACGGCGTGGCCTTCCTCTCCACCTCTTTCGTCAAGACCCTGGGCAAGACGCTGTGCCTGTGCCTTGTCGCCCTCGCGATGGATCTGATCTGGGGCTATGCGGGGATCTTGTCCTTGGGCCACATGGCGTTTTTCGCCATTGGCGGCTATATGATCGGCATGTGGCTGATGTATGCCCGCACCGAAGACATCGTGCTGGCGGCCCTGTCGAACGAGTCCTTGCCCCCCACGGTCGAAGAGATCCGCAACGGCATTGCCGGGCAGATCTTTGGTGTGGTCGGGGCATCGGAATTGCCGCCGGTCTGGGCTTTTGCCCATTCACTGCCGATCCAGCTTTTTCTGGTCGTCGCGGTGCCCGGCCTTCTGGCGCTGGTCTTTGGCTGGCTGGCCTTTCGCAGCCGGGTGACGGGGGTGTATCTGTCGATCCTGACACAGGCGATGACGCTGGCGCTGGCGCTGTGGCTTTTTCAAAACGATTCCGGCCTGCGCGGCAACAACGGGCTGTCGGGGCTGCAAAACATTCCGGGGCTGGGGCAGGTGGGGCAAGACCGTCTGTCGGTCTGGTTCCTCTGGGCGTCGGCTGCGGCGCTGGGGGCGGTCTATCTTTTGCTGGCCTGGCTTGTGTCGGGCAAGTTCGGCTCGGTCATTCGTGCCATTCGTGATGATGAACAGCGTGTCCGGTTTCTTGGCTATTCGGTCGAAGGCTACAAGCTGTTCCTGTTCACCCTGACAGCCATCATCGCCGCCATCGCGGGCGCGCTCTACTATCCCCAGGCCGGCATCATCAACCCGGCCGAGCTTGCGCCGATTGCCAGTATCTATCTGGCGGTCTGGGTGGCGATCGGGGGGCGCGGGCGGCTTTACGGCGCGGTCATCGGTGCGGCCTTCGTGTCGCTGTTGTCATCATGGTTCACCGGGGGGCGGGCGTCGGCCATCGACCTTGGTTTTTACACCGTGAACTGGGTTGACTGGTGGCTGATCCTTCTGGGCCTGTCGTTCGTTCTGGTCACGCTTTTTGCCCCCAAGGGGATCGGCGGTCTGGTCGATGCGCTGGCCCGCATCCGCACCGCCGACCGCAAGGGCGCCCCGCTTGGCCCAGATGACGGCGCCCTGATGGAACGGGAGAGCCGCAAATGACATCGCTTCTCGAAGTCTCTGGCGTGTCTGTCACCTTTGATGGCTTTCGGGCGATCAACAACCTGTCCTTTTCCATCGGTCCTGCGGAACTGCGGGCGATCATCGGGCCGAATGGGGCAGGCAAGACCACATTCATGGATATTGTCACCGGCAAGACCCGCCCCGATGAAGGCCGGGTGCTGTGGGGCGATTATTCGCAATCCCTGCTTAAGATGACCGAGGCACAGATTGCCCGCGCAGGCATCGGGCGCAAGTTTCAGCGCCCCACGGTGTTTGAAGATCAGACCGTTGCCGAAAATCTGATGATGGCGCTTCGGGCCGCGCGCAACCCCTTTGCCGTGCTGCTGTGGCGGCCCAAACCCGCCGATCACGACAGGGTGCAGGCCCTGGCCGAGGAGGTGGGTCTGGCCGATGCCCTGCCGCGCCTGTCGGGCGAATTAAGCCATGGGCAAAAGCAATGGCTGGAAATCGGCATGCTGCTGGCGCAGGAACCGCGTCTTTTGCTGGTGGACGAACCAGCCGCCGGCATGACCTTGGCGGAACGCGAGCACACCACCGCGCTGTTGGTTGATCTGGCCCGCAGCCGTGCCGTTGTGGTGGTGGAACACGATATGGATTTCGTGCGGCGGCTGAATTGCAAGGTGACCGTGCTGCACGAAGGCCGGGTGCTGGCCGAGGGCAGCTTGGACCATGTGACGAAAAACCCCGACGTCATCGACGTCTATCTGGGACGCTAGGCCATGATCGAAACCGAAAACCTGACCCTGCATTACGGCGGCAGCCAAATCCTGCACGGCATTTCCATGCAGGCCAGGGCGGGCGAGGTGACCTGCATCATGGGCACCAATGGTGTGGGCAAGACCTCGCTGCTCAAGGCGCTGGCGGGCAGCCATCCGCGGTCGGGCGGGCGGGTGCGGATGGATGGGCAAGACGTGCCGGTCTGCCCGCCCCAGGCCATGGCGCGCCGTGGCCTTGCCGTGGTGCCGCAGGGCCGCATGATCTTTCCCTTGCTGACGGTCACGGAAAACATGCAAACCGCCTTTGCCTTGCTGCCCCGGTCGCAGCACCGCATCCCGGATGAAATCTATGATCTGTTTCCCGTGCTGAAAGACATGGGCCAGCGCCGGGGCGGTGATCTGTCGGGCGGGCAGCAGCAGCAACTGGCGATTGCCCGCGCGATGATCATGCAGCCCAAAGTGCTGTTGATGGATGAACCGACCGAGGGCATCCAGCCCAATATCATTCAGCAGATCGGGCGGGTGATCGACTATCTGAAATCCAAAGGCGATATGGCGATCATTCTGGTCGAGCAGTATTTCGACTTTGCCTATGGGCTGGCAGACCAGTTCTATGTGCTGAAACGTGGCGCGGTGGAGTTGGAGGGCGCAAAGACTGCCCTTGCCAAAGACACCCTGCGCGCGACGGTATCGGTCTAGCCGCGACATTGCGGCAGGCGACAAAGGGCACCGGTTTTGCCACAGTGGCCCCGTGCGCAAGGGCATGCCGGTCATCACGCAGTGGCATTCCCTTATGCCTCGTTGGTCTTTATGAACACGGGCTCGGGGTCGCTTTGACACCCGGTCTGGCACGGAAAGTGGGGCGCATGGGTGGTGTGGTGACACAGGATGAAACGATCCCGGCATGGGTTGACGGCCGCCTGACGCGCGTTGACAAGCTGGACGTGCATCGCCGGGGCCTGCGCCACAAGGCCGTGTCGGTCTTTGTGCTGGATGGCACCCGCCTGCTGATCCAGCGCCGGGCGCTGACGAAATACCACACGCCGGGTCTGTGGGCGAACACCTGCTGCACCCATCCACGCTGGGACGAAGACCCCGCCACCTGCGCCGTGCGCCGTCTGCGCGAAGAATTGGGGATCACCGGGCTGTTTCCGTCGTTTGTTGACCGCATCGAATACCGCGCCGATGTGGGGGCCGGGCTGATCGAGCATGAATTGGTCGATCTGTTCGTGGCCGAGGCGGGGCCAGACCTGCGGCTGGATCTGAACCCTGATGAGGTTGTGGAAACCGCTTGGGTCGATGTTTACGATCTGGCGGCCCAGGCCCTGCGCCAGCCCGCACGCTTTACGCCCTGGCTGCGCATCTATCTGTCCCAGCATATGGACCGCATCTTTGGCGGCACTTTGGCCAGCAAGGGCTAGGCGGGGCTTGCGCCCAAGCCCGCTTTGACAGATCACCACCACTGAACTTACAGGCAGGTGCCCCATGGATGTCGTTCTGTTTCTGGCTTTTCTGGCCGCCTGCGTTGCGGCGGCCTCGACGGGGGCGCTGTTTGCGCCGGGTGCGTGGTATGACGGCCTGACCAAACCATGGTGGACACCGCCGCCGCTGGTGTTTCCCATTGTCTGGACGGTGCTGTATCTGGCCATGTCCTATGCCGCCAGCCGGATCGGTGCGCAGGCTGCAACGGCCGGTGCGCCCGTGGCCCTTGCGCTGGCGCTGTGGGCTGTGCAGATCGCGCTGAACACCCTGTGGACCCCGGTCTTTTTCGGCCTGCACCGGATGCGGGCGGGGCTGGTGATCATCGTGCTGTTGTGGCTGGCCGTGGCGGCGACGACGGTGCAGTTCTTGCGCCTGGATCTGGTCGCCGGTCTGCTGATGCTGCCCTATCTGCTGTGGGTGACCATCGCGGCGGCGCTGAATGCCTCGGTTCTGCGTCTGAACCGGGCCTAGGCGCAGGGGTGGGGGATACCCTACCTGACGCAAGGGAAAGAAGACTTGCTACAGCGGCTCGTTGCGGGAACTCTGGTGGCCATAGGTCAACTGGGGTGTGCAGATGTGGGATTTCTCGATTGGTCAATCACTGGGCTTGCTGCGGCGCACCGCGCCCTTTGTTCTGTTCCGGGCTGTCGTCTATTTCGGCATCGCCCTTGCGCTGATCCTGGCCACGGGCACCGGGGCAGGGGTGGGCTATGGCGTCGGTGGCTTTGGGGATGCTGACTTCCAGGCGCAATCCACCGCATGGGGCGCGATCGGTGGATTTGGCCTGACGGCTGGGATCGTGTTCTTTTTCCGCGACTGGCTGCTGTATATTGTCAAGGCCGGGCATATTGCGGTGATGGTCGAATTGATGCAGGGCCGCGACATCCCCGCAGGCCGGGCGCAGATCGCCCATGCCCGGCAGGTCGTCGCGGCCCGCTTTGGCACCGCCAACGCCCTGTTCGGTCTGGATCGGCTGGTGCATGGTGTCGTGCTGGCGGTGACGGGGCTGATGCAAGGGCTGTTGTCGATCCTTCCCGTTCCGGGCCTTGACCGGCTGATGGCGCTGGTGCGGGCCTATCTGCGGCTGGCCGTCGGGCTGGTGGATGAGGTGATCCTGGCCCATCTTATCGCGCGCAAGGTGCAGAACCCCTGGCAGGGGGCGCAACAGGCGCTGGTGCTTTATGGCCAGAATGCCCGGCCCATGCTGGTCAATGCCGCGTGGCTGACCGCCATCGTCTGGGGCCTGTCGCTGGCTGTGTTTCTGGTCATGCTGGCCCCTGCCGCCGCTTTGGCCTGGGCCATGCCGGGCCAGATGTCGGCAGGCGGGGTGGTCTTTGCCATCGTGCTGGCCTGGGCAATCAAGGCTGCGGTGATCGAACCCTTTGCCGTCGCCTGCATGATGCAGGTGTTTTTCAAGCTCACCCAAGGCCAGGTGCCCAACCCCGCGTGGGAAGAAAAGCTGTCACGTGCATCTGGCAAGTTCCAAGAGCTGGGGAAACGTGCCATGACATGGGCCAGCGGCCCGGCGAAATCGGGGCCTGCGCGAACGGATCAGATTCTGGGGGCATAGACGATGCGGGTTCTGGCGGCGGCGGTGTTTGCCTTTGCTATGGTGGCACGGATGGCAGGGGCACAAGAGGTGCAGGTCACCTTCTCGCTGCCCCCTGAACACAGTGCCCTTGGCGTCTCATGGGCCGCCACGCCGATGAACCTGCCCGCCGATGCCGATGTGCTGCAAGCCATGGT
This sequence comes from Pseudotabrizicola sp. L79, assembly GCF_036553525.1. Taxonomy (NCBI): domain Bacteria; kingdom Pseudomonadati; phylum Pseudomonadota; class Alphaproteobacteria; order Rhodobacterales; family Paracoccaceae; genus Pseudotabrizicola; species Pseudotabrizicola sp. L79. Next base: position 165,624 of record NZ_JAZHDA010000057.1, on the reverse strand, counting down.
GATGGAGCCGGAAACCAGACCCGGCCCCTGGACCGTGACGCTGGAACCCGGCCCCTATATCGTTTCGGCCTTTTCCGAAGCCGATCTGTTTGAGTTGGAGGTGACCATCACCGCCGAAACGCAGCAGGCCTATGAAGTGCCCGCCCTGTCGTTTTCCGCCGTCATTCCCTATCGGTGTGCCGATCAGGATCTGTGCGCCTTTCAAGACCCTGCGACCGGCCTTGCCTTCAGCCTGCCACGGGGCTGGGCCGCCGAAGAACCCTATCGGTTCGACGAAGGTGACGGCACTGTGGCCACGTCTGTTTCGGCTGTCTTCTTTCAAGACACAGATGGCGACGGCGCTGATGTCTGGTTTCTGAACCCCCCCGAATGGGAGGTGGATGAAAACGGCCCCTGCCGCGATGTGCCGCTGGGCGCGCTGTGCACCTTTGATCTGACCGCCGGGGCCGAAGCGGCCTTTGCCGTGCTGTCGCCATCGTTGCAGATCAGCGCCGCGCCCTAGGGGCATGCCCGGCATTTGGGCAGCCTGTGGCCCCCGCGTCGAAAAAGCGCAAGCCGCAGGCGGGGTGGCCTCTTTGTCCCGTTGCCCCGGCCTGCTGAATGTGGCAAGACGAAAGAGACCGGAACTAGACTGAAGAGTTCAGACATGACCGACTTCGCCACCCGCCGCGTGATGATGGTTGACACCCAGGTGCGCCCCTCTGATGTGACCAAGTTCCCCATCATCGAGGCCATGCTGTCTGTCCCGCGTGAGGTTTATGTGCCCCGCAGCCTGCGTGAGGCTGCCTATATGGGCGAAAACATCGTACTGGGCGGCGGTCGCGTCGTGCTAGAGGCGCGCACCTTGGCCAAAACGCTGGATGCGCTGGATATTCAGCCCAGCGAGACAGTGCTGGATCTGGGCTGCGCGCTTGGCTATTCCACCGCCGTGATCGCTCGTCTGGCCGAAGCAGTGGTGGCGGTCGAGGAAGACGAAGCCATGGCCTCTGAGGCGCAAAGCCTGCTGTCTGCGGAATCCGTTGATAACGCCGCTGTCGTCGTCGGCCCCCTGGTGGCGGGCGCGGCAAAGCACGGCCCCTATGATGTGATCATTCTGCAAGGCGCGGTTGAAACCGTGCCGCAGGCTTTGCTGGATCAGTTGAAAGACGGTGGCCGGATCGGTGCGCTGTTCATGGAAGGCCAGTTGGGCGCGGTTCGGATCGGCCACAAGCGCGATGGCCGCGTGGACTGGCGCTTTGCCTTTAACGCGTCGGCCCCGGTCTTGCCGGGCTTTGCGGCGGAACGGGCCTTTGCGCTGTAACCAGATGCGCCGGGCCTAAGGCCCGGCGGCACGTCAAGGGCTGGCATCCCGCACAATCGGATGGGCTGCCAGCGAAACAAGGAAGACATTGAATGCGCACTATTCTTGGCATGACCATGGCTGCGGCGATTGTGATCTCGGCCCCGATGGCACAGGCAGAAACGCTGACCGATGCATTCATTGCGGCCTATCGCAATTCCAACCTGTTGGACAAACAGGCCGCCGTCCTGCGTGCCGCGGATGAAGATGTGGCCCAAGCGGTGGCCACCTTGCGCCCGGTGGTCGAATACACCCTGACCTCGGGCTGGGGGCGGGCCCAATCCACCAACAACGGGCCGTTCTTTGACGCCTGGGCCAGCACCTTTGAACTGTCGGCCAGCATGATGGTCTATGATTTCGGGCGCCGGAACCTGAACATCACCTTGCTTAAGGAAACCGTCCTTGCCACGCGTGAGGCGCTGCGCTCGGTCGAGCAGCAGGTGCTGTATGATGCCGTGTCGTCTTATGTCGATGTGCAGGTCAAAGGCCAGATCGTCAGCCTGCGCCAGTCGAACGTGCGTCTGGTGACGCAGGAATTGCGCGCAGCCCAAGACCGGTTTGAAGTGGGCGAAGTCACCCGCACCGATGTCTCGATTGCCGAGGCCCGCTTGGCGGCTGCCCGTGCAGCGCTTGCCGTGGCCGAAGGCGATCTGATGATCGCCCGCGAAGCCTATCGCGCCGCCACCGGGGCCTATCCTGGCAGCCTGAAAAGCCTGCCGCGCGCCCCCGGATTGCCCAAGTCGATGGAGGCCGCGCAATCGGTGGCGCTGAAAACCCATCCGTCGATCTTGCAGGCGCAGCGCGGTGTGACCATTCGTGAACTGGCCATTGATGCCGCAAAGGCCAATTTCATGCCCACCTTGTCGGGCAGTGTGTCGGCCAGCAAGAACAGCGATGGCACGAATGAGCAAAGCTTTGGCCTAAGCCTGAATCAGGAACTGTATTCGGGTGGTGCCAAGGCCTCGGGCCTGCGGCAGGCGATTGCCAACCGCGATGGCGCGCGGGCTGATTTGCAACAAGCCGTTGTGTCGATCTCTGAGGCGGTGGGCAGCGCCTGGGCGGGCCTTGCCATGGCCAATGCGCAGGTGCAGGCCGGGGATCGCCAGATCGCCGCGGCCCAGACCGCCTTTGACGGTGTGCGCGAAGAGGCCAGCCTTGGCGCCCGCACCACAATCGACGTGCTGAATGCCGAGCAGGAATTGCTGGATGCCCGCGTCACCCGGATCGAGGCCGAGGCGCAGCGCTATCTGGGTGTCTATGCTGTCTTGCAGACCATGGGTTTGCTGACGGTGGAACATCTTGGCCTTGGCATCCCCACCTATGACCCGGCCCAATATTACAACGCCGTCAAGAATGCCCCCGTCCATTCGGCCCAAGGCAAGGCTTTGGATCGCATCATGGGCAAGATCGGCAACTGACACGCCCCCCGTGGGACTGTGACAGCTTCGTTAACGCAAATGCGCCAATTCCTTGTGAATTGGCGCTTTGTTCATTAGACTGGATGTAACCAGACCGGCGAAGCGGGCTTTCCATCGCAACGACCGGCGCAAACCATGGGCAGGATGTGATGTCTGAACCGATGAGCACGCATGAGATCGAGGATGTTCTCTCCTCTATCCGCCGTTTGGTGTCCGAAGATTTGCGGCCCTCTCCCCATCCTGCACCCAAGCCCGACACAACCGCGACAACTGCGCCTGCGCCAGATTCGCCTGAACCAAGCCCGCAAGCGGCCCCAGCAAGCAAACTGCTGCTGACCCCGGCCCTGCGCGTGGTGGATGACGCTGCCGAGGCCGCCGCGGCCCCGGCAGACGCGATCACTGACGACAGCCAGGCCGCCTTGGCTGACCGGTCGCCTGATCCGGCCGATATGGTCTCGCGTCTGGGGGCGGCGGTCGGTGATGATGACGAAGATTGGGAATCGCCCGTGGGCGACCCCCCCGCTTGGGATGATGCCGCCCGCGACCACGACGCCGGCCCCCATGCGCGCCTGCATTTCCGCGCGACCGGGGAAGATCTTGACGGCCCGCCCTCCACCTTCCTTGATACGGCCCCACCCGGCTTTGCAGATGAGGCCGGGGCAGCACCAGAGCCGGAGTATGATCTGGACGAGGCGGAAGAGGTGGCCGAACCTGTCGCCGCCCCCCGCCGCACTGTGGCGCCCCCCAGCGATGATTGGGCCGATGCTGCCGAGGCAGAGGTGCGCGCATCGCTGGAGCGTGAGATCCCCGAAGAAGCGGCAAGCATGTTTTCCGAAGCAGAGGCCAGCTTTGACGAAGAGGTGCTGCGCGATCTGGTGCGCGACATCATCCGCGAAGAGCTGGCCGGCAGTCTGGGCGAGCGGATCACCCGCAATGTGCGCAAGCTGGTGCGGGCAGAAATCGCGCGGGCCATGGCCGTGCGCGACTTTGAATAGGGCGCCCACCACGCCAAACACCCAGCCCTGAAAAGAAAACGCGCCCCAAGGGGCGCGTCAGGCATTGGTCGGTGCCGATCAGATCAGGCGGCTTCGCCCATCTCGGCTTCCAGCGCATTGCGACGCTCGGATTCTTCGCGCGACAGCGCCACCGAGGTGCGGATGCCCTTGGAGACAAATTCCATCAGGCCTTTGACAACGCGCTCATTCGGGTCGATCCCGGCGCAGGACAGCACTTCGCGCCCATCGCGCGACCGTGCCCAGCGGGCAATCTGCTCGGGGCCGTTGCCATATTTCTTGTCGTCGGCGATGGCATCGTCGAGCGCAGCCAGAACCACGGCGGCAAAAAGCTTGCGTGCGCGCTGGCCCTGTTCAAAATTGAAAGCGGTGCTGTCAACGAAACCCGTCATGTGGCAGTCCTTGATTTTGTGCTCTTGTGTTTTCTAGTGTTGGCGGAACCTATACGTTTCGAACCGATTCGGCATTGCCCCTTTTGCATAGTCGCCATGCGTCTGGTGCATGGCTTGGCGCGGCGTGCCACAGGATCTAGTTAGGTTTCGACGCTAACGTAAACGAAATATGGGGGCGATGGGTAAAATTTCAACCGATTGGTCAGGAATTGCCGCGACGTAACGTCACTGTGCCTCGGGCAGGGCCCACAGCCGCGCATCCCCCGCCGTCAGGGGGGCTGCCAGCCGGTCAAACCGCAGGTGCGCCAGTGCCAAGCCGTTGCTTTGGGTGAATAAAACGCCCGCATCCTTGCCATCGGCGGCAATCACCGTGCCCGGCGGGGCGCTGCCCGCGATGCCAAGGGTGATCAGGCCCTTGCGCAACTCGGTCTTGTGCTTCATCCGCGCCGTCACCTCTTGGCCAACATAGCAGCCCTTGCGGAAATCCACGCCATGCAGCCGCTCGAACCCCGCTTCCAGCAGATAGGTGTCATTCGGCACCAGTTCGATGCCGGATTCGGGAATGGCATGGGCCACGCGGATGGCATCCCAGTCAATCAAGGGTGGCCCACCCGCCACATCCGGGGCCAGACCATAGCCGCGCCAGCCCAAGGCCGGGTGGCGGGGGTCGTCAAAGCCCTGCGCAGGGCAGGGGCCAAGGCCGCGCGTCACGGGCAGGTCACAGGGGGTGATCTGCACATCGGCGCGCAACCGATACAGGCCAAGCCGCTTCAGCGTATCTGCCGCCAAGGGGGCGGCAATGTCGATCAGCAGATCGTCGCTGTCGGCGCGGCGGATCACGAAGAAATCGGCCAGATACTTGCCCTGCGGTGTCAACAGTGCGGCCCACCGAATTCCGGGTGCCTTGGCCAGCGGCAACACATCATTGCTGACCAGACCTTGCAAAAAGGTGAACCGGTCTGCCCCGGTCACCCGCCAGACCACGCGGTCGGTCGCGGTTTCGCCCGTCATGCCTCAGCCTCCTGATCCTGAAATTGCAGCGCATACAGCCGGGCATACAGCCCGCCCTTGGCCAGCAAGGTCTCATTCGTTCCGGTTTCCACCACGCGGCCAGCATCCATGACCACGATCTGGTCGGCATTGCGGATCGTGGCCAGCCGATGCGCAATGACCAAAGTGGTGCGCCCCCGGCCAGCGGTTTCCAGGGCCAGCGTCAGCGCCTGTTCCGAGGCCGCGTCAAGCGCGCTGGTGGCCTCATCCAGCAGCAGCACAGGCGCGTCCCGCAGCAACGCGCGGGCGATGGCGATGCGCTGGCGTTGCCCACCCGACAGGGTGGCCCCGCGCGGCCCCACGGGCGTGTCCAGCCCCTGCGGCAGGGCCTGCACGAAATCGCGCGCCTGCGCCGTGGCCAGCGCGGCCCAGATCTGCTCATCGCTCAAGCCTGCGCGCCCCACGGTCAGGTTGTCGCGCAGCGGTTCATCAAACAGGGCAGAATCCTGCGTGACCGTGGCGAACAGATCGCGCTGATCGGCCAGCGCCATCTGGGTCGAGGCGATGCCGCCAATCGTCACCTCTCCGGCACCGGGGTCAGACAGGCCGGTCAGCAAGTGAAACACAGTGGATTTCCCCGCCCCCGAAGGCCCGACCAGCGCCGTCACCTTGCCGGCCTGGGCGGTAAAGCTCAAGCCGTTCAGCACCCGCGCCTCGCCATAGCCAAAGTCAACGGCATGAAAGGCCAGGTCCGGCGGCAGATCCTTGGGCAGGGCCGGGCTTGTGCTGGGCCGGTTTTGCGCCGGGTGCAGGGCGTGCAGCGCCACAATCCGGTGCAGGCTGGCCGAGGCCACCTGCCACAGCCCCGCCAACTCCCCCAACCGCCGGATCGGCTGAAAGGTCAGCACCATGGCGGTAAAGAACGACATGAATTCACCAGTGGTGCGCGTGCCTTCGGCCACTTCACGCCCGCCCAGGATCAGCACCGCCAGAAACCCAAGGCCGGTCACCAGATCAACCAGCGACGGCAGCACCGCGCGCCCTGCGGCGGCCCGCGTTTCGGCGCGGACAATCCGGCGCAGAATGGCGCTGAACCGATCTTCCTGATGCGCCTCCATCCGGTTCAGCTTGACCGCCTGGATGCCGTGGAAAATCTCGTCCAGCCGCGTGGCCCTGTCGCCCGCCTGCTGCCGCGCCAGTCGCGCCTTGCGCACCAGATAGGTGCGCAGCACCGCCGCAGGCACGATCAGCAAAGGTGTGCCCATCACGGCCGCCAGCGTCCAGATCGGATCAATCGAGATCGCCACAGCCATCAGGCCGATCAGCGAAATCACATCCCGCCCCAGCCCGGCCACCAGCGTGATCCAGATGCCCTGCACCGCCAGCGTATCGCCCTGCACCCGCTCGATCAGTTGCCCGGGCGAGGTGGATTGAAAGAACTTCAGATCCAGCGTCAGCAAATGGCGCAACAGGTCGGTCTGCATGGCGGCGGCGATGGTCTGGCTGATATGCGCCATCAGCGATTTTGACACCAAAGAGGTCACACCGCGCAGGGCAAACAGGCCCAGAATAAGCATCCCCACGGGCCACAGCGCCGCCGTACCGCCAGCGGCAAAAACCTTGTCGAACAACGGCTCCAGCATATACGACAGCGCGCCAAGGGTAGATCCCTCGATCACCATGACCCCAAAGGTCAGCCCCAAAAGCCCCAGTTTGCCGCGCAGATAGCGGTGCCAGAACCACAGCGCCAGCGACCCCTGCGGTGGGATGGCATCCTGTTCTTCAAGGGAATTGTGCGTCGTCAAGGAAAGCCCTTTGCCGTTGCTCTGCGGCGAAATCGCCCGCGCCACGATCTAGCGCAAAAGTCAGCCCAATCGCAAGGCAAGGCGGATTGACGCGGGCCAAAGCCGGGCCTAGCCATAGCGCATCAGATGCAATCCGAGGCCCCCATGTCCCAGCCCACTCCGCCCAAGGCCGATCTGTCACGCGGCCGCCCCTATCTGGCCATTCCGGGGCCGTCGGTGATGCCCGACCGGGTGCTGAACGCCATGCATCGGGCCGCGCCCAATATCTATGCGGGTGATCTGACCCAGATGGTGGCCGAGATGTGGCCCGATCTGCGGGCCGTGGCTGGCACCACCCAGCATGTCGCGGCCTATATCGCCAATGGCCATGGCGCGTGGGAGGCCGCGAATGCCAATCTGTTCAGCCGGGGCGATCAGGCGCTGGTGCTGTCCACCGGCCGGTTTGGCATCGGCTGGGCCGAAAGCGCGCGCGCCATGGGGGTGCAGGTCGAGATCATGGATTTCGGCACATCCTCGCCCGTTGACATGACCCGCGTCGAAGACCGCCTGCGCGCCGATCCCACGGGCAAGATCAAGGCCATTCTGGTGACCCATGTCGATACCTCCAGTTCCGTCAAGACCGATATCCCGGCCCTGCGCGCGGCCATGGATGCGGCCAACCACCCCGCACTTCTTTGCGTCGATTGCATCGCCTCGCTGGGCTGTGATGAATATCGGATGGATGATTGGGGCATCGACCTGACGGTGGCGGCCAGCCAAAAGGGCCTGATGACACCGCCGGGCATGGGCTTTGTCTGGTTTTCCGAAAAGGCCCGCCAGCGCAGTCTGGGGTCTGATCTGCGCAGCCCCTATTGGAATTGGGGGCCAAGGGCCGAGCCTGCCGAGTTCTGGCAATATTGGGCGGGCACCGCGCCCACGCATCACCTTTTTGGCCTGCGTGAGGCGCTGACCATGATCCTGCACGAAGAAGGGCTGGACAACATCTGGGCGCGCCACCGGGTGCTGGCCCGCGCGGTCTGGGCGGCCTTTGACGCCTGGGGCGCGGGCAACCCCCGCATTGCGCTGAACGTGGCCGATCCGGCCTATCGGTCCTGCGCGGTGACTGCGGCCCGTCTGGGCGCGCCCGATGCCACCCGCCTGCGCGAATGGACCGAGCATAAGGCCGGCGTTACCCTGGGCATCGGTCTGGGCATGGCGCTGCCTTCCGATCCGGCGTGGCACGGGTTTTTGCGGGTGGCGCATATGGGCCATGTGAATGCTCATATGACCTTGGGCGTATTGGCCACCATGCAGGCTGGCCTTCAGGCCCTGAACATCGCCCACGGCCCCGGCGCGCTGGAGGCGGCAGCAACCGCGATCGCGCAAGGGGCGGCCTAAAACGTGTTCATCAACACGAACAGCGCCGATTTCACCAGCGCATAGCCCAGGGCCGAAACATAGGTCAGCGCCGCCAACCCGGCGATGGCCCCCACCAGAACAGACAAGCCATCCCGTTCCAGAATACCCAGGCCAATGATGCAGATCGCCACCGCCGGGGCCATGTTGGCAAAGGGAATGGGCAGCGCCAAGGCCACCGCCAAAACCAGCACAAAGCCCCCCAGCACCCGTTGCGCCGGGGCCGAGGCCAGCGGCTGCAACCGCACCCGCAGCAACCGCTCGGCCCGGTGCAGCCAGGGCGTGGCGCGTGTGACCATCGCCTGAAACGTGCCGCGCGGCAGAGATCTTTTGGCGATGAACCGGGGCAGCCACGGGCTTTGGCCCAGCATCATCTGGCTGGCCAGAAACAGCAGCGGCAACCCCAGCACCCCCGCCAGACCGGGCGGCGACGGCAGGATGTTGGGAAAGGCAAAGACCAGCAGCAGCGCGCCAAAGGCCCGCGCCTTCATCACCACCAGCAAGTCCTCGAGGCTGATGCGCTCGCGGCTTTGGTCTTCGGCGATCTGGCGCAACAATTCAGACAACCGCAGCGGGGCACCAGACGGGCTGGGCAGATCGGCAGCGGGGGGCGTCAGCTCAGGCGGGGCGCTCATGGTCGGGCATCCGGGGCGGTGGCATCCGGGGCGGAACGCTCCGGCTTTGCCCTGTCACACCGCCCCAGATAAGGGCCCCCCGCCCGCGTTCAAGGGGAGCGCGCCCGCGCGTCCTTGTTACTGGCCGTTCTTGGCCAGCCAATCCTGCATCCAGGCGATTTCGGCCTCTTGTGCGGCGACAATGCCTTCGGCCAGTTTGCGCACTTCGGGGTCGGTGCCATGCTCCAGCACGATCTGGGCCATGGCCACGGCCCCCTGATGATGCGGGATCATGCCCTTGATGAAATCGACATCGGCATTGCCGGTATAGTCGATCGCCATATCCGCATGCATGGCGGCATTGGCCTCCATAAAGGCGATGGTGGCGGGGCTTTCGGTGCCAGCCATGGTGTGGCCTGCATGGCCCGAATGGTCGGCCATCTGCGCCAGGGCGGGCAGGGCCACGGCAGGCAGGGCCAGTGCGCCAAGAAGGGCAAGGATCAGGGCAGGTTTCATGTCATCCTCCAGGGTGTTGCACCAAATCCATCAAACCTTCCCCCAACAGGAGGGCAAATCACGCCTGCTTGATCGCAGCATCCCCCGTTCTGGCCCGAACCGCCCGGAAAAGAGGCACCTTTTCCCGCTGCGGGGCCAGTGTGCGCGGCTGCAGACTATACCTTGGGGCCAATTCGTCCTAGATTCCCCCCATGGATCACAAGACGCGCCCCTTCTCATGACTGCTTTTCGCAAACGCCCGGTTGTCGGCATCATCGGCAACATGAACCTTCTGAACGAAAGCTACCCGGTGCATGCCGGGGGCACCATGAATTCCGAGGCGGTGGCCGAGGTGGCCGACTGCATGCCGATCATCATTCCCTCTGATCCGCGCTATGTCTCGGTGCCCGAATTGCTTGACCTGTGCGATGGCTTTTTGCTGACAGGCGGGCGGCCCAATGTGCATCCGCAAGAGTATGGAGAGGATGAAACCCCCGCCCATGGCGATTTCGACCGGTGCCGCGATGCCATTGCCTTGCCGCTTGTGCGCGCCTGTGTTGACCGTGGGCAGCCGTTCTTTGGCATCTGCCGTGGCTTTCAGGAAGTGAACGTGGCGATGGGGGGCACGCTTTACCCCGAAATCCGCGATCTGCCGGGCCGGATGAACCACCGCATGCCGCCCGATGGCACGATCGAGGAGAAATTCGCCCTGCGCCACAAGGTCAGCTTTACCCCCGGCGGGGTGTTCGCGCGGCTGATGGGGGCTGATGAGGTGATGACAAACACCTTGCACGGCCAAGGCATCAAGACGCCGGGCGCGCGGGTGGTGATTGACGGCCATGCCCCCGATGGCACGCCCGAGGCGATTTTCATTAAGGATGCTCCGGGCTTTACCCTGTCGGTGCAATGGCACCCCGAATACCGCGCGGCCCTTGACCCTGTCAGCCGCCCGCTGTTTCAGGCCTTTGGCCGCGCCGTTGCCGATTTTGCCAGCCGCCGCGACGCGGGCCTGCGCCGCAGCGCCTGAACCGGCTTGACCTTCCCGCGGGGCAAGGCTGTTCAAACGCAGGGCAACACGGGAGAGCGTTCATGAAACATGCCATAGTCTGTGCATGGGCCCTTGCCAGCCCCGCGCTGGCCGAGCCGATGGTCGATGTCACCCTGCCCAGGCTGACGGGGGATGCGATCATCGGGGCCAAGGTTTTTGCCGCACGATGCGCCACCTGCCACGGCGAGGCAGGGGCAGGTCACAGCGCCAAGGGGCCACCGCTGATTCACAAGATCTATGAACCGTCGCACCATGGCGATGTCGCCTTTCTGCTGGCTGCCGAAGCCGGGGTGCGGGCCCATCACTGGGATTTCGGCAATATGCCTGCGGTCAACGGGATCACGCGCGGCGAGGTGGCGATGGTCGTCGATTACATCCGGCAGGTGCAGCGCGCCAACGGCATTGATTAAACGCGGGCATCCGGCCCCACCGATCGTCCCACAGAAAAAGGCCGCCCAGATCGGGCGGCCTTTTCGCAGGATCTGCGGCCCCGGGCCTTAGCCCTGCGGGCAAACCCCGTTCACCAAGGGCACCGCACAAACCGGGGCCGCAGCCGCTGGGGCCGCAGCCGCTGGGGCTACCGTCACGGGCGCTACCGTCACGGGCGCCAGCGACTCGGGCGCGGTCATTGCCGCAGGGGCCGTCGATGCCGGGGCCGGAACCACAGGGGCAGAAACCACAGGGGCGGAAACCACGGGGGCCGGAACCACGGGGGCTGTCACGGCGGCCGGGGTGGTCGGCGCCCCCGAAGCCGCAGGCGCAACCGGCGTTGACATCGGGCCATCGGCGGGCGCGGTCACGGCGGCGGGCACCACCTCGGCCACAGGCTCTGCCGTCGTCACCACAGCCGGGGCAGGGGCGGGCTTTTTCTTCTTGGGCGCGGGCGGCGGCAGTTTCAGCCCCGTCGGCATCTGCCCGTCGCGCGTCAGAACGATCACCTTGGCGCCCTCAGGCACGCGGGTATAAAGATCCATCACATCCTGATTGATCATCCGAATGCAGCCCGACGAGGCATTCTTGCCAATCGACCACCAATCAGGGGTGCCGTGAATGCGATAGCCATAGTCGCGACCATTGGTCGTCAGATACAGCGCGCGCGCCCCCAGAGGGTTGGTCGGCCCCCCCGGCTGCCCCTTTTCCCATTTCGACAATTCGGGCTTGCGCTCGATCATCTCGGGCGGCGGGGTCCAGGTCGGCCAGGGCCTGCGGTCGGTCACATTGGCCACGCCATGCCACTCAAAGCCCTCTTTGCCGACCGCAATGCCATAACGAATGGCCTTGCCCTTGCCGGTCACGAAATACAGATGCTTTTCTGCCGGGTTGATGATGATCGTGCCCGGCACTTCGTCGCTGGCAAAATCAACCACCTGCCGTTCAAACTGATCGGGCACCTTTTCCACCGGCACGGCAGGCACGGTAAAGCCATTGTCCGAGCTGGCCAGATACACCCCCTCGGCCGGCACGTCGGCCTTCAGCGCAGCAGGTTCCTTGGTGGAAGTGGTGGTGGTGGTCGGCACACAGGCCGACAATCCCGCAACAGCGGCAACCGCGACCATTACCCGCACCGTAACATAAGACATCGTCACACTCATCCTTCCCGGCAGCGCCGTGGTGCCGTTTATACGTCTGGTCAGGGTAGCCGAGCCATCGGGGGGCGTCAAAGGGGCAAAGCCGGGATGGGCAGGATGGTGCGGATGCACCCGCTGCAAAGGGGCACTAACCGCAGCCTTTTGCCGTGGGGGCGGCCAAACCGGGCTTGTTTTTGGGCAATGGCCACAGATCTGATCGGTTTGCAGGCATATCCGGCCCGAAACCAAGGCCGTGCCCCACTCGCCGCCCGCCGCACTCATCGGGGCAGGGCACGCCCCACAGCGCAACAACCTCGCCCCGTGCAGCCGGGCAACCGCGCTGATTCCCACCCCCGCCACGCCGCTGTCAGTCCACCACCACCACCATGGCAAAGCGCGTCAGCACCGCGCCGTCCCGCTCATAGGCGTCCTGCGCTTTAACCTGCCACCCCCGCCGCGCCAGAAACGGGCGGGCCAGATGGCTGGCATGCGCGCTCAGCCGCGCCAATCCCGCGCGCCGGGCCTGTGCGATCAGCACCTCATACAGCGCGCCGGCCACCCCCGTTCCCATCACCTCGGGCAGCACAAAGGCCATGTCCAGATAGCCATCCCGGCGCAACGACATAAAGCCGGTGATCCGCCCCTCGGCCTCGGCCACCCAGGCCCATTGATCCAGCAGCTTGTCGGGCTGGTCTGGGTCGGGCAGGGGCGACGGCGCCCAAACCGCCAGTGCAGACGCAGGGTAAGCCCCCGCCGCCCCTTGCCGCACCGCCCGATAAAACACCCCCTTGCAGGCCGCCCGGTCGCCTGCGCGATAGGCGCGGATCGTGGTCACGTCACCCGGGCCTTGGCCATGAACTCGGGCCGGTCCCAGGCGCTGGTCGCCATGATTTCGTCCAGCGCCGCCACGGCCCCGGTCACATCCTCCATCGTCGTGTAAAGCGGCGTGAACCCAAAGCGCAGAATATCGGGCGCGCGGAAATCACCGATCACCCCGCGCGCGATCAGGGCCTGCATGATTGCATAGCCCTGCGGATGACGGAAACTCACCTGACTGCCGCGCGCCGCACCCTCGCGCGGGCTGGCCAAGGTCAGCGTCGGGCAGGCGGCCTCGATCCCGGCAATAAAGGCATCCCCCAAGGCGATCGAGCGCGCCCGCACATCGGCCATCTCAACCTGATCCCAGATATCCATGCTGGCCTCCAGCGCGGCCATCTGCAGAACCGGAGGTGTGCCCACCCGCATCCTCTCGATCCCCGCGCCGGGGCGATAGGCCAGATCAAAGGCAAAGGGGGCCTCATGGCCCAACCAGCCCGACAGCGCCGGGCGCGCGGCCTCGGCATGGCGGGGGGCGACATAGATAAAGGCCGGGCCACCGGGGCCGGAATTCAGGTATTTATAGGTGCACCCCACCGCAAAATCGGCCCCCGTGCCCCGCAGATCCACCGGCAAGGCCCCCGCCGAATGCGCCAGATCCCAAACCGTCAGCGCGCCTGCGGCATGGGCGCGTGCCGTGATCGCCGCCATGTCATGCTTGGCCCCGGTGCGGTAATCCACCTCGGTCAGCATCACCACGGCCACGCTGTCGTCAATCGCCCCGGCCACCTGATCGGGGGCCACCGTGCGCAGCGCATATCCCGCCCCCAGCGTGCGCACCAATCCGTCCGCCATGTAAAGGTCAGATGGAAAATTCCCGGTATCCGACAAAATCACCTTGCGCCCCGGCACCATCTCCAGCGCCGAGGCCAGCGCCTGATACACCTTGATCGACAAGGTATCACCCAGAACCACCGTGCCCGGTTCCGCCCCGATCAGCCGCCCGATACGATCGCCCAGCCGCGCGGGCTGATCCATCCAGCCCGCAGCATTCCAGCCCCGGATCAGCAGATTGCCCCATTCTTCGGCCACCGTGCGCGCCACGCGGGTGCTGGCGGCGCGCGGCAGCGGCCCCAGAGAGTTGCCATCCAGATAGATCACGCCCTCGGGCAGATGAAACAGGGCACGGGTTGCGGTGAAATCAGTGGTCATCGGGGCCTCCATTGCGCGGTCAGGCTGCCCCGAAATCTGGCCCGGCTCAACCGCATTCCGCAGCCTTGCGACGTGCGCGCCCCGGCATTGCCCGTTGGCCCTGGGCATATGGCCGCTTGCACTTTGCCAAGATTGACGGAAAAGTGCCCCCAAACAGCGCGTTTGCACGTCAAGGGGGGGATGATGCCAAAGCTGACCGATCTGCCGCAGGTCTGGCTGGCCCTGTCGCTTGGCCTGGTCTGGGGGCTGGATGCGCTGGTGCCGTGGGGCCTGTTTGGCCCATCGGGCCAATGGGTTGGCGCGGCGCTGATCGGCCTTGGCCTTGCGCTGATGCTGGCGGCGGCGGGCCAGATGATCCTGCGCCGTACCACGGTGATTCCCAAGACTGACCCGGCGGTGCTGATGACGGGCGGGCTTTTCCGTCTGTCGCGCAACCCGATCTATCTGGGCGACGCGCTGATCCTTGCGGGGGCCATCCTGTGGTGGGACGTGCCCCATGGCGTGCCGGTGCTGATCGGCTTTATGGCCTTGATTCAGCACCGCTTTATCATGGACGAAGAGACCCGCCTGCGCCGCGCCTTTGGCCCGGCCTATCAGGCATGGTCGCAAAAGACCGGGCGCTGGATCGCCTGGCCCTTTGGCTAGGGGGCAGGCAGAATTGCCGCAGGGCGGCATAAAACTTTGAAATGAAGTTGCGCAATGCTATGTGGGCCGAACACTTTTATTGCCGGGCGCTGCCCGGACCAGAATTCAAGACCTGACCAAACGGGGGAGAGACAGTGAAGATCGGGGCACCGAAAGAGATATTCGAGGGCGAAAACCGCGTCGCAATGACGCCGGATTCCGCCACCCAGTTGCAAAAACTGGGCCATAGTTGCGTCATCGAAAGCGGGGCGGGCCTCAAGGCCGGCTTCTCGGATGCGCTGTATCAGGCCGCCGGTGTCGAGGTGGTGAAGACCGCCAAGGCGCTGTATGAGGCCGCGGATGTGGTGGTCAAGGTGCGCGGCCCCGAGGCCAAGGAAGCCAAGCTGTTGAAATCGGGCCAGACCCTGATTTCCTTCTTCTGGCCCGCGCAGAATGCCGATTTGCTGGATCAGATCGCCAAGCAGGGCGCCACCGTCGTCGCCATGGATATGGTGCCGCGCATTTCGCGCGCGCAAAAGATGGATGCGCTGTCGTCGATGGCCAATATCGCGGGCTATCGCGCCGTGATCGAGGCCGGGAACAACTTTGGCCGCTTTTTCACCGGTCAGGTGACGGCCGCAGGCAAAGTGCCGCCCGCCAAGGTGCTGATCGTCGGCGCCGGCGTGGCAGGCCTTGCCGCCATCGGCACCTCTACCTCGCTGGGGGCCATCACCCTGGCCTTTGACGTGCGCCCCGAAGTGGCCGAGCAGATTGAATCGATGGGCGCTGAATTCGTCTATCTCGATTTCGCCGAAGCCGCCCAGGACGGCGCCGCCACCGGCGGTTACGCCGCCCCGTCCTCGCCGGAATTCCGCGAAGCCCAGCTCAAGAAATTCCGCGAGCTGGCGCCCGATATGGACATCGTCATCACCACCGCCCTGATTCCGGGCCGGCCCGCGCCAAAGCTGTGGACCGAAGACATGGTCAAGATGATGAAGCCGGGCAGCGTGATCGTTGACCTTGCCGCTGAACGCGGCGGCAACTGCGATCTGACCGTGCCGGATCAGAAGATCGTCACCGACAACGGCGTGACGGTGGTCGGCTATACCGATTTCCCCAGCCGGATGGCGGCCCAGGCCAGCACGCTGTATTCCAACAACATCCGCCACATGCTGACGGATCTGACGCCCAAGAAAGACGGCGTCATCAACCACAACATGGAAGATGACGTGATCCGCGGCGCCACCGTCACCCATGCCGGCGCCGTGACCTTCCCGCCGCCCCCGCCCAAGGTGCAGGCGATTGCCGCGGCCAAGCCCAAGGAAAAGGCCAAGGAACTGACGCCCGAGGAACGCCGCGCCCAGGAAGTGGCCGCGTTCAAGGCCCAGACCCGCAACCAGTTCACCCTGCTGGGGGTTGGCGGGGGCCTGCTGTTGCTGGCGGGCCTGTTTGCCCCGGCCAGTTTCATGCAGCACTTCATCGTCTTCGTGCTGGCCTGTTTCGTCGGTTTCCAGGTGATCTGGAACGTCAGCCATTCGCTGCACACGCCGCTGATGGCCATCACCAATGCCATCTCGTCGATCATCATTCTGGGCGCGCTGATGCAGATCGGGTCGGGGTCCGTCCTCGTCGTGATCCTTGCGGCCCTGTCGGTCTTCATGGCAGGAATCAACATCTTTGGTGGCTTCATGGTCACCCGGCGCATGCTCGCCATGTTCCAGAAGTCGTAAGGGGGCCAGCACGATGGAATACGGATTTACCACGGCGGCCTATGTGGTCGCGGCTGTTCTCTTCATCCTCTCGCTGGGCGGCCTTTCGGGGCAGGAAAGCGCGAAACGTGCCGTCTGGTATGGAATCGTCGGCATGGCGCTTGCCGTCGTTGCCACGCTGATCGGCCCCGGCGCGGGCAATTGGCTGGTGTCGCTGGTGATGATCGTCGTCGGCGGCGGCATCGGTTGGGTCGTGGCACAGCGCGTGCAGATGACCGAAATGCCGCAACTTGTGGCGGCCATGCACAGCCTTGTCGGCCTTGCGGCGGTCTTTATCGGCTATAACGCCGAGATCGAAATGGTGCGCGTGGCGGCGATGCAGATGGCAGGCGATGCCGATGCCTTGCAGGCGCTCAAGGGCTTTGCGCTGAAAGTGTCGGAAAAATCGGCCTCGGAAATCGCGATCCTCAAGATCGAGGTCTTCCTTGGCGTCTTCATCGGGGCTGTCACCTTTACCGGCTCGGTCATTGCCTATGGCAAACTGGCGGGCAAGGTGGATGGCAAGGCCAAGAAACTGCCCGGCGGCCATATGCTGAACGCAGGCGCCGCGATCCTGTCGCTGATCCTGTTGGTGATGTATTTCCAGGGCTTCGGCACCTGGACGCTGATCCTGATGACGCTGGCCGCCTTCTTCATCGGCTATCACCTGATCATGGGCATCGGCGGTGCCGACATGCCGGTGGTGGTGTCGATGCTGAACAGCTATTCCGGCTGGGCCGCCGCGGCCATCGGCTTTTCGCTGTCGAATGATCTGTTGATCGTCGTGGGCGCTCTGGTCGGCTCGTCGGGCGCGATCCTGTCGTATATCATGTGCAAGGCGATGAACCGCAGTTTCATCAGCGTGATCCTGGGCGGCTTTGGCGGCACCACGGGCCCCGCAATGGAAGTCACCGGCGAACAGATCGCCATCGACACCGATGGCGTTGCCGCCGCGCTGAACGACGCCGACAGCATCATCATCATCCCCGGTTACGGCATGGCCGTGGCGCAGGCCCAGCAGTCGGTGTCAGAACTGACCCGCAAGCTGCGCACCAAGGGCAAGACCGTGCGCTTTGCCATCCACCCGGTGGCAGGCCGCCTGCCGGGCCACATGAACGTGCTGCTGGCCGAGGCCAAGGTGCCCTATGACATCGTTCTGGAAATGGACGAGATCAACGAGGACTTCCCCGAAACCGATGTGGCCATCGTCATCGGCTCGAATGACATCGTGAACCCGGCCGCACAAGAAGACCCCAACAGCCCCATCGCCGGCATGCCGGTGCTGGAATGCTGGAAGGCCAAACAGGTCTTCGTGTCGAAACGGGGGCAGGGCACGGGCTATTCGGGCATCGAGAACCCGCTGTTCTACAAGGATAACACCCGGATGTTCTACGGCGATGCCAAAAAGTCGCTCGATGCCTTGCTGCCGCTGATCGACTAAGCACCGCGCACAAAACCCCAAAGGCCCCGGTTCACCCCGGGGCCTTTTTCGCTCAGGCTCCGCCAATGATATGGCAGGTCTCGAACACGGTGGGTGCCTCAGGCGTGCCATCCTTTGCCAGAACATGGGCGGCAAAGGTGGGTATCCCCGCCGGGATCACCGTATCGCGCCGCGCTTCATTCAGGAAAATATGCTTCGACGTCTCTGGCGGAATGGCGAACCAGCAGGGGTCGTCAAAGGTGCCCGCATAAAGCCCCAGCTTTCCCGGAAACCGCTCAAAACTCAGCCACAGCTTGGTGCCGCAATCGGCGCAGAAATGAACATGGATCACCTTGCCCGATCCGGCCGAGATTGCGTCAAACACACGGGGCGTGCCCGACAGCAGGCGAAGATCCACGTCGTCAAACACGGGCTGCACCATATAGGCCGATCCGGTCGCCCGCTGACAAAAGCGGCAATGACAGACCGTGACACGCGCTGGTGCTGTCACTGTTTCATACCTGATCGCCCCACACAGGCAGCCGCCTTGATGCCGTTCCATATCCTGGTCCCGTTTGCAGTTCAGAGGACAGTCATCAAGCATGGGTTTGCTTTTCCCGCAACACCTTTGCGGCATGCCAAGGTATTCCGGCATTTCGCTTTTTCTTCCTCCGATCCCGCCTTAACTTTTGAATTTACACGGTCCGGACGAAAACAATGCCCCAGATGATCGACCACCCCCAACGCTATGCCATCGTGAACGAACTTCATGCCCGGCCCTATCCGGCGCTGAACGTGCCGTGCCATGCCGTGCATCTGGCGATCAAGGAACCGGTCGAGGCCGCCAACCGCGACCGCGCGCTGGACCGTGATCACCTGATTGCCCTGCTCGATCGCCACGGCGCCGGCCATCCGCAGCCCGAGGCCAACCATTTTTCCGACACCATCGGCAAGCATATGCTGAAATGGGAAAGCCATACCGAATTCGTCACCTACACAGCCTTTGGTCAGGGCCTCTCCGCGCGCGCCTTTGATCCGGCCGAGGCCGAGATCTTTCCCGAAGACTGGGTCGAGGCCGCGCCGGGCAAGCGTCTGGTGTCGCTGGTCATCCGGGTCGAGGAAATGCCGCAGGATGAAGCGCTGATCCAGGCCAAGCTGGAAGACTGGTTCGTGGGCGAAAGCCTTGCCGTGTCACGGGTTGTCGATGGCGCGGCCATCGTTGCGGGTGATTTTCGGATTGACGCGTCGGGGCTGATGCGCTTTGCCGTCTTTGTCCGCCCCGGCACGGGCAAGCGCCGCGTGGGCCGCATCGTGCAACGCCTGTGCGAGGTGGAAACCTATCGCTCGATGTCGATGCTGGGCCTTGTGCGCGCCCGTGCGCTCTCGGCCAAGCTGAACGCCCTTGATCCGCAACTGTCCTCGCTGGTCTCGGCGCTGGATACCACCGAACGCAGCCCGGAAACGGCCCTGCATCAACTGCTGCAAATCTCGGCCGAACTGGAAAGCCTGGCGGTCAAATACACCTTTCGCTTCGGCGCCACCGGGGCCTATGAGGCGCTGGTGAACCAACGCATAGAGGTGATGCGCGAACAGCGGGTGAACGGGCGGCAAAGCTTTGGCGAATTCATGATGCGCCGCTACGATCCGGCCATGCGCACCGTGAAATCCGCCGAATCCCGCCTGCGCAGCATGGCCGAACGCGCCCAACGCGCCGCCGAACTCTTGCGCACCAGGGTGGATGTGGAACGCTCGGCCCAGAACCAGAAACTGCTGGAAAGCATGGACCGCCGCGCCGACCTGCAACTGCGCCTGCAACACACGGTCGAGGGCCTGTCGGTGGTGGCCATCAGCTATTACGCCGTGTCGCTGGCCGGCTATGTCGCCTATCCGCTGGCCCAGTCGATGGCGATCAGCAAAGAGCTGATGATGGTCGGCCTGACGCCGCTGGTCATCGGCCTTGTCTGGCTGATGGTCCGCCGCATCCGCGCGGGGTTTGAACAACGGTGATCTGGCGGTGCGCCGTTCCCGTGTCCGGGAACAGCGCAAGTCTTTTTACCTCGTCCTCGGCCTTCGGCCTCCTCCTCAGGCTGCCTCCGGCGGGGATATTTAAGAACAGGCGAAAACATCTTCATCTGTTCGAAAATATCCCGGGGGTAAGGCTTTCGCATGTGCGAAAGCCGCAGGGGGCAGAGCCCCCTGTCGCCGGTTACTGAAGGGCCTTGTCGCTGATCTGGTGGGTCCAGGCCCCCTCGGGCGCCTTCGAGATCACCGGATCAGATCCGGGCGACAAAAGCGAGGCAACCGTCCGCTCATAATCGGCCGGGTCAAGGGCGCCGTTCGATCCGGCGGTCAGCTTGGCGATTTCGCCCATCATCCGCTTTTGGTGGGTTTCGGTCTGGGCGCCGGTTTCGTCATTGTCCAGAACGATCATTGCGGCTTCGTCCGGGTTGGCTTCGGCATATTTCCAGCCCTTCATGCTGGCGCGCACGAATTTCACCATCTTGTCTTCAAAGGCCGGGTCTTTCAGGTTCTCTTCCAGAACGTAGAGGCCATCTTCCATCGTGGCCACGCCTTCATCCTGATATTTGAAGGTGACCAGATCATCCGGGCTGATGCCGGCGTCGATCACTTGCCAATATTCATTATAGGTCATGGTCGAGACGCAGGCCGCCTGCTTTTGCAGCAGCGGATCGACGTTGAAGCCCTGCTTCAACACCGTCACCCCACCGGCCGACCCATCGGTCTTCAGGCCAAGCTGGCTCATCCACGACAGGAACGGATATTCATTGCCAAAGAACCACACGCCCAAGGTCTTGTCGGCAAAATCTGCCGGAGAGGTGATGCCGCTTTCCTTGAGGCAGGTCAGCATCATCCCCGAGGATTTGAACGGCTGCGCGATATTGACCAGCGGCAGGCCCTTTTCGCGGGCGGCCAGCGCGGCGGGCATCCATTCCACGATCACATCGGCACCACCGCCCGCAATCACCTGGGTCGGTGCAATATCAGGGCCGCCCGGCTTGATCGTGACATTCAGGCCTTCCTCTTCGTAAAAGCCCTTTTCCGCGGCAACGTAATAGCCCGCGAATTGTGATTGGGTCACCCATTTCAGTTGCAGCGTCACATCCTCGGCGCTGGCCGTGCCAGCAACCAGGGCCAGAACGCTGGCGGTAAGAAGTGTCTTCATTGCCGTACCTCCGTGTTGGGCCCCAATATCGCGGGGGGCCGTTTAGCCGCGTTGCGACGGGTGCCAGAACGTCACCCGCTTTTCGATGGCCGAGATCACCCCATAGAACAGCGAGCCCGACAGGGCCGCCACCACAATTTCGGCCCAGACCATGTCAAGGCCCAGCCTGCCCACCTCGGTGCTGATGCGAAAGCCCATGCCGACGATGGGGCTGCCGAAAAATTCAGCAACAATCGCCCCGATCAGGGCCAGGGTTGATGCGATTTTCAGGCCGTTGAAGACAAAGGGCATGGCAGCGGGCAGGCGCAGGCACCACAGGCTTTGCCAATAGCTGGCCGACCAAGTGGCCATCAGGTCGCGCTGCATCCGGTCGGCACTGTTCAGCCCGGCCACGATATTGACCAGCACCGGAAAGAACACCATCACCACCACCACGGCGGCCTTGGATTGCCAGTCAAAGCCGAACCACATCACCAAGACCGGGGCAAGGCCGACAATCGGCAGCGCCGCCACGAAATTGCCCACAGGCAACAGGCCGCGTTGCAAAAACGGGCTGCGGTCGATGGCCACGGCCACCACAAAGGCCGCAGCAACCCCGATCAGAAATCCCGACAGCGCCCCCTTGATCACCGTTTGCACGAAATCGGCCCACAGCGTGCCCAGCGAGCCTGCAAATTTTGCCGCAATCGCCGTCGGGGCGGGCAAGATCACCGGGCTGATGCCAAAGCCGCGCACATAGCCTTCCCACAGCACCAGCACGGTTATGCCAAACAGCGCCGCCACCGCGATCCGCCCCCCGGCACTGTGGCTGGCCGGCCCCGTGGCCAGCCGCACATTCCCCCACCAGGCGCCGATCCAGAACAGCAGGGCGCCAAAAAACCAGATCATGGCCGCACCCCCATGCGTGTATTGGCCAGCCGTTCGATCACCCCCACGGTCACGATCAGCATTCCCGCCAGAATGGCCGCCGCAAACAGCGCCGCCCACATGATCAAGGGCTCTCCGAACTGGCTGCCGATCAGCATGCGGGCGCCCAGGCCCTCGATGGCCCCGGTGGGCAATTCGCCGACAATGGTGCCGATCAGCGCCGCCGCGACCGCCACTTTCAGCGAGGCAAAGAAATAGGGCATCGACGCCGGAAGCCGCAGCTTCCAAAAGGTCTGGTTTTCGCTTGCGCCATAGGTTTTCAACTGGTCCAACTGCATCTGATCGGGGCTGCGCAGGCCCTTGACCATGCTGACCAGCACGGGAAAGAACGACAGATAGGCGCTGATGATGGCCTTTGGCACCTCGCGGCTGTCGATCCCCATTTGGTTTGACAGGGTCAGGATCATCGGGGCCAGTGCGACAATGGGAATGGTCTGGCTGATGATGGCCCAAGGCATGACCGACAGTTCCATCACCCGATAGCGCACGATCGACACGGCCAAGGCCACCCCCAGCACGATGCCAAGCGCAAAGCCCATCATCGTGCCGCGCAGCGTGATCAACCCATGGTAAACAAGGCTGCGCTTCGAGGTGATCTTTTGCCCGGCCACCCCTTTCCACAATTCGGCCGCCACCTGATGGGGGGGCGGCAACAGCGGGCGGGCCTGCGCCATGGTCTGCGGCACCACCTCGGCCCAGGTCACGCTTTGGCCCGCGCGCTCGGCCTGATCAAACACCCAAGTCGCATTCATCCAGACGCTGGCCGCATACCAGATCGCGACCAGCGCAGCCAGAACGGTCAGAACGGGGCGGGCCGAGGTCATGGCCACCCCCGCAGACTGTCTGCACGGGGGGTGTACAGGGGGTGCACCACAGGTGACAGGCTGGCGTCAGTCATCAATATGCCCCGCCCGCAATCCTTCGCGCACCCGGTGGGCGATGTCGATAAAGGCCTGACTGTCCCGAATATCCAGCGGGCGGTCCTTGGGCAGAGGGCTTTCGATCACATCGGTGATCCGTCCGGGGCGCGGCGACATGACCACGATCTTGGTCGACAGATACACCGCCTCGGGAATGGAATGTGTAACGAATCCAATGGTTTTCCCGGTGCGGGCCCACAGTTTCAGCAGCTCTTCGTTCAGCCGGTCGCGCACGATTTCATCCAGCGCGCCAAAGGGTTCGTCCATCAACAGGATGTCGGCATCAAAGGCCAGGGCGCGGGCAATACTGGCCCGCTGCTGCATCCCCCCCGAAAGCTGCCAGGGGAACTTCTTGCCAAAGCCCGAAAGCTCCACCAACTCCAGCACCCGCTCGACCCGCGCCTCTTGGTCGGCCTTGGAAAATCCCATGATTTCAAGGGGAAGCTTGATGTTTCCGGCAATTGTGCGCCACGGATACAGCCCCGCCGCCTGAAACACATAGCCATAGGCCCGCTTCTTGCGCGCCTCATCCGGGGACATCCCATTCACCGTCAGCGTGCCGCCCGTGGGATGTTCCAGCGCCGCGATGCAGCGCAGAAAAGTTGTTTTCCCGCAACCACTTGGCCCGATAAAGCTGACGAAATCGCCTTTGTCGATCGTCAGGTTCACATCGCGCAGCGCATGCACCGGGCCATCTGCGGTCTGAAAGGTCAGATCCAGCCCCTTGGCCTCGATCACCGCCCCGCCCAGGTTCAACGTATCCTTCATGCCGTCACACCCCTGTTACGGCCCGCAGCTATCAACAACACAGGCCGAGGGAGGCACCGACCATGTTCCAACTTTTCCCGATGACCTTTATCCCGCAAGGGATTCCCTTTCTTTTTCAATTCATTACGCCCCTTCGGCCAACCGCCCTGCCAGGCACCCTGTCGCTGTGCCCCGATGCCGACCCCGAAGATGATCCGGGGCAGGCCGAGGGATAGGGGCTAGACACCGGTGGCCGGAATGCCGCTGCGTTCCACCGGCCGGGGGGCCGTCAGCTCTTTCCACTGGCTAAGGGCACGGTTGACCGCTGGCCGGGCCTCACGCGCCACGAACTTGCCATGGCCTTCCTCGGTCTTGACCGCGCCATCATCGACCGCGACCTTGCCGCGCGTCAGCACGAAACGCGGCAGGCCTTTCACAGCTTTGCCCTCGAACACGTTGTAATCAATGGCAGATTGCTGTGACGTGGCGCTGATCACCTTTTCCTTTTCCGGGTCCAGCACCACGATATCGGCATCCGCCCCCACCAGAATCGCGCCCTTTTTCGGATAGCAGTTCAGGATCTTGGCGATATTGGTGCTGGTCACCGCCACAAATTCATTCGGCGTCAGCCGCCCGGTGCCCACGCCCGTGGTCCACAGCATGGGCAGCCGGTCTTCCAGCCCGCCGGTGCCATTGGGGATCTTGGAAAAATCGTTCAATCCGAACCGCTTCTGGTCCGTTGTAAAAGCACAGTGATCGGTCGCCACAACCGAAAGACTGCCCGACATCAGCCCGGCCCAGAGGCTGTCCTGATGCTGCTTGTTGCGGAACGGGGGCGACATGACGCGGCGCGCGGCGTGGTCCCAGTCGGGGTGGAAATATTCGCTTTCGTCCAGCGTCAGGTGCTGGATCAACGGCTCGCCCCACACCCGCTTGCCCTGTTGGCGCGCCCGGCGGATCGCCTCATGCGAGTCTTCGCAAGACACATGCACCACATAGAGCGGCACGCCCGCCATATCGGCGATCATGATGGCGCGGTTGGTCGCCTCGCCCTCGACCTGCGGCGGGCGGGAATAGGCATGGCCTTCGGGGCCACGGTTGCCTTCGGCCAGCAATTTCGCGGTCAGCTCGGCCACGATATCGCCGTTCTCGGCATGCACCATGGCAAGGCCGCCCACATCCCCCACGCGGCGGAAACTGGCGAACAACTCATCGTCATTCACCATCAGCGCGCCCTTATAGGCCATGAAATGCTTGAAGCTGGTGATCCCGGCCTTGGCGCTTTCTGCAATGCCATCCCAGACCTTTTCGCCCCACCAGGTGACGGCCATGTGATAGGAATAATCGCAATTCGCGCGGGTCGATTTGTTGTGCCACATCTGCGCGGCATCCATCAGCCCCTGACCCTGGCCCGGCAGGATGAAATCCACCACCATCGTGGTGCCGCCCGACAAGGCCGCCCGTGTGCCGCTTTCGAAATCGTCGCTGGAGTAGGTGCCCATGAACGGCATCTCCAGATGCGTATGCGGATCAATGCCGCCGGGCATGACATAGCACCCCGAGGCATCCAGCACCTTGTCGCCTTTAAGGTTCGGCCCGATCTCGGTGATCACGCCGTTTTCAACCCGCACATCGGCCTTGTAGGTGAGGTCCGCCGTTACAACAGTGCCGTTCTTGATGATGGTGCTGGCCATTCATGCCTCCCTTAAGCTGTTATCCGTGAGTAGGCATCATCTAGCCCGCCGATTAAACTCCTTGCGACGGGCTTCTTGAATATCTGATCGTCACCGGTCGTTACGCGAATGCTAAGTGTCCTTCGAACAATAAAGCGTCCAAGCCATCCGCGATTTCCAAGCATTTCGTGAGCAAAGTATTCGAGCCAGTCTCCCGAAGGGCCAAACCGGTCGATGTAGAAAGAGCGAGACTCTGAAAAACCAATCTTAAATGGGAGCTTGGCCTGATCCATATAATGCCCCGGAAAGTGTACGGCGCGGGCTGATCCAAGGAAGTAGTGATGCCAGGCAATCTCTCTTACAACCACGTCACGGTTGCCACTGTTGGTAACTGTTAAGATGATCGCATCTTGGTTGGAGCCGTTAGTCAGCACAAACCATCCCAAGGACGCCGACGGCTGCAGCTGCACACGCACTTGGTCACTAGCGATCCGTAGAGCAGTGCGGGCAGCGTAATAGGTTGCAAACGCCGCCGCCCAAACTCCTAGCACTTCGGCCAAACGCCAGTAATCCATGTCGGCAAAGTTCACCCCACCACCTCCGCCACCTCAAGCACCGTGTGCAGCATCACATCGGTGCCCGCCGCTGCCCATTCGGGGGAAATCTCTTCTGCCTCGTTGTGGCTAAGCCCGTCCACGCAGGGGCACATGATCATCACGGTGGGGAACAGGCGATTGATCCAGCAGGCATCATGGCCCGCGCCCGAGACGATATCCATATGGGAATAGCCCAGCTTTTCAGCCGATTGCCGGACGATCTTGACCAGCCCGTCGTCAAAGGTGACCGGGTCGAAATGGCCCACCGACTCCACCTCGCAGCCAAGGCCCAGTTCGCGGGCCTCGGCATGGGCGGCGCGGATGACCTCGGCCTTCATCGCGTCCAGCTTGGCCTGATCGGGGCTGCGGATATCGACGGTGAACACCGCCTTGCCGGGAATGACGTTTCGGGAATTCGGATAGACATTCGCATGCCCCACGGCCCCGACGGCATTGGGCTGATGGCTCATGGCGATGTGGTGGACGCGCTCGGTGATGCGGGCCATGCCAAGGCCCGCATTCACCCGCATGTGCATGGGCGTGCTGCCGGTATGGGCATCCTTGCCGGTCAGGGTGATTTGCAGCCACCACAGGCCCTGCCCATGGGTCACCACGCCGATGTCGCGGCCCTCGGCCTCAAGGATCGGGCCTTGCTCGATGTGCAATTCGATCATGGCTTTCATCTTGCGGGCGCCGACGGTTTCATCGCCCACCCAGCCGATCCGCTGCAATTCGTCGCCAAAGCGCTTTCCCTCGGCATCGGTGCGGGCATAGGCGTAATCCTGGCTGTGCATCCCGGCAAAGACGCCGCTGGCCAGCATGGCCGGGGCAAAGCGGGTGCCTTCCTCATTGGTCCAGTTGGTGACGACGATCGGGTGTTTGGTCTTGACGCCCAGGTCATTCATCGTGCGCACCACTTCCAGCGCACCCAACACCCCCAGAACCCCGTCATATTTGCCGCCTGTTGGCTGCGTATCCAGATGGCTGCCCATGTAAACGGGCAGGGCATCGGGGTCGGTGCCGGGGCGGGTCATGAACATATTGCCCATGGTATCGACGCCCATGGTCATTCCGGCGGCTTCACACCACGACTTGAACAGATGGCGGCCTTCGTTGTCGGCATCGGTCAGGGTTTGGCGGTTGTTGCCGCCCGCAATGCCGGGGCCGATCTTGGCCATTTCCATCAGGCTGTCCCACAGCCGCGCAGAATTGATGCGGAGGTTTTCTCCGGGTGCTGGCATCAGCTGGCTCTCCCTGTGCTTTGGGGCATCTGGCGCACCCCTCTCTGCCGGCCTTGCGCCGACTCGTTTTCTGACCGTATGGTCAAGATGCAGCGCAACACAAGCTGACCAACCGGTCAACAAATTTCAGACGTCGGAATGAACGAGAACGCCCAAGTTTCGCGCATCGGCAAAGGAAAACGCACGGAAATCCGGCGCGAGAATGAGCGTGTGATCCTGCGATCAGCTGAAAAGGTGTTTGCCGAGGCCGGGTTCGGCGGGGCGACGATGCAATTGATTGCCGATATGGCCGGGCTGCCCAAGGCCAATCTGCATTACTATTTCGCGACGAAAGAGGATCTTTATCGCCGCGTTGTGCAGAACATCTTTGAAATCTGGCTGCATGCGGCGGACAGTTTTGACACGGCTGCCGACCCGGCAGAAGGGATCGGCGCCTATATCGATGCCAAGCTTGAGATCTCGCGCCATCATCCCTTTGGGTCAAAGGTCTGGGCCAGCGAGGTGATGCATGGGGCGCCGGTGATTCAGGATTATCTTGAAATCACGCTGCGCAACTGGACCGAGGGCCGGATCGCGGCCATTCAGCGTTGGGTCGATGAGGGCAAGATGGCCCCGGTCAACCCCCGGCATCTGCTGTATATGATCTGGGCCACAACCCAGCATTACGCCGATTTCGGGCATCAGATCGAAACGCTGAATGCGGGCAAACCCCTGAGTGACCGCCAGTGGCGCGAGGTCAAGGACAGCGTCAAGACCATCATCCTGCGCGGCATCGGCGCTGTGTGATGCCTTAACCCGCGACGGGCACCCACATGACATCGTCGATCCGGGGCGCGCCTGTGGCCAGCATCACCAAACGGTCAAAGCCAAGGGCGATGCCGGATGACGGTGGCATATGGGCAAGGGCAGCGAGGAAATCTTCGTCCACCGGATAGCGCTCTCCATAGACGCGCTGTTTTTCATCCATTTCCGCGGCGAAACGGCGGCGTTGTTCGTCGGGGTTGGTCAACTCGCCAAAGCCATTGGCCAGTTCCACCCCGCAGGCATAAAGCTCGAACCGCTCGGCCACGCGCGGGTCATCGGGGCAGGGGCGGGCCAGGGCAGCCTCGGCCACGGGATAGCGGTCAAGGATCGTTGGGCGACCATGGCCCAGATGGGGTTCGACCTTTTCCACCAGAATGCGCGACAGCATGTCTGACCATGTATCATCGGGCGCAAACCGGATGGCCTGCGCCTGCATCTGCGCCGCCAAGGCCGCTGCCGAAGGCGTGCCGTCGGCGGCAAGCGTAGCCAGCAGGTCGATCTGGGCATAGCGCAAAAACGCCTGCGCCACCGACAGCCGTTCGGGCGTGGCAAAGGGGTCGCAGGAGGAGTCGCGAAACCGAAAGGCGCGCGCCCCGGCAGCGGTGGCGGCAAGCGCCAGAAACGCCGCGCAATCGTCCATCAGCACAGTGTAGTCTTCGCCCACGCGATACCATTCCAGCATGGTGAATTCAGGGCTGTGCAGGGCACCGCGTTCGCGGTTGCGCCAGACATGGGCAAAGGCATGGATTCGGGTTTCGCCCGCTGCCAGCAGCTTTTTCATCGCAAATTCCGGGCTGGTGTGCAGATACATCTGCTGCGGCTGGCCGTCATTGCCGATGGCGGTGGTGGCAAAACCATGCAGATGCGCCTCGTTGCCGGGGCTGATCTGCAAGGCGACCGGGTCTACCTCGGTGAAATCCCGTTCGGCCAGCCAGCCCCGGATCGCCGCCTGTATCCGGTTGCGGGCCAGCAGCAGGGGGCGGCGGTCGGCGTGGCGGTGGGCAGACCAAAAGGGGGTATCGGCGGGCATTGCACGGGCCTTGTTGCAAAGGGGGTGGAAATTCGCGCGAGGATGGGTTAGGCGCGGGGCCAATCATCGCGGCGGATATGTCGCCTTCTCGCAAACTGCAAGGTCAACAATGGTTAAAGTCATCGCCTCTACCCTTCGCAAGGGCAATGTCGTCGATATGGACGGCAGGCTGTATGTCGTGCTGACATCACAGAACATTCACCCCGGCAAGGGCACGCCTGTCACCCAGGTCGATATGCGCCGCATTTCGGATGGCACCAAGGTCAGCGAACGCTGGCGCACGACCGAGCAAGTCGAGCGGGCCACGGTGGATGAGCGCGGGTATAACTTCCTTTATGCTGATGGCGAAGGCTATCACTTCATGGACCCCGAAACCTATGAGCAGCTGGCCGTTTCGGAAGATGTGATCGGTGACGGCAAAGTGTATCTGCAAGAGGGCATGAACTGCTATCTGAAGACTCACGAAGGCATCTGCATCGCCATCGAATTCCCGCAGAAGATCACGGTTGAGATCACCGAGACGGAACCGGTGGTGAAGGGGCAGACGGCCTCGTCGTCCTACAAGCCTGCAATGACGGATTCGGGGCTGCGCGTGATGGTGCCGCCGCATATCGGGCCGGGCACGCGCATCGTGATCAACACCGAAGACAATTCTTACGTCGAACGCGCCAAGGATTGATCCTTGGGGCGATAGGATGGGGCAGGGGGTGGCATCGTGCCGCCCCCTGTTCATTTTGAAGGCCCGCAATCGGGGCGCAGAAAAGGGGCAGGGCAATGGCAACCGGCTTTGGCTTTGAACTGAAGGCAGTTGATGGCGCGGCGCGCACCGGGGTGATCACCACCCCGCGGGGCGAGATCCGCACGCCCGCCTTTATGCCTGTGGGCACGGCGGCCACGGTCAAGGCCATGCTGCCCGAAAGCGTGCGCGCAACGGGGGCCGACATCTTGCTGGGCAACACCTATCACCTGATGCTGCGCCCCACGGCCGAGCGCATTGCCCGTTTGGGCGGTTTGCACAAGTTCATGAATTGGCAGCGCCCGATCTTGACCGACTCGGGCGGGTTTCAGGTGATGAGCCTTGCCGGTTTGCGCAAGCTGACCGAAGAAGGCGTCAGGTTTTCGTCGCATATCGACGGATCTAAACACATGCTCAGCCCCGAACGCAGCATGGAGATTCAAAAGCTGTTGGGCAGTGACATTGTCATGTGTTTTGACGAATGCCCGGCCTTGCCCGCGACCGATGCCGAGGTGGCCAAGTCGATGGCCCTGTCGATGCGTTGGGCGCAACGGTCGCGCGATGCCTTTGGCGATCGCCCGGGCCATGCGCTGTTTGGCATCATGCAAGGCGGCGTCACGCGCGATCTGCGCGAAGAAAGCGCCAAGGCGCTGACTGCGATCGGTTTTGATGGCTATGCCGTGGGGGGTCTTGCCGTGGGCGAGGGCCAAGAGGCGATGTTCGGCGTGTTGGACTATGCCCCCGGTTTTCTGCCCGAGGACAAACCGCGCTATCTGATGGGGGTTGGCAAACCCGATGACATCGTCGGGGCGGTCGAGCGCGGGATCGACATGATGGATTGCGTGCTGCCCAGCCGGTCGGGGCGCACGGGTCAGGCCTGGACGCGACGGGGGCAGGTGAACATCAAGAACGCCCGGCATATGGATGACCCGCGCCCGCTGGATGAAGACTGCACCTGCCCGGCCTGCCGCAACTACAGCCGCGCCTATCTGCACCATGTGTTTCGCGCGCAGGAAATGATCAGCGGCATGCTGCTGACATGGCACAACCTGCATTATTATCAGCAGTTGATGCAGGGCCTGCGGGATGCGATTGCGGCGGGGCATCTGTCGGCCTTTGTGGCGGATTTCCATGCCAGGCGGGCCGAGGGCGACATCGAGCCGCTGTAGGGCGGCACCGCCTGAAAACAGACATTTGCCCGGATTTCCGCCCTTGCGACTGCTGCGCGCTGGGGTCACAATTGCCTGATCGCAGGGCAGACTGATCTGACCTGATCGTTGCGCTGGTTGACTTGCCCCGGATGCCCCCCCAGATATAGGGGGCGAACAGGGGAAGGCCGGGATGCTGCCGATGATCGGGGCCGTGGCTTTCCTGCTAAGAAAGGATACGCGAATGAGCGAAGTGCTTGCCCCCAGCTATCCCGTGTTGCCGCTGCGCGACATCGTGGTGTTTCCGCATATGATCGTTCCGCTGTTTGTCGGGCGCGAAAAATCGGTGCGGGCGCTGGAAGAAGTGATGCAGGATGACAAGCAGATCTTGTTGTCCAGCCAGATCGACCCCACCGTCGATGACCCTGAAACCGATGGAATTTACCGCGTTGGGGTGCTGGCCAATGTGCTGCAACTGCTGAAATTGCCCGATGGCACCGTCAAGGTGCTGGTCGAAGGCAAGACGCGGGTGAAAATCACCGAATTCCTGCCCAACCCCTCATTCTTTGAGGCGCGGTCGGCCGAGTTGACGGAAAATCTGGGCGACAAGGCCGCCATCGATGCGATGCTGCGCGCCGTGGCGGATGAGTTCGAGAAATACGCCAAGATCAAGAAGAACATCCCAGAAGAAGCCCTGTCTGCAGTGGCCGAAGCGCGTGAGCCTGCACGGCTGGCTGACCTTGTTTCGGGGCATCTGGGCATTGAAGTCGGCCAGAAGCAGGCGCTGCTGGAGACGCTGGATGTGTCTGAGCGTCTGGAAAAGGTCTATGGCCACATGCAGGGCGAGATGAGCGTTCTGCAGGTGGAAAAGAAGATCAAGAGCCGCGTCAAATCGCAGATGGAGAAGACGCAGCGCGAATATTATCTGAACGAACAGATGAAGGCGATCCAGCGCGAGTTGGGCGATGGTGAGGATGGCCAGAACGAGGTCACCGAACTGGAAGAGCGTATCGCCAACACCAAGCTGTCGAAAGAAGCCCGTGAAAAGGCCGATGCCGAAGTCAAGAAGCTGAAGACCATGAGCCCGATGAGCGCCGAGGCGACCGTCGTGCGCAACTATCTGGATTGGTTGCTGGGTGTGCCGTGGGGCGTGCGGTCCAAGGTCAAGAAAGATCTGGGTCGGGCGCAAACGGTGCTGGACGCCGATCACCATGGTCTGGAAAAGGTCAAGGAGCGCATCGTCGAATATCTGGCCGTGCAGGCCCGCTCGACCAAGCTGAAAGGCCCGATCATGTGCCTTGTCGGCCCTCCGGGTGTGGGTAAAACCTCGCTGGGGCGGTCTGTGGCCAAGGCGACGGGGCGCGAATTCATTCGCATTTCGTTGGGCGGGGTGCGGGACGAATCTGAAATCCGCGGTCACCGCCGGACCTATATCGGGTCGATGCCCGGCAAGATCATTCAGGCGCTGAAAAAGGCCAAGACGACCAATCCGCTGATCTTGCTGGATGAGATCGACAAGATGGGCCAGGATTTCCGGGGTGATCCGGCCAGTGCGCTGCTGGAGGTTCTGGACCCGGAACAGAACAGCACCTTCGTGGACCACTATCTTGAAGTGGAATACGATCTGTCGAACGTGATGTTCCTGACCACGGCCAACAGCTACAACATGCCGGGCCCGTTGATGGACCGGATGGAGATCATCCCGCTGGCGGGCTATACCGAAGACGAAAAGCGCGAGATTGCGCGCAAGCACCTGCTGCCCAAGCAGATCGCGGCCAATGGCCTGAAAAAGGGTGAGTTTTCGGTGTCGGACGAGGCGCTGACCCATGTCATCCGCTATTACACGCGCGAAGCGGGGGTGCGGAACCTTGAGCGTGAGATTGCAAAACTGGCGCGCAAGGCGGTGACGGATATTCTGAAAGGCAAGACCAAGGCGGTGGATGTCGATCCGGCCAAGGTAGAGGAATATCTTGGGGTGCAGCGCCACCGCTATGGTCTTGCGGAAAACGAGGATCAGGTGGGTGTTGTCACTGGCTTGGCCTGGACCAGCGTGGGCGGCGACCTGCTGCATATCGAGGCGCTGAAACTGCCGGGCAAGGGCCGCATGAAGACCACCGGCAAGCTGGGCGATGTGATGAAGGAATCGATTGATGCGGCGTCAAGCTACGTCCGCTCGATTGCACCGCAGATCGGGGTCAAACCGCCAAAGTTTGACACGATCGACATCCACGTTCACGTCCCCGATGGTGCCACGCCAAAGGATGGGCCGAGTGCCGGTCTGGCGATGGTCACGTCGATTGTTTCCGTGCTGACGGGCATTCCGGTGCGCCGTGACATCGCAATGACAGGCGAGGTGTCGTTGCGGGGCAACGCCATGGCCATCGGCGGGCTGAAGGAAAAGCTGCTGGCGGCCTTGCGCGGGGGCATCAAGACGGTGCTGATCCCACAAGAGAACGAGAAAGATCTGGCCGAGATTCCCGACAACGTGAAGCAGGGCCTGAAGATCATTCCCGTGACCCATGTGCGCGAGGTTTTGGCACAAGCACTGGTTCGGCAGCCAGAGGCTGTGGAATGGGACGAGGCGGCCGAAGAAGCCGCCGCTGCGGCCCGCCGTGCCGCGCCCGAGGCCGCAAGCCCGATGGCGCACTGACAGCGCCATTGCCAAGAAGACGAGAGAGCGCATCCTGGTGATGCGCTCTTCTCGATTTGGGGCGACGAAACGCGTTGCGCAGATCTGCCACAGGCTGGCCCCTTGGCCCCGAAGGCCCTGCAAAGGCCCGTCTTTTCTCGTGGTATTGTTGACAAAGCGGGGATAATCTAACCTCAAGGCGTAACAATCGCTGTGATGAGGGAGTTTTTCATGTCGACCAGAAGCAAGTACAAGTCGGGCCCCAAAGGCATTCCAGCCCCAAAGCCGCAAGATGTGGCAGCGGCCCCGATTGTGGATGCCGGCGCTGATGTCGACACTCTGGCTGCCGATCAGGCAGAGGATGCAGAGGCCAGCACCAAGGACAACGGGTTGAAGCTGCGCGACTTGGTGAACCGGGTGGTCGATGCCACGGGTGCCAAGAAGAAAGATGTGAAACCCGTCGTCGAGGCCACGCTGGAACAACTGGGGGCGGCATTGGCAAAGGGTGAGGAGTTGAACCTGCCGGGCATGGGCAAGGTGCGGGTTGCGCGATCCATCGACAAGGATGGTCGCACGATGATGACTTTGAAAGTGCGTGGCCCGGGCGCGCCCAAAGAAAAAGAGGCAAAAGAAGCCCTTGCGGATACCGAAGAAGCGGTCTAATAGACCCGCCATCGGGCGATTAGCTCAGCGGTAGAGCGCTTCGTTCACATCGAAGATGTCAGCGGTTCAAATCCGTTATCGCCCACCATCATTTTGAAAAAGCGCATCCAACTGGGTGCGCTTTTTCTTTTCCTGACCGCGAACAGGCCTTGCCCAAGCCGAAGCGAGGCGCTAGAGGATGCGCCGTCGGGTGATTAGCTCAGTTGGTAGAGCGCCTCGTTTACACCGAGGATGTCGGGAGTTCGAGTCTCTCATCACCCACCATCCAACCTGCTTTGTTTCTTGGTTCAACGGATTGGTTCCTGCGCCAGCCGCGCGTTAAGTGCGTTGCTGCCTGCGGACCGATCTTCGTAAACGCCTGTGAGAGTAGCCAAGGATTTTGGTGGGTCAGCACAAACCAAAGTTCGACAATGCATGGACAGCATCCTCAGCATCGGCCGTCCCGAAAGCTGGGCTTACGTTGCCGGGGCAAGGCGGTACAGCGCCCGCGCGGGTTTGGTGGTAGGCCCGGAGGGACTCGAACCCCCAACCAAGGCGTTATGAGCGCCCTGCTCTGACCATTGAGCTACAGGCCCCTACCGCGCTTGTGGCTAGCAGATCGTCATGTGCAGTCAAGACGCGTCTGTGCAAAATGCCCTGCCTTTGTTGCACCGCGCGGGCGAAAGGCGTATGGGGGCGCAACTGGCAGAGTCCTTTCAGGAGACGGGCGATGAGCGATGGTAAAACCGCGGGCCATAATGGCCTGACCTATGCCGATGCAGGCGTTGATATCGACGCGGGCAATGCCCTTGTCGAACGCATCAAACCGGCGGCCAAGCGGACCTCGCGGTCGGGCGTGATGGGCGGCTTGGGGGGCTTTGGCGGCTTGTTTGACCTGAAGGCTGCAGGTTTCACAGATCCGGTTCTGGTGGCGGCGACCGATGGGGTGGGCACCAAGTTGCGCATCGCGATCGACACCGGGGTGGTCGATACAATCGGCATCGATCTGGTGGCCATGTGTGTCAACGACCTGGTGTGTCAGGGGGCCGAACCTCTGTTTTTCCTCGATTATTTTGCCACGGGCAAGCTGGATGTCGATCAGGCCACGCGCATCGTCGAAGGCATTGCCGAGGGCTGTGCCCAATCGGGATGCGCCTTGATCGGCGGCGAGACGGCCGAAATGCCGGGCATGTATCACAAGGGTGATTTCGATCTTGCAGGGTTTGCGGTTGGCGCGATGGAGCGGGGGCAAGACTTGCCGCGCGGCGTGCAGGTGGGCGATGTGCTGCTGGGGCTGAAGTCATCGGGCGTGCATTCCAACGGCTATTCCTTTGTGCGCAAGGTGGTAGAGATGTCGGGCCTTGGCTGGGATGCGGCCTCGCCCTTTGGTGCGGGCAGCCTGGGCGAGGCGCTGCTTGCGCCGACCCGGCTTTATGTCAAGCAGGCCCTTGCCGCTGTGCGGGCGGGTGGGGTGCATGGTCTGGCCCATATCACAGGTGGCGGCATCACCGAAAACCCGCCGCGGGTACTAAGCGAAGGCTTGGCCTGCGAGATCGACCTTGGCGCATGGGAGTTGCCGCCAGTGTTCCGCTGGCTGGCCACCACCGCCAGCATGAGCGAGCCGGAATTGCTGAAAACCTTTAACTGCGGGATCGGCATGATGCTGGTCGTGGCCGCCGACCGGGCCGAGGCGATTGCCGGGGTGCTGGCCGAGGCGGGCGAGGATGTGGTGCATCTGGGCCGCATCATCGAAGGGCAGGGGGATGTGGTCTATAAGGGTCGGCTGCTGTGACTCGTGTCGCGCTCCTGATTTCTGGGGGCGGGTCGAACATGCTGCGGCTGGTCGAGGCGATGCAGGCCGAGGGCTTTGCCCGCCCGGTTCTGGTCGCCTCGAATGACCCAGAGGCTGCGGGGCTGGCCAAGGCTGCTGCCCTTGGCATTCCGGTTGCGGCCGTGGATCATCGCAGCTTTGGCAAAGACAGGGCGGGCTTTGAGGCCGAGCTGTTAAAGCCCATTCTGGCCGCCCAACCCGATGTTTTGTGCCTTGCCGGGTTCATGCGCGTTCTGACGCCCGATTTCGTTCGCCGGTTTGAGGGGCGGATGCTGAACATTCACCCGTCGCTGCTGCCCAAATATCCGGGCCTGCACACCCATCAGCGCGCGCTGGATGCGGGTGATACCCAGGCGGGCTGCACCGTGCATCAGGTGACGGCAGAACTGGATGCAGGCCCCATTCTGGGCCAGGCGCGTGTTCCGGTGTTGGCGGGCGATACGGCCGACACTTTGGCTGCGCGGGTTCTGGGGCAAGAACACCGCCTTTATCCCGCTGTTTTGCGCCGATTTGTCGCCGGTGACCGCAGCCTTTTGCAGTTGGGCTGACGATCAGGCAAGCACAAGTCCCGCTGCGGGTTTTGGCATCATGGGGCGGGCAAGCCCCAGACCGGTGCCGCGCTCGGGGCACAAATCGGGAAACAGGCGCGTGATCTCATGGCGTGCCTGCCGGTCAAAGGCTTGCATGGCAAGGCCGCCGGGAAACAGGCTTTCGCTGGCAGATCCTTCGGCCAGGATCACCTGATGGTTTTCGCACAGCAGATGAACATAGGTGACAAAGGGGCGGCGCACCCTGCGCACGGTGGTTCCATTCACCAGATGCGCGGCGGTGGCAAAGACTTCGGGTTCGCCACAGGTCAGTTGCGCCATGGCCCCGGTCACCAGCATGCGATGCTGCGGAGAGACAAGCAATTTGCGCCGGTTGCCCAGAGTGCCCGACGAAATCCGCACGGGGGCCATGCTGGCCAGACCGCAGACCTTGCGTCGCCCTGCCCAAAGAATGGGTTGCAGGCCATTGTCCAGTGTCTGCAATCTGTCACCCGGCCCCAGGGTTTCAACCGGAACGGCGCCGCGCGCTGTTTGGATCAAGGTGCCAGCGACAAAGCACGGAATGGCGGGGGGTGTTGCGGGAAAGCTGGAAAAGGGCAGTTGTTCTGAACGCGGCGGATCGATGCCCGGCCCAATTTGCACCGTGCCCGCGGTGATCGGTGTGGTTTGAATCAGAATGCGCGCCGGGTTTGTGATGATCTGATGCCCGGCCGAGGAGGCACGGCCCTGAAACTGGTCATGCTGCGGGTTCAGGCTTGAATAAATCGGGGGGCTGGGCGGTGTTGTATCGGGCCAGACATAGATATCAATGAATTGGCCATTGGTCAGGCTGGTTTGACCGCTCGACACCTGCCGGACGACCACGCGATAATAGGTGTTCTCATCGCCCAAGGGCTGCACACCCGTCATGACGATCTTCACGCCATTCGAATTCCCTGACGTTGACAGGGAACTGTAGGTCGCGATTTGATCGCCGCGAATGTAGAATTCCTGGGTGGGCATTGACGCCTCTGGCTGCTCAGTGCCTTGATTACAGCAATTTTTATGCAAATTACAGGGGAAAGTCCGCCTGATGTGCGGCTTGCCGCCTTTGTGCCAGCGGGCGCTTTGTTATTGTGCGGGGGCCGAGGGGCGGGTGGCGATCCACAACCCCATGACGCACAGCACCGTGGCCTGTATCCCCAGCACCAGGGGCGCCACCCCCAGCCACAGGCTAAGGGCGAAGGCTGCGGCCATGGCGACAATGGCCGCTACCTTGGCCTTGCGCGGGATCGCCCCGTGTTCGCGCCAGTTGCGGATCGCAGCGCCAAAGACCGGGTGGCGCCACAGCCAGTCATGCAGGCGTGGCGATGATTTGGCAAAACAGGCCGCGGCAAGGATCATCATCGGTGTGGTTGGCACCAGGGGCAGCACAACCCCGGCCAATCCCACGGCGACAGATGCCAATCCCAAACCCAGCCACAAGGGGCGCATGTCATCTTCCTTGCATCGCACATTCCCCGCAAAGATAGGCCCAGATGGCCCCGTGGGAAAGCGAAAGGGGCAAATTTCCTTCCCTTTCGGCGTTTTGGCCCATATAGCGGTAGTGATGCGGGATGCCCCCGCGCTCCGGCCTGCGATGCCGACAAGGATGCCGCCAAAGATGCCCATGCGTACGATCACCACGACCGAAGACCTTGCCGCCTTTTGTCAGGCTGCCAAAGCCGCCCCCTATGTCACCATCGACACCGAGTTTCTGCGCGAGCGCACCTATTGGTCCAAGCTGTGCCTGATCCAGATGGCACTGCCGGGCAAGACCGGCGAGGCGGTCTTGATCGACCCGATCGAGGGCGAGGGCATGAGCCTGGAGCCGCTTTACGACCTGTTCCGCCACAAGGGGACGGTCAAGGTGTTCCACGCGGCCCGGCAGGATCTTGAGATCTTCTTTGTCGAGGGCAATGTCTTTCCCGACCCGCTGTTCGATACCCAGATTGCCGCCATGGTCTGCGGCTTTGGCGAACAGGTCGGCTATGAAACGCTGGTCCGCAAGATTGCCAAGGAAAATCTGGACAAGACCAGCCGCTTTACCGATTGGTCGCGCCGCCCGCTGTCAAATGCGCAAAAGGAATATGCGTTGGCCGATGTCACCCATCTGCGGGTGATCTATGAATGGCTGGCCGCGCAGTTGGAAAAGAATGGCCGCGCCCGCTGGGTGGCCGAGGAATTGGGGGTTCTGACCGACCCCGAAACCTATACCGTCCGCCCGGTAGAGGCGTGGCAGCGCATCAAGACCCGCACCACCTCGGGGCGGTTTCTGGCGCTGGTCAAGGAACTGGCACAGTTTCGCGAAGATTATGCGCAGCGCAACAACGTGCCGCGCAGCCGCGTGATGAAGGATGATGCCCTGCTGGAACTGGCCTCGACCCGGCCGCAATCCACCGAAGAATTGGGGCGGTCGCGGCTGCTGATGCGCGAGGGCCGCAAACCCGAGATCGCCGAAGGTATTCTGGCCGCGATCAAGGCCGGTATGGAAACGCGGCCCGAAGACATGCCGCGCGTGGACAGCAGCAAGGAACAGTTGCAGGTGAACCCGGCCCTGGCCGATCTGTTGCGCGTGCTGCTCAAGGCCAAGTCGGAAAGCCTTGGCGTGGCGCCGCGCCTGATTGCCTCGTCCAGTGATCTGGATGCCATCGCTGCCGGACAGCGGGAAGTGGATGCCCTGAATGGCTGGCGCCATGAGGCATTCGGCGAAGATGCCTTGCGCCTGTGCCGGGGCGAGATTGCCCTGTCGGCCAAAGGATCAGAAGTGCGGGTGGTGCGGTTGTAGGCCAGGCGCTTAGCGCCGCGCACTGCTGGTGCGGGCATTCTTTGCGCCCTGCACCGTGATCTTGGAAATCACCTCAAGCCGTTGCACAGACAGGGTCTTGGCCACCACCACTTCACGAGAGCGGGGCGTGTTCACGCCGGTTTCGGTCAGCGGGGCCAGCAGCCGGAATTCCAGCACCAGATGGGTCGGATCGTCGGTTTCCGTTTCCACCAGTTCGGCATCCCACCAGCCTTGGGTCGGGGTGATCCCTTTGGCCCGCACAATGACACCGCCCGAATAGGGCTCGATCGTCATCGACACGACATCTTCGACCAGAAAGCGCGGGTCTTGTGCCGTTGCGGGGTTCACAAAGGCCTCGGTCGGCTCTGACGGGCCAAACCAGTTGAACGGGTTCAACCGCGAGTCGCGAACCGAACCGCAACTGACCAGAACCAAAAGCGTGGCAAGGGCAACCGAAAGCGAACGTGTCATCGGGGCATCCATCCTGATTTCCCCTTGGGTATCCGATGAAGCGGTCTTTGAAAAGGCCGCGATGGGGGTGGACCTGTGGCTTTCGGCGCATTACCTGCATGGCAAGACAAGGAAAACGCACCATGGCCAACGAAGCCTTTGAAGAACTCGTCGAAACCTTTGCCTTCCTGGACGACTGGGAGGACCGCTATCGCCATGTGATCGACATGGGCAAAGCCATGCCGGCGCTGGACGACAGCTTCAAGGTGCCTGCCTACAAGGTTGACGGCTGCGCCTCTCAGGTCTGGCTGCGGCCCAGCATTTCGGCGGGCAATTTTGAATTCGAAGGTGATTCCGACGCAATGATCGTGCGTGGCCTGATCGCTGTCTTGCACGCGCTTTATGCCGGTGTGCCGGTGGCCGATGTGGCCCAGATCGACGCGCCCGCCGAATTGGCGCGTCTTGGGTTGAACGAGCATCTGTCTTCGCAACGCTCGAACGGGCTGCGCGCCATGGTCGAACGCATCCGCCTGACGGCTGCCCAATCCGCTTGACGCAGCCCGCTTAAAGCGGCTGGCAGGCTGCCCCAAGCCAGTCGCGCGCCGCATCGCCGACGCGCGCGGCCAGCTTGTCCCAGACACTGGCATGATAGGCATCCAGCCATGCCCTCTCATCCGGCGACAGCAGATCTGTCAGGATCAGGCGGCGGTCAAAGGGCACAAAGGTCAGGGTTTCAAAGGCAAATTGCGCGCGATTGTCCCCCAAGGCCGGGGCCTCTTCGACCGCGATCAGGTTTTCCAACCGAATGCCAAAGGCCCCTTCGCGGTAGTAACCCGGCTCGTTCGACAGGATCATCCCCGCCTGCAACGGCACCTCTGACACCCGGCTCAGCCGCTGCGGCCCCTCATGCACCGAAAGAAAGGCCCCAACCCCATGCCCGGTGCCATGATCGAAATCCTGCCCCGCAACCCACAGCGGAAAGCGGGCCAAGGGGTCAAGGTCGCGCCCCGCAAGGCCCTTTGGGAAACGCACGCGCGAAATGGCGATCATCCCCTGCAACACACGGGTATAGCAGGCCCGCGCCTCATCGCCCGGATCGCCAAGTGCTACAGTGCGGGTGATGTCGGTGGTGCCATCGCGATATTGCGCCCCGGAATCAACCAGCAACAATTCATCCTTGTGCAGCGCCCGGTTCGTCTCTTGCGTCACGCGGTAGTGCATGATCGCCCCATTCGGGCCGGATCCGCAGATCGTGTCAAAGCTGATGTCATGCAGGGCATTGGTGGCGCGGCGAAAGCCTTCCAGCGCTGTCACCACATCGATTTCAGTCAGGGTGCCGGGGGCCTTGGCCTCTAGCCAGCACAGAAACTCGACCATCGCGGCCCCGTCGCGCAAATGCGCCTCGCGCATGCCGGCCAATTCCCCGGCGGTCTTGCAGGCCTTGGGCAAACGGCAGGGGTCGTCCCCCCAGACCAGCGGCACGCCAGCCTCCTCCAACTCACGGCTGACAGCCAAAGGGGCGGTGCCCTTGTCCACCCGCACCGGGCCAGGCAGGCTGCGCAGGGCTGGTACAAAGGCCGCAGGCGGGCGCTGCGTGACATGGGCCCCCAGATGCGCCCTGACGGCATCATCCAGCTTGGCCGCATCGGTAAACAGCGTCACGCGCGCATCATCGTGCAGCACGGCAAAGCCCTGCAGCACCGGGTTGCGCGGCACATCGGCCCCCCGGATGTTCAACAGCCAGCACAGCGAATCCGGCAGGGTGATTACCGCGGCCCGTTGCCCGGCCCGGCGCAGCGCTTCGGCCAGCCGCTGCCGCTTGGACTCGCTGGTTTCGCCGGCCAGATCATCGCCATGCGCAAAGGCACGGCCCAAGGGCGCGGCGGGCTGGTCCGCCCAGATGGCATCAACCATATTCGCACAGGCCCGCAAGGTGACACCCGATCCGGCCAAGGTTTCCTCAAGCTTTTCAATTTCCTCGGCACTGTGCAGCCAGGGGTCAAAACCAACCTCGCCCGCCGCCAGATGATCGCGCAGCCACGCGCCGGGCTTGATCTCGGGCCAGGGCACCGGCGTGTAATGGGCCAGATCGACCTGCGCCTTGACCTGCACCCGATAGCGCCCGTCGATAAACACCCCCGCCACATCCGGCAACACGATGCAAAACCCGGCCGAACCGGTAAAGCCGGTCAGCCATTGCAACCGCTCATCCCGGGCGGCCACATATTCGCCCTGATGCGCATCGGCGCGCGGCACGATGAACCCCGCCAAGCCCGCTTGGGCCAGTCGCGCGCGCAGCGCTGCCAGACGGGGGCCGCCCTGCGCCGGATTGGCATGGCTGTCAAAGCTTTGGAACATCACTTGGCCCCTTCATCTGTTCAAAAATATCCTCGGGGGTGAATGGGCCGCAGGCCCAGGGGGGGCAGACAGCCCCCCTTCTGTCTTACCCCACCTTGCGCATGCCCAGAACACGGGCGCGCTTGCGCGGATCGCTGTCAAACAGCCCGGCCAGCTGTTCGGTCATCGCCCCGGCCAGTTGCTCGACATCGGTGATGGTCACGGCGCGCTGGTAATAGCGGGTCACGTCATGGCCGATGCCGATGGCGATCAGCTCGACCGCCTTTTTGCGTTCGACCATGGCAATCACATCGCGCAGATGCTTTTCCAGGAAATTCGCGGGGTTCACCGACAGGGTCGAATCGTCCACCGGTGCGCCATCGGAAATCACCATCAGGATCTTTCGCGCCTCGGGCCGGGCCAGCATGCGCCGATGCGCCCATTCCAGCGCCTCGCCGTCGATGTTTTCCTTCAGCAGGCCTTCTTTCATCATCAGCCCCAGATTGGGCCGTGCCCGCCGCCAAGGCGCATCGGCGGATTTATAGATGATATGCCGCAGATCGTTCAGCCGGCCCGGTTGCTGGGGGCGGCCCTGCGCCAGCCAGCGTTCGCGGTTCTGGCCGCCTTTCCAGGCGCGGGTGGTAAAGCCCAGGATCTCGACCTTGACGCTGCAACGCTCCAGCGTGCGGGCCAGAACATCGGCGCAGATGGCCGCAATCGAAATCGGCCGCCCGCGCATCGAACCGGAATTGTCCAGCAGCAGCGTCACGCAGGTGTCGCGGAATTCGGTATCCTTTTCCTGCTTGAACGACAGCGGGGTGGTCGGGTTGGCCACCACGCGCGCCAGGCGGCCCGCATCCAGCGTGCCTTCCTCCAGATCGAACAGCCAGCTGCGGTTC
Organism: Pseudotabrizicola sp. L79; assembly: GCF_036553525.1. NCBI lineage: Bacteria > Pseudomonadati > Pseudomonadota > Alphaproteobacteria > Rhodobacterales > Paracoccaceae > Pseudotabrizicola > Pseudotabrizicola sp. L79. The sequence goes on along the minus strand of NZ_JAZHDA010000057.1, from coordinate 122,579 downwards.
TGCTGGGCCTGCAGGCGGCGTTGCAACTTGTTGGCCAGCCGGCTGACGGCACCTTTCAGCGGATCAAGCTGCTGGTCCAGATAGGCGCGCAGCCGGTCCAACTCTGCCGGTTCGGCCAGATCCTCGGCGCGGATCTCTTCGTCAAATTCGGTCGTGTAAACCGTGTAATTCGGGTCGGCCGCCGAATGCGGGGCAGCGGGCGGCGGCTCCAGCGGGGCCTCGCCTTCGGGCATCTCCTGCTCGTCGCCCTGTTCCATATCGGCGCTGTCATCCATCGAGACCTGCGCCTGACTTTGGTCCTGCTGCTGCTCTTGGCTTTGTTCGGGGCTGGCCTCGGCCTCGTCCTGATCCGACTGATCGTCGCCGTTGCTTTCCGGCTCTTGCTGGTCTTCCTGCGCTTCGTCGTTCAGATCGTCTTCATCCGGCGCATCCGGGTCATCGCCCAACTGATCCCCATAGCCCAGATCCGCAATCACCTTGCGGGCCAGACGGGCAAAGGCGGCCTGATCGGCCAGAACATGGTCGATATTTTCCAGCGTGTCGCTGGCCTGTTCCTCGATAAAGCCGCGCCACAGGTTCATGACATTGGCCGCACTGGCAGGCAGATCACGCCCCGTCGCCAGATGCCGCACCAGATAGCCCGCAGCCACCGGCAAAGGCGCATCTTGCGTGCTGGTGATCTGACCATAGCCTTTGCGGTCGGCCTCATGCCCGATCTTGGCGTCGATATTGCCCGCCGTTCCCGGCATCTCGCGGGCACCGACGGCTTCGCAGCGCGCGGTTTCCATCGCCTCATAGATGTCACGCGCCAATTGGCCGCTTGGGGCATAGCGGTTGTGCGTGGCCTCGTTGTGGAACTTGCGGCGCAGCGCAAAGGCATCGGCCGTGCCACGCGCCAGCAGCACTTCGTCCCGCGTCATGCGGCGGCTGACCTGTGGCAGACGCACGCCTTCGCGGTTCATCCCCGGCGGATCGACCGAGTATGACACCGTCATCTCGGGATCGTTGGCCATGGTCTTGGTGGCCTCGGCAAGGGCCTTTTTGAACGGATCAGCGGGGTTGTCGGTGGGTTTTGTCATGTCTCGCCCCGGTCGGGCGGGCAGCATCGCCCGCCATTGTGGCAGCAGCGGCGGGGCATGCCCCGCCTGCGCTTATCTCATCGCCATGCTGGCCGCTGACTCGGGCAATTCCTCGGCAAAGCAGCGCTGGTAGAATTCGGCCACGGTCTGGCGCTCCAACTCGTCGCATTTGTTCAGAAAGCTAAGCCGGAACGCATAGCCGACATTGCGGAAAATCTCGGCATTCTGGGCCCAGTTCAGCACGGTGCGCGGACTCATGACCGTGGAGAGATCACCGTTCATAAAGGCCGTGCGCGTCAGATCGGCCACGGTGACCATCTGGTTGATCACCTTGCGGCCTTTTTCGGTGTTGTAATGGGGGTTCTTGGCCAGAACGATCGCCGCCTCGGCATCATGCGACAGATAGTTCAGCGTGGCGACCAGCGACCAGCGGTCCATCTGGGCCTGGTTGATCTGCTGGGTGCCGTGATACAGGCCGGTGGTATCACCAAGGCCCACCGTGTTTGCCGTGGCAAACAGCCGGAACGACGGATGCGGGGCGATGACCTCGTTCTGGTCCATCAATGTCAGCTTGCCATCATGTTCCAGCACGCGCTGGATGACAAACATCACATCGGCGCGGCCGGCATCATATTCGTCAAACACGATGGCGCAGGGGTTGCGCAGGGCCCAAGGCAGGATGCCTTCCTGAAATTCAGTCACTTGCTTGCCATCGCGCAGCTTGATGGCATCCTTGCCGATCAGGTCGATCCGGCTGATGTGGCTGTCAAGGTTGACGCGCACACAGGGCCAGTTCAGGCGGGCGGCCACCTGTTCGATATGGGTCGATTTTCCGGTGCCGTGATAGCCCTGGATCATCACCCGGCGGTTATAGGCAAAGCCTGCCAGAATGGCCAAGGTGGTGTCGGGGTCGAATTTGTAGGTGGGGTCGATTTCGGGCACGCGTTCTGTCCGCTCGGCGAAGCCCTTGACCTTCATGTCGGTATCAATGCCGAACACATCGCGCACAGAGATTTCTTCGGTCGGTTTCATCGCGTGATCCAGCATCGTCGTCATCCATCCTTGCCCCAAAGGGCCTCATCAACCCGTGAGTTGTGGAACATATCACGGGGGGGTGCAAGGGGAAGGGCTGTATCCGAAACAACCTTTGCCGCCTGGTGAAACCTTTTGCCCTGTGCCAGCGTAATGCAAGGCAAGACCAACCTTTGATGAGGAGCAGATCATGGAACGCAGGGCTTTTGTCTGGGGCGGGCTTGCCAGTCTGGTGGCGGCGTCGGCACTGGGGCGCAGGGCCGGGGCTGAGGGCACGTTTGAGGTGACGCTGACCGAGGCGGAATGGCGCAAGCGCCTGACAGATATGCAATTTGCGGTCTTGCGTCAGGAAAAGACCGAGCGCGCGGGCACCAGCCCGCTGGACCGTGAAAAGCGCAAGGGCACCTTTCACTGTGCCGGATGCGATCTGGCCGTGTTTTCGTCAGACCACAAATATGACAGCGGAACCGGGTGGCCCAGTTTCTGGCAGCCCTTGCCGAATGCGATTGGCACCAAATCCGACAACAGCCTGTTTGTCACCCGCACTGAGGTGCATTGCCGCAGATGTGGCGGGCATTTTGGCCATGTGTTCAGTGACGGGCCAAAGCCCACGGGCAAACGCTATTGCATGAATGGGGCGGCTTTGGTGTTCAAACCTGCCTAAGCCTTTGAAGGGCAGTCATTCCTTGAAAAAACGGCTGTCCTTCAACTGATCCCAGGCCCAGACCACCTCTTGCAATTGTTCTTCATGCGTGCGGTCGCCGCCGTTCATGTCGGGGTGAAGAACCTTGATCAAACCCTTGTAAGCCTTGCGGATTTCGGTTTTCGACATGGTGTCGCGGCAATCAAGGATTTCCAGCGCCTTGCGTTCGGTCGAGGGCAGTTTGCGGGTGGCGAGGGCTGCGACGCGGCCGGGGTTCTGGGTGGCTTTTTCGCCCAGCAATTCCATCGGATCATCCACCCCAAGGCGGGCCCATGCATTGCCATCCCCTTGACGCGAAAAGGGTTTTGTCTCGCGGCCCCAAAGGCGGTCCTTGTCCAGAAACTTCTGGAATTCATCATCCGTGGTGCCTTCGAAGAAGTTCCATTTCAGATTGTATTCGCGAATATGATCTTTGCAGAACCAGAAGAATTCATCCAGCAAATCAGGGCTTTTGGGGGCCCTGTATTGGCCGTGCTCGCTGCATCCGGGGTATTCGCACGACCGGGTAGAGGTGTCGTAAGCCCCTGAAAAGCCACGGCGATTTGTCTTTTTCTTCTTTTTGTCCGCAGAGACACGCATGTCAAAGTCAAACGGGGGTTTGGTAACCATGAAGGGGGCCTTTCCCTGGCTTTCCGACTCGGGCGCTACAGTTTAGGGATTTGGCCGAGAAGGTGAAAGGGGAGGATGATAAAAATGCCCGTGAAGGATGAGATGGAGGCGCGGCTGCGTCAGGCGTTTTCGGTGCAACTGCTTGAAATTGAAAACGAAAGCTACAAACACGCGGGCCATTCGGGCGATGATGGCAGCGGTGAAAGCCACTTTCGCATCAAAATTCGCAGCCCCGATCTGGCCGAATTGGGCCGGGTGCAGCGTCACCGGGCGGTGCTTGCGGCGCTGGGGGATATCAACACCCGCGTGCATGCCATCGCGCTGGACCTTGGCTGACGCCCCCCCCCCGCTGCCGTGGGTTTTGCGTGGGATAGGCGTGGTTTTTGCGTGCCACATCTGTGGTCACAGCCGTCACCACAGCGCAAAGCGGCCAAAGCCCCGCGCGCCGCGGGCGGGGCTGGGTTGCAAGGCGGGGCTTTGATCGGCGATTTGCCTAGCGGGCGCGCAGATGGGCCAGCATGGTGGCGGCATCCGAGACCTGCACCGGCACGCCGGGCGGATTGTCGCCAAAGCCCGGTTCGGCAAACAGGGCCGTGATCTGCCGATCTTCGACCAGCATCGAATAGCGCCATGAGCGCATCCCCATGCCCGTGGCCGACCGATCCACCAGCATCCCCATCTTGCGGGTGAATTCGCCATTGCCATCGGGCAGCATCCGCAGCCGCGTGATGCCCTGGGACTTGGCCCATTGGAACATCACAAAGGCATCGTTGACCGAAAGGCAGATCACCTCATCCACGCCAAGGGCCGCGAAATCATCCATCGCGGCTTCATAGCCCGGCAGGTGGCTGTCGGAACAGGCCGGGGTAAAGGCGCCGGGCAGGGCGAACAGCACCACCCGGCGGCCTGCGAACAGATCGTCGCTGGTGACGGCCCGCCATTCATAGGGGTTGGGGCCGCCCAAGGCATCGTTGCGCACGCGGGTGTGAAACGTGGCCTGCGGCACGGTTTGCGGTGTCATGCGCGGCCCCCCCAGATCAGGCATTGGGCACAAGGCCTGCGGCCTCGATCCCGGCGATGGCGGCGAGGGCGTCATTATCCGACGTGTCGCCCGTAACACCCACGGCCCCCAGCGTATTGCCCTTGGCATCCTGCACCAGAACGCCGCCTTTGACCGGCACGAAATCGCCGCCATAGATGCCGTTCATGGCCTGCACGAAATAGGCCTGCGTTTCGGCACGGGCATGGATGGCACTGCCGGGCAGGCCCATCATCACGCAGGCATTGGCCTTGCCATGGGCCAGCGCATAGCGGCCCACGGCCGCCCCGTCCTGCCGTTCAAAGGCGATGGTGTGGCCGCCGGCATCGACAACGACAACCGACAGCGGCTTCATGCCCAGTTCCTGCCCCTTGGCGAGGGCGGTGGAAATGATCTTGCGGGCCTTGCGAAGGGTAATGCTCATTTTGCGGCGACCTTTGACAGTTGGGCTTTCTTTTCCAGACGGCGGGCATGCAGCACCGGTTCGGTATAGCCCGAGGGCTGTTCGCGGCCCCGGATCACCAGATCGCAGGCAGCCTTGAAGGCCACGCCATCAAAGGCCGGTGCCATCGGTTCATAGGCCGGATCGCCCGCATTCTGGCGGTCAACCACCTCGGCCATCTTCTTCATTGTGGCCATCACCTCTTGCTCGCCCACGATGCCGTGGTGCAGCCAGTTGGCAATATGCTGCGAGGAGATGCGGCAGGTGGCGCGGTCTTCCATCAGGCCGACATCATTGATGTCTGGCACCTTGGAGCAGCCCACGCCCTGATCGACCCAGCGCACGACATAGCCCAGAATGCCTTGGGCGTTGTTTTCAACCTCGGCCAGGATCTGTTCGGGTGTCCATTTGCGATAGCTGGCCAGGGGCACATCCAGGATCGAGTCGACATAGGCACGGCGGCCGCCCTTTTTCAGCTTGGCCTGAACGGCGAACACGTCGATGCGGTGGTAATGCAGCGCATGCAGGGTGGCGGCGGTGGGCGAGGGCACCCAGGCGCAGTTGGCGCCCTGTTTCGGGTGATCGACCTTTTGTTCCAGCATCGCCGCCATCAGATCAGGCGCGGCCCACATGCCCTTGCCGATCTGGGCCCGGCCCGAAAAGCCGCATTCCAGCCCGATATCGACGTTCTGGTTTTCATAAGCCGTGATCCAGCCCTTGCGCTTGATGAAATCCTTGCGGCTGAAGGGGCCTGCTTCCATCGAGGTGTGGATTTCATCGCCGGTGCGGTCAAGAAAGCCGGTGTTGATAAAGCAGACGCGGGCCTTGGCGGCGCGGATGCATTCCTTGAGGTTCACCGATGTGCGGCGTTCTTCATCCATCACGCCCAGCTTGACCGTGTTCCTCGGCAGGCCAAGGGCGGCTTCGACGCGGGTAAAGATCTCATCGGCAAAGGCCACTTCTTCGGGGCCGTGCATCTTGGGTTTGACGACATAGACCGAGCCTTGGGTGCTGTTGCGCGGACCTGCGGTCTTTTGCAGGTCGTGCCGGGCGATCAGCGTGGTGATCATCGCATCCATCAGGCCCTCGAACACCTCATGCCCCTGGGCATCAAGGATCGCGGGGTTGGTCATCAGATGGCCCACATTGCGCACCAACAGCAGGGCGCGGCCCTTGACGGTGACAGTGCCGTTGCCATCGGGGGTGGTATAGCTGCGGTCGCCCGACAGCGCGCGGGTCACGGTCTTGCCGCCCTTGTCAAAGCTTTCGACCAGATCGCCCTTCATCAGGCCCAGCCAGTTGCGATAGGCCAGAACCTTGTCCTCGCCATCGACGCAGGCCACGCTGTCTTCGCAATCCATGATCGCCGACAGCGCGCTTTCCAGATGCACCGCGGCCAGCCCGGCCTGATCGCGCGCGCCAATCGGATGGGTGCGGTCGAACGCCAGTTCGACATGCAGGCCATTGTTTTTCAGCAAGATCGTCTCGGGGGCCATGGGATGGCCGCGATAGCCCACGAATTTGGCCGGGTCTTTCAGCGGCAGGTCATCAGCCAGAAGCTGGCCCTTGCTGATGTGATAGCGCCGCACATCGGCATGGCTGGTGCCGTCCAGCGGGAAAGCCTCGTCCAGAAACACGCGGGCGCGGGCCACAACGCGGGCGCCGCGGCCCCGGTCATAGGCGCCTTTGGGCGGGGCTGACCCCATGGCATCGGTGCCGTAAAGCCCGTCATAAAGATTGCCCCAGCGCGCATTGGCGGCGTTCAGCGCATAACGGGCATTGGTGATCGGCACCACCAGTTGCGGGCCGGCGACAGTGGCAATCTCGGGGTCGGTATCGGCGGTTTCAATCTCGAACGCGCCCCCTTCGGGCACCAGATAGCCGATCTCGGCCAGAAAGGCCTTATAAGCCTCATGGTCATGCGGTTTGCCGCGGTTGGCGATGTGCCAGGCATCAATCTGGGCCTGCAGCTTGTCGCGCTTGGCCAGCAGGGCGCGGTTCTTTGGCGTCAGATCGGTGAGGATCTGGGCAAAGCCGGCCCAAAAGGCCTCTGGCGTGATCCCGGTGCCGGGCAGGGCCTCTTGGTCGACAAAGGCTTTCAGCCGGGCATCCACGCCCAGCCCGTTGATGGTGATCCGGTCGGTCATCGCTCTTCCTCCCTTGGCCGCGCGCAAGGCCTGCCATCGCGGCGCTGTATGCTGTGGGATACGAATAGACCGAAAGTTTCCGATAGGCAACAAACGTGGTCAATTAACTTGACCAGTTTTTCTGCAGCTATTTCAGGCGCAACCGGAAAATCCCCGCACCGGCCCGCGATGCGTTAAACTGGTCCAAAACCGGGCCAAGACTGGCACTATGAGTCGCTGGTGCAAGGGGGGAAGTCGCATGCCGCAAGATCCGCAGACAGACCTGGACCTGAGGGTGCATCTGGCCGCGCCACCGGACAAGGTCTGGCGCGCCCTGACCGAACCTGCCCTGCTGGAACAGTGGTTTGCGCCAAAGCCGGTGGTGACACGCGACGTGGTGCTAGAGCTGTGGCCGGGGGGCAGTTTCAAGACCACGATGGATGTGCCGGGCCATGGCACGGTTCACGGCCATGGCTGCGTGCTTGAGGTGGTGCCCAACCACCGGCTGGTCTGGACAGATCTGATGCAGGGCGGTTATCGGCCCAATTCTGGCGGGTTGGGGTTCACCGCCCTCGTTACACTGTCGCCCGACGCCACTGGCACAGTATACCACGCACGGGCCATGCACCGCACGGCTGACCAATGCGCGCAGCATCAGGCGATGGGCTTTCACGACGGCTGGGGCAAGGCCGCACAGCAACTGGATGAACTGGCAGGGCAACTATGAGCGGACGGACAATCCTGATGACACAGGTGGTGCAGGCCACCCCGGCGCAGATCTGGGCCTGTTGGACAGACCCCGATCTGTTGCCGCGCTGGTTCGGGCCCAAGGGGCATAGGTGCGTGACCCATGAAATCGACCTGCGCCAAGGGGGGCATTGGCTGTTTGACATGATCGGCCCCGCGGGCGAGGTCTATCCAAACCTGCACCGCTATGATCTCTATCTGCCACAGACGCGGCTGGAATACCGCCTGTTCGACCCGCGCAGCGATGATCTGCATGCCGAGGCCGAAGTGACCCTGACCCCTGTGGCCGGGGGCTGCCGCGTGACCTTGGAGATGACGTTTCCCAGCCGCACCATCCGCGATGCGGCGGTGAATTTCGGCGCGGTTGAACTGGGGCAGACCAGCTTGCAAAAACTGGCCACCCTGGCCCAAGCGCAGGCGTGATGGTCTTCATCTTGGCCCAAATACTCCGGGGGTGAATGGGCCAAAGGCCCAGAGGGGGCAGCGCGCCCTCCCTTCTTTCCAGACCGTCAGCCCTTGCTGCCCTTGCCGCCCTTGGCCGCGCCCCGGCAGCGATCCGAGCAATATCTGACCTGATCCCAGACCTTTTCCCATTTCTTGCGCCAGGCAAAGGGGCGGCCACAGGTGGCGCAGGTTTTCTGCGGCAGATCGCCTTTTTTCACCATCTTTGCCATGGTTTACAGATCAAAGCTCAGTTGGGGTGATGGCGCGCTGCGGCGCGGGCGCGGGGTGCGGTCATTGACAAAACGGGGGTCGGCGCGGCTGGCATGACGCTCGACAATGGCCGAGATATCGCGGCGGTCGGCGGTTTTGCGCAGGCCAAAGATGGCGTCGCGGGCGGCGCGCTGGCTGGCGGCGACATCGACGATCGGTTCGGGGTAGCGCCGGCCCAACAGGCTTTGTGCGCCCTCCCACCGCCAGGGGCTTTGCAGATGTTCGTCCGGCACCGGGGCCAGTTCGGGCACCCAGCGGCGGGTAAAGACGCCGGTCGGATCCTGATCATGGCCCTGTTTGACCGGGTTATAGATGCGCGGGGTGTTGATGCCGGTCACGCCCGATTGCATTTGCACCTGCGGCCAGTGGATGCCGGGTTCATAATCGGTAAAGCGGCGGGCCAAGACCGCGCCTGTCGCCCGCCAATCCAGCCACAGATGATACGAGGCCACGGCCATCACCATGCTGCGCATCCGAAAATTCAGCCAGCCCGTCGCCGCCAGATAGCGCATGCAGGCGTCCAGAAACGGCAGGCCGGTTTCGCCCACGCTCCAGGCGTGCAGGCGCAGCGGGTCGGGGATGCGGGGGCGCAGGTCATCGGCGGCGCGGTGCAGGGCGTGGATTTCGATCCTGGGCTGATCTTCCAGCTTTTGCATGAAGTGGTCGCGCCAGGCGAGGCGCGATTGAAAGCTGGTCAGCGCGCCCGTCCAGCGCCCGCCGGGGCGTTCGGCCTGCCGCGCCTCGGTGGCCTGCACCACAGCGCGCAGCGACAGGGTGCCAAGGGCGATATGGGGCGAAAGCCGCGAACAGGCGCGCTCGCCGCCCAAGGGCGAGGACATGGCGGCGCGGTAAGGTTCGCCCCGTTTTGACAAAAAGCTGTCCAGCAAGGCGCTGGCCTGGGCGTGACCGCCGATCTGGCGATGCGGGCAGGGGTCTTCGGCCAGTTTCAGCGCCCGGGCCGAGGGGATCTGCCCCGCCTCGACCCCCGGCACGGCCTGCAAGGCCGGGGGCGGCAGGGGCGGCTGCGCCATAAAGGTATCGCGGCGCCGTGCCCAGCCATCGCGGCTGCGCAGGCGGCGGGTGATGCCCGATTGTGGCAGTTCTTGCCAGTCGATGCCCTGTGCGCGCGCCCAGGCCGCCACCCGCTGGTCGCGGCCATAGGTCCACAGATTGCCGGTTTCCTCATGGCTGACAAGGGTGGTGATGCGGTGCTGGCGGCACAGGCGGTCCAGCGTGCTGACCGCCTCGCCCACCCGCACCACAAGCGGTGCGCCAAGGCCGCGCAATTGCAGGCGCAGGCTTTCAACCGCCTCGGCCGTCAGGGCCCATTGCCGGGCCGAGGTGTCGGGCAGCGCCCAATACTCCGGCTCGACAATATAAACCGGCAACACCGCGCCCAGACGGGCGGCGGCGGTCAGGGCGGGGTGATCATCGACCCGCAGATCGCGTTTGAACCAGACAAGAACATTCATGGAACATTTATGTAGCCTCCGGCGCAGATTCGTAAAGCCTTAACCGTTCATCGGGGCGGTTATGGCGGGGGATTCTTCGCCGGGTGTCTGGCCTTCATCGACCAGCCAGACCGACAGGCCGAAAAACAGCGCGAGGGCAAAGGCCACAACGGCGATCATGCCGATCAGGGCGCTGCGGTGGCGGGCTTTCTGGCGGTCAAGGTTGGTATCGGGGGCTGACATGGGGTCTCCTTTCGCTTTGGGCGCAGTTGCGATGCGCGGCATGGGGGGCTAACGTCCGGGCAGATGGATCTGTTCCCCAGCCTCAAGGAGACGTGATGAAGGACGCCAGCCCGCAGACGGTTTTCCTGTCGGATTATCAACCTTTTACCCATGTGGTGCAGCAGGTGGCGCTGACCTTTCGGCTGGCCCCGGCCGCCACGCGGGTGCTGGCGCGGCTGACGCTTGCGCCCAATCCGCTGCGGCCTGGGGCGCAGGATCTGCGGCTGGATGGCGAAGGGCTGCGGCTGATCTCGTGCCGCGTCGACGGGCAGGCGGTGGGGGTGGTGCCCGATGCCACGGGGCTGACGCTGGCGGCCGATCTTTTGCCCAACCGCGCCTTTGTGCTGGAAACCGAGGTCGAGATTGCCCCCGAGGCCAATACCGCGCTGGAGGGGCTGTATATGTCGAACGGCATGTATTGCACGCAATGTGAGGCCGAGGGCTTTCGCAAGATCACCTTTTACCCCGACCGCCCGGATGTGATGGCCCCGTTCAAGGTGCGCATCGAGGGCGATCTGCCGGTGCTGTTGTCGAACGGCAACCCGGTGGCGCAGGGGCCGGGCTGGGCGGAATGGGATGATCCCTGGCCCAAGCCGGCCTATCTGTTCGCATTGGTGGCGGGCGATCTGGTGGCCCATGCGGGCCGGTTCCGCACAGGTTCGGGGCGCGAGGTGGCGCTGAACATCTGGGTGCGCAAGGGGGATGAGGACCGCTGCGCCTATGCGATGGACAGCCTGATCCGGTCGATGGCCTGGGATGAAAAGGTCTATGGCCGCGAATACGACTTGGACATTTTCAACATTGTTGCCGTCGATGACTTCAATATGGGCGCGATGGAGAACAAGGGCTTGAACATTTTCAACTCTAAGTTCGTTCTGGCCAGCCCTGAGACGGCGACCGACGATGACTATGCCCGGATCGAGGCGATCATCGCGCATGAGTATTTTCACAACTGGACGGGCAACCGCATCACCTGCCGCGACTGGTTTCAGCTGTGCCTGAAAGAGGGGCTGACCGTGTTCCGCGATCAGCAGTTTTCGGGCGACATGCGCAGCCATGCGGTCAAGCGGATCGAAGATGTGCTGATGCTGCGCGCCCGCCAGTTCCGCGAGGATCAGGGGCCGCTGGCGCATCCGGTGCGCCCGGATTCCTATATGGAGATCAACAACTTCTACACTGCCACGGTCTATGAAAAAGGGGCTGAGGTGATCGGGATGCTGAAGCGCCTTGTGGGTGATGATGGCTATGCCCGCGCGCTGGATCTGTATTTCGACCGCCATGATGGCGAGGCCGCGACGATCGAGGATTGGTTGACGGTGTTCGAGGATGCCACGGGCCGCGATCTGACCCAGTTCAAGCGCTGGTATACCGAGGCCGGAACACCGGTTCTGAAGGTCACGGAAGACTGGAAGGACGGCACCTATACCCTTCATTTCGAACAGGAAAACCCCGCCACGCCGGGCCAGCCGGTCAAGGGCGCCAAGGTGCTGCCGATTGCCGTGGGGCTGATCGGGGGGAATGGCGATGAGGTGGTGCCAACGACTGTCCTGGAGATGACAGAGACGCGGCAGAGCTTTGCCTTTGAGGGGCTGTCGTCGCGGCCGGTGGCGTCAGTCTTGCGGGGGTTTTCGGCGCCGGTGATCCTTGATTTTCCGCGCTCGGTGGGGGATCGCGAGTTTTTGCTGGAGCATGACACCGACCCGTTCAACAAATGGGAGGCGGGCCGCGCCTTTGCCAAGGAGCAACTGGCGCGGATGGTGACGGGGGCCGAACTGTCGCCCAGTTGGACCGCCGCGCTGGCACGGGTGGTTCTGGACCCATCGCTGGACCCGGCGTTTCGGGCGCTGTGCCTGCGGCTGCCATCGGATGACGATATGGCGCAGACCCTGCATGCCGCCGGGCAGGTGCCTGATCCGGCCCGTATCTATGCGGCGCGGCGGCGGATGGGGCTGGCGCTGGCCGAGCATCTGGCGCCGAATTTGCCGGGGCTGCTGGCCGATCTGGCCAATCCGGGGGCCTTTTCGCCCGATGCGGCCTTTGCCGGGCGGCGGGCACTGCGGCAGGCGCTTTTGGCGTTGATGACGCGGCTGGATGATGGTGTGGCGGCGCAGATGGCCTTTGCCGAGGCCGACAACATGACCGACTCGCTGGGGGCGCTGACCTGCCTTGTAGACAATGGGCGGGGGGCTGCGGAACTGGCGGCCTTTGCGGCGCGCTGGTCGGGCGATGCGAATGTGATGGACAAGTGGTTCATGTTGCAGATCGCCTATGCCGCGCCGGATCGGGCGGTTGAGGTGGCGCGCGATCTGGTGGCGTTGCCGTCGTTCAACTGGAAGAACCCCAACCGCTTCCGCTCGGTCATCGGGGCGCTGTCGGCCAATCATGCCGGGTTCCACCGGGCCGATGGGGCGGGCTATGCCTTTGTGGCCGATTGGCTGTTGCGGCTGGACCCGGTGAACCCGCAGACCGCGGCGCGGATGTCCACCGCGTTTGAGACCTGGCGGCGCTATGATGCCGACCGCAGCCAGATGGTGCAGGCCCAGTTGCGGCGTATTCTGGCGCAGCCGGGGCTAAGCCGCGACATGACCGAGATGGTGGGGCGGATGCTGGGGTAGGCGGCCGGCGCCGTCAAAGCCTGTGGAAATGGGCGCCGAGGTGTTTGGCCTCGGCTTCCAGCCCGAAGGGCGGGTTGATGATGAACATCCCCGACCCTGTCATCCGGTGGCCTTCGCGCGCGGGGGGGAAGCTGACCTCATGCGCCAGGGCACCCGGATGGGCGGCCTTGAGTGCGCGCACCATCGGGAAATGCGGATGACCCGCCAGGATGGGATACCACAGCGCGATGATGCCCACGTTCCACTTGCGGGCAATCTGGCCGATGACGCGGGGCAGGGTTTCGTAATCGGTCTTGATTTCATAGCTGGGGTCGATCAGCAGCATGCCCCGGCGCGGGGTGGGCGGGCAGATCGATAGGGCCTTGGCCAGCCCCTCCTCGCGGTAGACATGCGCGCCAAAAGGGCTGGTGGCATAGTCGAGGGCGGCGTGTTCCTGCGGGTGCAGCTCGCACAGATGGATGGTGTCGGTTTCCCGCAAGATATGGCCCGCGATCAGGGGGCTGCCGGGATAGGCATCGGCACCCCGCTCGGCCCGCGTGGCGGCAATGGCGCGGGCATAGGGGTGGGATTTGGCAAACCAGCTTTCGGCGCGGGCGATGCCCATGGCGGCCTCACCGGTCTTGATGGCCTCGGCAGCATTCAGATCATAAAGCCCGCGCCCCGCATGGGATTCCATGTAGGTGAGCGGTTTGTCTTTCTGGATCAGATAGTTGAGCACCCATGCGAGCACCGCATGCTTGTGCACATCGGCGAGATTTCCAGCGTGGTAATGGTGTTGGTAGGAGAGCATGGACAGGGGTGTACAGGAGTTGGTGGGAGGGGGGAAGGTCCGTGACGTAAGTTTAGGCTCGCCTACACTGACCGCAAATTTTGTCTTGTTAATGCGACAAGGTTTCCACCAACTAACTCACTCAAAAAGGAGGGCACTGGGGAGCTCCAGTGTTCAGAGTTCTGAATCTTCTTACTTGACATTCGCTGAACGTCTTCACACGTTTGGCAAGAATGTCAGAATTCCACCCGTGTATCCAAGGAACTAAACTTTGGAAAGTGAAAAAACGCCGATTTGGAAAAGCTCAAAGTTTGAGGCTACAAAAGCGTTTTCTGATTTTATTGCATTTCACGTTCGAGTTCAATTTTTGATATTTGGCGCTTTTTTGCTTCTAGCGCCCGGAATTGTTGAGATCAACATTGCTTTGAGAAATGGTACAGCTTATGCGTCGCCATTGCGCATTTTTGATTTAATTGCAGTTTTTTGTTTTTTTGTGTACGCTATTGTACTTTTCAAAAAAACACTGAGTGTTGGCTTGCTTTATTTGAAGGTGCATTTTACTTCCAAAGAGCTTACAATTGTACGCAGGGCAACATGGTTTATCGTTGCGGCCATTTTTGTCTCGTGTGAAATACTCTTAACAATAGCACTTCAAATTACCTCGTTTTTAAAGAGTATGGAGATTTTTGGCGTAAGCTGGTCTGAAATAGTGCCCTTCGGAGAAAGGATTTGGTCAGACGCCTGCTTTGTATGGCAAAAAAATTGTTAAACAAACAAATATATTTGAATAATTATTAAAATCTTTGCGGTCACCTCACACCAACCTTGCCCCTTCAATCGCCGCCCTTACAAAATCCGCGAACAGGGGATGCGGCGCGAAGGGTTTGGATTTCAGCTCGGGGTGGAACTGGACGCCGATGAACCACGGGTGGTCCTTGACCTCGACGATCTCGGGCAGGCGGCCATCGGGGGACATGCCGGAAAAGATCAGGCCGCATTTTTCCAGCTGTTCGCGATACTGGATATCCACCTCATAGCGGTGGCGGTGGCGTTCCTCGATCACCGGGGTGCCATAGATGCGGGCCACGGCCGAGCCATCTTTCAGGTTGGCGGTATAGGCTCCAAGGCGCATGGTGCCGCCCTTGTCATCGGTGGATTTGCGCCGCACGGTGTGGTTGCCCTGCACCCATTCCTTGAGGTGATAGACGACGGGGGTAAAGCGGCGCTCGCCGGCTTCGTGGTCAAACTCCTCAGAGCCTGCGTTTTGCAGGCCAACCAGATTGCGCGCGGATTCGATGACGGCCATCTGCATGCCAAGGCAGATGCCCAGATAGGGGATCTTCTTTTCGCGCGCGAATTGCGCGGCCTTGATCTTGCCTTCGGTGCCGCGTTCGCCAAAGCCGCCGGGCACAAGGATGGCGTTGAAGCGTTCCAGATGCGGGGCCGGGTCTTCGCGTTCGAAGATTTCGGCATCAATCCATTCGGCGCGCACCTTGGTGCGATTGGCCATGCCGCCATGGGTCAGCGCCTCGGCGATGGATTTATAGGCGTCTTCAAGCTGGGTGTATTTGCCCACGATGGCCACACGCACCTCGCCTTCGGCATGGGTGATGCGGTCCATCACATCTTCCCAGCGGGTCAGGTTCGGCTTGGGCGCGGGCGAGATGCCGAAGGCATCCAGCACCGCCTGATCAAGGCCCGCGCGGTGATAGGCCAGCGGCGCCTCGTAGATGGTTTTCAGATCATAAGCCGGGATCACCGCATCCTTGCGGACGTTGCAGAACAGCGCGATTTTTTCGCGTTCTTTCTCGGGGATCGGGTGTTCGGACCGGCAAACCAGCACATCGGGGGCAAGGCCGATGCTTTGCAGTTCCTTGACCGAGTGCTGGGTGGGTTTGGTTTTTAATTCGCCGCTGGCGGCCAGATAGGGCAGCAGCGTCAGGTGCATCAGGATCGATTGGCCGCGCGGGCGTTCGTGGATGAACTGGCGGATGGCTTCAAAGAAGGGCAGGCCCTCGATATCGCCGACAGTGCCGCCGATTTCACACAGCATGAAATCAACCTCATCCGCGCCGATGCGCAGGAAGTCTTTGATTTCATTGGTGACATGGGGGATCACTTGGATGGTTTTGCCCAGGTAATCGCCGCGGCGTTCCTTTTCCAGCACGTTGGAATAGATGCGCCCGGACGAGATGGAATCGGTCATGCGGGCATGGACGCCGGTAAAGCGTTCGTAATGGCCAAGGTCGAGATCGGTTTCGGCGCCATCATCGGTGACGAACACCTCGCCATGTTCAAAGGGCGACATGGTGCCGGGATCGACGTTAAGATAGGGGTCAAGCTTGCGCAGACGCACCGAATAGCCGCGCGCCTGCAACAGCGCGCCAAGCGCCGCCGAGGCCAGGCCTTTGCCAAGCGATGACACCACCCCGCCGGTGATAAAGATGTAACGCGCCATTGGGGTCTCCCGTGAATCGATTCGGATCGGTGGAATCGCAGCACCACGGGAGTCAGGCAATACCCGAGGCAAAGCCTTATGGCAACAGCACCGCTAGATGCTGTTCAGGCGCAGGGCCGCGAAACAACGGATGGTATCAGTTTTCCGCCTTGGGCGGGGTCAGCGGCGCATCGGCCGGGGCCGGGGGCAGCAGATCGGTGCCGGTGGGCGCGGGTGCCGCGTCGGGGGTGACGGGCGGTGCGCCGATCTGGTCGATCACCGACGAGGTACCGGCATCCGAGGCGGCCAGAATGGTCAGCGCGATCGAGGTGCAGATGAATGCCGCGGCGAAAACCCAGGTCAGTTTCGTCATCACATTGGCCGCCGTGCGGCCCGACATGGCGCCACCACCGCCGCCACCCATGCCAAGGCCACCGCCCTCGGACCGTTGCAACAGCACGACCCCGATCAACAGAAGGGCAAGGATCAGGTGGATGGTCAGGATGACATTTTGCATGAAGACGCTCTTTTTCCGGCTTGCGGGCCTATCTAGGCGGATGGCAGCAAAGGTGCAAGGGCGAAGGCGCGCCTTGGGTGACAGGCGGGGGGCTGGCGTGGTTTTGGCGGTGGTTTTGGCGGGGGTCAGCCGTCGATTTCATCGACGCTGGCCTGACCCGACATCTTTTGGCGCAGGATCGACCAGGACAGGCCGATCCCAAGGATCAGCGACAGCGCGAGGATGCCAAGCCAGAGGTTCAGGCTGCGGTCTTGCAGGCTGAGCATCCCCCAGTCGTGCAGCACCCAAAGCCCCGCGCCAAAGATGGCGGCGACAAGGATGATGCCAAAGGCCCCGATCGAGCGCAACGTGGCAACGACATAGATCATGTAGCCCACGGCCAAAAGCAGCCCGAGAAACACCGCCAGCGCCGTTTGTTGGCCGAAATTGGCCTGCGCCCAGACCAGATAATTCC
The DNA here is from genome assembly GCF_036553525.1 of Pseudotabrizicola sp. L79. Taxonomy (NCBI): domain Bacteria; kingdom Pseudomonadati; phylum Pseudomonadota; class Alphaproteobacteria; order Rhodobacterales; family Paracoccaceae; genus Pseudotabrizicola; species Pseudotabrizicola sp. L79. The sequence goes on along the minus strand of NZ_JAZHDA010000057.1, from coordinate 105,563 downwards.
ACTGTGTCGGGTTGAAGGTGGCGGTCAGCAGGGCAAAGGCCCCGATCCAGCGCAGCAGAACGCCCATGTCACACACCCTTTCGCATCGGCCCGGAACGCCGCCAAACTACCAATCGCCGCGGCGCTGTCCAGTTGTTTGCAGGCCAAAGCGCCGCCTGTCAGCTCGGGGAAGGCCCCGTGGGGGCGGTGCAGACGGCCGACAGCTTGTTGCCATCGGGGTCGCGCAGGTAGCAGGCGTAGAACTGCGGGCCATAGGGGCGCAGGCCCGGCGCGCCTTCGTCGCGGCCCCCATGGGCGAGGCCCGCGGCATGAAAGGCATCGACAGCGGCGCGGCTGGCGGCGTCGAATGCGGGCATCGTGCCATTGCCCGCGGTGGCGGTCTGGCCGTCAAAGGGGCGGGTCAGCCACAGCCGGGCCCGCGAATCGCCCGCGCTGGCATAGCCGATCTCGTCTTCGTGCGTGGCGTAGCGGTGCAGGCCCAGCGGGGCCAGAACCGCATCATAAAAGGCGGTGGCGCGGCCAAGGTCATTGGTGCCAAGGGTCAGATAGAGCAGCATGGCCGATCCTGTTGTGTTTGCGGGTCTGATTTGCGGCGGGCAAGCATTTAGCGGTTTAATCCTGACCCGCCTGTCGCTATAGGGTGCGCGGTTTCTCTTCCGATGCAAGGACCGAAAGCATGGCCAATGTAGTTGTCGTGGGCGCCCAGTGGGGCGACGAGGGTAAGGGCAAGATCGTCGATTGGCTGTCTGAACGCGCCGACATCGTCGCGCGCTTTCAGGGCGGGCACAATGCGGGCCATACTTTGGTCATTGATGGGAATGTCTACAAGCTGAGCCTGCTGCCCAGCGGCATCGTGCGCGGTGGCAAGTTGTCGGTCATCGGCAATGGGGTGGTGCTGGACCCTTGGGCGCTGCTGTCGGAAATCGAAAAGCTGACCGGGCAGGGGGTTGAGATCACGCCCGACAATCTGATGGTGGCCGAAAACACGCCGCTGATCCTGCCGATCCATGGCGAGTTGGACCGGGCGCGGGAAGGCCAGACCGGGGTGGCCAAGATCGGCACCACTGGGCGGGGCATCGGGCCGGCCTATGAAGACAAAGTGGGCCGCCGCAGCGTGCGCGTGGCCGATCTGGCCGATGAGGCCACGCTGGATCAGCGGATCTCGCGCCTGCTGACGCATCACAACGCCCTGCGCGCCGGGCTGGGGCTGGAGCCGATCGACGTGGCCGCGCTGAAGGCGCAGTTGATGGAGGTGGCGGCCAAGGTGCTGCCCTATGCCAAGCCGGTGTGGAAAGTGCTGCATGAGGCGCGGCGCGCGGGCAGGCGCATCTTGTTCGAAGGGGCCCAAGGGTCGCTTTTGGATGTTGATTTCGGCACCTATCCTTATGTCACCTCGTCCAACACCCTTGCCGGGATGGCGGCCACGGGCACGGGCCTTGGGCCGACGGCAGTGGATTTCGTTCTGGGCATCGTCAAGGCCTATACCACCCGCGTGGGCGAAGGCCCGTTCCCGACCGAGTTGTTTGACGAAGACGGTCAGCGGCTGGGCGAGCGGGGCCATGAATTCGGCACCGTCACCGGGCGCAAGCGGCGCTGCGGCTGGTTCGATGCGGTTCTGGTGCGCCAGACCTGCGCCACCAGTGGTGTGTCGGGCATCGCGCTGACCAAGCTGGATGTGCTGGACGGGTTCAAGACGCTGAAAATCTGCACCGGCTATGAATTGGATGGCGAAGTGCTGGATTATCTGCCGACGGCGGCCAATCTGCAGGCCCGCGTCACGCCGATTTACGAAGAGATGGAAGGCTGGAGCGAGTCGACCGCTGGCGCCCGGTCCTGGGCCGATCTGCCGGGGGCCGCGATCAAATATGTGCGCCGGATCGAAGAGTTGATCCAGTGCCCGGTCGCGCTACTTTCCACTTCACCCGAGCGTGACGACACCATTCTGGTCACCGACCCGTTCGCGGATTGATCTGACGACAGGGGGTGACGGATGGCGCTGAGTTACAAGACCCGCAAGCGGCTGGCCGTTCTGGTGCTGGTGCTGGGGTTGCCGCTGTATATTGCGGCGGCGCTGTTCGTGGTCAGCCTGTTTGAACGGCCCTCGATCTGGGTGGAATTTGCCGTGTATGTGGCCCTGGGTTTTCTTTGGGCCATTCCGCTGAAATCGGTGTTTCTGGGGGTGGGCCAGCCCGACCCGGATGATGATGGCCCCGCGCGCGACTAGGCGCGGTTTGATCTGTCAGTCCTGCAATGAAAACAGGCGGAGCGTTGAACGCTCCGCCTGTCTTTTGGGGCCTTGATGGCAGCCTCGGCCCACTGTTCGAAATCTGTTACCCGGCGATCTTGCGGGCCTCGGCCAACACGGCCGAGCTTTCGCTGAGCGCAAACTGGCCCCGGCGGCTTTTCTCGATCCGGCCTTCGCGCAGAAGAACGCCAAAGCTGCGCAGGCTGTCTTCGCGCTGAACATCGCTTTGGCTTTCGGCGACATAGCGCAGAAGCTGGGGGCGGGTAAAGCTGTCACGGCCCTCGACGCAGGCGATATAGGCCGCTGCGGCCTCGATCATGTCGCCCAGTTCGGTGGCGCCAAGGCGGTCGGCGAATTCGGCAAAGCTGTAATTGCCAAAGATGTTGCCGGCGCTGGTGTCGTCGTCGTCCAGAACCTCGTCCTCATCTTCATCGTCCAGATCGGCGATCATGGCCGGGGCCGCCGCGGCGCTGCCGGTGCGCATCGGGCGGGTGGGCTGCACGGTGGCGGCGGGCTGTGCCGCCGGTGCCTGCGGGGTGGGGGCCGGGCGGTCGATGCGCTGTTCCGACACCAGCACCAGCGGGGCCGGGCGGGGGCCAGAGGGGGCACCGGTCTGGCCGGGCGGCACGGCCTTGGCCAGATCGCTGCGATAGGGTTCAAGGCGGCCGTCTTCGTCACGCGGCTTGTCGCCGGTGATGCGGCGTTCGGCCAGAGTGGCGGCCACGGCGGCCTTGAGATGCGCGATGGCCGACTGGCGGCGGCGCGTCTCGGGGCCGGCCATCTGGGTCGAGGCTTCGGCCATCAGGCGGCTGACCGCTTCGTCCCCATTGGGGCTGAGACGGTTGATTGCAGCGCCTTGATCCGGGCGGCTGGGGGGGGTGGTGCCTGCCAACGCCGCGAGTTCGGCGGCAAGGGCGGCTTCGGCCTCATCGCTGAGGCCAGAGGCGGCGGGTTTGGCGCTGTTGGTCTGGGTGTCGGCCTTTGGGGTTTTGGTCGCTGCAGGTGTTGCGGCGGTTTCGGCGCGACGCACGCGGATGACGCGGGCACGGGCGCGTTGCAGCTTTTCCAGGCTGATCGGTTCTGCGGGTGTTGCAGGGGCCGCGGGGCTTGCGCCCAGATCGGTCAGGGCCGTCGGGCGTTCGCCCTGGCTTTCGGCCACGGGGCGCACCGGACGCACCGGGCGCACAGGGCGCGGCGTGACAACAGCCGGTTCTTCGGCGGTGGTGTCGTCGTTGGTGGCGGGGGCTTCGGCCACAGGCTCTGCCGCCGGGGCGGGCTGGTCGGCTTCGGCTTCGGCTTCGGCAACAGGCTCGGCTTCGGCCTCAACTTCAACCTCGGCTTCTGCTTCTGCTTCGGCCATGGGGGCTGCGTCGTCTTCGTCCTTGTCTTCCACCGGTGTTTCGGCTGCGGCGCCAATCACGTCTTCTTCGGCGTCATCGGCCACGTCGATCAGGTCGGCCAAAGGCTCGGCTGCCTTGACCGGCGCGGGGGCGATCACATCGCCAGACAGCGCGGCCCGGATCGAGTCGAGATCGGCAAAGCCTTCGTCGACAGTGGATTCAACGGGGGCCGGGTCGGCGCCTGCATCGTCGGCCTCGGGGTCGATCATATCGGCCAGGCTGGCTAGGAACGACTCGTCGTCGTCTTGAGCGGCGGTGTCGGCCTTGGGGGCGGGCTGTTCTACCGGATCTTCTGACACCTGTGTTTCAGGCTCGGCGTTTTCAGCTTTGGCGCTGTCTTCGGCGGGGGCAAAGATCAGGTCTTCGTCTTCATCCGGGGCGGCGGCCGAAAGTTCTGCGCCAAGGTCAGGCGCGCCCATGATCGAGGCCTCGCCCATGACGGCTTCGGCCTCTTGCGGCTCGGCCACCTCTTCTACGATCTGCACCGAGGGGGCGTCGTCGGCTGTGGCAAGCGGCTGGTCCGGTGCGGCGTCTGCCACAGGTGCCGCTTCGGGCGCAGGGTCAATGTCGGTCTGGGCGTCGGTCTGATCCTCTGGCAGCAGATCTTCGGCCTCAACCTCGGGGGCCGAGGGGGCGGCATCTTCTGGCAAAATATCGTCCATCGCTTGGGCGGGCACAGCCGTGGCTGCGGCGTCAAGCGGTTGATCGTCTTCGTAATCGGTGTCTGCTGCGGCAACCGGGGCGGCAACCGGGGCTGCAACCGTGGCGGCCACGGTGGGGGCGGCGGCCGTTGCGGCCTGACGCAACCGCGACAGTTTTTCGGCCACGGACGAGGCCACAGAATCATCGGTTGCGGCCAGTTTCGGTGCCGGTGCAGTGGTTTGCGCGGCCGAGGCGGCGGGCATGGTGACGCGCGGCATCGGTTCGGGCTGCGACGGGGTGGGGGCGGCCAGTTCGGCGCGCGGCGCAGGGCCAGGGCGTGGGCCAGACTGTTGGCCAGGCTGGGCGGCATCGCCTTCGGCGCGCAGGATCACGCCGTTTTCCTGAATCTTCGCCTCGACCCGACGCTGGATTTCCCGCTCGGCAATCTTGTGCAGCATGGCTGCATCGGGCTGCGGCGGTTCGGCCCCGAAGTAACGGTCCTCGGCGGCGAGGTCTCGGAAGTATTCCGCAATGGCCTTCATCGTATTGAACGGGTCGTCAAACCCCTCCAATGTGCAGGAGAAGGTGCCATAGGACACTGTAAGGATCTTACTCGCACCAGTCATGGCTGCTCGCTTTCTGCCAATTCAGATAACCCTTTGTTGCTTGCCACCCGTACAATTCCGTGGGCAGAACGGGTTAATTTGAAGGAATGATTGTGGCGGTCCCCCTGTGGATTTGCCTCAATTGGGAGACAGTATCGGTATGAATCAGGCAATTGTCGAATCTTCACATGGGGTGACGCTGGTCGGGGGCGCGCCTGTCAGCCCGGCATTGTTTCGTTTGGCGCAGCAAAGGGCGCCGACAGTTGTTGCCGCAGACAGCGGGGCGGATCGCTGTCTGAAGCTGGGGATCACGCCCGAAGCGGTGATTGGCGATATGGATTCGATCTCGGCCCCGGTGCGCCAGCGGCTGGCGGGGCGGGTGCATCAGATTGCCGAACAGGATTCGACCGATTTCGACAAGGCGCTGCGGTCAATCCGCGCGCCCTTTGTGCTGGCGGTGGGGTTTGTGGGCGCACGGGCCGATCATGAGCTGGCGGCGTTTAATGTTCTGGTGCGGCGGCCTGAGCTTTGCGTGATGCTGGGCCCCCAGGATGTGATCTTTCATCTGCCCCGGCGGTTCGAGATGGCGATGGTGCCGGGCGACCGGTTCAGCCTGTTTCCGCTGGCCCCCGTCACCGGGCGCAGTCAGGGGCTGGAATGGGCGATCGACGGGCTGGAGTTGTCGCCTGCCGGGCGCACCAGCACGTCAAACCGGGTCAGCGCACCGCAAGTGGAGATAGAGGTATCGGGGCCTGGGATGCTGGGCATCGTGCCGCGCCGCCGGCTGGACCAGGTGCTTCAGGCGCTTTTGGCCTGCTCGGGGGTCTGATCGGCATGGGGGCCGGGGCCGGCGCTTTCGGTCACGATCCTTTGGCGGGCGGTCACCCTCTCGCGGTGGATGATATACAGGCCCGAGGCCACGATGATGGCAATGCCCGACCATGTCAGCGCATTGGGGAAATCGTCAAAGATCCAATAGCCCAAGGCCACGGCGGCGACGATTTCAAGATAATGCAGCGGGGCAAGCGTGGCCGAGGGCGCGAATTTCAGCGCATAGGTCATGCAGATGTGGCTGATCGCGCCCCAAAAGCCCACACCAAACAGCCACAGCCATGCCAGACCCACGGGCCAGACCGGATCAAAATCGGCCCAACCGGTGCCTTCGGACAGGATCATCACCGGCAGGCACATCACCACGCCCGTCCAGGCGGTGTGGAACTGCATGGCGACGGGGTGCATATAGCCCGATACGGCGCGGGTTGAGAGCATGTAGAAGGCAAAGAAGAATGCCGTGCCCAAAGGCCAGAGCGCAACGGCGCCAAAGGTGACAAGCGAGGGCTGGATCACCAGAAGCGCGCCCAGAAACCCCACGGCCGAGGCCGCGATGCGGCGTGGCCCGACCTCGTCCTTGAACAGCAGGCGGCCCAGGATCAGCAGGATGAACGGTTCGACAAAGGCGATGGCCAGCGCATCGGCCACGGGCATCACCGAAATGGCCGCGACAAAGGAAAAGGTCGAAAAGATCAGGAACAAGGCGCGCAAGCAGATATGGCCAAGCGCCCGCAGCGGCAGGCGCAGCGTCAGGCCCATGGCCAGCACCACCGGCAGCATCAAGGCAGCCTGCACCGCAAAGCGTGCGGTCACGATCTGGGCCACGGGGATGGTGGCGGATGCCAGTTTTGACGCCACGTCCAGCAAGGGCGCAAGCATGCAAAAGGCCAGCATCAGAATGACGCCGGGAAGGATACGGTCGGGTTGGCGGGTCATGCGCCTTGGCTACGGCCTGCGGGCGCTTTGGTCCATCGCAAAAACGACACATCGGCGGCCGAAGTGACGGGGGCTGCCGCTGGCAGGTCTTGTCGGGGCGCGGTGCAGTGCTTAGGCTTTGGGCACAATGGCATAGGGGGGCAAGGGTGCTGGTCCTGAAACAGGCGGGGCTGGTGTATCTGGCCAATCCCAAGACGGCGACGCAGGCTTTGCGCGCGATGCTGCGGCCCTATGCCGGGGCCACGCCGCAAGATACGGGCAACAAGCACATCAATGCCGGGGCCTATGATCGGCGGTGGCGGGCCAAGGTGACCCAGATCATCGGAGGCCGCGCTGAAACACTGGCCGTGATGCGTGAACCACTGGCCCATCTGGGCAGTTGGTATCGCTATCGGCAGCGCCCGGCGTTGCGAGGGCATGAAAACTCGACCCACGGGATCAGCTTTGCCGAATTCGTCGAAGCACGGCTGAGGGACGAGCCGCCGCCCTTTGCCCGGATCGGGCGGCAGGACCGGTTCCTGGGGTTCATGGATGCGGCGGTGCCGCCGGTGACCTATGTGTTCGATTACGACCGGCTGGATTTGCTGGTCTTGTTTCTGAATGACCGGCTGAAGGCCGATCTGGCGATGCCCACGCGCAATGTCTCGCCCGTTCTGGCGGGCGATGCGCTGGAGTTGCCGGCACCGCTGCTGGCCCGCCTGCATGAGGCGCATGCCGGGGAATTCGCGCTGTATCGGCAGGTGCATGACCTTGGGGTGCTGGAAAGCCCGCCCAAGGCCTGAGGCGCATCAGCAGTTGGGCACATTCACGGCAAGGCCGCCCAGGCTGGTTTCCTTGTATTTCTCGTGCATGTCGCGGCCGGTCTGGCGCATGGTTTCAATGCAGACATCCAGGCTTACAAGGTGCTGGCCATCGCCGCGCAGCGCAAGGCTGGCGGCCGAGATGGCCTTGATCGCGCCAAGGCCGTTGCGTTCGATGCAGGGCACCTGAACAAGCCCCTTTACCGGGTCGCAGGTCATGCCAAGGTGGTGTTCCAGCGCGATTTCGGCGGCGTTTTCCACCTGTTCGGGTGTGCCGCCCATCACGGCGCAAAAGGCAGCGGCGGCCATGGCGGCGGCGCTGCCGACCTCGGCCTGACAGCCGCATTCGGCGCCCGAGATGCTGGCATTGTGCTTGCACAGCCCGCCGATGGCCGCGGCGGTCAGCAGGAAGTCACCCACGCGGGCCGGGCTGGCACCCGGCACATGGTCAAGATAATAGCGGATCACCGCAGGCACCACGCCCGCAGCACCATTGGTGGGGGCGGTCACCACCTGCCCACCGGCGGCATTTTCCTCGTTCACCGCCATGGCATAAAGCGACATCCAGTCGTTGGTCGTATGGGGGGCGGTCATGTTCAGCCCGCGCTCGGCCATCAGCTTGTCATGGATGCCCTTGGCGCGTCTGCGCACTTTCAGGCCGCCGGGCAGGATGCCTTCGCCTTCCATCCCGCGCGAGATGCAGTTGTTCATCACCTCCCAGATCCGGGCCATGCCGCGATCAAGTTCGGCGGGGCTGCGATAGCGCAGTTCATTGGCGCGTTTCATCGCGGCGATCGACAGCCCGCTTTCGGCGGCCATGCGCAGCATTTCGGCGGCGGTGTCGAACGGATAGGGCACATCGGCGCGGGCCGATTTGCGGCTTTCCCCGGCCTCGGCCAGTTCGGCCTCGGTCAAGACAAAGCCGCCGCCGATGGAATAATAGGTTTCTTGCAAGATCACATCGCCCTGCGCATCGGTGGCGCGCAGGATCATGCCATTGGCATGGCCGGGCAGGGCGGGGCCATAGTCAAAGGTCAGGTCACGCTCGGGGTCAAAGGCCAGCGGGCCAAGGCCGGGCGGGGTGATCTGACGATCGACCCTGATCTGATGCAGGGCGGCTTCGGCCTTGGTGGCGTCATAGGTATCGGGCACAAAGCCCGCCAGCCCCAGCATCGTGGCGCGGTCTGTGGCGTGGCCGACCCCGGTAAAGGCCAGCGATCCGTGCAGCGAGGCGCGCAATCCGTGGGCATGAAAGGGCGAGCCGCGCAGGCGGTCAAGGAATTTGGCCGCCGCCACCATCGGCCCCATTGTGTGGCTGGACGAGGGGCCGACGCCGACCTTGAAGATATCAAAGACTGACAGGAACATGGGGCCTCCGCTGCACATGTCGGGCCACCATGGGGCAGATTTGCGAAAAGACCCATCCAGAAAACGACATTCGGCAACGCCAAGCGGCATGGGGTGGGGGGGGCGGTGTGGTGGCTGGAATTGCCCCCTTATGCCAAAGACGGGATTTGCCTATAAGATGGGGTGTGACTGCCCCCATCTGCCAAGGAATCGTCCATGCCTGCCGAGCTTTCCCCGATTGACAAGGCCAAGTTCCTGGCCGCCAAGCGCGCCACCGAATTCGTCGAGGATGGCATGAAGCTGGGCCTTGGCACCGGATCGACCGCTGCGTGGATGGTGCGCTGTCTGGCCGAACGGGTCCGGGAAGAGGATCTTCGGGTGATCGGGGTGCCGACCTCGGCCCGCACGGCGCAACTGGCGCGGCAACTGGGGGTGCCGATCACCACGCTGGACGAGGCGAAATGGCTGGACATGACGATTGACGGGGCCGATGAATTCGACCCCAACCTGAACCTGATCAAGGGGGGTGGGGCCGCGCTGTTGCAAGAAAAGATCGTGGCCACCGCCAGTGACCAGATGATCGTGATTGCCGATGCGGCCAAGGATGTGGCGCAGTTGGGGGCCTTTCCGCTGCCGATCGAGGTGATCCCCTTTGGCTGGCAGACCACCAAGGCGCTGGTCGAGGAAACGCTGGTCAGCCTTGATGTGATGAACCGCGATGTGACCTTGCGGATGAATGGCCCCAAGCCGCTGCTGACCGATGAGGGCAATTACATTCTGGACCTGCATCTGAAGCGGATCGGCAACCCGCGCCAGATGGCGCTGGTGTTGAACCAGATTCCGGGTGTGGTGGAAAATGGCCTGTTCATCGACATTTGCGACATCGTTGTGGTGGGCCATGCCGATGGGCGGGTGACGGTCAAGGATATCAACTCGGGCGAGGTTGAGGACGACCGGGTGGATTTCGTGCCGACCTCCAACATCTTTGCGGATATGGACTGACCTTCACAAAGCTGCGCCTTGGGGGCTGCCTGCTCTGGCCTTCATGGGCTGTGTGTGAAATATCTTGCCCCGTCTGCAATCGAGGGGGCTGTCCATGAGCTTTGATGTCGATCTTTTCGTGATCGGGGGCGGATCGGGGGGCGTGCGCGCGGCCCGGATGGCGGCGGCGACGGGGGCCAAGGTGGCCTTGGCCGAAGACAGCCGTCTGGGGGGCACCTGTGTGATCCGCGGCTGTGTGCCCAAAAAGCTGATGGTTTTCGCCAGCACCTTTCGCGACATGCCGACCGAGGCGCGGGCCTATGGCTGGGATATTGCCGATGGCGGCTTTGACTGGTCGGCCTTTCGCGGCAAGCTGCATGCCGAGCTGGACCGGCTGGAGGGGGTTTACCGGCGCTTGCTGGAAGGGTCGGGCGTGGTGGTTCACGACGCGCGGGCCCGTCTGGTTGATGCCCATACGGTTGCGCTTTCTGATGGCGGCAGGGTGACGGCCAAGCATATTCTGGTGGCCACCGGCGGGCGGCCCGAGCGGCCTGATCTGCCCAATGCCCATCTGGGGCTGGTGTCGGATGATGTCTTTTTGCTGGAAAAACTGCCCAAATCGGTGCTGATCATCGGCGGCGGATTCATTGCCTGCGAGATGGCCTGCATTCTGAACGGCCTTGGCGTCAAGGTGACGCAATTCTATCGCGGCGCGCAAATCCTGCGCGGCTTTGACGATGAGGCGCGGGGGCTGGTGGCCGAGGCGATGAAAGAGCAGGGGATCGACCTGCATCTGGGCACCAATATCGTCGAAATGGCCGAGGCCGCAGCGGTCAAGGGCCATGAGGCCGAGATGGGGGCCGATGTCTCGCAGATGGCCGATCTGCTGCCGAAATCGGGCGAAAAGGGCTGCCCGGTCTGGGTGAAATCGACCAACGGGCACGAGGCGGTGTTTGATGCCGTGCTGTTTGCGACCGGGCGCGCGCCCAATTCCACCGGTTTGGGGCTGGAAGATCTGGGTGTGGCCATCGGGCGGCGCGGCGAGATCGTGGTGGATGATTACAGCCAGACGGCCGTGCCGTCGATCTATGCCATTGGCGATGTGACCAACCGCGTGAACCTGACCCCGGTTGCGATCCGCGAGGGGATGGCCTTTTCGAAAACCGTCTTTGAGGGCGAGCCGACGCCGGTGGATCATGACCTGATCCCCGCGGCGGTGTTCACCCAGCCCGAACTGGGCACGGTGGGCCTGACCGAGGAGGCCGCGCGCGACCAAGAGCCGATCGAGGTTTATGCCACCAGCTTTCGCCCGATGCGCAGCGCCTTTGCCGGGGCCAATGCGCGGGTGCTGATGAAACTGATCGTCAGCCAGAAAACCCGCAAGGTTCTGGGCTGCCACATCGTGGCCCCCGAAGCGGGCGAGATGATTCAGATGGCGGCGATTGCGGTGAAGATGGGGGCCACCAAAGAGGACTTTGACCGCACGGTGGCCGTGCATCCGACCATGGCCGAGGAATTGGTCACGATGCGTGCGCCGGTGCGTCGCGGGTGACAGATACGATTGCTGGCCGCATTTGCTTGAAATCCCGGCCAGAATGACCAGTTATTGTGACGACAGAGAAAAAGAAGGGTAGCACAGGAATGGCGAGTGGAGGTCCCTGGGGTGGCGGTGGCGGCTCGGGCGGAGATGATCGCGGGAATGGGGGGCGTGATGACGACCGCCGTCCCGCCAATGGTGGTCGCAAGCCCGGTGACGGGTCGCAGATCCCTGAAATCGACGAGATCGTAAAGAAAGGCCAGGAACAACTGCGCGTCCTGATGGGCGGCAAGGGCCGTGGTGGCCCGCCAAACGGTGGCGGCGCTGGCCGTGGGCCGGATGGTCCGCGGATCACCAAGCAGGGCATCGCCCTTGGGGCCTTGGCGGCGGTGGCTGTCTGGGCTTATGCGTCCTTTTATTCGGTGCGGCCCGAAGAACGCTCGGTCGAGCTGTTCTTGGGCGAATTCAGCGCGGTGGGGAACCCCGGTCTGAACTTTGCGCCCTGGCCGTTGGTGACGGCGGAAATCGTTCAGGTGACGAACGAACGCCAGACCGATATCGGCATTGGCCGCGGCGGTGAAGATGGCGGGCTGATGCTGACCCGCGATCAGAACATCGTGGACATCGGCTTTCAGGTGGTCTGGAACATTTCCGACCCGTCGAAATACCTGTTCAATCTGGCCGACCCTGAAAACACCATCCGCGCCGTGGCGGAATCGGCCATGCGCGACATCATCGCCCGGTCCGAGCTGTCGCCCATTCTGAACCGCGATCGGGGCGCGATTGCCCAGGATGTGCGGACGCAGATTCAGGCGACGCTGGACAGCTATGATGCCGGTCTGGCCGTCATTCGTGTGAACTTTGAAAAGGCCGACCCCCCGCGTGAGGTGATCGACGCCTTCCGCGAAGTGCAGGCCGCGCAGCAAGAGCGCGACCGGCTGGAAAAGGAAGCCGATGCCTATGCCAACCGTGTGACCGCAGGGGCACGGGGTGAAGCCGCCCGGTTGCTGGAAGAGTCAGAAGCCTATCGTGCCCAGGTCGTGAACAACGCCCAGGGTGAGGCCAGCCGCTTCCTGTCGGTCTATGAGGAATATGTGAAAGCGCCCGAAGTGACGCGGAAACGGATGTATCTGGAAACGATGGAGCGTGTGTTCGGCGGCATGAACAAGGTCATTCTTGACGGTGTTCAGGGCGGCGAAGGCGGTCAGGGCGTCGTGCCGTTCCTGCCGTTGAACGAGTTGGGCCGCACAGGCCCGGCTGCCGCAGCCACGCAGGGAGGGAACAACTGATGAAAAGCCAAGTCGTTCTGCCTGTGATCGCCATCATCGCGGCCACGGCCTTGTCTTCGGTGTTCATCGTCGATGAACGCGAAAAGGCGCTGGTGCTGCAATTTGGTCAGGTCAAGCAGGTCAAGGAAACGCCCGGTCTGGGCTTAAAGATCCCGCTGATTCAGGAAGTCGTCACCTATGACGACCGTATTCTGGGCCTGCAGGGGCAACCGTTGGAAGTGACGCCGCTGGATGACCGTCGTTTGGTGGTGGATGCCTTTGCGCGCTGGCGGATCACCAATCTGGTTGATTTCCGCGAAGCCGTGGGTGCGGGCGGGGTGGATGCCGCCCAGACCCGTCTGGACCGTATTCTGAACGCCGCCATCCGCGAAGTTCTGGGTTCGGTGCCATCCAACCGCGTGCTGTCGGAAGACCGCACCAGCCTGATGAACCAGATCCGCGACCGCGCCCGTCAGGAATCGGCCGCGCTGGGGGTTGAGATCATCGACGTGCGTCTGACCCGCACCGATTTGCCGGATCAGAACCTGTCGGCCACCTTTGCCCGGATGCGGGCCGAGCGGGAACGCGAAGCCGCCGATGAAATCGCCCGTGGTGGCGAAGCGGCGCAGCGGGTTCGTGCCTCGGCCGACCGGACGGTGGTTGAGCTGACCTCGGATGCGCGGCGTCAGGCCGAAGTCATCCGCGGTGAGGCCGATGGTGAACGCAACGCGATCTATGCCGAAGCCTTTGGCCGCGATCCCGAGTTCTTTGCCTTTTCGCGCTCGCTTACCTCGTATGAGCGGGCCTTGCAGTCGGGCAATTCGTCGATCGTGATGAACCCGGATAGCGAATTCTTCAGCTATCTGCGCTCTGAACAGCCCCCGGTTGCTGCTTCGGAATGACCACGCTGATCCTGGCCATTGGGTTGGTCTTGGTGATCGAGGGGCTGGCGCTTGCGCTGGCCCCTTCGCGTATCGAGACTGTGCTGGCGATGTTTGCCGCACTGACGATTGATCAGCGGCGGCGGCTGGGGTTGATTGCCGTGGCCCTGGGCGTGGCGGTGGTGGCGATTGCCAAGACCCTTGCCGCCTGAGCCATCAAGGGCAGCGGCGTGCGGCCTGTATATCGGCGCCACGGCGCAGCGGGCCAAGGGCACGGGCCTGCGGGCCTGTCGCGCCCCACGTTACCTCGGTCACTTGTGACCAGTCGGCATTGGCCAAAATCAGGCTGTCGCGCCCGTTGCACCGGCGCAGGCCGCCCGAGATGACGTCATCGCTGATGCGGTGATTGGTGACGCCCTTCAGCCGGGCCAGTTCGATCAGCCTATCGCCGACAAGCCGCACAAACACCAGTTCGCGCGCCAGATGCGGGCGATCGACATAGGCAATCTCGATCTGGCCATCGCCATCGAAATCGCCCCATCCCGCGGGGGCCAGCCAGCGATGGGTCTGCCCGATATGCGCCGTGGCGGCCCGTTTGCCAGTGGCGTCGTAGATGGCCAAAGAGCCACCGGTGGCGATATCGGTTTCCACCACCATCACCTCGGGGCGGCCGTCGCCGTCGAAATCGCTCAAGCGCGCCTCGACATCCTCGAACACGCGGCTTTGGGGCAGGGTGACGCGCAGGCGCTGACCATTGGTCAGCCGCATTTCCAGCCCGCCCCATTCCAGCGCATCGCCCAGCACGCCGTGGTCATAGCGGTCGGTCGGCTGGATCAGCCGGGCCGAGGCAATGTCTTGTGCGGCCAGGGGGCTGGCCGCAAGGCATGCCAACACCAAGGCCGCTGCGATCTGGCGCATCAGATCTGCTTTTCGGGCATCTGCACGCGCAGGCCATCCAGCGCATCCGACACTTTCAACTGGCAGGTCAGGCGCGAGCGGACAGGATCGGGCTGGTAAGCGAAATCCAGCATGTCTTCTTCCATCGCGTCTTTCTTGGGCAGACGGTCAACCCATGCCGGATCAATATAGACATGGCAGGTTGAACAGGCACAGGCACCGCCGCAATCCGCCTCGATTCCCGGAATGCCGTTGTCGCGGGCCCCTTCCATCACGGTCAGGCCATTGGCCACATCGACAACATGTTCTTTGCCGCCAAATTCCACATAGGTGATCTTCGCCATCTTCAATCCTTTATCGTGTATTCAGGCCCTTTCGACCGACATAGGACAATTGCCACAGATTTGCCAGAGCCGCAGGAGGGGGTGGACAGAAGCGTGATATGTTCTATCTTTGTTCGCATGACCCCTGCACAAGATTTCCTCTCGCCCACCCCGCCGCCCAATACCTGGCCGCGCCCGCCTGCGGCGCTGCCTGCTGCGCGGTTGGTGGAACCGGGCGCTGGGGCGCGGGTCTGTGTGGCGGGGCTGGTGCTGGTGCGCCAGCGGCCCGGCACGGCCAAGGGGGTGATCTTTCTGACGCTGGAGGATGAGACGGGCACCTGCAATGTGGTGGTCTGGGCCAAGGTCTATGAACGCTTTCGCCGTGCGGTGATTGCGGGGCGGCTGTTGCGGGTGACGGGGCGGTTGCAACGGGATGCAGGCGTGGTGCATGTGGTGGCCGAGGTGATCGAGGATATCTCGCCTTTGCTGGACCAGTTGCTGGACCCGGCCTTTCGCCATGACGGCACAAGGGCCGCCGATCAGCCGTGATACGCAATGGTTGCGGCGCGGCCACGCCCTGCCGCCGCTGTTGCTGCGCTGGCTAGGCTGACAGGCGGCAATAGGCTATGGTCGGTGCAATGTCCCCAGACCAACCGGGGCCACAGCACAGGCAGCATGACGCGCAGCACGACCCTATTTCTGATGGCGGGCCTGCTTTTATCGGCCTGCAAAACCCCGGGCAGCTATGTGCCCGAGGCGCCCAGCCGTGCCAATCTGTCGGCTGAACTGATCCGACTGGACAGCCCCGGCCCACCACCCGGCCCCGAGGGGGCGTGTTGGGCGTCGGATATCACGCCTTTGGTGGTGGAAACCGTCAGCGAGCAGATCATGGTTGCGCCTGAAAAGATCGGGCCCGATGGCGCTGTCATTTCGCCCGCCCGGTTTCGCACCGAAACCCAGCAGCGCATCGTGCAAGAGCGCGAGGAAATCTGGTTCCGCGTGCCCTGTTCGCATGACTGGAACGTGGATTTCGTCGCCACCTTGCAGCGCGCGTTAAAGGCGCGGGGCTATTACCTTTTGCCGGTGACGGGCGGCTATGATGCGCCCACGCGCGATGCCGTGCACCGCTTTCAGATCGAGCGTGGTCTGGACAGCCCGCAGCTTTCGCTGGCGGCGGCGCGGGAATTGGGGATCGTCGCGGCAGATCGGGCCAGGTTGTGACCGGATATACCAACACCGGGCTGGCCGACCGTGCCTTGGCTTTTTTGCAGGCCGAATGGCAGGGGCAGGCCGATGCGGCGCATGATCTGGGCCATATCGCCCGCGTGCGGGCCATGGCGCGGCGCATTGCGCAAAGCGAAGGGCCGGTGGATGCCGAGGCGCTGGATCTTGCCTGCATTCTGCATGATCTGGTGAACCTGCCCAAAGATGCGCCAAACCGGGCTGCGGCCTCGCAACTGTCGGCTGATCGGGCGGGGTCGTGGCTGGCGGGGCAGGGCTGGCCGGGGGCGCGGGTGGCGCTTGTGACCCATGCCATCGCGGCGCACAGCTTTTCGGCCGGAATAATGCCCCAGACGATCGAGGCGCGGATATTGCAGGATGCCGACCGGATGGAGGCGCTGGGCGCCATCGGTCTGGCGCGGATGTTTGCGGTGGCCGGCGCCTTGGGGCGCGGATTGTTCGACCCGGCCGATCCGCTGGCCAAGGCGCGGGCGCTGGATGACAAGGCCTTTGCGCTGGATCATCTGGAAACCAAGCTGTTCCGCCTGCTGCCCCTGATGCAAACCGCAACAGGCCGGGCCATCGCAGAGCAGCGCGCTGGCTTTCTGCGCCAGTTCCGCGACCAGTTGCTGGCCGAATTGGCCTGAGGCCCCCAAAGGAAAACCGCCCGGCACCAAGGGCACCGGGCGGCTTTTCTGTCAGGCGTGGTGGGGCTTATTCGATGCCCAAGGCCACAAAGCGCGGATCACCGCCCCGGCGCACCAGCAGCAAGATGGACTTGCGGCCTGCATCCTTGGCCTCGGTGATGCGGTCTTGCAGATCTTGCAGGCGCAGGATCTTTTGCTGGCCGGCCTCGGTGATCAGATCGCCCTCGCGCAGGCCCTTGGCATAGGCTTCGGCCGCGACATCGACCTTCGAGACGACAAGACCTTCGGCATCGGCGGGCAGGCCCATCGATTGCTTCAACTCATCCGTCACCGGCGACAGGGTCAGGCCCAGAATTTCCGCCTCGGCCGGTTCGGCTGGCGCATCGGCCACTGCCGGGGTTGGCGTGTTCTCGGCCTCTTCGCGGCGGCCCAGCGTGACCGGAATGGTTTGCGTCTTGCCATCGCGCAGCACAACCACGGGCACAGCCTCGCCAATCGGGGCATCGGCCACGCGGCGGGTCAGATCGCGGGTATCGGCCACAGGCTGACCGGCAAAGGTGGTGATCACATCACCGGCGGCAATGCCTGCATCCTTGGCCGGGCCATCCGGCACATCCGTGACCAGCGCCCCCTTGGCCTCGGCCAGACCCATGGCTTCGGCCACATCCGGCGTCACGTCTTGGATGCGCACACCCAGCCAGCCGCGGCGGGTTTCGCCGAATTGCTTAAGCTGATCGACAACCTTGGTGACCACGTTTGACGCCATCGAAAAGCCAATGCCGATAGAGCCACCGTTGGGCGACAGGATCGCGGTATTCACCCCGATCACCTGACCATCCAGATTGAACAGCGGCCCGCCCGAGTTGCCACGGTTGATGGCGGCATCGGTCTGGATATAGTCGTCATAGGTGCCCGACAGCGCGCGGTTGCGGGCCGAGACGATCCCGGCCGAAACCGAAAAGCCCTGACCCAGCGGGTTGCCCATGGCCACGACCCAATCCCCCACCCGCATCAGATCGGAATTGCCGAACTGAACAAAGGGCAGCGGCTCGGGGCTTTCGACCTTAAGCAGGGCGATGTCGGTTTTCGGGTCGGTGCCCACCAGCTTGGCATCCAGACGCTTGCCCGAAAAGAACTCGATCTCGATCTCATCCGCGTTTTCGATGACATGGTTGTTGGTGACGATATAGCCGTCTTCCGAAATCACAAAACCCGAACCAAGGGCCTCGGACCGGCGGGGCGCATTGTCGGGGCCCTGACCGTTGCGATCCATGAAGTCGCGGAAGAAATCTTCAAACGGGCTGCCCTCGGGCACCATTGGCCCGCCCTGGGCCGGGGCCGACACCAGCGCCGAGGTGGTGATATTGACCACCGAAGGGCTGATCTGATCGGCCAGATCGGCAAAGCTTTCGGGCGCGCCGCGGGCAAAGGCCCCCTGCGCCTGCGCCAGCGTCATGGCCAGACCAAGACCCAGCGCCAGCAGGATAGACCTGCCACGGGCGCCAAGCGGATTGGTCCGCTGGATGGAAATCGCTTTGGGTTGCACTCCCGAACTCCTTTCGTATCAGGTGGGCCGTCGCCAAAGACAGACCCCGAAGCATGTCGCAGTCTTTATGTGTCGCGCGGGGAATGCAATGCAAACCCTGTTACGCTTCGTCAAAGCCTTGTGAAAGGACGGGAGCCACCGCGAGCGAACGGATCAGTTGTTTCCCGGCCCGGCAAAACGCCCCGCATCTTCGGCGGCACGGCGCAAAGCCCGCGACTTGTTGACGGTTTCCTGAAATTCGGCCTCGGGGTCGCTGTCATAGACGACGCCACCCCCGGCCTGAATATACAAGGTCTGGTCTTTGAGAACCGCGGTGCGCAGCGCGATGCAGAAATCCATTTCGCCATTCGCGGCAAAATATCCGACCCCGCCACCATAGACGCCGCGCTTTTCCGGCTCCAACTCGTCGATG
The DNA here is from genome assembly GCF_036553525.1 of Pseudotabrizicola sp. L79. Classification (NCBI taxonomy): domain Bacteria; kingdom Pseudomonadati; phylum Pseudomonadota; class Alphaproteobacteria; order Rhodobacterales; family Paracoccaceae; genus Pseudotabrizicola; species Pseudotabrizicola sp. L79. The sequence continues at coordinate 87,044 of NZ_JAZHDA010000057.1, read as the reverse complement.
ATTTCCATGGCCCGAACCTTGGGCGCGCCCGAGACGGTGCCCGCGGGCAAGCCCGCCAGCAGGGCCGACAAGGCGTCTTCGCCATCCTGAATCTGGCCCACAACATTCGACACGATGTGCATGACGTGGCTATAGCGCTCGATGATGAATTTTTCGGTCGGGTGCACCGTGCCCACCTTGGCGACGCGGCCCACATCGTTGCGGCCCAGATCCAGCAGCATCAGATGCTCGGCCAGTTCCTTCTTGTCGGCCAGCAGATCCAGTTCCAGCGCCTTGTCTTCCTCGGGGGTGGCGCCGCGCGGGCGGGTGCCGGCAATCGGGCGGATCGTCACCTCTCCGTCGCGCAGGCGAACCAGAATTTCGGGGCTGGCCCCGATCACCTGAAAGGCCCCGAAGTTGAAAAAGAACATGAAGGGCGAGGGATTGGTGCGCCGCAACGACCGATACAGCGCAAAGGGCGGCAGTTCAAACCGCTGCGCCCAACGCTGGCTGGGCACGACCTGAAAGATGTCGCCCGCGCGGATGTAATCCTTGGCTTTCTCGACGGCGGCCTTGTAGCCATCCTTGGTGAAATTCGACTGCGGCTCGCCCACAGAGGCCAGTTCGCCCAGATTGCGCTGCGCGGCCGGTGCCCGGTCAAGATCGCGCAGGGCATCCATCACCCTCTCGCCCGCCTGGGCATAGGCGGCCCGTGCCGACAGGCCCGACGCGGCCCAGGCCGGGGCCACCAGCGTGACCTCTCCCTTGACGCCATCCAGCACCGCAATCACCGAAGGCCGCATCAGCACCGCATCGGGCACGCCAATCGGGTCGGGGTTCACATCGGGCAGATGTTCCACCAGCCGGATCATGTCATAACCCAGATAGCCAAACAGACCGGCCGAAACGGCGGGCATGCCATCGGGCATGTCGATGGCACATTCGCCGATCAGGGCACGCAGGGTTTCCAGCGGGTGACCGTCCAGCGGTTGAAAGGCATTCGCATCAAACCGCGCTTCGCGGTTGATCTGGGATTGCGTGCCGTTGCAGCGCCAGATCAGATCGGGCTTCAGACCCACAATGGAATAACGCCCGCGCACTTCGCCCCCCGTCACGCTTTCCAGCATGAAGGTGTCTTTATGCGCCTCGCCCAGCTTCAGCATCAGGCTGACCGGCGTATCCAGATCCGCCGCCAGCCGTGCCCAAACCAGTTGGTTCTTCCCCTGCGTCCAGTTGCGCTCAAACTCTTCAAACGAGGGTGACAGGATCATGGCTTGGGCTTTCAGGGGCAGGAAATCAGTTGAATTGGGCGTGGATGGCGTTGATCACGGCCTGATCCAGCGTCAGCGTCGCCTCGTTGGTCATCGCATCGGTGAACAGCGACAGGGCATCTTGCGACACCGCCTGTTCCAGCTGAATGGCAATCGCCTCTTTCAGCGCGGTGGCATCCTCGCCCTCTTGCTCGGCCGGGGTGATGCTGTCCAGCTGCACAACACCGGTAAAGCCCGGGCCTTCGATCACCTGCAACGCCCCCGGCTGCATGGCAAAGATCGCCGGCATCAGCGCAGGGGGGGCGCCGTCGACAAAGCCTTCGCGGGCAATTTCAACCGTGCGGTCGACGATGCCAAAGCCCGCGAGCGAGGCCCCGGCCTCGACCGCCGCCTTGATCTCGATCGCGCGATCCGACAGGGCCTTGGCTTCGGCATCGGCCAACCAGGCCTGGGCCACCAGATCGGTTGCCTGATCAAACGGGATCGGGGTAGGGGGCACGATTTCATCCAGCCGCAGGGCCACGACACCGCCATCGTCCAACAGCACGGCCTCGGGGAAGTCGCCCTCTTGCAGATTGGCCGCCGCTTCGCGGAACTTGGGATAGGCTGCCATGCCGGCAGGGGCCTCATCCGCCACCACGAAATCCATCGTGCCCAGGGTCAGGCCCTGTTCCTGGGCCAGATCCTCAAGCGAGGCCCCCCCGGCCAACAGATCGTCAATCGCCTCAACCCGGTCGGCAATCGCCCGACGCGCTGTGTCGGTCTGGATTTCAAGCGCAAGATCGGGCTTGGCCTCGTCAAAGGTGACTTCCTGCGCGGCCAGGATGGCATTCATCCGAAACAGCGCCGGGCCAAAATCGCTGTCCAGCGGGCCGACGACACCGGGTTCGCTCAGGGCAAAGACGGCTTCGCCCGCCGCACCCAGATCTTCGGCCGCGACATCGCCCAGATCGATGTCGTTCAACTCCAGCCCGCGCTCGGCCACCAGCGTTTCAAACCGCTCGCCCGCATCCAGACGGGCCTTGGCGGCCTCGGCGTCCTCTTGCGACGGGAACACCAGCCGCTCGACCAGCCGCTTTTCCGGCTGCACGAATTCGGCGATGCGTTCGTCATAAAGACGGCGCAGGGTGGCGTCATCGACGGGCTGGCTGTTGGCAATATCATCGGGCAGCAGCGTGGCAAAGGTGATGCGCTTGGCCTCGGGGGCGGTGAAACGGGCAATATTTGCGTCGTAATAGGCCTTCAGATCATCATCACTGGGCGAGGGCAGGGGGCTTTCCAGATCCGCCAAGGTCAGGCGCAACAGCGAAAAGCCGCGCCGTTCGGCCACCCAGCCATAAAATGTATCGACCGCCGACTGTGGCGCCGCAAAGCCGCCCGCCACAGCCCCGGTCAGCAACTGGCGGGCCAGATCGGCGCGCAGGTCGGCCTCGAACTCGGTTTCGGTCATGTTGGCGCGATTCAGGGTAAAGCGATAGGCTTCACGGTCAAAGCTGCCTTGGGTGCCGTGAAAGGCTGGCGTCTCGCTGATTTGTGCGGCCACGGTGCCATCCCCAACCGACAGACCCAGCCGGGCCGCTTCGTTATCCAGCGCGGCCTGGGCCACCAGACCGGTCAACACACGCCGGTCAAGCCCAAGGCTTTGCGCCTGCGTCAGCGTGACATTGCTGCCAAATTGCGCCGAAAGGGCCTGCAATTCCTGCTGCAAGGCACGGGCGTATTTATTGGCTGAAATCTCACGATCACCCACCGAGCCGATGGCCGTGGCCCCGCCCGAGAAATTGGTGATGCCAAAGCCGCCAAGGCCCACCACCAGCATCGCCATCAGCGTATAGACGACGATCTGGCTGCCCTTGCCCTTTTTGCGCGGGGTGGAGTCTTCGTGTTCTTTGGCCATGACTTTTCCCTTTGGGAAGCGGGCAATTGCCCCGGTTTTGCGATTGTCTAAAGGGTTGGGCCGCCCCCGGCAAGGGCTGCCAGAGGGTCAAGGGTGAAAGCTGGCAAGGCGGCGAAAGACCTCGGCAATGCCCGCGGTATCCACATTGGCAAAGGCGATGCGGATCTGCCGCGCCCCCGCCGCGGATCCGGGCGGCTGAAACATCGTGCCCGGCAACATCAGCAAGGAAAGTTCGCTGACAAACCGCTTGCACAGCGCATCCGAAGGCACGTTGTAGGGATGCTCGACATAGGCAAAATACGCCCCGCAGCCCAAAAGCTTCCAACCCTGCAACTGCTCAAAACCTGCAACCATCGCCTGCCGCCGCGCCAGGATCTCGGCCCGCTCGCCGGCCACCCATTGGCTCAGGTTCCGCATCCCCCAAAGGGCCGCGATCTGGCCCAGCTGGCTGGGGCAAATGGCAACGGTATCAAGGAATTTCTCAACCTCGGCCAAGCGGGCGGTGCTGGCCACAATGGCCCCCACGCGATGCCCGGTCAGGCGGTAAGCCTTTGAAAAGCTGTAAAGCTGGATCAGCACCTCATCCCATCGGGGATCCGTAAACAGATCATGCGGGCGCCCTGTCCGGCTGTCAAAATCGCGATAGGTTTCATCCACGATCAACGCCAGCCCATGCGCCCGCGCCAGATCGCGAAATGCGGCCAGCGTCGCTGCCGGGTATTCCACCCCCCCCGGATTGTTGGGCGACACCAGCACGATGGCCCGCGTCTTCGGCGTGATCAACGCCGCCGCCGCTGCGGCATCGGGGATCAGCCCATCGCCGGTTTCCAGTGGCACCGCGGTGACGGCCTGCATGTCCAGCCACATCTTGTGATTGAAATACCAGGGCGTCGGCAAGATCACCTCATCCCCGGCCCCGGCAAGCGTGGACATCACGGCAGTAAAGGCCTGGTTGCAACCTTGGGTGATCGCCACCTGATCAGCGCCGATCTGCCCGCCATAGGCGCCTGACCATTGCGCCGCGATTTCATCGCGCAAGGCCTGCAGGCCCAGAACCGGGCCATAAAGATGCGCGGCATCATCGGTCAACGCCGCGTCCGCAATGGCCTTGCGCAAGGCCAAGGGCGGAGGATCCACAGGCGCGGCCTGGCTGATGTTGATCAAGGGGCGGTCAGCCGGAAACACGACGCCTTGCAACCAGCGCCGCGCCTCCATCACCGGGGGGGCTTCGGTGGCTTGCATGGCGGGGTTAAGCGGCAGGGTCATCGTTTCACTTTCCTGAGGCGTGGAAGCGGGGGTTTTCCACCCCCGCACCCCCGGAGAGTATTTGGGCCAAGATGAAGCAGAAGGTTCCTTCATCTTGGTAAAAATACTCTCGGGGGTCAGGGGGCGGAAGCCCCCTGCGGGTGCGGTCAGTCGGTGCCGCGGAAGGGTTGGACATATTGCAGGGCCATATCCCACGGAAAGAAGATCCAGGTGTCCTGGCTGACTTCGGTGATATAGGTATCAACCTGCGGTTTGCCCGACGGCTTGGCATAGACGGTTGCGAAATGCGCCTTGGGGTAAAGCTGACGCACCAGCTCCAAGGTCTTGCCGCTGTCGACCAGGTCGTCAACGACCAGAACTCCGGTGCCGTCTCCCATCATGTCGGCTTGCGGGGCTTTGAGCACCTTTGCCGCAGTTTGCGACTGGTGGTTGTAGGATTTGACACTGATCGTATCGACCACCCGGATGTCCAGTTCGCGGGCGACGATCATGGCGGGCACAAGGCCGCCGCGGGTGATGCCGACCACGGCTTTCCATGCGCCATCATCGGGGCCCTTGCCATCCAGTCGCCAGGCAAGCGCGCGGCTGTCGCGGTGCATCTGGTCCCAGCTGACGTGGAAGCCTTTTTCATGGGGCAGGCGGTCAGTCATGATGCGGTCTCCTGTTGCAGAGGGGGCAGGCGGGGCCAGATGCCGGGCGGCTGTGCCGGGCAAGATCGCGGCGCCCGGATCCGGGCGCCAAGATAGCGGCAGGTGTCATGTCAGGGCAACCTTGGCCCCCAGCAGGGCCAGAAGGGTGCCAAAGCTGCGGTCGATCACGGTTTTCAGGCTGATGTAGCGCGCGCGGGTGCGGTCGAGCGAGAAGATGCGGGCCACGAGGATATTCCAGACAGTCTCGTTCAAAAAGATCACGCACAGAAGTGCGGCATAGACCCATGCCGGGGTCTGGGGGGGCACGGTGCCCAGAAAGATGGCAGAGAACATCACCGCCGGTTTTGGGTTGGCGAGTTGTGTGAACAGCCCAAGGCGAAAGGCCGACGCCGCCGAGCGCGGCACTTTGGTTCGTGCCGTGGTATCCAGCGGGGTGCGCGCGTCTTTCCACAGGTGCCATGCCATCCAGATCAGATAGCCGCCCCCCAGGATTTTCAGTGCCCAGAGCAGGGCCGGGGCGACGGCGAAGACGAGGTTCAGCCCGAACATCGCGGCTGATGCCCAGACCACGGCGCCAAGCCCGATGCCTGCCGCCAGAAAGGCGCCGGTGCGAAAGCCCTCGGTCAGGCCGGTGCGGGCGGCCATCAGCACGGCGGGGCCGGGGCTGATGGCGGCAAAGAGCGACAGACTGGCGAATGCCAGAAAAGCCGCGAGCGTCATTCCTTGCGACCCGTGACCACGTCGATATCGGGCGCATCGACGGCCTTCATGCCGACGACGTGATAGCCCGCATCGACATGCAGGTTTTCCCCGGTGGTGCCGGTGCCCAGATCAGACAGCAGATACAGCGCGGCTTTGCCGACTTCTTCTTGCGTCACGTTGCGGCGCAGGGGCGAGTTCAGCTCGTTCCATTTCATGATATAGCGGAAGTCGCCGATGCCACTGGCGGCCAGGGTCTTGATCGGGCCGGCGCTTATGGCATTGACGCGGATCGCATCTTTGCCAAGGTCTTCGGCGATGTATTTCACCGAGGCTTCCAGCGCGGCCTTGCACAGGCCCATCACATTGTAATGCGGCATCACCTTTTCGGCGCCGTAATAGGTCAGCGTCAGCAGGCTGCCGCCGTTTGGCATCAGCTTGGCTGCGCGGGCGCAGACAGCGGTAAAGGAATAGACCGAGATATCCATCGACATCAGGAAATTCTGACGGCTGGTTTCGACATAGCGGCCGCGCAGTTCGTTCTTGTCGGAAAAGCCGATGGCGTGAACGACGAAATCGATGGTGCCCCATTCCTGTTCCAGCCAGGCAAAGAGGTTGTCCATCGACTCTTCCGAGGCCACGTCACATTCGAACAGCATCGGCGTGCCGATCGAGGCGGCCAGCGGCTCGACCCGTTTCTTCAGCGCCTCGCCCTGATAAGAGAACGCCATGGTTGCGCCTTGGTCGGCAAGCGCCTTGGCGATGCCCCAGGCGATAGACTTGTCATTGGCCAGCCCCATGATGAGACCGCGTTTGCCCGCCATAAGCCCTGTTGACATTCAAAACCCCTCGCCCACTTTGCATGCGTTAGGCTTGACGTGTAGGCGAAAGGCAAGGCCCGTTCAAGGGTTGGGCCGCGTGGGTTTGGCCGGCAAGGGCCGGGAAGGAAGAAACAGCATGGACCGGGGTGGAATTTTTGCGGGCGATGACCCGTTTGTGATCGCGCAGAATTGGCTGGCCGAGGCCGAGGGCAGTGAGGTGAATGACCCCAATGCCATTGCGCTGGCCACGGTGGATGCGGCGGGGCTGCCCAATGTGCGGATGGTGCTGCTGAAAGAGATCGAGGCCGAGGGCGGGGGAGAAGGGGCCTTTGTGTTCTACACCAATTACGGTTCGGCCAAGGGGCGCGAAATCGAGGCCAGCGGCAAGGCAGCCTTTGTGATGCACTGGAAATCGCTGCGCCGTCAGATCCGGGTGCGTGGGACCGTCACGCGCGAAGACGGGCCGAAAGCCGATGCCTATTTTGACAGCCGCAGCCTGAAAAGCCGGCTGGGCGCGCTGGCCAGCGACCAGTCGCAGCCTTTGTCCAGCCGCGAGGCCCTGATGGCCAAAGTGGCCAAGCTGGCGGTCAGTGAGGGCCTGAGCCCCAAGCGGCCTGCGCATTGGGGTGGGTTTCGGATCGACCCGGTTGAAATTGAATTCTGGGCCGATGGGGCCTTTCGTTTGCATGACCGCTTCCGCTGGACGCGTCAGGGGGCAGGGTCTGGTTGGCAGGTGGCGCGGTTGAACCCATGAATTTCACGCTTCGTGAATTGATGATGGCCTCAAAAACGCCCGTTTTGGGCTTGAAACTCTCAGCGTGATGGAACAATGACTAATTTCGGGTCAATCTGGGGAACGGCCTTTACATGACTGAAGATGACACTGTCCTGCGCGTCCTAGATGGGCGGGTCAAATGGTTCGACGCAACCAAGGGTTTTGGTTTCATAATCTCGGATGAGTCAGAAACTGACATTCTTTTGCATGCCAATGTTTTGCGGAACTATGGGCAAAGCACGGTAGCTGATGGGGCAGGCATTCGCGTCAAGGTGCAGGCCACCCAACGCGGTGTTCAGGCTGTAGAAGTGCTGGAGGTTCAGGCGCCCGTGGTGGTGTCAGTGCCCCTGAGTGACGAGCAATCGGAAGTTGACGCCGCAACTTTGGCGGCATTGCCGCTGGAGCCCGCGCGGGTCAAGTGGTTTGACAAGGCCAAGGGATTTGGATTTGCCAATGTCTTTGGGCATCCTGAAGATGTGTTCATCCATATCGAAGTCTTGCGCGTGTCCGGCTTTGCTGATCTGCAGGCTGGTGAGGCGGTCAGCCTGAAAATCATTCAGGGCCGTCGCGGGCGAATGGCGGTACAGGTGATGTCATGGGAAGCAGCGGCACGGGTTGGTCAACAGGCCTGATCTTGGGTGTGGCATTGATGCTGGGCGCAAGTGCGGCGCAGGCGGCTGCGTGCCGAGCAGATGAAGTCGTGTTGCGCTGGCCCGGTGGGCAGGCGCGGTTTGCGGTTGAAGTGGCCGATGATGCCGCCGAGCGCAGCCAAGGCTTGATGCATCGCGAAAAGATGGCGCAATCGGCGGGCATGTTGTTCGTTTACGAGGCGCCGCAGCGTGCCAGCTTTTGGATGGCCAACACCTTGATTCCGCTGGACATGATCTTTGCCGACGCCCAAGGCCGTGTCACCCGTGTGCATGAAAACGCCATTCCGCAGGATCGCACGGCTATCGAGGGCGGCGATGCGGTGCAATTCGTGCTGGAAATAAACGGTGGTCTGGCGCGGCGTTTGGGCATTGGCGAAGGCGCAGAACTGCGCCACCCGGCGATTGTTGATGCCGCTTGGCCTTGTGCTGCCGAATAGGGGTTTTCAAGCGCCACGGCATTCGCTAGGAAGCGCTCAGTCGGGGCGTAGCGCAGCCTGGTAGCGCGACGGTTTTGGGTACCGTAGGTCGAGAGTTCGAATCCCTCCGCCCCGACCATCTTCAAAGACTTCAACCATCTACAAAGACAGTGTGGTTAACCGCTGCCAAGGGTGCTGATCCGCCAGCCCGTGCCGCAAGCAGACAGATCAGCGCCGCAGGATGGTTTCAAGTTCGGCCACTTTGGCCGACAGTTTGTGGGCGGTTTCGCTGACACTTGCGTTGGCAAGGTGGGTCTTGCGGTGTTCGATCTGGCTTGCCCAATCGGCCATTTCTTCAAACCCCAAGGCAAGGCAGGCACCTTTGACGGAATGGGCCTGAACCCTGACTTCCTCATCATCCCCGGCGCTGTCGGCGGCCACCAACTTATCCAGCCGGCTGGTGGTGTCAGAGACGAATTTCAGCGCAAGGTCATCAAGCCCGTCATGCGAGAAGAATTCGAGCAGCTTTTCAGCCACTTCGGGCGCCATCCAGTCCAACAGGGTTGGTTTGGTCGATGCCGCCGGATCGGCCTTGGCAGGGGCTGCCTCTGTGCTGTCGGGCAGGGGGCGACTCAGGGCCTTTTCCAGGGCGCTTTGCAGTTCTGCAAAGGGGATGGGTTTTGACAAGATCCGGTCAATGCCCACAAGCCGCGCTTCTTCTTCGATCGCGTCCATCACATGTGCCGTCAGCGCAAAAATGGGGGGGATCGACTGGGCGGGCCAAGTGTCCCGGATACGCCGCGTCGCCTCTAGCCCATCCATTTCGGGCATCGCCACATCCATCAGGATCAGGTCGTATTTGCCGGGGGCGAATTTTTCCAGCGCTATGTGGCCGTTTTCGGCCAGCTCGGCCTGCAGATTCATGCGCGCGGCATAGGTCAACAGCAGCTTTTGGTTGATGATGTTGTCTTCGGCGATCAAGACACGTTTGCCCGCGATGTTGGTGGCGATCGGGCTGGTATCCTGAATGTCTTGCTCGACATCGTCGGACTGCATCGCCGACACGACCGCCACGGGCAATTCAAACCAGAAGGTCGAGCCTGCGCCTGGGCAACTCTCGACGCCTATATTGCCGCCGATTCCGTCAATGATGCGTTTGCAGATGGCCAGTCCCAGACCAGTGCCTTGCGCGGCCGAGGTCAGCGGGTTGGCGATCTGAGAGAAATCCTTGAACAGGCTGGTGAATTTTTCTTCGGGGATGCCGATGCCCTGATCTTCGATCTCGACGCGCAACAGCACCCCCTTTTCATGGGGGGTGGCGCTGGCGCGCAACGTGATCGGGCCTTCGGTCGAATAGCGCAAGGCATTGCTGACAAGGTTTGAAATCACCTGACGAATGCGCGTGGCATCGCCCAGAAACAGCTTTGGCACGCTGCTGTCGATCTTGGCGATGATCGTGCGGTTTGCGCCCTTTTCGTGCGAATTTGACAGGATGCGCACACTTTCAACCAGGGCGCGAATATCCACATGCTCTTCTTCAAAGACAAAGACCCCGGCCTCCATCTTGGAAAAGTCGAGCACGTCGTTCACGATGCGGCTGAGCGCATTTCCCGCGGCCTTTGCGTAATTCAGCAGTTCCAGCTTGTTCGGGTCTTGCTCATCCAGGGTCAGCAGATCGATCATCCCCAACAGGCCGCCCAGGGGGGTTCTGATCTCATGGCTCATCGTTGCGACAAAGCGGCTGCGCGCGGTCGAGGCGGCTTCGGCCCGCTCTAGCGCGCGCTGCAACTCCTCGGTGCGTTCCTGAACGGCCAGTTCCAGCCGCGACGAATGCTCACTCAGCGCCTTGTTGGCCTCAAACAACTCCCGGCTTTTGCTCTCCAGCAAGGACTCGGCTTCGGTGCGGGCCAATCGTTCGCGCCGATACCGCTTGCGTGATACAAATTCCTCGGGAATTTCAGACATGACGGCCGTGCCTTATGGGGTCAGTGTGATCTTGAAGTCGGTGGCGTGGTCGTTGGACGGGTGCGGCGCGCTGGCGATCTCGCCCGTTTCGTTGAAATGCAGCAGGCAGGCCTCGATCATGCCGTGGCAAAAGGCGGCCAAGGGGCGGGGGGAGTCATACGTCATGTTCAGCTCGTTGGGTGCGGCACGCGTGGTGTCGAACCTTGGCAATTCGGCATCGGGATACAGCTTGCGCACCTCGACGTGAATTTCGCGCTCCACCGACTCCAGCAGGGCAAAGGCGCTGTCCTTGGTCTTGAACACCTCGGGGTAGTGCAGGGCGAAATGCTCTAGCATCCAGTGCCCAAACTTTTTCTGCAAGATTTCGGGGCTAAGACCCGAGTGATCGCTGAAGGCCGTGACGATCTTGACAAGGTCAGAGCAATGATAGCTGCCGACCGCCGTAAAGGCGCCATCGTTGTCAAGATCGGCCTTATCCAGAACATCATCGACAACATCTTCTCCAAAGGCCTCCTCTGCCATTCGCAGCAGTTCAACGAACACCACACCCTTCATCGCCAGCCCTTTCCAGATCAACCTTGTTTCGGTCTTGTCGCGTTGAGGTTTATCAAGCGGCAAGCCCTGGCGAAAGTCCATGGTCGTTGGATCAGACGTAAGGGCAGTTTGGGCCGACAAAATGGCGCTAAATTAGCATAAATCTGAGGAATGCGGCGAAACTGTGCAATCTTGGCGTGTATTGCGGGCAGATCGGTTCTGCCTGCAATTTATTTTTGTTCCCCCGCTGCGACGGCATTAGGGGCGGAATTGACACCAATTCGCCACGGTTGAACCGGATTGTCGCCGTTATCCACCCCTATCTCTGGCAACCGTGGGTGGAGTTGGGATAATCATGCACAATACTGATGGCGATCTACACGGTGTTTCTGTCGCGTCAGGGCGTCGCAAGGCGCAAAGTTTCGTGCTTGATGGCCTTGGTTCTCAAGTCGATCATCGGAATAGAATGTGTGGTGTCAGCAACGATGTCCTTTCCCCTTGTGCGATCAATTCGGGACGTCGGAAGAAAATGACACCGGCTTTGAGTATCATCGTTGCCGAAGATAACATCGTGCAGCGCACCTATCTTGCGCAGGTCATTGACCGCCTTGGCTATCATGCCATTCCGGCCGAAGACGGAGAAGAGGCCCTGGCCCTGGTCAAATCGACCGGCGCGCAGATCCTGATCAGCGATTATCAGATGCCCAAGCTGAACGGGATGGACCTGACCAAGGCCGTGCGCGCGCTGGATCTTGATCACTATGTCCACATCATCATGATCACCAGCAGCGATGATGATGTCGTGCGCGCCGAGGCGTTGGAGGCGGGTGTCGATGATTTCCTGTCAAAAGACCGGCATCCCGCCCGGTTGACGGCGCGGTTGCGCGTGGCCTCTCGGCTGGTGCATCACGCCTATGAACTGGCCGAACAGCATCGCATCCTGAAGGAAAAGAACGACCGGATCGAAGCCGATCTCAAGGCAGCAGCATCGGCGCAGCGCCAGCTTTTGCCCGATATGCACAAGGAAATCCACGGCATTCGCATCGCTTCGGCCTTTCTGCCCTCGGCTGTGGTGTCGGGCGACATGTTCGGTTGTGTGCCTTTGTCGCCCACCAAACTGGGGCTTTATGCTGTCGATGTGTCGGGGCATGGCATTCATGCTTCGTTGTTGGCGGTGGCCATCGGCCATCTGATCACGCCCGAATATTTTGCCAGCACCGCTTTGGGCCCAGATGGCAAGCCCGACCCTGCCGCCCTTGTTCTGGATCTGAACGCGCGGTTCGGGGCATCGGACAATGACGATTACTTCACCATGTTCTGTGGCATCTTTGACAAAGACACAGGGCGGCTGGATTTTTGTCAGGCGGCCTATCCGTCGCCCTTTTACTTTGGTCCAGAAGGCGAGTCGCAGCTTTTGGGCGATGGCGGCTTTCCGGTTGGCATGTTTCCGGACGTTCCCTATGAGAACCACTCGATCCTCTTTGAGGAAGATGCGTGGCTTGTCATCTGCTCGGATGCCGCCCCCGAGGCCGAGGATCAAAATGAAACGCCCTTTGGAAATGACCGCTTGCGCGCCCTTGTTGCGCGCAATCTGGGGGCAGGGGCCGATGCTTTGCCCGACATCATCGTTCACGCCTTGCGGACGTGGCGCGGTGGTCGGGCGCTGGAAGACGATTTGACCGTGGTGGCCTTGAAAAGGAAGAAAACGACATGATTCACTCCACCAAACATGATCCTGATATTGTGGTGGTCCGCCCCGGCGTTGACCGGTTGACCGCGATCAACGCACGCACCTTCAAGGAAGAGGTCGTGGCGCTGATCGACGACGGATCGACCCGCATCCTGATTGATTTCAAGGATGTCAGCTTTATCGACTCCTCGGGGTTGGGGGCGTTGACGGGGGTTCTCAAGAAAATCGGTCACAAAGGCGATCTGGTCGTCTGCGGGCTGAACGCCGATGTCGAACAGATGTTCCGCATTTGCCGGATGGACCGCGTTTTCACCATTCTGCGCGATGTGCAAAGCGCCGTGCAAACCATGAGCGAAAACCAGTGACCCCGATCGCCTTCCATATGCCAAAACAGCTTGAAGCGGTCGATCCCATGGTTCTGACCCTGAAACGTCATGTGGAAGGTGTTCTCGCCGATGAGGCCCTGTTCCGTTTTGACATCTGCATCAGTGAGACCCTGACCAATCTGGTCTTGCATGCCCAGACCGATGTTGCGGATGCCGCGATCGACGTGATCCTTGACTGTGATCCGGCGCGCGTGGTGGCCGAGATCTATGACCCCACGGGTGCCAAGGCCTTTGATATCCGCCAGCAGGGCTGTGATCTGGCGCAGGTTGACCCGATGGCCGAAGGCGGGCGCGGTTTGGGGCTGATCCGCGATTGCGCGGATGCCCTGGATTACGGCCCGGTGAATGACCGCAATCGCCTGAAACTGACCTTTGAGGCCAGATCCTGAAAGCGCGGGCTGCGTCAGACGGCCCCTCTCTCTTGACCGGAGTAAGCAGATGAAATCCGAAAACCGCGTCACGTCACTGGCAAAGGGCACCGTCCTTGCCCTGGCACTGGCCAGCCCCGTGGCTTTGGCCGCGCAGACCGAGGTCGAAGGCCAGACCCATATCCTGACCATCGACAATGCCGCGATCACGGCAACGGGGCAGCATAGCGTCACGATCCGGTCAGACTCGCCGCTGTTCATTGATGTCGATGGCGCCGCCGCCAAGACCTGCAACCGGCGTGCCGGCACGATGTCAAAGCCGCATTTCGGGCGCAACGGCGCCTTGACCGAGCGTGAATCCCAGATGGCGCGCATCGCCTGGTCCTATTTCGAAAAGCGCTATCAGCCAGAAACCGGGCTGGTCAACGCGGTTGGCTCTTACCCCTCGACCACGCTGTGGGATACGGCCTCGTATCTCAGCGCCCTGGTTGCGGCCTATGAGTTGTGCGTGATCGACAAGCGTGAATTCGACACGCGGGCGACCAAGCTGATCAACACCCTGCGCAACCTTGATCTCTACAAGGGCGAGGCGCCGAACAAGGTGTATAACACCGCCACCGGGGCCAAGGTGAACTATGCCAACGAGGCAGGCGAAGTGGGCATGTCGGCGCTGGATATCGGGCGCATGCTGGTCTGGCTGCGCATCCTGAAAGAGCGTCACCCGCATCTGGCCAACAGCGTCGATAACGTGCCGATGCGCTGGAACTTTTGCAATCTGGTCAATGAAGACGGCCGGATGTTCGGGGCGTTCAAGAAGGGCGACGGCTCGACGCAATATGTTCAGGAAGGCCGCCTTGGCTATGAAGAATATGCCGCCAAGGGATTTGCGCTGTGGGGCTTTGACGTGGACCGCGCCATGTCGCCCGAGCCGCTGGCCTATACCACGATCTATGATGTGAAAGTGCCCTATGATGGCCGCGATCCGCGCATCTTCAAGAACCAGAACTATGTGCTGACCGAAGGCTATCTGCTGGATGGTCTTGAGATGGGCTGGGACATGCCGTCAGACCGGACGAATGATGGCATGACTGCCAGCCATGGCTGGCGCGCGGAATTTGCCAACCGCATCTATCTGGTGCAGCAGCGCCGCTATGAACAGACGGGCATCATCACCGCCCGGTCCGAGCATCAGGTCGATGGCAAACCCTACTTCGTCTATGACTCGATCTTTGCCGATGGCTATGCCTGGAACACGCTGGACCCAACGGGCGAATACCAGCCCGACCGCGCGGCCATCGCGGCCAAGGCGGCGGTGGGCCTGTGGGCCCTGTGGGAAACCGACTATACCGACCTGCTGTTTGAAAGCGTGGCCGACCTTTATGATCCCGAGATGGGCTTTTACGAAGGCCTGTATGAAAACGGCAACGGCTATATCCCGCTGCAAACCGCCAACAACAACGGCATCATTCTGGCGGCCTTGCTGTATAAGGTGCAGGGGCCGATCCTGCAACAGGTCAGCACCAATGCGCAATATTGGGATACGGCCAATGCCGGCACCGATCTGCGCGACAACAAATGTCATCCTCGGATGATGGAAAAGGTTGTGCCGTGCTGCGCCTGTGACAACCCGGCCCGGCTTGACCCGGTGATCCCGCTGGAAGAATTCCTGTATTGCCGACCGGTGCCGACCGATGGTGAAACCGCCGCAACCGACTGCCGGACAGAGTTGCACAATCTGGCCCCGCCCGAGCCGCGCAAGGTGCTGGCCACCTCTTGCCCGAAACCGGAAGGCACCACACCATGAGCGGGTCAAGCAAGCCAAGAATGGTCTGGTTCGATGCCAACCGCGTGTTTGCGGCGATGGGCGTCGTGTTGATCCACTCCTCGACCGATTTCGCGGGCCAGCCCTTTGCCGAAGCCGAAGCCTCGGCCCGGTTGTTGCCGGTGTTCCTACGGTCGTTGGGAGAATTCTCGGGGTCGGAGATGTTCTTCCTGTTTTCGCTGTTTCTGATGGCGATGCGGGTGGACAAGAAAATGCCCAGCTATTCCAGCGCCATCGGCACACAGGCGCAGCGTCTGCTGGTGCCCTTTGCCTTTTGGGTCGTGTTCTATGCGTTCTTCCGGCTGATAAAGGCCGATGCCTTCAACTATGCGCCCTATATCTGGGATCAGGTCACGCAGGTGCAAAGCTGGTTTGGCTATTTCCTGCTGGGCAAGGTGCAGTATCACATGCACTTTTTGCCAACCCTGTTTGTCCTGTTCCTGTTCTATCCGCTGATGCGGGGGGCCACGCGCTATCCGGTGCTGGGGCTGACCTTGTTTGTCACTCTGGGCATCATGAACAACACCCAGGGCTTTATCTGGGGTCTGGGGCTAGAGGCCGAGTTGCGCGATTATATCCTGCGCGCGATCAAGATCCTTGGCTATGTCGGCTATGGCTTTGCGGCCTTTGCGCTGTATGGGCTGTGGAATGATGGCATTCCGCGCGGCGAGTCCCGCCTGTTGCGGCGCGGCGGGCTTTACTTTGCCGGGCTGGCCTATGTTGCCACCATTCCCTTCTTTGCGGTGGCGGTGCAAACCGGCGGCTGGGGCATTCGCAGCGGCTGGGATTTCTACGGCCATTTCCTGATGCCGATCTGCATCTTTCTGATCTTTCTGGGCGGGCAGTATCAGGAATGGTCCCCGCGCTGGTCGAAACTGGCCAAGTTCACCTTTGGCGTCTACCTTGTGCATCCGGCGGTGATTGATCTGTTTGACATCGCCCTGTTCACCTCGGGCCTGTTCGAGATGATGTCGCCCACGGCCATCGTTCTGCTGCGCTTTGCCGTGGCTTTGCCCGCGTCCTTCCTGGTGGCGCTGGGCCTTTCACGGATCAAGCCTTTGGCATGGACAATCGGCCTTGGGCCGACCCCATGGGAGGCACGCAAGGCAAAGGTGGCCAAGGTATGATCACGGATGACTATTTCCTCAAGTTCGAGGACCGCGTTCCGCCCAAACCCCTGACCTATTCGGCCTTGCGCGAAAGCCTGTGGCAGTTTCTGGCCACCGTCGCGCTGGTGGTGGGGGGCTGGTATATCTGGTGGCGCTGGGCACATTCGCTGAACCCCGAGGCGATGTGGTTCGCCGTGCCGCTGGCCCTTGCCGAAACCTTCGCCTTCTTTGGGATGGTGCTGTTCGTCTTCAACCTGTGGAAGGACGAGCCCGTCAAGCTTGAGGCCCCGCCAGCCCTGTTGGGCGATGTTGACCCGAACCACCCCGAGAAAGACCGGCAGATTGTGGTGGATGTGATGTTCGCCACCTATAACGAAGACCCCGAGCTTGTGCGCCTTGGCATTCAGGATGCCAAGAAGATGACCTATCCGCATCCGATCGACGTTCGGATTCACATTCTGGACGATGGCCGCCGCCCCGAGATGAAGGCCGTGACCGAAGAAGAGGGGGCGAATTACATCACGCGCAGCACGAACGAAGGCTTCAAGGCCGGAAACCTGCGCAATGCGATGGAACAAACCTATGGCGACTTTCTGGTGATCTGTGATGCAGACACCCGACCGTTTCCGACGCTGTTGGAACATACGCTGGGCTATTTCCGTGACCCCAAGATGGCCTGGGTGCAGACCCCCCAATGGTTCTACGACCTGCCCGAAGGCGAGTCTTTGCCCGCCCGGCTGAAAAGCTGGTTTGGCGCAAGGGGCGAGGCCTTTGGCCGTGGCGTGGAAAAGCTGATCGGCCCGGTGACGGTGGGGGCTGATCCCTTCGTCAATGATCCGCAGATGTTTTACGACATCATCCAGCGCCGCCGGAATTGGGTGAACGCCTCTTTTTGCTGTGGGGCAGGGTCTGTCCATCGGCGCGAAGCGGTGATGGAGGCCGCCTTGCGCAGCTTTGGCGCCAAGGTCGAACAGCGCACCTGGGCGGTCGAGGAAAACATCACCGTCTCCAGCAAGGAACGCGAAGTGGCGCCCGAACTGATGCGCGCCATCAAGACCGAGGCCGCCGCAACCGAGGCCGTGACGCCCTACAAGTTTCACGTTTCGGAAGATATCTTCACCTCGATCGTGCTGCATGCCGACCGCGAGCGCGGCTGGAAATCGAAGATGCACCCGATCATCGAAAGCAAGATGCTGTCGCCGCAGGATCTGCTGACATGGACAGTGCAGCGGTTCAAATATGCCGGGGGCAGTCTTGATATTCTGGTCAATGACAACCCTCTGTTCCGCAAGGGGCTGACCTTTCCGCAGCGGCTGATGTATGGCACCACGTTCTATTCCTATCTGGCGCCGATCTGGAACATCGTCTTTCTGTTTGCGCCCGTGGTCTATCTCTTGACCGGCATCTCGCCCGTCTCGGCCTATTCCAGCGAATTCTTCCTGCATCTGATCCCGTTTCTGGTGACACTGGAACTGGCGATCATGGTGGGCACCTGGGGCGTGGCGGGCTATGCGGCCAAGGCCAGTTACCTGTCGTTTTTTCCGCTGGGTCTGAAGGCCATCATGACGGTGGCCCGCGGGGAAAAGATCTCGTTCAAAGTGACGCCCAAGGTGCGGCAGTCGGGCAATTTCCTGCGCTTGGTGCAGCCCCAGATTGCCGTCGTGGGGCTGACCCTGTTCGGCGCGGTTTGGGCAACCGGCGCACTCTTGCTGGGTGACACCCCCCATTCGGCCAGCGGTGTCGTGGCCAATATCCTGTGGGGCCTGAACAATTGCCTGGCCATGAGCGGCATCATCGCTGCCGCCCTGTGGCAACCAACTGAAACCAAAGAGGCATCCCTATGAGCTTTCGTGAAAACCTGATAAAGGCCAGAAGCCACATCATCTTTCTGGTGGCGCTTGGGTTTGGCCTTGCCGTGGTCATCAGCTTGGAAAAAACCGTGACGCAGACTTCGGCCGATGGCCCGACAGCGGCTGAACAGCCCGCAGCCCCCCCTGAAAAGACGTCGGCCATGTCGGCTTTTGATGACATCACCCCCCTGCCATTGGCCATCGTCGGCGAAAGCTCGCCCGAGGATCTGGACTATGCGCGGATCGCGTGGCGCTACTTTGAAAACAACACCGACCCCAACACCGGCCTGGTCAATTCGGCGGACAAATACCCCTCGACCACCATGTGGGAAACCGGCTCGTATTTCGTTGCGGTGATTTCGGCCGATCTTTTGGGCATCATCGAACCTGACGTGGCCAAGGCCCGCATTTCCAAGGCTTTGGATACGCTGACGGTGATGCGCCTGTTCGATGACATCCTGCCGAACAAGGCCTATCATGTGCAGACCGGCGAACTGGTCGATTACAACAACAAGCCGGTCGAGCGTGGGCTTGGCTGGTCAGCCCTCGATATTGCGCGGATCGTCGGCGCCTTGGGGCATGTCGAGCATAACTACCCAGACCTTTCGCCAAAAATTGCGGCGCTGATGCAGCATTGGGATCTGGCGCAGATGGTGTCTGATGGGCAATTGATCGGTGGCAATATGGCCGATGACGCCCTGCGCCGCGATCAGGAAGGCCGCGTCGGCTATGAACAATATGCAGCCAAGGCCATGATGCTTTACGGCTATGACATGTTCCGCGCCTATAACGCCGACGAGCATCTGATGGTGCAAGAGGTGCAGGGCCTGCCGATCCCGGTGGATGACCGCCTGCACCGCAACGTGACCCCCGCCTTTGTGGTCAGCGAGCCTTATGTTTTTGATGGGCTGGAATTCGGCTTTGATGCGCGCTCGCACCGGTTTGCGACGACGATCTATCAGGCGCAAGAGGCCCGGTTTCGCGAAACAGGCGTGCTGACGGCGGTCAGTGAATCCCATCTCGATGAAGCCCCGTATTTCGTCTATTCCTCTGTCTGGGGCGGCGGTGCGCCCTGGGCCGTGATGACCTTTCGCGGCGAACGGCTGGACAGCAAGCGCACGGTGACCACCAAGACGGCTTTTGCCTGGTATGCGCTGTTTGGCACCGATTACGCCAAGGAACTGATCACAGCCCTGGCCCCCTTGGGCGACCCGGAACGGGGCTGGCCCGAAGGGATCTATGAAATCGACGGAACCCCCAACAAGTCGGTGACGACCAATACCAACGCCGTGGTGCTGGCGGCACTGGCCTTTCGCGCCCATGGCCCCTTGATCAAGGCCAAGCCATGACGCAGCGGCTGGTCGTTGGTCTGTGCCTTGCGGGCCTTGCGCAAGGCAGTGTGGCGGCCGCAGAAACCTGTGTGGGGGCGGGCTTTGACCAGCCCTTTCCGGGGGCGACGGCTGTGGTCACCCGTCAGGCCGATGTGCCGACACCGCAGTTTCCCGGCCTGTGGCAAGAGGGGCTGATCGGCGGATATTTCTACGAACTTTACGCCAATGGCGAGGCCAGTTTGAAGGCTGACCCCGCGGGTGAGGCGTGGCAAATCACCGTGGATTGCAAAGAGGGCGCCTGTGCGCAAACCGTGCAAGGCAACCCGCCGGACGGGGCCAGCCAGATTGCAGCGCAGCTTGGCCAGTGCCTTGTGTCGCCCGTCGTGACCCCCATCCTGGCCGACCCCGTCCCCGCCGAAGCCCCCCCCGAAGCCCCTGTCGAAGCATCTGCCGAGGCCGCACCAGTGGTGGCCGAAGCCCCCGCCGAGGTGCAACCCACCCCCGTGCCCCCGCCCGAAGAGGCCAAGCCCCCCTGCGGTCTGGCCACGCTTCCCGCGGCAGATCCGGGCACGACGCTACAGCTTTTGCTGGTGGCCGCCGGGGCCGATCCGGGGCCGATTGACGGCATGCCCGGCCAGAACACCATGAACGCCTTGGCCAGCATCTTGGGGCAGGGCGCAAAGGCGATGGCGATCGACGCCGCAATTTCCGCCCTCGATGCCCATCTGTGCGCTATGCCATCGGGTGCGCCGACCAAATAGGCCTTGGTTTTCGCAGGGGCTGGCGCGTTCAACCTCGCGCTGCTGTGATGGCCTTCTGCTGGTTCTGACGCCTCGCTTGATTTGAATCAATGCGAAAGCCAAGACGCAGCCGCAATGCTTAGGGTGTAGATGTCGGGCCGCTGCATCAGCTTTGCAAGCGGGCGTGACCATTGCGCCCATGGCGACAGCAAATGGGTAACCGGGGTCGGTCCGATCAGGGCAACCCCAGCCCGACGTCAGGGCCGTTCAATCAAGGGATCGATCCGATGTGCGCAGCCCAGACCAAAACCAAAGCCAAAGCCACGGCACTTGCCCCAATTCCCCCCCGGCCCAACCTGCCTGCCATTGCGCCGCAGCAAGACCGCCATCCCCATCAGAATCTTGACCGTGCCGCGCGGGCGGGGTTTGCGCGGCTGTCGGGCGGCGTTTCGCCCCATTCCTTTGTGGCGGCCTGGACAGACTGGGCGCTGCATCTCAGCCGCTCCCCTGGGCGGATGCTGGAACTTGCCGAGAGGGCGCAGGAAAACGCGGTCAAACTGGCGATGCTCTCAACTGCGGCACAGGCTGATCGTCAGGAACCCTTTACCCCAAAGTCCTATGATACGCGCTTTGGTCATCCAGGCTGGCAAAAGTTTCCTTTTCGACTGTGGCAGCAGGCCTTTCTGGCGACCCAGGATTGGTGGGATTATGCGACCGACCCTTTGCGCGGCTTGCGTCAGGAAGATGCCGACCGGACCCGCTTCATGTCGCGCCAGA
This sequence comes from Pseudotabrizicola sp. L79, assembly GCF_036553525.1. Classification (NCBI taxonomy): domain Bacteria; kingdom Pseudomonadati; phylum Pseudomonadota; class Alphaproteobacteria; order Rhodobacterales; family Paracoccaceae; genus Pseudotabrizicola; species Pseudotabrizicola sp. L79. Next base: position 66,048 of record NZ_JAZHDA010000057.1, on the reverse strand, counting down.
TGCTTGATCTTGTCTCGCCGTCCAACTTCCCCTTCGCCAATCCCGAGATCATCGAGGCGACCACAAAAACCCATGGCCGCAATCTGGCCGAGGGGACGGTGCATTTCTGGCATGACTGGTTGCAGACCGTGACACAGCGCCATGAGGCCCCGCCAAAGGGCTATGAGATCGGCAAGGATCTGGCCTGCACGCCGGGCGAGGTGGTGTTTCGCAATGAACTGTTTGAACTGATCCAATATACGCCCCAGACCGACAAGGTGCAGGCAGAGCCGATCCTGATCGTTCCGGCCTGGATCATGAAATACTATATCCTTGATCTGTCGCCCCAGAATTCGATGGTCAACTATCTGGTTGGGCAGGGTTTTACGGTCTTCATGATTTCATGGTGCAACCCAACGGCCGACCAGGCCAACCTGTCGCTAGAGGATTATCGAAAGCACGGGGTGATCGCGGCTTTGGATGAGATCGCCCAGATCGTTCCAGAGAAGAAAATCCACAGCGTGGGCTATTGTCTGGGCGGCACCATGTTGTCCATCACCGCAGCCACATTGGCCCGGGAAGGCGATGATCGTCTGGCCTCGATCACCTTGATGGCAGCGCAGGTCGATTTTGTCGAGGCCGGCGAGTTGCTGCTGTTCCTTGATGAAAGTCAGGTCGCCTTTATCGAAGATCTGATGTGGGATCAGGGGTATCTTGACCGCCCGCAAATGGCCCGTACCTTTGCGACGATCCGGTCCGAGGATCTGATCTACAGCCGCGCCGTGCGGCGCTATTTTCTGGGGAAAGAGGATCTGCCTTCGGACATCGGGGTGTGGAATGGCGACACGACGCGCATGCCGGCGCGGATGCATTCTGAATATCTGCGTGGTTTGTTCCTTGAAAACCGGCTGTCGGCAGGGCGTTTTGCGGTCGAGGGCCGCGTCATCGCCTTGCAGGATATCGCCGCGCCGATGTTCGTGGTGGGCACCGAGACAGATCATATCGCGCCTTGGCGATCGGTTTATAAGACCAAGCTGTTCACCGATTGCGATCTGACCTTCGTGCTGACCAAAGGCGGGCATAATGGCGGCATTGTCAGCGAACCGGGCCATCGCAACCGGCACTATCGTCTGTCCCATCGGCCCCCCGGTGCGCACTATATCGGACCCGACGCGTGGATCGGCCAGCAAGAGGTGCAGGAAGGCTCGTGGTGGCCGGCATGGACAGAGTGGTTGCGCAAGCAAAGCAGCGGCTCTGGCCCGTGCCCGCCGATGGGGGCTGCCCGCCCCGGATGCAAAGGGCGGTGCCCGGCGCCCGGAACGTATATCTTCCAAGGCTGGGCTGGACTGGGCTTTTGCGGCTGTCAGGCGAGGGGCGTCACGGCCTCGCGCTCGGCCAAGCTGCGGGCAAGAAATTCGCCCGTGGTGCGGTAATGGGCCACCAGCAGATCAACCGCGCGTGTGGTGTCACGGGCCAGCGCCGCTGCGGCAATCTGGGCATGTTCATCATTGATCTTGCGCTGTGGGGCCGCTGTCTGATGCGCAACATTCCGGTATCGCACCGCCAGATCGTAAAGCTGAGCACAAAACGACAGCAGATAGGGTGATGGGCAGGCGGCGATCAAGGCCGCGTGAAAGTCGCGGTGCGCGACTTCCCATGCTGGGGCGTTGCCAATGCGGTCAAGCGTGGCAAGCCGGTATTGCAACAGAACGATCCGCTCTTCCCATTCCAGCCCGCCGTGTTCGATGGCATCAGCCAAGGCCAGCCCTTCCACCCGACAGCGGGTGTCCAACAGCACGGCAAAATCATCGGCGCTGATTTCAGGCGCGCGAAAGCCGCGTTGCTCGTGGCGCACGACAAGGCGTTCTGATGACAGAATGCTCAGTGCCTCTCGCACCGGGCTGGCCCCGATCTCCAGCTTTTTGCAAAGGGCATCAATCTGGATCTTGCTGCCGGGCAGCAATTCACCGGACAGCACCATGTCGCGGATGCGGTGATGCGCCAAAGATGTCAGCGAGCGGTGAGATTCCATATCAGCCTCCTGATATGGATATTAAGGCAGGGGTAGGGAAACAGCAATCATTACCGATTTTATAGCAAAACATCGACAATCCTGTGGTCCCGCCGCAACGCGACGGGTGATCAGCCATACAAGCCCGCAACCCGCCCGCGCAGGGCCACAAGGGCTTGCACGGCATCCAAAGTTGGGGTCGCGGTCTGGGTCAGCTTGCCCAGTTCCTGAACCGAGGTCACCAGCGCGTCAATCTCCATCGGGCGATCGGCCAGCAAATCTTGCAGCATAGAGGTGCGATGCGCGCCCACGGCCGCGCCACCATCAATCCGGCGATCCACATCAATGGGAAAGGTGACACCCAACTTCTCGGCCACCTCTTGCGCCTCGACCATCATGCGGCGGGCCACAGCGCGGGTGCCGGGATCGGTGCACAGCACATCCAGCGTGGCATGGGTCAGGGCCGAGATCGGGTTGAACGACAGATTGCCCCACAGCTTGACCCAGATTTCATCGCGCAACCGGGGCCGCACCGGGGCCTTCAGGCCTGCGGCAGTCAGCGCCTGCGACAGGGCAACGGCGCGATCAGATTTGCTGCCATCGGGTTCGCCCAACGAAAAGCGGTTGCCCTCAATATGCCGGATCGTGCCGGGCTCGCTGACTTCGGCAGCCGGATAGACCACGCAGCCCAGAACCCGGTCAGGGCCAAACCCGTTCCATTGGGCATCGCCTGGGTCAACACTGGCCAGTCGCGTCCCTTCCAAGGCACCGCCATGCTTGTGGAAATACCACCACGGCACACCATTCACGCCGCTGACCACCGTGGTGTTCGGCCCGATCAAGGGCTGCATGGCCCCCACGACGGGTGGCACGGAATGGGCCTTGAGCGTGACGATCACATAATCCTGCGGCCCCAGATCGGCAGCCGCAGCACTGGCGCGCACCTGCACCGTTACGGGGGCGGCATTCTCTTCGATCAGCGTCAACCCGCGAGACTGGATCGCAGCCAGATGCGGGCCGCGCGCCACGATGCTGACCTCTGCCCCGGCCTTTGCCAGTTTTGCGGCCATATAACCGCCAATGGCGCCTGCGCCAAAAATGCAGATCTTCATTCTGTCGCTCCTGTCAGGCGGGGGTGCCAAGGCCCAGCTTTTCGGCCAGACCGATGCGCTGCAACTTGCCGGTTGCGCCCTTGGGAATCTCGTCAAGGATGATCACCCGGCGCGGCACTTTGAAATCCGCCATTTGGCTTGCGCAGAAATCGCGGATCTCTCGCTCGGTCGCGGTCTGGCCTTCGCGCAGCACGACGGCGGCGGCCACCTCTTCGCCCAATTTGGGATGGGGCATGGCAAAGGCCACCACTTGTTGCACCGCCGGATGGTCCAGCAAGACGCCATCCACCTCCAGCGGGCTGATCTTTTCGCCGCCCCGGTTGATGATCTCCTTCAGCCGACCCGTCAGATGCAGATAGCCCTCGTCATCCAAGGCCCCCTGATCACCCGTGCGGAACCAGCGCAAGCCATCGGCCTGAAAAAAGTTCTTCTCATTGGCCTCGGGGTTGCTTTCATAGCCCGGCGTCACATTCGGCCCCGAAATCACCACTTCGCCGGTGCCGTCGATCAGTCTGTTCTCCACCTCATGCGCGATGCGCAGCTTGGGCCCTGCCGCAATGCCGACCGAGCCAGGCTTTTGCGCGCGCGGGGGCAGGGGGTTGCTGGCCATCTGATGGGTGGCCTCGGTCATGCCATAGGCCTCAATCACCGGAGCGTTGAAGGTGCGGGCCAGCTCGCGCATCACCTGTGCGGGCAGCGAGGCCGAGGATGAGCGCAGGAACCGCAGCGGATGGGCGGCGATCACATCGCCGTTGCGTGCCGCGCGTGACAAAATGGCCTGATGCATCGTCGGCACCGCTGTGTACCATGTCGGGCAGGCCTCACGTATCCAGCCAAAGAATTTCAACGCATCAAAGCCTGGCGCACAAAAGACCGACGCGCCCGCTGCCAGCGAGGACGTCACAGCCGCAATCAGGCCATGGATGTGAAACAGCGGCATCACATTCAGGCAGCGATCCGCTGGGGTCAGCGCCAGCGAAGCGGCGATATTCCCGGCCGAGGCAACAAGGTTCGATTGCAGCAGCGGCACGATCTTTGGGCGCGATGTCGTGCCCGAGGTGTGCAGGATCAGCGCCACAGCCTCGGGGCCGGGCAGATCAGCGGGGGCAGGGGTGCTGGCGGGCTGGCCGATCAGGCGAAAACTGCCGGCGGGTTGGTCGGGCTGGCTTTCAAGCCGCAAGATTGCCATGCCAAGGGCTTGGGCCGCCTCGACCGCGGGGCCGTCATGGCCGCTGGCAACGACCAGCGCCTTTGCCTTCAGGTCTTCAAGATAGAACTGGTATTCCGCCAGTTGATAGGCGGGGTTCAGCGGGGCCGTGGTGGCCGCCTGTGCAATTGTCACAAAGGCGGCCGCCATTTCCGGGCCATTCGGCAGCACGATCGCCACCCGGTCAGAGGCGCTGATGCCAAAGCTGCGCAGATCGGCGGCCACTTGCGCCGACAAGGCGCGCAACAAGCCGAAACTCAACCACTCGCGCCCCGGCGCGCCAATGGCAGCGGCCTGAGCATCTTGGGTGTCTAACAGCGCAGCAAGCGTTGCAGTCATCATAAGCCTCTTTATCCGTGGGGGAGGGAAGGCACGGCCGCAGATGCGGCCGTTACCGGGCAGATGCGTAATAGGCGACTTTGCGCTCAAGATAGGCCAGGAATTCGGACAGCGCGAAGGCAAGTCCAAACAGCACGATCAGAACCGCCCAGAATTCGGCCATCATGAACTTGCTGGAATACAGCTCGAACAGCGCCCCAAACCCGACGATCGAGATCAGCAGTTGGCCGATGATCACGCCCTTGACCGCACGAATGATGCCAATCCGCACCCCGCCGAGGATCTCGGGCAATGCCGCCCAGAAGTAGATCTTGAAGAAGGCATCCATCGGCGACGCGCCGAAGCTGTGCGCCATTTCCACCAAAGAGCGGTTGATCTGCTTCACCCCGGTGCGCGCGTTCAGGATGATGATCCAGATCGCAAACAGACTGGTGGTAATGATCACGGTTCGGGTGCCAAAGCCGAACAGAACCATCAGCACCGGAACCAGGGCCGTCAACGGGGCCGAGATGAAGATGTTGACCCAAGGCAACAGCAATTCGTCAATGATCCGGCTTTTGCCCATCAGAATGCCGACGGGAATGCCGATCACCAAGGCGAAGAACACACCGACCGAAAAGGCCCAGGCGGTGGTTTGCAGGGCATTCAGAAAGCCTGCCGTTGGCACCATGCCGAACAATGTTGCAATCACTTCGGAAAAGGGCGGGATGAAGAAGGTCAGATCCACTTGGCCCACGATTTCCCAAAGCAGCGCCCAAAGAAGCAGCGACGAAAGCGCGGGCAGCTTGTATCCGAAAACGGTCATGCCCGATCACTCCACATAGCTGCGCAGCGAAGCCCAGATGCCATCGACGATGTCGAGGTATTCAGGATCGCGGCGAATGTTGTCCACGCCCTTGTTGCGGAAGCTGGAGGGCCGGATGATCTCATGCACGCGGCTTGGGCGCGGCAGCAGGATGGCGATCTGGTCTGACACATAGACCGCTTCTTCGATCGAGTGGGTCACGAAGATGAAGGTCTTTTTTTCGTTCTGCACCAGTTGCAGCAGATCTTCCTGGAACTTGCGACGGGTTTGTTCGTCAACGGCCGAGAACGGCTCGTCCAGCAGCAGCACTTCGGCATTTACCGACAGCGCCCGCGCAAGGCCGACACGCTGCCGCATCCCCCCCGACAACTGATGCGGGTATTTCTGCTCGAACCCTGCAAGGCCAACTTCGCGGATGTACTTTTCGGCAATCGCTTCGCGCTCTGACTTGGCCACGCCGCGCAATTCCAGACCAAAGGACACATTGCGGATCACGGTGGCCCAAGGCAACAGGGCGAAGTCCTGAAAGACGAACGACCGATCCGGCCCTGACTTGGTAACCTTTTCTCCGTTCACCAAAATCTCGCCCGAGGTGGCGGGCAACAGACCGGCGATGATCTTCAGCAAGGTGGTCTTGCCGCAGCCCGAGGGGCCGAGCAGCGATGTCAGCTCTCCGCGAGGGAAATCCAGCGTCAGATCCTTGAGGGCTTGAACATCGCCATAGGTTTTTGAGACATTGCGGACAGACACGGCAATGTCGGCGGCGGGCACGGCATGCCGCGTGTCGGGCTTAATCTGTGACATATCCACGGTTGTTCCCTTTGAACAGAATGTTTTCCAGCGTTCCCAGCAGGTTCAGGAAAAGAACCGCCAGAAGGATGATTGAGAAGATGGCCGCATACATGCTGGGGTAATCAGCGATGGAACGGCTGAAGGTGATGATGTCGCCCACACCGGTCGGCGTGATCTTCAGTTCCGACAGGACTGCCCCGATAAAGCCAGCCGAGACGCCAAGGCGCAGGCCCGCAAAAATCATCGGCGATGCAGCAGGAAGAATGATCTTCCACAAGATCTCATGGTCCTTGGCCAGATAGGACGAGGCCATTTCCTTAAGCGATCCTGGTGTGTTGCGCACAGCAGCGGCGGTGTTCAGCACGATCACCGGCATGGCCATGATACAGACCACAAAGACCTTAGAGGTCAGCCCGATGCCATAGACCATGACAAGAATGGGGATCAGCGCAGCCAGCGGGGCCGCTTGCATCACGACGAAAATCGGTGAGAACAGCCATTCAAACCGCGTGGAAAGCCCAATCCACAACCCTGTGGCGATGCCAACGACAGCCGAGATGGCGATGCCTATGGCCAAGGGGCTGAGTGTCTGGGCATAGGCCACAAACAACGAGCCATCAAAGGTCATCCGGGCCAAGGCGGCCATGGATTCCAGAAAGGTCGGGAAGGCATAAGAAATCGGGACACGGCCCGCAATCTCCCACGCGCCAAAGACAAGCGCAGCCGAGAGAAGTTTGAGTGTCAGAGAACGGTCGATCATCAGAGAACCTCTGCGACGGATGGCCAGAAAAGTCTGGGTTGCAGAAAAGAAGGCCGCCAGATGCAATCGGCTCGGGCGGCCTTCCGCGGTTCAGGTCCGGTTATTTCATTGCCGCATCAAGAGGGGCGAAATACCAGAAATCCTCGGGGTTCAGCGTTGTGATATCGCCTTCAAGCTGACCCGCGCCGGAATACCATTCCAGGTCTGCCATGGCCGCCTCGCGCCCACCGCCATTGGGGTCGTAAAGACCGCCAGCAACGGCTTCGGCGTAAAAGCCGTCCAACTCGGCCAGAACCTCGGCCGGCAGCGTGCCGATCGGTCCGTTCGGGTCGGTCTCGCGGCTGACGATCGTCGGGTCCTTGGCCACGTCGTTCCACACCGAATGCAGCGACTTGACCAGAATGTTGACGGTTTCTTCGTTTGCCTTCATCCAGTCCAGATTGGCGAACAGCGCCTCGTCGCTGGCCTTGACTTCAAACATCGGCAGCGAGTTGAAGCGATCTCCCGCCTCGGCAATGATCTTGTTGCGGTTCGACAAATCAAGAATGGTCGCCTTGGCCTGACCCGCCAGCATCGCCACAACGCGGTTGCTGGAGCCCGGAACATAAGACCGTTCGCTGAATTTGATGCCTTCGCGCTCCTCGATCACGTTGGCGATGGAATCGGTGCCGCCGCCGCGCGAGTGCAGCATGATCGGCTGACCATCCAGGTCTTTCAAGGTGTTGAACTCTTTGGTGGTGACTGGAAAGAACACCAGCTTGGACAACTGAAAGATGATCCGGACAGGGGCCTTTGACCGCTGCATCACGGCATAGGGCGTGCCAAAGGCAATATCCATGTCGCCGCTCAGCACGGCTTGGATCGCCAGCTCTTCTTCTGCAAAGGCCGTCCATTCATAGTCCACGCCCTGTGCCTTGGCCCGGTCCAGCGCCACAAAGAACGCGGCCAGTTCGTCAGATGGCGGTTCGGCAAGCGCAATCCGAATGGTCTCGGCATTGGCCGTTGACATCATCAAGGTCGCGGCAACGGCCACCCCTGCAAGTTTTCCAATCAAGCTCTTCATGATTCTCCTCCCTGAGAATTCAGTTCACTTCTGCCCGACGGCGCTTGGGTCAACGGCACGGTCGGGGTAGGCTGGTCTTACACCTCTCCAAACAGGCGTTTCGCCACCGACCCAAGATGGCGGCGCATCGCGTCATAAGCTTCGGTCGGATCCCGCAGCGAGATGGCTGCAAAGATGGCATCATGCTCGACAAAGCTGGAATGGTTGGGCGAGGGGTGCGCGCTGTCCCGCGATACATTTCCCCAAGCAACGGCACGGCGCACTTCGTTCAACTGGTTGAACAGGGCGAGCAACAAAAGATTGTCGCTGGCTTCGGCGACGGCACGGTGAAACAGGTCGTCCTGAATCTCGTATTCGTTCCAAGTGGTGGCGGCTTTGGCCCGCTCAATCGCCCGCGCCATCCGCGTCAGTGTCTCGCCCGAGGCATTGACGGCCGCTTCGCGGGCGATGGCCGGTTCTATCGCAAGGCGGGCGCGCATCATGCGAAACGGCGTGATCTGACGGCCCAGCTCGATGGTGGCATTGCTGGGGGCGCGGGACGTGGCATCGTCTGACACAAACGTGCCCTTGCCAACATGGCGCCAGATCAGGCCATCGCGCTCCAGCGCATCCAGCGCTTTGCGCAAGTTCGTGCGCGACAGGTTCAACTCTTCCGTCAACTGTCGCTCGGGAGGCAGCTTGGCGCCGCTGGGAAAATTCCCCTCGGCAATGTAGGCGCGGACCCTCGCTTCCGGATCCATCAGCTCGCCCATTCGACCATCCATGATCATTCCTTGCATTGGTTGACCAATTTTTCCCATAACGCAGCCTAGACCGCATTAATGGTTCGATCAATACCATATTTATCGTTTCCCGGCGCTATTTTTTGCATTGATCTGGATTGATTTTGATTTCTTGGTCGGCTAACTGTGGGGTCGAGTTCACCCCCTCAAGAGGTAAAAGCATGACAAATCTCGTGATTCCTGCGCCGCAGGTGCCCACCATTCCAACCAGCGATGGTGGCGCATTCCCCGTTCGGCGCGTTTATTGCATTGGTCGCAATTACGCGGCCCATGCCATCGAGATGGGGCATGACCCGGATCGTGAACCGCCGTTCTTCTTCCAGAAGAATCCCAACAATATGGACGCTTCGGGCGAATTCCCCTATCCGCCGCACACCTCGGATGTGCATCACGAGGTTGAGTTGGTCGTTGCCCTGAAATCGGGTGGCACGAACATCCCGTTGGACAAGGCGCTGGACCACGTCTGGGGCTATGCCGTGTCTTTGGACATGACGCGCCGTGATTTGCAGGGCGAGGCAAAAAAGATGGGCCGCCCGTGGGAAATCGGCAAGGCCTTTGAACAGTCTGGTCCCGTGGGGCCGCTGCTCCCGGTGTCAAAAGTCGGCCACCCTGATCACGGGCGGATTGAACTGAAGGTCAACGGCGAAGTGCGTCAGGAAGGCGACCTGAACCAGATGATCTGGAAGGTGCCGGAAATGATTTCCTATCTCTCGGAATATTTCGAACTGGCCCCCGGCGACATCATCATGTCGGGCACACCCTCGGGCGTGAATGCGGTCGTCAAGGGCGACCTGATGGAAGCGACGATCGAAGGCCTTGGCGGGCTGACGGTCAAGGTGGTCTGACCCCACTGTCACAGCGCAGAACATGCCGGGGCGGGGCTCAAGCCCCCTTGCCCCGGCACTTTTTCATCAAGGCGGCCAAAGGGGACTGAAGATGATCTGGGGGCGTATCGCAACGGCTGATGGGCGTATACTGGCGGGCGAAATTCGCGAGTCGACATTGATTCCACATCCGTCAGTGGGACGTGCGCCGCTGCCCGTGCCCCCGGAACCGATGGCAGGTGCAACCCTTTTGGCCCCCACCGTTCCGGGCAAGTTCATTGGCTTGTGGAACAATTATCAGGCGTCAGCCGAAAAGAACGGCTGGGCCCGGCCCGAACATCCGCTGTATTTCCTCAAGCCCGGCTCTTCCGTGGTGGGGCAGGGCGCGCAAGTGTCCGTGCCTCGACAGGCCGGTCGCGTGATCTTTGAAGGCGAGTTGGGCGTGGTGATCGGTCAGACCTGCCGCAATGCCAGCCCCGAGGCCGCCGAGGCTGCGATCTTCGGCTATACCTGCATCAATGACCTGACCTCGCTTGATGTGCTGAACGCCGACCCGGCTTTTGCCCAGTGGACGCGGGCCAAGGGCTTTGACGGTTTTGGCGTGATCGGGCCGGTGGTCGCGACGCAGGTGAACTGGCGTGATCTGACAATCCGTACCTTGGTCAACGGGCGAGAGCGGCAATCCTACCCCGCCTCTGACATGATCTTTTCCCCGGCGCAGGTTGTCAGCCATCTGTCGCACGACATGACGCTTGAGCCTGGCGATGTGATCGCACTTGGCACATCTCTGGGGGTGCGCCCGGTAAAGCCGGGCGACGTGGTGGCAGTCAGTATCGACGGCATCGGGTCGGTCGAAATCACGTTGGTCGCGCCCCCCCAGGCCGAGGGCGCTGACATCGGGTCGTAATGGGGCGCAAACCTTAACAACCCGTAAAAACGCGGGGCCAAGGCATTGAAATCCTTGGCCCCGTTTGCTGTCTCTGGCAGGGACAGGCGTCAGGTCTTGAACACCCGATAGATCGCCGGAATCACCAGCACCGTCAGCAGGGTCGAGGTGAACAACCCGAACAGCAGGCTGATCGCCAGCCCCTGAAAGATCGGGTCCGTCAGGATCGTCACCGCCCCGATCATCGCCGCAATCGCGGTCAGCAAGATCGGCTTGAACCGGATCGCCCCCGCCTCGATCAGGATCTCGACCTGTGATTTCGCAGGGTCGGCATGGCGGATGAAATCGACCAGCAGGATCGAGTTCCGCACGATGATCCCCGCCAGCGCAATGAACCCGATCATCGAGGTCGCCGAAAACGGCGCCGCGAACAACCAGTGCCCCAGCATGATCCCAAGGAAGGTCAGCGGCACCGGCGTCAGGATCACCAGCGGCAGGCGGAACGATCCGAACTGCGCGACGACCAGAATATAGATCCCCAGCAGTGCCACCCCAAAGGCCGCCCCCATATCGCGGAAGGTCACGAAAGTCACCTCCCACTCGCCGTCCCACAGCAGCGTGACCTTGCTTTCATCCTTGGGCTGGCCGTGCAGGCTGATCTCGGGCTTCAACCCCTCGGGCCAGTCCATCGCCTCGATCGCATCCGCCACCGCAAGCATGCCATAAAGCGGCGCCTCATAATCGCCTGCCAGTTCGGCCGTCACCATCTCGGCCGCGCGGCCATTGTGGCGAAAGATCGGAAAGCTGGTCTGTTCCTCGGTCACCCGGATCACATCGCCCAGTTCCACCACCCCCCGCGCCCCGGGGATCACATCGGCCGGGATCGGGGTGGACAGGAACCTCTCATCCATCACCCGGTCGCCCTTGTCGCGCGAAATCTCCAGCGGGATCGGATGCCGGCCCTCGCCGCGATGCGAATAGCCAACCGTCTGCCCACCGTTCAGGATCGCGATCGTGTCGAACACATCCTGTTCCTGCACCTGAAAGAAATCCAGATCGGTGGTGTCGATCACCGCCCGCAAGCGCCGCGCTTCGGTGCCAAAGCTGTCGTCCACATCAACGATATAGGGCACCGATTGAAACGCCTGACGGATCAGCCGGGCGGCTTCGCGGCGGGTTTCAGGGTCGGGGCCATAGACCTCGGCCAGCAGGGTGGCGATCACCGGCGGGCCGGGCGGTGGCTCGACCACCTTGATGCTGGTGCCCTCGGGGGCGTTCACCGCCTGCAAGCGCTGGCGCAGATCCAGCGCGATGTCATGGCTGGCCCGGTCGCGCGCCTCCTTGGGCGACAGGTTCAGCGCCACTTCGCCCAGGTTCGGCTCTTGCCGCAGGAAATAGTGCCGCACCAGGCCGTTGAAGTTGAACGGTGCCGCCGTGCCCGCATGGGTTTGCAGGGCCAGCACCTCGGGCAGATCCATCGCAATGCGCGCGACATCCTGCACCACCCGGTCCGTCGCCTCGACCGAGGCGCCTTCGGGCAGATCGACCATCACGCTCAGCTCGGACTTGTTGTCAAAGGGCAAAAGCTTGACGGTCACGTCCTTGGTATAAAGCGCGGCCAGCGAGCCAAACGACAGCAAGATGGTGACGATCAGAAACAGGCCCGACGTGGCCTTGTTGCGCAAGACCGGGCGGGCAACGGCAGCATAGGCAGCCCCCAGACGCCCCCCCGGCACCCCATCAGGCCCGGCATCGTGGCTGTGATCGGCCAGTTCCGCCTTGCCCGAAACCTTGACCATCAGCCAAGGCGTGATGATCACCGCCACGAAGAACGAAAAGATCATCGCAGCCGAGGCATTGGACGGGATCGGCGACATATAGGGCCCCATCATGCCCGACACGAACAGCATCGGCAGCAGCGCGGCCACCACCGTCAGCGTAGCGACGATGGTCGGATTCCCGACCTCGGCCACGGCATCGACGGCTGCTTTGGCGCGCTCGCGGCCATCTTTCATCGACCAGTGACGGGCGATGTTTTCGATCACCACGATCGCATCATCCACCAGAATCCCGATGGAAAAGATCAGGGCGAACAGTGACACGCGGTTCAGTGTGTATCCCATGATCCATGCCGCAAACAGCGTCAGCAGAATGGTTACCGGAATGACAATGGCCACCACCACCGACTCGCGCCAGCCGATGGCCAGAAACACCAGCCCGATGATCGACACCGTCGCAAGGCCCAGATGGAACAGCAGTTCATTGGCCTTTTCATTGGCGGTCTCGCCATAGTCGCGCGTCACGGTCAGCTCGATCCCCTCGGGGATCAGGCTGCCCTCCAGCGCCTCGACCGCGTGCAGGGCCTCTTCGGCCACGGTCACGGCATTGGCGCCTGCGCGCTTGGCAACGGCCAGCGTGACCGCCGGGGTACGGCGCAAGGTGCCATCTTCACCGCGCGTGACTTGCGACACGATATGATCTGACGTGTCGGGCACAAAGCTGACATCGGCCACATCCGAAACATAGACCGGGCGGCCATCGCGGGTGGTCAGCAGCAAGCCCGCAACTTCCGAGGGGGCGGTCAGCGTTTCCCCCGCGACCAACGCAATCTGTTCACCCTGATCGCGCAACAGGCCAGTGTTCAGGCTGCGGTTGGCCTGCGCCACCTTGCCTGCCAGTTGTTGCAGTGTAACCCCATACAGCGCCAGCCGCTCGGGATCGGGCGCGATGCGGATCACCTCTTGCGCCTCGCCCACAAGATAGGTCAGGCCAACCTCATCCACCTTGGCGACTTCGGCCTGCAACTCGCGGATAATGCGGGTCAAATCATTGGCTGTCGCCTCGGCCCCTGCGGCCGGGGCAAGGGTCAGCGTCAGGATCGCAACATCATCAATCCCGCGCCCGATGACCAGCGGTTCGGGAATACCCAAGGGGATGCGATCCATATTGGCGCGGATCTTGTCATGCACACGCAGCACCGCATCTTCCGACCGGGTGCCCACCAGAAACCGCGCCGTGACCATGGCGCTGTCATCTCGGGTTTGCGAATAGACATGCTCGACCCCGTTGATACCTTTCACAAGAACTTCAAGGGGTTCGCTGACCAGCTTGACACCGTCTTCGGCCCTGAGACCGGGGGCCGAGATGTGGATATCGACAAGGGGAACCGAGATCTGCGGTTCTTCTTCGCGCGGCAGGCTGATCAGGGCCACCATCCCGGCGGCCACGGCGGCCAGAATGAACAGGGGCGTCAGGGCGCTTTTGATAAAGGCCGCCGTCAGCCCCCCGGCAATACCAAGGCCGGTCTTGTGCTGGGTGGTCATTCGCCGGCCTCCACCAGATCGTCGCCTGCTTGCAGGCCTGAGACGATTTCAACCAGAGTCTGGCCGTTGATCACATGCCGTTCACCCGGCACAACGGCGCGCGGGCCCGTGGCCGTTTCCACGAAATCAAGGCCATGGGCGGTGTGCACCAAGGCCTCGGGCACCAGCAGGGCCTGGCGCTGCCCCACCGGCAGGCGCACCAGCACCCGCGCATCGACAAAGCGCGACGACAGGCCCGCCACTTCGACATCGGCCACCACCCGGCCATTCTCGATCAGCGGATAGATGCGGGCCAAGGTGCCTTGCGATTGGCCATCGGGGCTGTCGATTTCGATGCTGTCGCCTTCTTTCAGCGCTGTCGCATGGCGTTCGGGCACGGCAAGGCGCAAGAACGTGCCGCCGCCGCCCAGAACCGCCACGGCCTCGCCTGGCATGACCACCGCGCCCACAGACAGCGGCACATCAAGGACAAGGCCAGCCGAGGGGGCCAGCACCGCCCCTTCGGCGGCCTGCTGTTCCAGCACCAGTCGTTGGGCCGCCACAGCCGCAATCTGGCCTTGCAAGACATCAACCTGCGTGCGCAGGGCATCCAGCCGCTGCACCGTGGTGACCCCGCGCGCCAAAAGGTCTTCGCCGCGCGTCAGTTCGGTGCGGGCATTGGTCAGTTGCGCCTCTAGTGTTGCGGTCTGGGCATCGACGGCCTGCATTTGCAGGCCCAGCTTTTCATCGACGATCCGGCCAAGCACCTGCCCCGCCGTTACCGTCTCGCCCTCGGTCACGGCCAGTTCGACCAGCGTGCCCCCCAGACGCGCCCGCGCCGGCAAGCGGTCACGCGCCTCGATCCGGCCATAGACCGATTTCCATTCGGTGACTGTCACCGGCACCAATGGCTCGGCCAATGCCGCCAGGGGAAGAACCAACAGCAGGGCGGTCATCACTGGCATACGCATGGGGCATCCTTTCACGACTCGGGATATTTCATTGGCTGATGTATTCACTTTTTTGAATGTTTTGTCCAGACCAAATGGCGCGCGTGAAAGGGACTAGAGCCAGCCCTTTCGGCGAAAGAACAGATACGGCACAAGGGCCGAGGTCAGGATCAGCCCCAAGGCTGCCGGATAGCCCCAAGGCCAGGACAATTCGGGCATGCTGGCAAAGTTCATCCCATAGACTGACGCCACCAGCGTCGGCGGCAGAAAGACGACCGAGACCACCGAGAAAATCTGCATCACCGTGTTCTGCTCGATCGAGATCATCCCCAAGGTGGCGTCCAGCAGGAAGTTCACCTTTTGCGCCACAAAGCCCGCATGATCGGCCAAAGACCGGATGTCCGAGGACAAATCATGCAGTCGGTCCAACTGGTCTTCGGGCAGATGGCTGGCATGGTTTTCGTTGCGCAGCCTTTGGCCAAAGAACACCGCCAGCCTGTCCAGGGTGCCAAGGGAATCGCGGATGGTGGAAATCAACCCGCCTTTGCGGCCGATGTCTTCCAGCATGATCTGCCACCGAGGCCCACGGCGGTTGCGCCCACTGTCGCGGGCAAAGATGCGGCGTGACAGGGATTCGATGCTTTGCCCGGCATGTTCCAGCACATCGCCCAAACGATCGACCATCACTTCCAGCAGCCCCAGCATCACCTCTTCGCCCGTGGCGCAGGGCATATGGCCTTTGCTGGCCCTGTGCACGAACAGGCCAAAGGCCTTTGGATCGTGATAGCGGATCGTCACCAGCCGGGCCCCGACCAGCACAAAGGTCACGGGCTCCATCTCGGGGGCGTCGCTGTCGCTGTGCGCGGGGATCATCGCTGTCATGAATTGCGCGCCGTCCGCCGTGTAAAGCCGGGACGATTGCTCAATCTCGCGCATTTCCTTGCGGCTGGGCAGATCGACGCCCAGGGCCAGCTCGACCGCTGCCTCTTCATCGTCACTGGGCGACAACAGGTCGATCCAGATCACGGATTCGGTGGGGGCCAGCCCGGCCTCGCGCAGCTGCAAGCGCCCGTCGGTGGCCCCATATGCCTTGATCATCGTCCTTGCCCCCAAGCTGCTCAGGCCCGTGGCGGCAAGGCTAGCAGCCTTGACCCTTGGCGAACAGACCCGCCAGAAAAGCGGGAAAGGGTCTTGCAAGCCGCGCGCCTGATGCTATACCGCACCCACTCTGCGGCGGGTTGGCGGAGAGGTTACGCAGCGGATTGCAAATCCGTGAAGACCGGTTCGATTCCGGTACCCGCCTCCACTAACGCACTGAAAAAACTGCGTTATTTTCGAACTTGCCCGCAAAAACGCCGTTGCACACTCATAGCACAGTTTGCCTGCCGCGGCAGTGATGTTACCTTGATTCCAGAGACTTAGCAGTCAGACGGGATCAATGACGGAAACGCAGACCGAACGCATCAACGACAGACTCACGATCTACCTGCGTCCGCGCAGCACGCGCTGGCAGGCACGCATCCGTTTGCCGAACGGCGAGTGGCACCGGTTCTCGACCGGCAAAACTGATCTGTCCGAAGCGAAGGAAGAGGCGCTCAAGTAGTATTACACTGCTGACTTCAAACAGAAAAACAAACTGCCGTCCAACTGAGTGCTATGTCGAGGCAACATCTACTGGTTGGCAGAGAACGCAGGCACCTCGGTGGAGCAGTTGGAACGGTTCTATCTCAAGCGGATGGAACCCACGGGCGAGCGGGTCAGGAATATTCAGTCGTTTGGGGATGGGTGAGACGGTTACAAATTCGATCAGTCAAGCACGATGCGCGCCATCGTGTCCTCTAAGACAAGAGGTCTGTCAGACGATGGAATGCTGCGGAAATTTGGAAATTGACCGCGTCAGAACACCGACCATGGACATCTTTGAAAAGGGAAAGTGCATCACTACTACTTCCTCAATGAGTTGTCCAAGATCGCCTCAAGTCCGAAAGGAAGATCGAAAGGTATCAACTTGTATTGCCCCAGAAAGGAATCCGGCGCCTTACATGCTTCAGAAAACTTTTCAATACTTGCATTTAACCATGGGCACACCACAAGAAACTCACCAAACCCGACGAAGCACACCCCAGACACCTCACTAACAAGTATGTTATTCTTATATCCCGGAAATGGTTTTAGTTTCACGACCTCAAAATTCTCTTCATCAAGAAATGCGTTAGACACAAATCTGCCAACCGCGCTCAGGGCAAAAGTGTAACCAAACTTTGCAAACAAACAAAGAAATGCACTCTTGAGAAAACCCAAGTCTGCGCACTTTTCATCGTAGGCAGGCAGCCCCAAAGATCCGTGAAATCGACCTCCAGACAGACTAATACCCTCAAGACTGTTTCTTGCTTCAGATAAGTTTTCAGGATGATTATGCCTTTTGCCAGCACTCAAATTTATTCCAGAACCCAACTTGCCAGAGATCCGGATATTTGTTTTGACTTCAGGGTCTTGAGGCAAGGTAAGTGTCCCCGGGAACGGTTTGGGGTCCGGTCTGTTTGGGTCGACAAACCGAAAGAACTGCTCGCGAGCAGCAACTTGACTATCTAACCTTGATCCAAGATCATTATTGCATTTTTTGCATGTGAGTGCGACAACTTTGCCGCCAATGCTTTCTGGGGGCGCATGTTCCAGTGTCAAACAATAAGCATCTTGCGCACCCTTGAAGATGGCGCGCTCATCGAAATCACTACAGCAAATTGGACACCTGTAGAAATCACCGGCAATTCCGTATCCCCGAAGAGCGTTTACGCCAGAGGCAAACAACTCTCTGTGCTTGAATGATTTATCATCTGGTTTCATCCAGTGTCCTCTAAACGATGGCGGTGGCGTCATCTATTGCACGATACACCGTCATCCGCGACACGCTTAGTGCCGTCGCTATCTCGCTGACCCGCTTACCCTGCCGCTTCAGGTCGATGATCTTCTAGTCATCGACCTTTTTCTTCCGACCCTGATAGACGCCACGCGCCTTCGCCTTCGCGATGCCCTCTGCCTGCCGCTTGCGGATGATGTTCCGCTCGAACTCGGCAAACGCGCCCATCAACTGCAACTGCAACCGACTAAAGGCGTCGTCGGTGTCGACCGTGAAGGTCAGACGCTCGGACAGGAACGTGATCGACACGCACTTGTCGTTCAGCGTCTGGATGATGCTTTGCAGATCGCGAAGGTCGCGCGCGAGGCGGTCGATGCTGAACACGATGACCTCATCGCCCTGCCGAACGAACGCGATCATCTCCTGCAACGCGGCGCGATCCGTGTTCTTGCCGCTGACCTTCTCTTCGAAGACCCGCTCGACCTCGCCCAGGTCTTGCCGCTCGAGGTTCTGATCGATGGAGCTGACCCGCCGGTATCGTATCCGAATAGCGAGGAGCACCGGTTTTCGATCGGCCTGAGTGTCCTTTCCGAGGCGAGGGAAGAGGTGCTGCAGCACCATTATTTTGCCGACTTCAAGCTGAAGAATAGGGTGCAACCGTCCAACCGCAGGCTCCGGCGCGTGGCAGGGTTTGCACAGCAGCGGATGCGAGTAGAACCGAACGCGGAAGGTCGTCGGGGCGTGTTCAAAGGCGACAACACCGCGACGGATCACTACCTGATCCTGTTCTTTGGCAACCACGAGGTCGCGTCGGCCAAGCTATCTGACTTGCAAGAGATCGACACTGGCGCACTTGGAAACGCGGGGCACGTGCGGCACTTGCGACGATCAACACCAACTACTTGGAACGAAACCGGGTTCTCGGCGAGGCAGAGAGGTGCGGGGCGTTCAGTGACGGAGATACAAGGGCATCTACCGGACGATGCGGCCGTGCTTTGATTCAGCGTTTCGGCAGAGCATTCTCAATTGGCAAACAGGACGTCTGGCGAGGCGGTCTTGGCCGACGTGCCGTCGATCAAGATCGTATCTGGCAAATCATTTGCTTTGCCGATTGACGTCAAAGCAGGCTGAAAACACGAGTTCGAGCCGTTCATAATCATCTCTTGAAACGGCCAGCCGTGCACTTGGGATCCCTGCAGGATCAGCCCAAGGCATAGCCCGCGCCGCGCACCGTGCGCAGCGGATCTATCCCGCCGTGCTGCATCAGGCTTTTGCGCAACCGGCCGATATGAACATCGACGGTGCGGGTATCGACATAGATGTCGCGGCCCCAGACCCGATCCAAAAGCTGCTCGCGGCTCCAGACCCGGCCCGGCTTTTCCATGAAGGTAACCAGCAGACGAAACTCGGTTGGCCCCAGTTTCAGCACCTTGTCATCGCGGTAAACGCGGTGGGTTTCGGGATCGAGACGGATGTCTTCGAATTCCAGTGTGACCCCGATGGTTGACGGGCGCACCCGGCGCAGTTGCGCCCGTGCCCGCGCCATCAGTTCCAGCACCGAATAGGGCTTGATCACATAATCATCGGCCCCGGTTTCAAGGCCGCGGATCTTGTCCACCTCTTCGGCACGGGCCGACAGCATGATGATCGGGATGGCCCGCGTCTCGGCGCGCAGTTTCAGCCGCCGACAGACTTCGATGCCCGACAGTTTCGGCATCATCCAGTCCAGGATGATGATGTCTGGCGCCTCTTCCTCGACCAGCATCATGGCATCTTCGCCATTATCGGCCTGAACCACGCGAAAGCCCTCGGCTTCGAGATTATAGGCCAGCACTTCGCGTTGTGCCGGTTCGTCTTCGACCAGCAGCACGGAGGGATGAGAAGATGCAGACATGGGGGCCTCAGCTTTGATCCGTCGGGGGCAGGGTGGTCATATCCGCCTTGGGGCGGTCGGTGTCGGGCAACTGCCCGTTCACCAGATAGATCACCTGTTCGGCGATGCCGGTGGCATGATCGCCCACGCGTTCGATGTTCTTGGCGATGAAATGCAGATGCATGCAGGCGGTGATGTTGCGCGGGTCTTCCATCATATGGGTCAGGAATTCGCGGAACAGGGCATTATACATCTGATCAACATCGGCATCGCGCTTGCGCACATCTTCGGCCAGCGCCGCATCGCGGGTGGCAAAGGCATCAAGCGCATCGCGCAACAGCGCCACGACCGAGCGCGCCATCCGGGCGATCGAGCCGGTGGAGCCGCTGACCAGTTGCATCTGATTGAGCACGAGCGAGCGTTTGGCCAGATTCTTGGCATAATCGCCCGAGCGTTCAAGGCTGCCCACGATGCGCATGACCGTCAGCACAGTGCGCAGATCGCCCGCGGTGGGGGACTGGGTGGCGATGATGCGGGCGCATTCGGTGTGGATCATTTCTTCCAGCGCGTCGATGGCGCGGTCGCCCTGGCGGACCTGTTCGGCCAGCGCCTCGTCGCGTTTATCAAGCGCCTCGGCCGCGCGCAGCAGGGCATCTTCGACCATTCCGCCCATACGCAAGACCTGCGCCTGAACGGATTCAAGGCTTTTGTCAAAGGAAGACCGGATATGTTGTTCCATGGGCATGTCCTTAGCCGATCCGGCCAGTGATGTAGGATTCAGTGCGCGGATCGCGCGGATTGGTGAAGATCTGGCCGGTTTCGCCATATTCGACGAGATTGCCCAAATGGAAAAAGGCGGTGCGTTGCGAAACGCGGGCGGCCTGTTGCATCGAGTGGGTGACGATCACGACCGAAAACTGGCTGCGCAATTCGTCGATCAGTTCTTCGACCTGCGCGGTGGCGATCGGGTCGAGGGCCGAGCAGGGTTCATCCATCAGCAGCACCTCGGGCGAGGTGGCGATGGCGCGGGCAATGCACAGGCGCTGTTGCTGGCCGCCCGACAGGCCGGTGCCGGGGGCGTGCAGGCGGTCTTTCACCTCGGTCCACAATGCGGCCTTGCGCAGGCAGCTTTCCACCACCTCATCCAGTTCGGCCTTGTTGCGGGTCAGGCCGTGGATCTTGGGGCCATAGGCCACGTTGTCATAGATGGATTTCGGAAAGGGGTTTGGCTTTTGAAACACCATGCCGACCTTGGCACGGAGGCGCACGGGATCGACGCGCTTGTCGTAGATGTCTTCGCCGTCCAGCAGGATTTCGCCCGTCACGCGGGCCGAGGCCACGGTGTCGTTCATGCGGTTCAGGCAGCGCAGGAAGGTGGATTTGCCACAGCCCGACGGGCCGATGAAGGCGGTGACGGAGCCCGACAGGATATCGACATCGACATCCTTCAGGGCATGGGTTTCACCGTAATGCACATTCACGCCGCGGGCCGTGATGCGGGGGGTGCGATCTGACACAACCCTCTCCTCGTATTGGATGTCTTTCATTGGGCTCATATCTTCCATGTTACCACCGACGCTCAAACTTGCGACGCAGAATGATGGCGGTGACGTTCATCACGACAAGAAACGCCAGCAGCACGATGATGGCCCCGCTGGAGCGTTCGATAAAGGCCGGGTCCGAGCGCGAGGCCCAGGAATAGACCTGCACGGGAAGGGCCGTGGCGGGGTCGAGAAAGCCCTCGACCGGGGCGGCGGGGTAGTTGTCGACAAAGGCCACCATGCCGATCAGCAACAGCGGCGCGGTTTCGCCAAGGGCCGAGGCAAGGCCAAGGATGGCACCGGTCAGGATGCCGGGCATCGCCAGTGGCAGGACGTGGTGGAACACGGTCTGCATCTTTGATGCGCCCACGCCAAGGGCGGCGTCGCGGATGCTGGGCGGCACGGCGCGGATGGCCGAGCGGGTGGCGATGATGATGGTGGGCAGGGTCATCAGCGACAGCACCAGCGCGCCGACAAGGGGAGAGGATTGCGGGAACTGGGCAAAGTTGATGAAGACCGCAAGGCCAAGGATACCAAAGACGATCGACGGCACCGCGGCGAGGTTTGAGATATTCACCTCGATGATGTCGGTCAGGCGGTTCTTGGGGGCGAATTCTTCCAGATAGATGCTGGTGGCGACGCCGATGGGCACGCAGATCAGCGCCACAAGCAGCATCATATAGGCCGAGCCAAGGATGGCGACGCCCAGGCCCGCGGCCTCGGGGCGCTGGTCCGACGCGTCGGGGCTGGTCAGAAAGCGGGTGTTGAACGGGGCGGTCAGGATGCCTTCGGCGATCAGGCGGTCGGCCAGATCCAGCATGGCGGGGCTGATCTGGTTGTCGCGCAGGGCGGTTTCGCGGGTGACGCGGCCTTTCAGATAGCCGTCGATCCGCCCGGATGCCAGCACGCTGCGGGTTTGGGTGGTGTCAAGCAGGCTGGGGTCGGCCAACACTTCGGCGCGCAAGACGCCGGGCGCGTCTTTCGACAAAAGCCCCGCCAGATCCTTGGCGCTGATGCCGTCGGTGGGGATGCCGCGGGCGGCCAGTTCGGCGTTGAACGCGGCGGTGATCAGCTTGCCATAACCGATGGTGGTGACCTTGGTCATCTCGGCACGGTCGCCGTTGCCCTTGGGGTCCAGCACGTCAGAGGACAGGGTGATGGGGAAGTTCAGCTTGGCCTGCCGAAAGGCGCTGAGACCGTCAGAGAAGATCGTCCAGATCATGATCGCCAGCACGCCAAGGCTGATCGAGATGGCGAACATGCCATAGGCCTTGAAGCGCTTTTCGGCGGCGTTGCGGCGGCGCATCTCATCGCTGCCCGTGAGGATCGAACTGGCCGGAGCGGGGGAGGCAGAGGTCATGTCGGTCATTCGTATTGCTCACGATACTTGCGGACGATGTAGAGGGCAAAGACGTTCAGCCCCAGCGTGATGACGAACAGGGTGATGCCCAGGGCAAAGGCGACCAGCGTCTCGGGGCTGTTGAAATCGGTGTCGCCGGTTAACTGGCCGACGATCTTGACCGTCATCGTTGTCATCGCATCAAACGGGTTGAGGCTGAGTTTGGCGGCGGCGCCTGCGCCCATGGTGACGATCATCGTCTCGCCGATGGCGCGGCTGGCGGCCAGCAGAATGGCGCCGACGATGCCGGGCAGGGCGGCGGGCAGAATGACCTGCCGCACGGTTTCGGATTTGGTGGCCCCAAGGCCCATGCTGCCATCGCGCAAGGATTGGGGCACGGCGTTGATGATGTCATCAGCCAGCGACGAGATGAAAGGAATGTTCAGGATGCCGATCACGATGCCCGCCGTCATCACCGACGAGCCCGAGGTGCCAAGGCCGAAGGGCTGGGCGAAATAATCGCGCAGGAAGGGGCCGACGGTGACAAGGGCAAAGAGGCCGAAGACCACGGTGGGGATGCCGGCAATCACCTCGATCAGCGGTTTGATCCAGGCGCGCAGGCGGGGGCTGGCATATTCGGCAAGATAGATCGCGGTGAACAGGCCCAGCGGCACCGCCACGATCATCGCCACAAAGGAAATATACAGCGTGCCCCACAGCAGCGGCAGGAAGCCAAGCTCTGACCCGCCGCGGAAATTCGGGCTCCAGGTCAGGCCCAGGAAAAAGTCTTTGGCCGGGTATTGCTGAAAGAAGTTCAGGCTTTCCGACAGCATCGACCATATGATGCCCACCGTGGTCAGGATCGCGATGGACGATGCGGTGACAAGGATCGCCAGCATGACGAATTCCACCCGGTTGCGGGCCCGAAACTGGGCATGCGTGCAGGTCAGCGCATAGGCAAGGCCCGCCAGCGCCACGGCCACCACCACGATCATCCGAGACAGGGCGCCGATTTCGGCCAGCACCCGGTATTCCTGTGCGGCGGCAAGGGTTTCGGCCCCGACATTGGCCCCCAGCGCCACGCCCACACCGCCCAGAAGGGCGCGGATATCGGTGGTGGTGATGTCAAGGGTGCCGGCCTGATCGGCTGTCAGCGCCCCGGTCGAGACGGCGGCATCCAGCCCGCCCGCCACCCGGCGCACATCGGCCATGGCAAGGGTAAAGGCGGTGTCATCGGCCACCACTTCGGCCGGCAGCAGTGCCGCGATCTGGCGTTCAACGACAAGGGGTTGCGCGATCAGCCAGATCAGCAACAGGGCAAAGGCGGGCAGGGCCGCCATCAGCGCCGCGTGCCAGCCGTAATAGCCGGGCAAAGAGTGCAACAGGCGCACATTGCCCGCCACACCGTAAATCGAGCGGGCGCGGCCAAGGACAAAGCCCGTGCCGGCAATCACAAGGATCAGTGTGGTCAGAAGAAGGACGGTCATTCGCGACAGCTTTCGTCAAAGGGCAACTGGGGGGCCAAAGCCCCCCAGCCGTGTTTCGATCAGTTCAGCGGACCCATCGGGGTTTCGTCGGCCACCATCGCCTGGGTGGCGGCCAGTTCCGGGTCAGACACAAGGCCATAGGCCGCCAGCGGGCCATCGGGGCCAGCCATATCGTCAGAGACGAAGAATTCGACATATTCCTTAAGGCCCGGGATCACGCCCAGATGCGCCTTCTTGACGTAGAAGTAGAGCGGGCGCGACACCGGATAGTCGCCAGCGGCAATCGCCTCGGTCGTTGGCACAACGCCGTCGATGGTGGCCACGCGCAGCTTGTCGGTGTTGTTTTGATAGAACGACAGGCCGAACACGCCCACGCCGTTCTTGTCGGCGTCGATGCGGGCCAGCGTTTCGGTATAGTCGCCGTCGATGTCGATCGAGCGGCCATCGGTGCGCAGGTTCATACAGGCGTCTTCGGCCTTGTCTTCATCGCCGGCATTGGCGGCCTTGAAGGCTTCGAATGCGCCGGTGGCTTCGCAGCCTGCGATGATCACCTTGGTGTCAAAGACTTCGCGGGTGCCGTGCTTGGTGCCCGGAACGAAGACCAGAATTTCCTGATCGGCGAAGGCCGGGTTGACTTGCGACCAGTTGGTGTTCGGGTTCGGCATCAGCGCGCCGTCCTTGACCACATCGGCCGCCAGGGCGGTGTAGATGTCAGCGGGGGTAAAGGCGAATTCGGGGCCGTTCACATCAGAGGCAAAGACGATGCCATCATATCCGATGCGAACTTCCATGATTTCTTCGACGCCATTGGCCTTGCACAGGTCGATGTCCGACTGGCTGATGCGCGACGAGGAATTGGCGATATCGACAGTGTTTTCGCCCACGCCTTCGCACAGTTTCTTGCGGCCAGCGCCCGAGCCGCCGCCTTCGACGACCGGCGACAGGAAGTCGAAGTTTTCGCCAAAGGCTTCGGCCACGATGGTGGCATAGGGCAGAACCGTGGAAGAGCCGGTGACCTGAATCTGGTCGCGGGCTTCGGCGGCGGTGGCGGCAGCGGCAATGGCCAAAGCCGAGGCGGAAATCTTGAACATCGTCATGGATCGCTCCTGTGTTGGACGAGAGGCGCGACCCGGTCTCGAGTCGGCCTTCGGCGTTGGGGATAGCGGTCAGGCGTGACGCTTATGGCAAAGTTTTATGACAGTTGCATGACACCGGCTCGGGGCGGAGTGCCTAATGAAAAACGCCGGGCTGGGCCCGGCGTTTTGGTGTGCTGTAGGGCACTGTCAGCCCAGAACGGCTTTCACCGCGCGGCTGGTGGCAGCGATGACGGTATCCGCCTCGTCGCGGGTCAGGCACAGGGGCGGGGCAAAGCCCAGGATATCGCCCTGTGGCATGGCGCGGCCGATCACGCCCTGATCCAGCAGGGCGGCGGCGATGGCCGGGCCGATCTTTCGGGCGGGGTCGAAGAAGCGGTGGTCGTCGCGGTCTTCGACGAATTCGACGGCGGCCATCAGCCCGTCACCGCGCACCTCGCCCACATTTTTGTGGCCAGCCAAGGCATCGGTCAGGCCCTGCCGGAAATAGGCCCCGGTTTCGCCCGCGTTGCGGACCAGATCCAGATCGTCGATCAGTTTCAGATTGGCCACCCCGGCCGCGGCGCAAATGGGGTGGGCCGAATAGGTCCAGCCATGGCCGATGGGGCCAAAGGCGTCTGAGCCCTGCACCAGCACATCCCACATGCGGTTCGACACGATCGACCCCGACAGCGGCGCATAGGCCGAGGTCAGGCCCTTGGCGATGGTGATCAGGTCAGGCTCCATCCCGTAATGCGTGCTGCCAAACATGGTGTCCAGGCGGCCAAAGCCGGTAACAACCTCATCCGCCACCAGAAGGATGTCGTATTTGGTCAGCACCGCCTGAATCGCTGCCCAATAGCCCTTGGGCGGGGGCACGATGCCGCCGGTGCCCAAGATCGGCTCGCCGATGAAGGCGGCGATGGTGTCGGGGCCTTCGGCCAGGATCATCTCTTCCAGCTTGGCGGCGCAATGGGCGCTGAATTCTTCCTCGGTCTGGTCGCGGTTTTCGCGGCGGAAGTAATAGGGGGCTTCGGTGTGCAGGATGGGCGCGCGGGGCAAATCGAAATGGGCGTGGAACAGCGCAAGGCCCGTCAGGCTGCCCGTCATGACGCCCGAGCCGTGATAGCCGCGCCAGCGGCTGATGATCTTCTTTTTCTCGGGGCGGCCAAGGATGTTGTTGTAATACCAGATCAGTTTGATGTTGGTTTCATTGGCATCCGAGCCTGACAGGCCGAAATAGACCCGGCTCATGTGATCGGGGGCGCGTTCGATGATCATGCGGGCCAGGGTGATGCTGGCCTCGGTGCCGTGGCCGACATAGGCGTGGTAATAGGCCAGCTCATGCGCCTGTTTGGCAATCGCCTCGGCCACTTCGGTGCGGCCATAGCCGACATTCACGCAGTAAAGGCCGGCAAAGGCATCAAGGCTGCGCTTGCCGGTGCTGTCCTGGATATAGCAGCCCTGACCGCCCGCAATCACCCGGCGGGGCGTGTCGCCGCGCGCATGCATCCCCATGTGGGTAGAGGGGTGGAAGAAATGGTCGCGGTCCCAGGCGTTCAGGTCATTCTCACGATCAAGCATTTTTCGTCCTTTCTGGCCTTCAGGCGGCGGTGTCGATGCAGATATATTTAAGCTCGGTAAAGGCTTCCATCCCGTGGCGCGACCCTTCGCGCCCCTGGCCGGATTGCTTCCAGCCGCCAAAGGGGATGGGCCCCCCCGTGATCTTGACACGATTTACGGCGATCATGCCAAATTCCAGCGCGCGTGACAGCCGCAAGGCCCGCGCGCCGTCGCGGGTGATGACATAGGCCACCAGCCCATAATCGGTGTCATTGGCCCGCGCGATCACCTCGTCCTCGGTGTCAAACCCCATGATCGAGGCGACGGGGCCAAAGGTTTCTTCACGGTGGATCAGCGCGTCTTGCGGCACATCGACCAGCAGCGTGGGCAGATAGGCCAAGGGCAGGTCGGGATGGACCGCGCCGCCCGTGACAACCCGGCCGCCACGGGAAACCGCATCATCCACCTGCGCGGCCACCTTGGCAAGCGCGCGGCTGTGCATCAGGGGGCCGATGTCTGTGCTGTCGGCAAGCCCCGGCCCAACCCTGAGCGCCTTGATCCGCTGTGCGAATCTGGCGGTGAATTCGGGCAGGATCGCGCGGGCGACATAAATCCGGTTGGCGGCCAGACAATCCTGGCCCGAGGTTGCAAATTTGGCATCCATCGCGATCTGAACGGCCCGGTCGATATCGGCATCGTCGAACACGATCAGCGGGGCGTGGCCCCCCAGTTCCATCACAAGATGCTTGATCGTCGGGGCACATTGGCCCGCGATCAGGCGACCCACTTCGGTTGATCCGGTAAAGGACAGGGCACGCAACCGGGGATCGGCACACATGCGGCCCACGATGGTGGCGGCATCGCCCGGCACGACGTTCATCACCCCTGCGGGCAGCCCGGCGCGTTCGGCCAGTTCGGCCAGTGCCAGCGCCGACAGCGGCGTTTCTGCCGAAGGATGCACCACCGTGGTGCAGCCCGCCGCAAGCGCTGCGGCGACCTTGCGGGTGATCATGGCGCTTGGGAAATTCCAGGGCGTGACCACCCCCACCGGGCCAAGCGCCTCGCGCCGCACGATCATTTCGGCCCCGTGCAGATGGGGGGTCACGCCCTCGGCGTTGATCCGCTGCGCCTCGCCTGCATACCATTCCAGAAACTCGGCCGCATAGGCGATTTCGCCGCGGGATTCGGCCAGGGGTTTGCCCTGTTCCAGGGTCATGATCAGGGCCAGATCATCGGTCGCGGCCCGCATCAAGTCGCCCCAAAGGCGCAGGATGCGCGCCCTGTCTGCGGGTAGGCGGTCGCGCCATGTGGCAAAGGCCTGAGTGGCGGCGGCAATGGCGGCATCGGTTTCGGCGGGCCCAAGGCTGGCCACGCGGGCGACCAATGCGCCGCTTGCCGGATCGGTTACGGCAAAGTCAGCCGCATCGGGGGCCGATGTCCAGCGCCCGTTGATATAGCCAAGACCGCGCAGCAGGCTGCGATCTGCAAGATGCGAAAGGGCATGATGGGTGGTTTGCGAGCTATGGGCATTCATCGCGGGGGGTCCTGTCCGGTTTCACCCAAGATGATGCAGCTTAGGCAGAGAAGGGGGCCAAACTGGGGGCCCGCCACAGGTATTTTGCGCCCGAAAATGGGGGCTGTGTAGAGACTTTCTCTATTTCTCGGAAAACAGCGACAGGGGCAGGGTGGTGTCGTCCTTGACTGTTTTGGTCACGATATAAGTGAAATAGCGGTCGATGCCGATATCTTCGGCCAGCATCTGATCAATCAGGCGCTGATAGGTGTCGATGTCTTTGGCCACGACCTTCAGAATATAGTCAACACCGCCCCCCACCGACCAGCAGGCCGTCACCTCGGGCCGCTGGCCGATTGACTGTTCAAAGCGGGCGAAATCTGCCTGCCGGTGGTTGGCCAAGGTCACCTCGACCAACACGGTTGCGATGGGGGCGATCCGGCGCGGGGCAAGCCGTGCATGATAGCTCTCGATGATCCCGGCGTCTTCCAGTTTGCGCAGCCGCAGCCAGCACGGGGTGGGCGACAGGCCCACCAATTCGGCCAGCTTCAGCTTGGTGATCCGCCCGTCCCTTTGGACCGCGTCAAGGATCCGCAGGTCGATAGAATCCAGTTTCATCGGCTTATCCTGAATTTCGGTGTTTACATATTGATATGATTTTGAGCAGATTTACAATCATGACAAATTGGATGCCAGACCCGACTGCCCTCTCGCGCCCTGCCTATCTGGCATTGGCCGAGCAATTTGCCCGCGCGATTGAAAGCGGTGCCTTGCCGATCGGGGCCCGGCTGATGCCGCACCGCAAGCTGGCGGATGCCTTGGGTCTGTCGGTGCAGACTGTCAGCCGCGCCTATGACGAGTTGATCCGGCGCGGCTTGATCGCGGGAGAGGTCGGGCGGGGGTCCTTCGTGCTGTCGCCCTCGGGCGAGGCGCGCCAGCCCTATTTGCCCAACCGCGCCGGGGCGGTGATCGACCTGTCGATCCTGAAGCCGGTGATCGACCCCGCGCATCTGGAACGGTTTCGTCAGGGCTTTGGCTGGCTGGCGGAAAACCTGTCGGCAGGCGCGGCGCTGTCGTTTCGCCCGCAAGCCGTGATGCCGCGCCACTGGGCGGTGGCGGTGGATTGGCTGGGGGGATTGGGCGTGCCTGCCACGGCCGCGGGCATGGTGATCACCAATGGTGTGACGCCCGCGCTGACGGCGGCGATCATGGCCGTAGTGCCCTCAGGCTCTGGTCTGGCGGTCGAGGCGCTGACCCATCACACGATCAAGCCGCTGTGTGGCTATCTCGGGCTGCACCTAGACGGCGTGGCGATGGATGGCGACGGTATGATCCCGGCCGCACTGGATGCGGTGGCGCGGCGGGGGCATTTGCGGGCGGTCTATCTACAACCCAATGTTATCAACCCTTTGGCGCGGATGATGCCTGCGGATCGGCGGGAAGAACTGGTGCAGGTGGCGGCAAGGCATGATCTTGCGGTCATCGAGAACGACAGCCTTGGCCCGCTGATCAGCGACCCGGTGCCCCGGCTGGCCAGCCTTGCGCCTGACCGGGTGATTCACATCTCGGGCTTCAGCAAATACACCGTGCCGGGCTTGCGGCTGGCCTATCTGCACGCGCCGCCGCGCTTTGCCACGGCAGTGGCGAACCGGCATCTGGTGGCGCATTGGATGGCCACTCCGCCGATGGTGGAACTGTTGTCGCATTGGGTGCGGGAAGGTGTGGTGGCCGATCTGGCCACCGGTCAGGCCCGGGCGCTGGAGGCGCGGCATGATATGGCCGCGCAGGTTCTGGGTGCGTGGATGCCTGTCGCCCATCGGCGCAGCCTGCATCTTTGGCTGTCCTTGCCCACGGGCTGGGCCGAAGATGGGTTTGTCGCGCAGGCGCAACTGTGCGGTGTGGCGGTGGCCCCCGCGCAATCGTTCCGCGCGACCGAGCGCGACCGGAAAGAGGCGGTGCGCATCTCTTTGGGTTCGACCGGGGCAGAGGAGTTGCGGCGAGGGCTAACGGTGCTGCGCGACATTCTGAACCAGGCGCCCGAGGTGCCGCTGCCGACGATCTAAAATTGTCATGATATTATTTCGGAATTGACTTGATTTCTGGCTGAGCCAATCCTGTGGCATCTGGCTGGGAAAGGCGCTGTCATGACCGAGATTCGCATTGCTTCGCGCAGCCCGCGCCTTGACCCGCGCCCGATGCCGCATCGGGTTGGCGTGATTGCACTGTCCACCGACCACACGATGGAAGTGGATTACGCCCGCATCCTGACACCGCAGGGCATCGGATTTTACACGACGCGGGTCGAATTCGTGAACCCGGTGGCACCTGAAACCCTGCGGGCGATGGAGCCGCGGCTGGCGCAGGCGGCCGAACTGATCCTGCCGGACCAAGAGTTGGAAGCGATCGTCTTTGGCTGCACCTCGGCCTCGGTCTGTATCGGGGATGCGGCGGTGCGGGCGCAGGTGAACAAGGGCAAGCCCGGCTGCCCGGTGATCACGCCGGTTTCCGCGGCTGTGGCGGGGATGCGGGCGATGGGGGCCAAGCGGATTTCGGTGCTGACGCCCTATCTGGTCGAAACCTCGGCGCCGATGGCGGGGGTGTTCGAGGCCGAAGGCTTTGGGATCGACCGCTTTACCTGCCTCAACATGCCCGATGACCGCGATATGGCGCGGATCGCGCTGGACGAATTGGTGGATCTGGCGGCCGAGGCTGCCGACAAGGGATCGGATGCCCTGTTCATTTCCTGCACGGCGGTGCGGGCTGCGGGGATCATCGACAGGCTGGAGACGGCGACCGGACTGCCGGTGCTGTCCTCGAATTACGCCACCGCGTGGAATCTGGCGCGGATCTGTGGCGTGGGCGGGGCGATTGCGCCCGGCCATCTGATGACGCTGCCGTTGAACTGAAGGGGGGGATGGGAATGTCTGAGGTGCAATTGCGCTTTTCCCGCGAGGAATTTGCCGCACGGTTGTCAAAGACCCGTGCCGCGATGGAGGCAAAGGGGGTTGATCTGCTGATCGTGACCGACCCCAGCAATATGAACTGGCTGACCGGCTATGACGGGTGGTCGTTCTATGTGCATCAATGCGTGGTGGTGCCACCCCATGGCGAGCCGATCTGGTTTGGCCGGGGGATGGATGCCAATGGGGCGCGGCACACGGCCTATCTGCGGTCTGAAAACATGATCGGATACCCTGACCACTATGTGCAAAGCACGGAACGGCACCCGATGGATTACCTGTCGTGCCTGCTGACCGACCGGGGCTGGGGCGGGTTGCGGATTGGCGTCGAGATGGACAATTACTGGTTCACAGCCGCCGCCTT
Organism: Pseudotabrizicola sp. L79; assembly: GCF_036553525.1. Taxonomy (NCBI): domain Bacteria; kingdom Pseudomonadati; phylum Pseudomonadota; class Alphaproteobacteria; order Rhodobacterales; family Paracoccaceae; genus Pseudotabrizicola; species Pseudotabrizicola sp. L79. Next base: position 34,666 of record NZ_JAZHDA010000057.1, on the reverse strand, counting down.
TGCCAGCCTGACGCGGGGCCTGCCCAATGCGCGGTTTTCCGATGTGACGGCGTTGGTCAACTGGCAGCGCGCCGTGAAATCGCCGACCGAGATCGACTATATGCGCAAGGCGGCGCGGATCGTTGAAGGCATGCATGCGCGGATCTTCGACAAGATCGAAGTGGGCATGCGCAAATGCGATCTGGTGGCCGAAATCTATGATGCGGGCATTCGCGGCGCGGGGGGCGTGGGCGGCGATTATCCGGCGATCGTACCGATGCTGCCCTCGGGGCCCGAGGCAAGCGCGCCTCATCTGACATGGGATGACCGGCCAATGCAGGCGGGGCAGGGCACCTTTTTTGAGATTGCGGGCTGCTATCACCGCTATCATGTGCCGCTGTCGCGTACGGTGTTTCTGGGCAAGCCGACGCAGGCCTTTCTGGATGCCGAGGCCGCGACGCTGGAGGGGATGGAGGCGGGCCTTGCGGCGGCCAAGCCCGGCAATGCCTGCGAAGATATCGCCAAGGCCTATTTCGCGGTTCTGGCCAAGCATGGGATCGTGAAGGACAGCCGCACAGGCTATGGCATCGGCGTCAGCTATCCGCCCGATTGGGGTGAGCGCACGATGAGCCTGCGCCCCGGCGACAAGACCGAGCTGAAGCCGGGGATGACATTCCATTTCATGACTGGGCTGTGGCTGGAGGATATGGGATTCGAGATGACGGAATCGATCCTGATCACCGAGACCGGGATGGAATGCCTTGCCGATGTCCCGCGCCGTCTGATGATCAAGGAGTAAGGGCGATGCGCGCTTCTCCGGTAACTGCCACGGTGGATTTCAACGCCGATGGCGTGCAGCATGGGTTTCTGAAGCTGCCCTACAGCCGCGACGATGCGGCTTGGGGGTCGGTGATGATTCCGGTCACGGTGGTCAGGAACGGGGTGGGGCCGACGGCGTTGCTGACCGGGGCAAACCATGGCGACGAATACGAGGGGCCAATTGCGCTATTTGATCTGGCGCGCAGCTTGCGCGCGGATCAGGTGACGGGCCGGGTGATCATCATCCCGGCAATGAACCAACCGGCCTTTGCCGCCGGAACCCGCACCTCGCCCATCGACCGGGGCAATCTGAACCGCAGCTTTCCGGGGCGGCCCGATGGCACGGTGACCGAAAAGATTGCCGACTATTTCCAGCGGGTGCTGTTGCCGATGGCCGATGTGGTGCTGGATTTCCACTCGGGCGGCAAAACACTGGATTTTCTACCGTTCTGTGCGGCCCATATCCTGCCCGACAAGGCGCAGGAGGCTGAGGCGTTTCGGCTGGTGCGGGCATTTGGTGCGCCATATTCCGTACAGATGCTGGAGATTGACGCAGTTGGCATGTTTGACACCGCTGCCGAAGACATGGGGCGGGTGTTTGTTACCACCGAACTGGGTGGCGGTGGCACGGCCAGTGCCCGCACCACCGAGATCGCCGTGCGCGGCTGTCGCAATCTGCTGATTGCAGCGGGGGTGGTGGCGGGCGAAATCGATGCACAGCCAACCGAATGGCTGGATATGCCTGACGGTGCGTGCTTCACATTTGCGCAGGATGCCGGGCTGATCCGGTTTTGTGCCGATCTGGGCGACTGGGTCGAACAGGGGCAGACGATTGCCTTGATCTATCCCACGGGGCGCACGGGAGTTGATCCTGTGGCGCTGCGAGTGGCGCGAACGGGGCTATTCACGGCGCGTCATTTTCCGGGGCTGGTCAAGCCGGGTGATTGCGTGGCTGTGGTTGCCGATAAAATCACCGATCCGACCGTCGCCTAAGCAGTATCAGTCACGGCGGGCCATCCGCTGCGCCATGTGGCGGGCCAGCCGGGCGACATGGGGCGGGGACAGCATGGTCAGGTGGCCTCCGGGAATGTCGATCACCTCGAACCCGGCTTGGGCCACAGGCGACCAGCCCAACCCATCCCGAGAGCTTTCAGGGCTGTCAAATACATTTTCCGTGGCACGGAAGATGGTCAGGGGCAGTTCGATCGGCTGTGCCTCATAGGCCTGCACCGCCAGTTCATTGGCCGCAACAAAGGTGCCAATGGTCAGAGGAGCGGCTTCGCCCTTTGCACTGGCCATCTTGACACGCGCCTTTTCAACGCGATTGCGCAGGTCGGTCAGCCGATTTGACAGGACATGCAAAAGATAGGCCGCCCCTTCGCCGCGCAGGCGGCGCACATGCACCATAAGACGCGCAAGGCCCCGCACGCGTGAACGCCCGCCCGGCCCCTCGGCGTCAAACAGGGCAATCATCCGCACCTCTCGGCCTGCGTCCAGCAGTTGTTGGGCCAGATCAAAGGCGATGTAGCTGCCCAGACTAACGGCGGCCAAGCTGATCGGGCCATCAGGGTAATGGCGCTGGATATCCTCGAAATAGCAGCGCGCCGTGGCCTCGACCCCGATAGGGGTGTCTTGGGTCAACAGGCCCACAGTCAGGCCCAGAACCGGCTGGTCAGGGCCAAGGGCTGCGGCCAGCGGGCGGTAGTATTCTTCGTTGCGGCCCAACACATGCACGCCAAACAAGGGCGGCAAGGTGCCGTTTGGCTGCACGGGAACAATGTAGCGCGGCCCGGTTTGGGCGGCATCGACTGTATCGGCAAGCTGGCGCGGTGTGGGGTTGCGATGCAGATCGCCAATGCCAAGGCGGTAGCCCAGCTCGGTTTCGATCTGGCCGATCAGGCGCACTGCTTGCAGAGAGTGGCCGCCCAGATCGTGAAAGTTGTCATCTGGCCCGATCTGATCAAAGCCCAAGGTGCGGGCCATCAGGCGGGCGATGTGCAGGGTGACCTCATCTGCTTCTGCCCCGACATCGGCCGAGGCTTTGTCGGCCTTTGGCACTGGCAGAGCGGATTTGTCGATCTTGCCGCCGGGGGTGCGTGGGAAATCATTCAGCACCATGATCTTGGGCACCATGTGGCCCGGCAACCGGCGCGCCACGGCCTGACGCAACTGCTCGGGATCAGGTGGGGCCTGACCATCGGCCCCCGTTGCCCAAGCCACCAGCCGCGCCTCTGGCGTGCCTTGAGCAAGAACCAGCGCAAGCGCACGCCCAACTCTGTCGTCTTGTTCAAGCACCCGTTCGACATGGCGCAGATCCAGCCGGAAGCCGCGCAGTTTGACCTGCCTGTCCTGCCGACCCAGAAAGGCCAACGTCTCGTCGGCGCGCCAACTGGCCCGGTCGCCGGTGCGATAAATGCGGCCTTGGCCGGTAAAGCGGTCGGGCTGAAAGGCGGCGGCGTTTTCCTCGGGGCGGTTGATATAGCCGTCAGAGACCGCAGGCCCGCCGATCCACAGATCGCCCGCCGCCCCCATCGGCGCCAAAGAGCCATCGGCCGCCAGCACATAGGCACAGGCATGAGCCGTGGGTTTGCCGATGGGAATATCATCGCCGGGCGAGACAGGACCGGGTTCATGCAAGGTGCAGGTGATTGTGGTTTCGGTCGGCCCATAGCCATTCAACCAGCGCACCTTGGGCTCAAGCCGTTGCCATGTGGCCAAGGCGCGCGGATTGATCTGTTCACCCCCTACGATCACCAGCCGCACTGACGGGGGCAGGTGATGCCCGTTCTGGGCCATATCATCGACCAGCACATGCCAAAAGGCCGTCGGCAGGTTCAGAACCGTCAACTTCAACGAACCCACAAGCGAAAGAAAGGCCGACATCCCGCCGACCATTGCCTCATCGCGCAGCACCAAATGGGCTCCGGCCAGAAGGGTGGGCAGGATTTCCTCGATCGAGACGTCAAAGGACAGGCTGGCAAATTGCAGAACCCGATCATCCTGGCTCAGCCCGAATTCGGCACCGATGGCGGCGGCATGGGCGGTGATGGCGCGCATCGGCACCTTGACCCCCTTGGGCACCCCGGTTGAGCCGGAGGTATAGATCACATAGGCCAGCCGGTCAGGATCGGGCGGGGGCAATGGCGGGGCCGATTGTGCCGGGGCCGCATCGGGGGCAATGACCCGCAGGCCGGTGGTTTGGGCGGGCAAGTGGCCGGGGCGGGCAATGATCAGCGATGCGCCGCTGTCAGTCAGCATATGCGCAATGACATCTGGTGGATAGCTTGGATCAACCGGCAGGAAGGCCGCGCCGGATTTCAACACGGCCAGCATGGCGATGACAAAGCCGGGTGAGCGTTCAAGGCAGATGGCGACGATCTGGCCGGGCCTCGCCCCTTGGGCGACCAGATCATGGGCCAGACCGTTGGCCTTTTGGTTCATGGCCTCGTGGCTCAGATGGTCGCGTTCTCCGACCATTGACAGGGCAGGGGCCGCGCCCGCCTGCTTGGCGGTCTCATTCAACAAAGTGGCAAGGCAAGGCAACAGTGGGGGCAGGCGCCGCTCGGGCCGCCCAAGGCTGAGCAACGCCGCCTCTTCGGCGCGGGGCAGCATCTTGAGCAATGAGAGCGGTTCGGACCCTGGCGCCTTGGCAAAACTGGCCAGAAGTTCGACAAGATGCTTCAGCATGGCACGGGCACGGTTGGCGGGAACGAGGGCCGGGTCATGCTCCATCTCGATCAGCATTTCACGATCGGCATAAACGGCCAGCGTGACCGGCATCGCGCCTTCTTCGTGCAGTGTGACCCGGCGCTTGTGCCATTCGGGGCCTAAAGCGCGCATGGATTGATTGAGGCTTTGCCGTTCAAACATGACCATGGTTTCAAACAGCGGCACCGAGCCGGGGATGCCGGCCCAACGGCGGATGTCGGTCAGGGCCGCATGTTCATAGGGGCGCAGCGCCAGCGTGGCACGGCGCAGGTCGGCCAGATGCAAATCAGCCTGTTTTCCGGCAGTCATCTGCATACGCAGGGGCAGCGTGTTGATCAGGCAGCCCACGGTTCTTTGGCAATCGGGGGCAATATAGCGGCCCGAGCGGGTGATACCGATCACCGCCTCGTCGCGGCCCGTCCAGCGGGCGACAACCATGCCCCATGCCGCGTGGATCAGATCGGCCAGTGTGGCCCCTGCCGCCTCGGCCCGTTCGACCAAAGCGGCGGACAAGGCAGGGTCGATCTGCCGGTGGATCTGCTGTTTGCGCAGGGCGCTGGTCTGCGCCGTATCCTGCGGATCATGGGTCAGCGCGTTGGGTTGGTCGAAATCCGCCAGAACCTGTTGGAAATGTGCTTTTGCCGCTGCTGTGTCACTGGTCAACAGGGCCCGGCAATAGTGCGAAAACCCGACCGAGTGGTCGGCTTCGGAGGGCATGGGGCGGCCTGCCAGCGTCTCAAACAGGTCTTCAAGCACGATGGTCATGCTGCGCCCGTCGATAAAGGCGTGATGCACCGTCCAGATCATGACCGACTGTCGAGGTCCCAGCCGGAACAGTTGCACGCGCCAGGGCGGGGCAGCTTCCAGATCGACGCCGCGCTCTCGGTCAGTGGCAAGCACCTGATCCAGCGTGATCTGTTGCTTGTTTGGGCTCATCTGTGACCAGTCTTCGTAGGTCAGGTCGATGTCGATATGGGGCCGGATCACCTGCACCGGCACATCGCGTTTGCGCCACAGGATCGACAGGCGCAGGGCCTCGTGCTGGGTGGCCACGGCTTGCCAGGCGGCGCGCAGGGCGGTGACGTCGATGTCTTCGTCTTCGAACTGCACCACGATCTGTTCGAGGTTGACCCAAGGCCGCCGGGCCAGCGTGCTTTCATAGACCATGCCCATCTGCATGGGGGTCAGGGGGCAGTGCGACCCGGCCTCGGCGGCGATGGCCGTGGCGGTGCCGATTGACGGGGGGGTGTCGGTGCCTCGGGTCTTCATGGCGGGCCTGCGAACAGGGTGATCAGGGCGCGGATGGCGGTTTGATCGACAAAGATCACCGCAATCGCCAAGGCAAGGCCAAGCACGGCAAAGAGGCCGTCATGCAGGCCATCCCAAGCGCCATGGCGCCGGGCCAGCCAGATCAGCACCGGGTAAACCAGGATCGACGCCAGGGCCTGCCCGGCCATGGCCCCGATCAGGCCCATCTGATTGGCCCCGACGATCATGAAAACCATCAGCAACACGGCCCGCGCGAGCGTCAGGTAAAAGTAGTTGCGGCTGTCGCCGGCGGCCAAGGCCGATTGATCGTAGGTCATGCCGATCACCGTGGGGATCTGGCTGACCGATATCAGCACCAGAATGGCCCCGGCGGCAGTGTAGCGGTCATCATAAAGAAAATCGACCAGCCATTCCCCGGCAAAGGCAGTCAGTGCCAAGATGGTAAAGATCGCCCCGGTCAGCAGGAACCGCATCTTGCGGATGGCCTGAAAATGCGCCGCCGATGCGCCGGGGGGGCGTTCACGATACAAGGGGATCAGGATACGCCCGGTGATCGTCTGGCCCAGCATCAGCGGGAAAGAGGCCAGAAAGAAGCCGATATTGTAAAGGCCCAGTTGTTCCAGCGTCAGATATTTGCCCAAGATCGCCTTGTCGCCCTGGGCCACCATGAAGCCGCAGGCCGTCGAAAGAAACAGCCAGACCCCGAAATGGATCAGGTCGCGCCCGGCCTCGGGTTCCCAGTGCAGGTGGTTGCGGTCGCCGGGCAGATACAGCGTCATCAACACCAGACGCGCCAGAGACGAGACGATCCAGCCAAGCGCCAAGGCCCAGACCGATTGCAAGGCCCAGGCCATCAGAACCATCGCAACGATGCCGATGGCCTGCGCGATCAGATCAAGCCCGGTGACGCGGCCCACCCGCAGATGCCGCAGGGCCGTGTCGATGCGCGTGGGTTCAAAACCATGGATCAGCAGCGAAATGCCCGCCACGGGCAACAGCAGCGCCAGCTGCGGCTCGGCGTAGAAGTGTGACACGGGCAGGGCCAGCGCCAGCGTGGCCAGCCACAAGATCACCCCGCGCACCACCTGAATGGTCCAGGCGGTGTTCAGAAAGGCAGGCTCGTCGCCGCGGCGGTGCTGCATGATCGACGGGGCCACGCCCACATCGGAAAACATGGTCAGCCCGACGATGAAGACCGAAACCAGCGCCATCATGCCAAAGGCTTCGGGAAACAGGATGCGCGTCAGGATCAGGTTCGAGGCCAGCCGCATGGCCTGACTGCCGCCATAGCCCAGCGCAGTCCATGCGGAACTGCGCATGACACGGGCGACCAATCCGTCGCCGCTCAGGCGGGCTATCAGCGGGCTCATGTCGTAACCGATCTGTCAGATGAGGCGGCAGGCCAAAACGGCCCGCCGAAGGGATCCCAACCTGCAAGGTGCCCGAGCCGGGCCTGCGGATCAAGGCCGTGTTGGGCAACGGACTGTTTTGAAATTGCTTTCTATGGGCAGGTGCGATTGCATGGGGCAAAGGGGCTGGCGGGTGGGCAGGCCCGTGCCACCATGGCGGGAAGGGCAGGGATGGAGCAAGGCAAGGTTTCGTTTTGGTGGCGCGACATTGGCCTGCCTGCGCGGCGGGCACCGCTGTCGGGCGACACTACGGCCGATATCTGCATCATCGGTGCGGGCTATACCGGGCTGTGGGCGGCGCATTACCTGAAACAGGCGCGGCCCGATCTGGATATTTTGGTGGTTGAAAAGGAATTTGCGGGCTTTGGCGCCTCGGGGCGCAATGGCGGCTGGCTGACGGGTGGGTTTGCCTGGTCGCATCGGCGCTATGCCACAGGGGGCGAGGCCCCGGTGCGGGCCATGGTGGCCGCGATGTTGGGCACGGTGGATGAGGTGATTTCCGTGGCCGAGGCGGCGGGGATTGATGCGGATATCTGCCGCACCGACGAAGTGATGGTGGCCACCAGCCTGGCGCAAGAGGCGCGGATGCGCGACGAGGTGGCGCAGCGCAGCCATTGGGGCGAGGCGGGGCGGCTGCATCTGATCGGTGCCGAAGATCTGGCCCGGCGCATTCGGATACCGGGTGCGCGGGGGGCTATGGTGGTCGAAGGTGTGGCGCGCATTCAGCCTGCCAAGCTGGTGGCGGGTCTGGCCCGGCTGGTCGAGGCGCAGGGCGTGCGGATTGTCGAAGGCACCGCCGTAACTGCGATTGCGCCGGGGGGTGTCAGCACCGACCGCGGTCAGGTGCGGGCGGCCACCATTCTGCGCTGCACCGAAGGGTTCACCGCCACGCTGCCGGGCCACCGCCGCGACTGGCTGCCGCTGAATTCGGCCCAGATCGTGACCGAGCCTTTGTCTGCCGCGCAATGGGACGAGATCGGCTGGCAGGGCCATGAAATTCTGGGCGATTTCGCCAATGCCTATTGCTATTGCCAGCGCACGCGCGAGGGGCGGATCGCGGTGGGCGCGCGCGGGGTGCCCTATCGCTTTGGGTCGGCCATTGATGCCGAGGGGCGGCCCGATGCCGAAACCATCCGGCGGCTGATGGCGATTTTGCACCGCCATTTCCCGGCGGCCCGCGGCGCGCAGATTGCGCATGCCTGGTGTGGGGTGTTGGGGGTGCCGCGCGACTGGTGCGCGACCGTGGGCTTTGATCCGGCCACGCGTATCGGCTATGCGGGTGGCTATGTCGGGGTGGGGGTGTCCACCTCGAACCTTGCCGGGCGCAGTCTGGCCGATCTGGCGCTGGGCCGCACAACGGCGCTGACGGGCCTGCCCTGGATCAACCGCCCCTTGCGCCTGTGGGATCCTGAGCCGCTGCGCTGGCTGGGGGTGCGGGGGATGTATGCGCTTTATGCCTTGGCCGACCGGGCCGAGGCGGCGGGGGGGCCACCGTCGCGTCTGGCGCGTTTTGGCAACTGGCTGAGTGGGCGCTGAGGCAGATCATTTCTGCTGGCGCCATTGGCTGGGCGACACCCCGGCCTGACGCCGAAAGGCCGCAACAAAGGCCGAAGGGCTGGAATAGCCCAAGGCAGCGGCCAACTCGGTGCTGGAGCGGCCCAGTTGCACGCCCTCGACCGCCAGAACAAAGCGCATCCGGTCGCGCCAGTCGCGCCAGCTGAGGCCGGTTTCGTGCTGGAACAGACGGCTGAGGGTGCGGGTGCTGATGCCTGCGCGGCTGGCCAGCAGGGCAAGGCTGTTGGCATCCCCCGGATGGGCCAGAAGATGCGATATGACGCGGGCAAGGCGTGCATCCCTGCCGCCGGGCAGGTGCAGATCGGGGCGGTCAAGGCGGGCGATTTCATCCAGCGCGACCCAGCCAAGGCGGCGCCGTTCGGGCCGTGTCAGGGGCGCGGCTGCGGTGTCGGTTGGGGCCAGGCGCCGCCCGATGCCCCGCATCAGCGGCGTGGCGCGCAGCATCACCGGGTGGTCGGGCAGGCCCGGGCGTCGGGCAAAGCGCGGGTGCAGCAGCAGGGTCTGAAACTCGGCCCGGTGGGCCACTTGCACCTGTGCCGCAGTGCCGGGGGGCAGCCAAAGGCCAAAGCGGTCGGGAATGAACCAACGCCCAGCCCCGGTTTCAACCCGCATCAACCCATCAAAGCAGAACATGACCCGAGCATGGTCATCGCCCATGGCCTGCCAATGCGCGCCCTGCGCCAGATGCCCCGACCATGCGGCCACGGGCAAATCGCTGTTTGGCTGAAAATCGACATCTTTTGTCATCTTGTCGTTCTATGACATCCGCGCTGCTGGGGCTAGTCCAAAGGCCAAGGCAACAGAAAGGCAAAACAGACCATGAGCCGCATTCGTGAATTGATCGTGCTGGGGGCGCTGATCCTGTCGGGCTGGGCCAGTCTGGCGCTGCCCGCGGGCATGACACCAGATCAGGCGCTGACCTTTGGGGCCATGCTGATCACGTTGTCTTTGTGGGGCACCGGGCTGGTGCCGGGCTATGTGGCCTCGACCTTTCTGTTCGCTGCGCTGATCCTGGCGGGGTTGGCCACACCGCAAGAGGTGTTTGCCAGCTTTTCCTCTTCGGCGATCTGGCTGGTGGTGGCGGGGTTTGTGATTGGGGCCGCGATCACGCAATCGGGGCTTGGGGCGCGGCTGGGGGCGCTGGCGCGGCCGCATCTGTCGAAAAGCTATGCCACCTTGATCGCAGGGCTGATGCTGCTGGGCATGGGGCTGGGGTTTGTCATGCCGTCGTCGCTGGGCCGGGCGGCAGTTCTGGTGCCTGTGGGCATGGCGCTGGCCGATGTGCTGGGGCTGGGCAAGGGATCGGCGGGCCGGACGGGGGTGGCCGTGGTAATCGCGATTGGCACCAATATGCCAAGTTTTGCCATTCTGCCGTCCAACATTCCCAATGTCATCTTGTCGGGGGTGGCCGAGCAATCCTTGGGCCTGCATTTCAGCTATGCCGACTACCTTTTGCTGCATTATCCCGTGTTGGGGGTGCTGAAATCGGTGGCCATCGTCGCGTTGGTTCTGGCGTTCTTTCCCGCCCGGCTCCAGCCGGCCGAGGCGGCATCTGCCGCGGCATCTGGGGGGTCGGGGCGGCGGCAGGGGGCGTTGCTGGGGCTGCTGGCGGTGACATTGGCGCTGTGGGCCACGGATCAGATCCACGGGATCAACCCGGCTTGGGTGGGGTTGGGCGTTGCGCTGGTGTTGATGGTGCCGCAATTTGGCTTTGTGCCGCCGCCGGTGTTCAAATCCTCGGTCGATTTCTCTATGCTGCTGTTCGTGGCAGGCGCACTGACCCTGGGCACGGTTGTCAATGCCAGCGGGTTGGGCAAGATCATCGCAGCCGAGGCTTTTGCGGTTTTGCCCTTTCAGCCGGGCCGTGATTTTCTGAACTTCATGTCCCTGTCGCTGTTGGGCACCTCGACCTCGATCTTTACCACCATGGCCGGGGTGCCAGCGGTTCTGACGCCCCTGGCCCCGGATCTGGCGCAAAGCACGGGGTTTTCGGTGCAGGCGGTGCTGATGACGCAGGTGATCGGCTTTTCCACCGTACTGTTTCCCTATCAGGTGGGGCCGCTGATTGTGGCCATGGGGCTGGCTGGTGAAAGCACAAGGCCCCTGCTTAAGGTGACGCTGTCGTTGTTCGTGATCACTGCGCTGGTCTTCCTGCCACTGGATTATCTGTGGTGGAAGCTGTTGGGGGTCATCTGAGCCCCCACTGGTGTGGGGGCAGGTGGCGGATTGCCAGGACTCGGAGCTTAAAAGCTGAAATCCTCAGTCTGGATGCGGCGGCCGAGGGTCAGGGCGTCGGCCACATGGATCATGGGTGTCAGATCAACCTCGGACTGACCCTGGCGCACCAGCTCTGCCATGCGCGCGTAAAGGGCCGGGTATTCGCCCATCAGGCTGTTGGCCCCGCCCGAGGGTTGGCCGTCGATTTCCAAAACATTGCCGCCCATGCGCAGGGCCAGACTGCCTTGGGGGGTCTGCACCTGAATGTCCCAGGTTTGCGGGCCGGTCTGGCGCCAATCAAAATCGGCGCTGACATTGCCGCTGAACGACAGGCGCGCGGCGATCGGGGTCTGGCGATTGGCGGGAAACTCCAGCTCGGCTGATTGCAGATGCACCGGGTCTGGCAGGATATGGGTCATGATCGACAGCGCATTGATGCCCGGATCAAAGACGCCCATGCCACCCGGTTCAAACACCCAGTCCTGACCGGGGTGCCATTTCCTGACATCCTCGCGCCAGGTGATCGTGGCTTTGGTCACGGTTTTGTCAGCAAGCCAGGCTTTGGCCGGGGCGACGGCATGGGCCATGCGGCTGTGCCATGTGGTATAAAGCGTCAGCCCCCGTGCGGCGGCGAGGGCGGCAAGGGCATGCACCTCGGCCAATGTGGCGCCGGGGGGCTTTTCCAGCATCACATGGCGGCCAGCCAGAAGGGCGGCTTTGGCGGCGGCAAAGCGCGGCACCGGGGGCAGGGCCAGTGACACGACCGAAACCTCGGGGTGGGCATCCAGCATCTGGGCCATGTCGGTATAGGCGGGCACGCCCGGCACGGTGCCATGCCGGCTGACGGTGGCCCCCAGCCGCCAGTCGGCCGAGGCGGCAAGGGCGGGGACATGCTGGTCAACGGCGATCTTGCCAATGCCGACGAGGGCGAGGGTCAGGGGTGCCATTGGTGGGTATCCTTTTGTCTTTGGTCTGTCGGGCCGGGGGAACGGGGCCTTAGGCCGCGGTGAAGGTGAACACCATGCGGTGCAGATAGGTTTGGCCCGGATGCAGGGTGGTCGAGGGGAAATCGGGGCGGTTCGGGCTGTTGGGCCAGCCTTGGGTTTCCAGCGCAAACCCCGCCCTTGGCCCCAATCTGGCCCCCCGCTTGCCGGGAAAGCCGGGGGGGATGTGGCCTGCGGTGTAAAGTTGCACCCCCGGCTGATCTGTCCACAGCGCAAAGCCGCGGCCCGAGACGGGGTCCTGGACCGTGATCTGGGGGGGCAGCATTGGTGGCGATGGGGTCAGGCAGAAGTTATGGTCAAAGCCGCCCGGTGGCACGGCCGCGCCCAAGCGGCGGGGGGTGCGAAAGTCAAAGGCGGTGCCGTTGACGGGGGTGGGCGGGCCTTGGGGGATCATGGCCGCATCGACCGCCAGATAGTGATCCGCGGCAAGTGTCAGAATGTGGTCGTCTGTCGGGCCGCTGCCCTGACCCGACAGGTTGTAATAGGCGTGATTGACAAGGTTCACCACCGTTGCGGCCCCCGTTACCCGGGCGGTCAGGGTGATTTCCAGCCGGGCGGGGGCGGTGAAGGCATAGGTGGCCTGTGCCGTCAGCGCGCCGGGATAGCCCATATCGCCATGGGGCGAGGACAGCTGAAAGCTGGCGCTGGTCGGGCTGTGGTTTGTCAGCGCCCAAGGGCGGGTGTCAAAGCCACCCTGGCCGCCATGCAATTGGTGCGCGCCTTCGTTCGCGTCAAGCAAATGCGTTTGGCCTGCCAGATCAAAGCGCGCCCCGGCAATGCGGTTGCCATAGCGCCCGCAGGTCGCGCCGACATAGCGGCTGGCGGGGGTATCGTAATCTTGCACAGCGTCATGGCCCAGCACGACATCGGCAAGGCCGCCGTCGCGGTCGGGCAGCCACAATTCAACCAGACGCGCGCCAAAATCTGTCAGCACCGCCCGGCACTGGGCGCCATCGTCAATTGTCAGCCGTTTTGCGGGGCCTGCCGATGTTGCGCCCCAAGGCAATGCCTGCATGATCTGTGCGTCTTGTGCTTTTGCTTTGGCGGCAAGTATCGTGCAAACGCGCGGGGCGCACAACGCCCGGCTTGCATCGGCGCTTGCAATTTCGGGGGCAGGGCGGAATTGTGCAGCGGCCCGATCTGAAAGACCTGCTGATGAATGCCCCCCCTGCCGAGACTGCGCCCGCAAGCGACCCTGCGAAAGACCGCCCCTTTGATCTGGTCATTCTGGATTGCGACGGTGTGCTGATCGATTCCGAGGTGATCAGCGCGCAGATGCTGGTGGCCGAGCTTGCGCTGCTGGGGGTTGAGATCGACATGGCCTATGTCGTCCGGCACTTTCTGGGCCGCAGTTATCCGACGGTGATGGACACCATCCGCCGGGATTTCGGCCTGAAGCTGACGCCAGAGTTTGAGGAACAGTATCGCAACCGCCTGCTGGAGGCGTTCGAGACGCGGCTGGAACCCATGCCCGGTGTGGCCGCAATGCTGGAGGATCTGGCGGTGCCGTGCTGTGTGGCCACGTCATCCAGCCCGCGACGGGTTGAGTTTTCCTTGCGCTGCGTGGGCCTATGGGACAGGCTGGGCCCGGTCACCTATACCGCCAGTCTGGTTGCGCAGGGCAAGCCTGCGCCGGATTTGTTCCTGTATGCCGCCGCCAAGATGGGCGTGGCGCCAGAGCGGTGTCTGGTGGTCGAAGACAGCCTTCCGGGCTTGCGCGCGGGGCTGGCCGCTGGCATGACCGTCTGGCGTTTCGTGGGGGGCAGCCACTTGCGCCCCGACCCGCCCGAAGAACCCGAAGACGCCCGCCCGCATCAGCGGTTTGCCTCTTTCGCGGAATTCTTTCACATTGCCCCGAAGCTGAGGAGGCAGATGTGAGCCGGATCGACACTGACCCCACCCCGTTGGATGATGCGGCCCGCGCAGGCTGGCTGTATTATGTTGGGGGCAAGACCCAGGATCAGATCGCGCAGGAACTGGGCGTCAGCCGCCAGCGTGCGCAACGTCTGGTCAGCAAGGCCATGGCCGATGGGCTGATTCATGTGCGGCTGAACCACCGGATCGGGGCCTGTATGGATCTGGAACAGGCGTTGCGCGATCGGTTCGATCTGTCGCAATGCCGCGTGGCCCCCGGTTTGGGGCAGGGGGGCGATCCGTCGCGCGCCATCGCAGCGGCGGCCGCGGCCGAGTTGGAGCGGGTGTTGCGGATGCCCGAGCCGCAGGTGATTGCCTTTGGCACGGGGCGCGCGCTGCGGTCGATGGCCGAACAGTTCAGCCCGATGGGCGAATGCCCGCACCGAATCGTTTCGCTTTTGGGCAATATTGCCCCCGATGGGTCGGCCACTTTGTATGATGTGATCAGCCGCATCGCCGAAAAACTGAACGCCACCTATTTTCCCATGCCGGTCCCGGTGATTTCAGACACGGCAGAGGAGCGGGCGTTCTTCATGCGCTTGCGGCCGGTGCGCGCGGTTTATGATCTGGCGATGCGCGCGGATGTCACCTTTGTGGGGATTGGCCAGATGGGGCCGGATGCGCCGCTGGCCCTGGACGGGTTCTTGTCGGCATCCGAGCTTGCGCAGTTGCAAGCCCTTGGTGCTGCGGGTGAAATCGTCAGTTGGGTCTATGACCGCGAAGGCAATTACATCGAAATCCCGCGCAATGCCTTGATCGGCGGGGTTCAGGTCAAGCCACGGCAGACGCAACCGGTGATCGGCGTGGCGGCGGGGCCGCGCAAGATTGATGCCATCCGTGCCGCCCTGCTGGGGCGGATCATCAACGGTTTGGTGACGGACGAACCCACCGCAATCGCGCTTTTGGCCGCCGTCTGACGCCCCCTGATGCTGCGCTGCGGCGGAAGTGGGGGGTTGACGACTCACCCCCTAATGTGAGTAATTGCTCACTAAGCGATGAATTGCTCAGTCGCTTCTATGGGAGGATAGTATGAAATTGACGCAACGTGCGCTGCTTGGCGCAACCGTTTCCTTTGCCCTTGCTGGTGCAGCGCTGGCGGAAACCACGATCACCGTCGCAACCGTGAACAACGGCGACATGGTTCGTATGCAAGGCCTGATGGATGACTTTTACGCAAAGCATCCCGACATCAAAGTTGAGTGGGTCACACTGGAAGAAAACGTGCTGCGTCAGCGCGTGACGACCGACATCGCCACCAAGGGTGGCCAGTTCGACGTGATGACCATTGGCACCTACGAAGTTCCGATCTGGGGCAAGCAGGGCTGGCTGGTGTCGCTGAACGACCTGCCCGCCGAATATGACGTGGACGATCTGCTGCCCGCCATGCGCGGCGGCCTGACCGTGGACGGCGAGCTGTATGCAGCCCCGTTCTATGGCGAAAGCTCGATGGTCATGTATCGCACGGACCTGATGGAAGCCGCTGGCCTGACCATGCCGGAAGCGCCGACCTGGGCTGACATCAAGACCGCTGCGGCCGCGATGACCGACAAGTCGAAAGAACAGTATGGCATCTGTCTGCGTGGCAAGGCCGGCTGGGGCGAAAACATGGCCTTCCTGACCGCCATGTCGAACTCGTATGGCGCCCGTTGGTTTGATGAGAACTGGCAGCCGCAGTTCAACAGCGACGCGTGGAAAGCCACGCTGACCGATTATCTGGCGCTGATGAACGAATACGGCCCGCCCGGTGCATCGAACAACGGCTTCAACGAAAACCTGTCGCTGTTCAACCAGGGCAAGTGCGGCATGTGGATCGACGCCACGGTGGCAGCTTCGTTCGTGACCGGCAAGGAATCGACTGTTGCTGACAAGGTTGGCTTCGCTCTGGCCCCCGACAACGGTCTGGGCAAGCGCGGCAACTGGCTGTGGGCATGGTCGCTGGCCATTCCGGCAGGCACCGAAAAGGCTGATGCCGCCAAGTCCTTCGTCGCTTGGGCAACCTCGAAAGAGTATCTGGAAGTTGTCGCGGGCAAAGAAGGCTGGGCCAACGTTCCTCCGGGCACGCGCACCTCGCTGTATGAGAACCCCGAGTACCAGAAGGTGCCGTTCGCCAAGATGACGCTGGACAGCATCAACCTGGCCGATCCGACCAACCCGACGGTTGACCCGGTTCCGTATGTTGGCGTGCAGTTCGTTGCTATCCCGGAATTCCAGGGTATCGCCACGATGACCGGCCAGATCTTCTCGGCAGCCCTTGCTGGCTCGACCTCGCTGGAAGATGCCTTGGCACAGGCCCAGTCCGTGACCACGGCTGAAATGACCAAAGCCGGTTACATCAAGTAATCGACTCCTCCCGAGGGCGGGCGCCCGATGCTACTGTGCGCCCGCCCTTTTCCTTTTTCGGTCCCTGACCCCGTTCCATCCAGATTGGAGAGCCCAAATGGCCACCGCGCATTCCCGCACGGCAGCTCGGCTCATGGTTTCACCCGCCGTGATCTTGCTGCTTTTGTGGATGATCGTGCCTCTTGGTATGACCATCTATTTCAGCTTCCTGCGCTACAACCTGCTGATGCCAGGAATGGAAACGTGGGCAGGCTTTGACAACTATTACTGGTTCGTCAACAACCCCGCCTTCTGGCCCGCCCTGAGCAATACGCTTGTGCTGGTTGTTGGCGTTCTGGCGATCACCACGATTGGTGGCACGCTGCTGGCGCTGTTGCTGGACCAGCCGATGTGGGGGCAGGGGATCGTGCGGATCCTTGTGATTGCGCCCTTCTTCGTGATGCCGACCGTTTCGGCGCTGGTGTGGAAAAATATGTTCATGAACCCCGTGAACGGTCTTTTCGCCCATGCGGCCAAGGCCCTTGGCCTGCAACCCTTTGATTTTCTGGCCCATGCGCCGCTGGCCTCGATCATTTTGATCGTCGCCTGGCAGTGGCTGCCCTTTGCCACGCTGATCTTGCTGACCGCCCTGCAAAGCCTTGACCGCGAACAGATGGACGCGGCCGAGATGGACGGGGCCGGGCCGATCAGCCGCTTTATCTATCTGACCGTGCCCCACCTGACGCGGGCGGTGACGGTGGTCATCCTGATCCAGACCATCTTCCTGCTGTCGGTCTTTGCCGAAATCCTTGTGACCACCAATGGTGGCCCCGGCACGGCTTCGACCACGATCACCTATCTGGTCTATGCCCAGTCGCTGTTGTCGTTCGATGTGGGCGGCGGTTCTGCGGGCGGCATCATCGCGGTCATCCTGGCCAATATCGTTGCGATCTTCCTGATGCGGATGATCGGCAAGAATCTGGAGAGCTGATCCATGGCACGCAAGGTATCAAACACCCGCAAGACCGTGATCACGGCGCTTGCCTGGACCATCGGCCTGCTGATCTTCTTTCCGATCCTGTGGATCATCATCCTTGGCTTCAAATCCGAAGGCGATGCGATCAAGACGCCGTTTGAAGTTCTGTTCAGCTCGTGGACCTTTGAAAGCTATCACGAGGTGCAAGAGCGGTCGGATTACTTCCGCCACTTCATGAACTCGGTGATCATCTCGCTGGGGTCGACCCTGATCGCGCTGGTGATCGCCATTCCGGCGGCCTGGTCGATGGCCTTTGTGCCCGGTCGGCGGACCAAGGATCTGCTGATGTGGATGCTGTCCACCAAGATGATGCCCGCCGTTGGCGTTCTGGTGCCGATGTATCTGCTGTTCCGCGATTTCGGTCTGCTGGACAGCCGGGCCGGTCTGGTTGGGGTCTTGACGCTGATCAACCTGCCGATCGTGGTCTGGATGCTTTACACCTATTTCAAGGAAATCCCTGGCGAGATCCTTGAGGCCGCGCGGATGGACGGGGCCGGGCTGAAGTCGGAAATCCTGTATGTGCTGACGCCCATGGCGATCCCCGGCATTGCCTCGACCCTGCTTTTGAACGTCATCCTGTCATGGAACGAGGCGTTCTGGACGCTGCAACTGACCACGTCAAAAGCAGCCCCGCTGACGCAGTTCATTGCCAGCTATTCGTCACCCGAAGGGCTTTTCTATGCCAAACTGAGTGCTGCCAGCACGATGGCGATTGCCCCGATCCTGATCCTTGGCTGGTTCAGCCAGAAACAACTCGTCCGCGGCCTGACCTTTGGCGCGGTGAAGTGAGGTTCCCATGGGAAAGATAACTCTGAAATCCGTTCGCAAGTCCTTTGGCGATACTCACGTCATTCCGGGCATTGATCTTGAAATCAACGATGGCGAATTCGTCGTCTTTGTCGGCCCCTCGGGCTGCGGTAAATCCACCCTGCTGCGTCTGATCGCAGGGTTGGAGGATACCTCGGGCGGGACGATCGAGATTGATGGCAAGGATGCCACCGATCTGCCCCCGGCCAAGCGTGGTCTGGCGATGGTGTTCCAGTCTTATGCGCTGTATCCGCATATGTCGGTGCGCAAAAACATCGCTTTCCCGCTGAAAATGGCTGGGATGGATGCGGCCGAGCAGGACAAGCGCGTGAACCACGCCGCCAAGATCCTGAACTTGTCCAGCTATCTGGATCGCAAGCCGGGCCAACTGTCGGGTGGCCAGCGTCAGCGTGTGGCCATTGGCCGGGCGATCGTGCGCGAACCGGCGGCCTTTTTGTTTGACGAACCGCTGTCAAACCTGGATGCCGCGCTGCGCGTGACCATGCGTCAGGAAATCAGCGAACTGCACCAGACGCTGAAAACCACGATGATCTATGTGACGCACGATCAGGTCGAAGCCCTGACCATGGCCGACAAGATCGTTGTGCTGCACGCAGGTGTGATCGAGCAGGTCGGCAGCCCGCTGGATCTGTATCGCAACCCGCGCAACCTGTTTGTGGCCGGTTTCATCGGCAGCCCGAAGATGAACTTCATCACCGGGCCCGAGGCGGCCAAGCATGACTGCCACACCCTTGGTATTCGTCCCGAGCATCTGGACGTGACCGAAGACGGCATTTGGGAAGGTGTCGTTGGCCTGTCTGAACATCTTGGGTCAGACACGTTCCTGAAGGTCGAGGCTGGCCCCTTGGGCACCTTGACGGTGCGCGCCAATGGCGAAGTCGATCTGCACCATGGCGACAAAGTGCGTCTGAGCCCGCAAGAGGGCAAGCTGCACCGGTTCGACAAGGATGGGAAGGCGCTGCGCTGATGCGTCTTGCGGGCAAAACAGCGTTGATCACCGGGGCTGCGCGCGGGATCGGCTATGAATTTGCCCGCGCCTATCTGGCCGAAGGGGCTACGGTGGCTTTGGCCGATGTAAATGCCGAGGCCGTGGCGCAAGCCGCGGCCAGCCTGGGGCCAAAGGCCGTGCCCGTGACGATGGATGTGACCCGGCAAGACAGCATTGATGCGGGCTTTGCCGAGGCTGTCTCTGCCATGGGGCGGCTGGATATTCTGATCAACAACGCGGCCCTGTTCACGGCGGCCCCCGTTGTCGAGGTGACGCGGGCCGAGTTTGACAAGCTGTTTGCCGTGAATGCGGCGGGCACGTTCTTTTGCATGCAGGCTGCTGCGCGTCAGATGATCGCGCAGGGGCAGGGTGGCAAGATCATCAACATGGCCAGTCAGGCGGGCCGGCGCGGGGAAGCCTTGGTTTCGGTCTATTGCGCGACCAAGGCGGCGGTCATCTCGATGACCCAATCGGCGGGTCTGAACCTGATTTCCCATGGCATCAACGTCAACGCCATCGCCCCCGGTGTCGTGGATGGCGCGCATTGGGACGGCGTGGATGCTTTTTTTGCCAAATACGAACACAAGCAACCGGGCCAGAAAAAGAAGGAAGTCGGTGCCGCTGTGCCCTTTGGGCGCATGGGCACGGCCGAGGATCTGACCGGAATGGCCATCTTTCTGGCCACGGATGAAGCGAAATACATCGTCGCCCAATGTTTTGGCGTGGACGGTGGCAATTGGATGGCATGACCATGAATTCACAGTCTTTTCCTGTCTCGCTGCCGCGTTATGACCGCACCAAGGTGACGCCGGGGATCGTGCATATCGGTCTGGGCAACTTTCACCGGGCGCATATGGCGGTTTATCTGGATGACCTGATGAACCAGGGCCTTGCGCTGGATTGGGGCATTCTGGGCGCAGGTGTGCGCCCCGCCGATGCCAAGATGCGCGATGCGATGCTGGGGCAGGATTGCCTGTCAACGATCATCGAGCTGGACCCGAAGGGCAAGCGCGCCCGCCGTGTGGGGGCGATGATCGGCTTTATCGAGGTGGCACCCGACAACGGCCCGCTGATCGCAGCCATGGCCAAGCCGGAAATCCGCATCGTCTCGCTGACGGTGACGGAAGGCGGCTATTTCGTGAATGCTGACACCGGCACCTTTGATCCCTCGGCCCCCGAGATTCAGGCCGATGGCAAGAACCCGGCCCAGCCCGGCACCGTCTTTGGCGCGATCGTGGCCGCCTTGCGGGTCCGGCGTCAGGCTGGCATCGCGCCCTTTACGGTCATGTCCTGCGATAACCTGCCGGGCAATGGCCATGTCACCCAGGATGCGGTGATCGGCCTTGCCCGCCTGTCCGACCCCGAGTTGGCCGATTGGATCGCAGCCAATGTGACCTTCCCCAATGGCATGGTGGATCGCATCACCCCGGCCACGGGCCCCCGCGAGCGGGCCATGGCAGCCAGCTTTGGCCTTGGCGATGATCCGGTGCCCGTAACATGCGAGCCGTTCCGCCAATGGGTGCTGGAGGACAAGTTCCCCCAAGGCCGCCCGCCGTTTGAGCAGGTGGGTGTGACGTTCAGCGACAAGGTTCACGCCTATGAGGCGATGAAGATCCGCATTCTGAACGGCGGCCATGCCACCATCGCCTATCCGGGTGGGTTGCTGGATATTGAATATGTGCACGAGGCCATGGCCAACCCCTTGGTTTCGGGCTTTCTGGATCGGGTCGAGCGGGAGGAGATCATCCCCTCGGTCGCACCGGTGCCGGCAACCGATATCGGGGCCTATTACACGCTGATCCGCGAGCGCTTTTCCAACCCGGAAATCGCCGATACCGAACGCCGCCTGTGCTATGACGGGTCAAACCGCCAGCCCAAGTTCATCGTGCCCAGCCTGCGTGACGCCCTGGCGCGCAATGGCAGCATCGAAGGCTTGGCCTTGGTGTCGGCTTTGTGGTGCCGTTATTGCTATGGCACCACCGACAGCGGCACAGTGATTGAGCCGAATGATCCGAACTGGCCCCGGCTGACCGAGCTTGCCAAGGCCGCCAAGGATGACCCGTCGTTCTGGTTGGCACAACGCGATGTTTATGGCGAGTTGGGGCAAGACCCCCGGTTCCTGGCCAGCTTTGGCACCCATCTGGCCCGGCTTTGGGCCTTGGGCACGGCCCGTGTGTTGAAAGAGTATATTGACGCTGGTGCCAAAAGATAGGTGACAGGGGGGCTTGCCGATGGCCGGGCAAGATGTATTGATTTTGTTTGGAAATCGCGGACGTGCCGCTGTTTCGTTCGGAGTCTTCATGCCCAGCATTGCCCTTGAAAGCCCCCTGACGCCCGACCTTGCGCTGCTGTTCGAGCGGCACACGGCAGATATGCACGCCGATACGCCCCCCGAAAGCATCCACATGCTTGACCGTTCCGCGCTAGAGGCGCCCGGCATCTGGTTTTTCGTGATGCGCGACGAAGGCGAGCCGATTGCCATGGGCGCGTTCAAGCAAATCGAGCCGGGGCATGCCGAGGTGAAATCGATGCATGTTCTGGCCGAGGCGCGGGGCAGGGGTCTGTCGCGGCGCATGCTGGAACATCTGGTCGATGCCGCCCGCGCCGAAGGCTTTACCCGCCTGTCGCTGGAAACCGGTGTGCAACCCACCTTTGTCGCGGCGCGCGCGCTGTACAGCAATGCCGGTTTCGAAGAATGCCCGCCCTTTGAAGGCTATGTCGAAGATCCGAATTCGGTGTTTATGACAAAGCTGCTTGCCTAATTTCCCCCACTCGCGCAAAACACCGCCAGCGGTCCCGTAGCTCAGCTGGATAGAGCAATCGCCTTCTAAGCGACAGGTCGGGGGTTCAAGTCCTCCCGGGATCGCCACTTATCGGGTTTTCTTTTGTCGTCGAGCACGCAAAGACTGACTTTTTGACAAAAGTCAGTTTCTTGCCGGGGTTGGGCGGCCTTTGCCGACCCAAGACGAAGGTGGGGGGATCAGATCAGGGTTGTCGCCGGAAGCTTCGGAAAAGCCCGCCGCGCTTCTTTGCGCAGATAGATCGGGCCATACCTTTTGCCGTTGGCCTCGAAAATCGGAACCCGGAAGGACTTCAATGCGCCTTGGACGCGCCTGTTGGGCAAACCTAAGGCATTCGAAATTGTTTCCACCGTCACGAACTTCTCATGGAAGTCCTGGATCTGGTTTTCATCCAGCCGCAACTGCGGTCGTTTGGTGACGGGATGAAGGATCTGAAAGCTTGGGCTGTGCCCGTCACCAAGGAGGCCAAGAAGATCACCGGTCTTGTTCAGGCGGACCAAGACAGAGAATTCAAGCGCGGACATGAGACCCGGAAGGGCAGGCGTATCGCGCCGACCGTCGCCAAGGAGCGCGGTCGCAAGCTGATTTGCGTCTTCCTTGCGGACCACGAAGCTGCCGTAGCCTTGGCTTCCCTCGATCTGACCCAAGCTGAGACGCCCAGAACGGACGGCCTCAATCATCTGCCTCAGGGAAAGCCCCGTTCTTGCCCTGGCCCTTTGAAGGGGCTCCCATTCCCGATCCAAATCATCAATGAGATCAGAAAGGCCTGAGAACTCGGCCACAAGGTCGGCTCCATCCCTAAGCCGCCAAGGGTTCTTGATGCCCGGCTTGTCCGTCATAGGCTGGATCAACCCATCATCTACCAAGGCGGAGAATTCAGCCCGAGTTGCCCCAATCGAACTCCGCATTTCGTTGATGCCGACAAGTGCCCCTATTTCTGCAAGGAGGCCCGCATATCTATCCGCATCGAAGGTTATCTGACGCGCAGCCCGTCCGTCGTCTTCGGCGATGGCCCTGGCATCCATCAAGAGCTTGCGAACGACCTTTTCGTCGACGCTACATTCATCCGCAGCTGTGCCGATCGTATGCAAGCGGCGCTTTACGACGGGCTCTTGCAAGAGTGTCTGACCCGCCGGGATCGCCCATGTGTTCAGAATGAATTCCCGCAGCAGGGTCCGAAACGGGCCAAAGCCGTCCCTGTCCTGGCATTCCTTTGACAACTTCAGGTACAGGTTGCCAAAGGCCACCTGATGGCCGTGCTGCGCCGTCGATCCTTGTTGGGCCAAAAGCTCAAATGCGCCTAGGATGGCCTCTTCGCCTCGAGCGGCCACTTCGAATCCTCGTGCCTGGGCGTCACGACGGGCGTCATTGTCATCCAGCCCTCCTGCAAGTCGTTGAAGTTCATGCCCCAAGAGGCGGCAAAAGACAGAAGCCGCGAATAAGGAGTGATCCGCCAGCCAGGTCTCGTCACGCCCAGTCTCCAGGCGTCTGTCGAGCCAAAGATCAAACTCCGACACTTCCACCGGCGATTGATCGAATGCGCCAGAGAGGACCGCGCCTTGGATGGATTGCAGCCTTGCCGAGGTCAGGTGCCTCTCGGACATTTTCGGCTCATTCCAGAGGTCAACAAGTGGATGCCTGTGGCGAAGGCAGACCGAGACTTCGCGGAGTTGCCAATCCCCGCGCAGCGCCATCGACCCTCCAAGGCCATCTCCGCCGCTTTCGACATCCTCCTGAAGGCATTTCGGGCAACCACGCTGGACGGGATTACGAAGCGACCGGGAAATGATCGTTTCGCCGCGAAAGAGGCACCGATTGTCCCCGTCCGGGTTTCCGGTCCAAGAGATCATCTCGTCGACCTCTTGTTCGTCGAGCGGCAAGGCAGAATAAAGGTGCTGACGAAGGTCTTCGTCGATCCGAAATGAAATTCTCTTCCAAATCCCAAGGTCGAGCATGAAAGCCCGAACCGCTACCCCATTGATGGCCGCCAGCCGAGAAACAAAAGATGGAAGGGTTTCTCTGGAAACGCAGGGAGGTCGTAGAAGTTGGAAGGTGGCCATCAGGGGTCTTTGGGCATCAGTTATGGTCGGGTGACCATGCGAAGAAAGAGGCGGAGATGTCTATGGGATTCCGACGGCAGCAAGAGAGGGAGGCAGACTAGTGCTGCCCGTCGAATGAACGACCGCATCGGGCGGGAACCGGACCTTCGCCGCAATCGCAGAGACAACATGCAGGACCGTCGGAAGCTGACTTTCGGATTTTATTGGCACCGGCAGGCATGCTGCGCGGCCGAGTTGCGACTTCGAGCGTTCAGGTGCGAATTTCTGCAAAATGAATGAAAGGGCGTGACTCCTGAAGAGATATCATTGGCTTATGAAGTGAAGTCCCGACACCGACGTTTCAGACATCGTCCTCCGGACATGCATTTCCATCCCTTTTGGAGACACTTCATTCTGGCAGGTATTTTCCCGACCAGCTTTCGCTGGCAGCGCCTACCCTGATCATCGCGTCAATAGTTTCCGGATGGTATCCGAGCCTTCCAAGGACCTCGCGGGTATGTGTGCCGTATTCTGGCATCGGTCCGGGTATAGTGATGCGCCCGCGCTCCGGTCGCACCGCGTTGGGGGCAACAAGATCAACCCAGCGACCCATCGGGTGGCGGTTGTGGCGGATGACCCGGAAGGTCGCCTGTGTCAGGTCGATGGCCCCGTCGCTTTCCCTTTGTATCGCTGTATCGCGGGTTGCGTGGAGCGAGCCAAGCTGGACCACCGTGGATGATGTGCCCGCAAAGGCCGCTGCCCAGTGGGCGAAGGGGCGCGTAGCGAAACGTTCGGCCAGCACGGCAGAAAAGGCTATTTCGGGCTGATCGGCAAGATTGGCAAGATCTGGGACCGCGCGCAGGGCCTCGCGCTGCTCTTCGGGGGCGGCGAAGAACATCCAGCCATCAGCCGCTTCATAGCAGTGGTAAAACGGCGCCCATCCCCGCGCCTCGCGACCAGAGGGCTCGTCGAAAGGCCCACGCCCCTCAAAGTCATACATGAATTGCGCCTGAATCAGGTTTCCTGCGGCCGCGAGCGCAGCGCGAGCGATTCCGCCTTTCCCGGTGCGGTTCCGCCGCTCCAGGGCGGCTGCGAGCGAAATACAGGCGCAGAAGCCGGTCAGCACATCGATGGTGCCGAAATGGGCGTGCTCCTCGGGGGTTGCCATACCACCACCAAAGCGAACCATCACGCCGGTTGCCGCCTGTGCAAGGTCATCATAGCCAAGATGGTCGGACTTCGGTCCCCGCAACGGCCCGCCAAAGGCATCGAGCTGGACAAGGATCAGCCGCGGGTTCATCTTTTCGAGCCGTTCGGGCGAGAGGCCCAGCTTGTCGCGTTGTTCATCTGTGCCGTTCATCGTGATCACATCGGCTTCGGCAATAAGCTTGGTCAGCGCATCCTTGCCTTCCGGGGTCTTGAGGTTCAGCAGAATGCTCTTTTTTCCGCGCTGCGCATGCAGACCAAAGACCACCGCGTTCCACGGATCGACCGAGGGCTCGACCGGCTGGACCAGCGTCACCTCGGCGCCAAAGCGCGCAAGTGTGGAACCGATTGTCGGTCCGGCGATGACATTTGTCAGATCGAGAACCTTGAGCCCTTCGAGCCAACTGCCTGTGCCTGTTTTCACGGGCGCAGGTCGGACACGTTCGGAAAGGATCGTGTCAAGCTGGTCACGCGCGTTGTCGAGCGTCGGACCCGGCTGTTTGGTTACCGCCAGCGCGTCATCGGCGATCCAGGCGACATTGCCCATTTGTCGCATCTTTCCATGGCGCGGATCGTCAACAACCAGCACAAGGCCCGATGCCAGAGCATGTGGATCGGCGAGCCATTCCTGCGTGAATCGCTGTGCGGTGCCGGGCGCCTTGGCCGCACCGAACAGCGCCTCCCATTCATGCGAAGGACGGGTAAGAAATGCCGCCTTCATCGCCGATGAGATCCGGGCGCGGTCTTTCGCGCCGACCGGATAATTCCGGGCGCTCCAAGCGGCGGGCCAGTCCTTGCAGTCGAGATAGGCGGAGAAGTCTGGCAGTTCGTTGGCCAGATCGCCGAGTCCGAGCGTCCGCAAGGCCCGCTGTGGATGTCCCGCGATGGAGCAGGCGACGACATAGAAGCCACGGCCATCGGCACAGGTATAGGTGCGGTAGAAGGGATCGAGGAACTCCGACAGATCCTCGAAGCTCAGGTTCATCGGTAGTCCATTAGCGGTGCGGCGATCAAGTTCGACCTCCCGCGGGGACTTGTAGCGTGCTGGATAATCCTCGATCTGCTCGCAATTGTAGATCAGCCCTTCCAGAAGCGCCGAGGCCAAGGGAACCTCGATATGGTCGCCGCCGTTGCGGTCCCGCGCCCCGAGCGCGAAGAGCACAGACATCGCACCGAAAGCCGCGCCATAGGCGGAGGCGAGGGCAAGCGGCGTGAAGCTCGGATTGATCCCCATGAGTCGTCGGTTGAGCCCCATGTCGGTGAACTGCCCGGTCCGCGCCGCGATCACCGCCTCCCAGGCGGCCAGTCCGGCAAGCTCGGGATCGGTCGACGCAAAGCCGGGCATCGAGAGGCTGATAATCCCGGAATTGACCGCGCGAAGGTCGTCCGGCCCAAGGCCCAGCCGCTTCATGACGCCAGGGCGGAAGTTCTCGATCACAACGTCAGAGCGTGCCGCGAGATCGAGCGCGACGGCCCGGTCGTCCGCATTCTTCAGGTCCAGCACAAGAGAGGACTTGCCGCGCGCCAGCATATCGCTTGCCGGGGACTTGAAGCTCGGACCGCCGGGCGGATCGATGCGGATGACCTCGGCGCCCATGTCGGCCAGCATCATGCCGACAAGGGGCCCCGCCAGATACTGCCCGAAATCGAGAACGCGGATGTTGGAGAGTGGACGATCGCTCATCATTGGTCGGTTCCTAACGCGCTTCCCGTCGCGGGATACGTTCACTTCCATCTGGGTATGTCGTCGCAACCGGTCTGAACACTGGACAAATAGTTGGTGTCTCCATAACAAATATTTATGGACAAGGCGAATAGGCAGATAGCGGGATCACTCAACGCTTTGATGGTTTTCGAAGCGGCCGTGCGCCATCGCAGCTTTTCGGGTGCGGCGGCGGAGTTGAACCTGAGCCAACCGGCCGTATCGCGCCATGTCTCGACGTTGGAACTGCGTCTGGGTCAGCCTCTGTTCATCCGCAACAACAACCGGATCGTGCCGACCGGCAATGCGCAGAGGCTGGCCGACGCGGTAGCATTAGGTTTTGGTCACGTTCGCGATACATGGAACAGCATTTCAGCTCCAACCGACCGCGACGAGGTCGTTCTGGCGTGCAGTTTCGGGATTGCGGATCAGTGGCTGATGCCGCGATTCAGCGATCTTCGGGCGTCCATGCGGGGCGCACGCGTAAGTGTGGTGACCACGGATCAACTGGAAGACATCGACCTCTCAAGCATCGACGCCGCCGTAGTCTGGCAGCCTGAGGCCCATCCAGAACGACCCGCGATACCTCTGATCCCAGATGAGTGTTTTCCGGTCTGCACTCCGGACTTCTACGCGCAACACGTGCAGGGCAATGACGACCTCTCTGATGTGCCTCCGGATCTCTTCCTACATCTGGATGTCGGGCGCTCCGGTTTCCTGACATGGAAAGACTGGTTCACCGAAGCGGGCTGCAAACCTGTACTGTTCAGGAATCCTAACGAGTTCGATGCCTATCCTTTCCTTATCCAAGCCGTTCTGAATGGCGAGGGCCTCGCTCTGGGCTGGCGTGGCCTGGTCGATCGGCTGCTGGCAGAGGGCCACCTGATGCGCGCCGGGCGGAGTGTTTCAAAGCACGAGACGGCATACTTCCTGCAGCATCGGCCGATCATGGAAGAAAACCCGCCACTTGCCCGTCTGGTGAACTGGTTTCGGGAGAAAGCATAGCGCCGGGAACCGAAAAAGGGCGGCCTTTTCCACAGTCCGGGGCCTTGGTCCAAATCCTGATCGAGCGCCCATCGCGGATGTCTGGCTCCACATGCCGCGCCGCGGCACGTACACCGATCATCGAGCGGCAGCTATGGGCCGACCGGCGCATAGCACGCCGGTCGGCCGTCCACTTATAGATCGATCCCCTCAGACAAAGACAGCGCATCGTCCAGGTCGACCCCAAGATACCGAACGGTGCTGTCCATCTTGGTATGCCCGAGCAAAAGTTGAACAGCGCGCAGGTTGCCTGTCTTCTTGTAAATCTGGGCAACCTTCGTGCGTCGCATCGAATGGGTGCCATAGGCGCTCGTTTCCAGCCCGATCGAGAGAACCCAGTCGCGCATGATCCGCGCGTATTGTCGTGTCGACAGGTGCGGGCTCGCATGGACTCGGCTGGGCCAAAGATATTCGCAACCGATCATTTCTGGATCACGGATCCAACGCTCCAACGACAGTCGCGTGGTTTCGGTAATCTCGAAGCGAACAGGCCTGAGTGTCTTGCTTTGCGTCACTGAGGCGCGCTCCTTGACGCGGCCTGCGGCGTAAACATCGTTCACCTTCAGGCAGACCAGATCGCAACCCCGGAGCTTGCAATCGACAGCCATGTTGAACAGCGCGAGATCGCGCTTGTTGTCTGCCATTTCCAGCCGCACACGGATCGACCAGACATGTTTGGGCAGCAGGGGGCGTTTCTGGCCTACAATGCGGCCCTTGTTCCAAGGCGCACGCGCAGGACGAAGGGCAGGAAGTGTTTCGATGGACATGACTTCTCTCCTGTCCACCGAGCCCGCCACGTCCTCGGCGTTGCCGACAACGCACTGTAACATTGACCACCGTTTCTGTGCCAATCAATCGTATCGGGCGGATTTCAGCCATTCGACTGTCAGGGGTTACCATGATGCATTTGTCGGCATCACGGGGATAGCCAAAGCACCGCTTTCATAAAGGGGCAGGGGCCGAAACGCTTTGGGAAATCGGCGATCAAAGCCGGCTTTCACGATACACATGCCTTACGCAGCATGGGCTTCAAACTCTCTCCAAAGCAAGTCCGCGACGGCGCGGTCGATTGGTTTGGGCTGGCGAAACGCATAGATGGTGACGTCGAAGGCAAGATGCGTGTGTGGCAAGTCTATCTCGCACAGCCGCCCTTGCTTCAGCTCTTCCGCGATCATGTGTTCTGGCAATCGGCCCCAGCCAAGGCCCGCGATCAGAAGGTGCTTTTTTGTGTAAAGGTCGCTGACATACCAGCGGCGCTGGCCTTTCTGGACGCCAATTTCGCGGTCGAACAGCCCTCCGGCTTGCCCGCTGTCGCTTGCGATGACCTGATGGAAGCGCCGGATGTCCGAGAGCTGCTTGGGATTGTCCATCTCAGCCCAAAGGGAGGGGGACGTCACATTGCGCAGGGTCGATTTCCCAAGGGGGATGTAGTCGAAACCCTCTTCCTCAAGCATGATCGAGGACATTGGCGAAATCGCGATTGCCGCGGTTTCCGTTTTGACGGCCTCGATGGCACCGGACAGAACCTCGGGGCGCAAGACCACGCGCGTCTCGGGAAAGTCCGTTTGCAGTTTGCACAAGACGGGGGTCAGCGCGTTAAGGTTTGTGCTGGAATCCACCGCGATCGTGATCGTTTCTTCCTGCCCTTTCTCGAAATGCTGGATCAAATGGCCCAGATCCTCTGCCTCGGCCAAAACGCGCAAGGATTGAAGATAGATCCGTTTGCCGACGGGGGTGAGTTCAAGCCGATACCCCGACCGGTCAAACACTTCGGTTCCCGTCTGGAATTCCAGGGCCTTCAACGCCTGGCTGATCGCCGGCTGTGTCCGGTTGAGCCGTTCGGCGGCCGCTTTGACCGAGCCGGTTTCAACAACGGCGCGCAAGACGTTCAGTTGATCCAGTTTCATCAGGCACCAAAGGTTAAGGTTCGCTTATGTAGATACTAAAAAAGCATAAATATCAATCAAGTTCCGCTTCGCCTATCACAGGATCAACAACCGGAGCAATCCAGTGACACAAATGTCTTTCCACGAGCCAGTGCAGCCCGATCGGGTCGCGACATCGACCGTCGCTCGCGCCCTTGCGAACCGGGCTGTGAACGCTGTCGGCCTGCTGCTGTTTGGCGGCGAGGCGATCACCGACCCCATCGCCATGCGCTGCCCGTTTGTCATGACCAGCGACGGCGATCTTGCGCAAGCGTATCGCGCCGGGAAATTCGGGCAGATCACCTATCCTGCCGATCACGCTGCCCACACATCATAGAATAACGCCGCAAGGCCCCAAGAAGGTTAGAAATCATGTCGCAGAAAATTGCCATTGTCGGCGGCGGCTACCTAGGCGCTGAACTCGCGAAGTCTCTCGACGACACGGCGCAGGTCACATTGATCGAGCCGCGCAGTCATTTCGTTCATGCGCCGGCCATGATCCGCGCGGTTGTCGACCCTTCGCTGCTGGATCGCGCGCTTATTCCCTATGATCGGCTGCTTACGAACGGCAGGATCATCGCGTCCCGGGCAAAAGCCATCGACGCCAAGGGTGTCACGTTAGAGGACGGCACGCGGGTAGAGGCGGATCAAATCGTTGTTGCCACCGGATCTGGCAACGCCATGCCCTTCAAGCCTCAAGGCGCCGATATCGCGGGCCTCAAGGCGGCCAACCAGCGCATTCACCAGCAACTCAAGGCGGCGCGAAGCATCGGTATTGTCGGGGCTGGTGCCGTTGGCACCGAGCTTGCGGGCGAGATCGCCTATGCGATGCCAGGCAAGACAGTGACCTTGATCTCAAGCGACGCGGTGCTGTTCCCGACGATGCCGTCAAAGCTGGGCACCTCTTTGGCTGCGAAACTGCGCAAGGCTGGCGTCACGCTTATTTTCGGCCAGAGGGCGGAGAACCTGAAAAGCTTGACCGAGCCTTATGCGGGAACCCTGCAACTTGCAGATGGGTCGCAGCACGGTTTCGACCTGATCTTTCCGGCTATCGGATCGCGCGCGAATTCCGAGGTGCTTGAAACGCTTGCCGGTGTCCAGAAAACGACGGCAAACCGGATCAAGGTCGACCCGTGGATGCGCCCATCCTCTCTGTCCAATGTGTTCGCGGCCGGCGATGTCGCGGATGCAGGCGACGGGATGACCATCGTCGCCATCAGCCGCCAACTGCCTTGGCTCAAGGCGACGCTGTCCGGATTGGGGCAGGGCAAAACCGTCGAAGACATGAAGCCTTACAAGCCATGGGGCAGCAAGGCGCCGATCCTTGTGCCGCTTGGTCCCAAACAGGGGAATTC
This sequence comes from Pseudotabrizicola sp. L79, assembly GCF_036553525.1. Classification (NCBI taxonomy): domain Bacteria; kingdom Pseudomonadati; phylum Pseudomonadota; class Alphaproteobacteria; order Rhodobacterales; family Paracoccaceae; genus Pseudotabrizicola; species Pseudotabrizicola sp. L79. The sequence continues at coordinate 3,529 of NZ_JAZHDA010000057.1, read as the reverse complement.
CTTCCTTGGTTTCTTCACCGCCGGAGACTTCCTGACCAGCAAGATGAAGGGCGCCGACCTGTTTCTGAAGAAATACGCAAAGCTGCTTAACCAGCCTGAACGCTGATCAGAACACGACTGAACCAAACTTCCAAAAGGAACGACCATGAAAATCTCCCGAAGATCCATTCTGACATCAACCGCCTTCGGAGCGGGTTTCCTGCTTGTGCCTGGCTTGTGGTCTGCGGCCCGTGCCCAGACGGCCAAACTCGTCATTGGCAACTACGAGGCACCGGGCCTGTATGACCAAGCCGCCCAGGAAGTCGTGACCGACCGCGACGACGGCTATCACGATGACGGAAACCCGCGCCATTACGAGTGGTGGTATTTCGATCTGTTCACCCAGTCCGGCCTCAAGGCCGCGGTGATCCTGATGGACCGCCCGTTGATCATGTTGGACAACCCTGATCTGCCGCCGATGTTGATGTTGAACGTCGAACTCCCCGACGGCACCAACCGCGATTTCCAGGTGCCGTTCCCCGGTGTGGACTTCATCGCGTCCGAGGAGCATTGCGACGTAAAGCTGGGCAACAACTGGTGTAAAGGCCGCTACCCGAATTGGCAGCTTCACGCAGAGCATGAGGATGTGGTCGTAGATCTTGAGCTTGTCGCAACCGTTGAATCCTGGCGTGCCGGATCCGGTGCGATGTATTTCGACGAGGCGCTGACGGTGTTTAACGCGCATGTCGTGCCTGCACCGCGCGCAGTCGTGAACGGCACCATTCAGGTCGCGGGCGAAACCATCGCCATCGAGGATGGTCACGGCTATCATGACCACAATTGGGGCAATGCCGGTATCGAAGGAGTTCTGAAGGCATGGCACTGGGGCCGTGCGGAATGCGGAGATTTCACGCTGAACTTCTCGTATATTCTGCACAACGCGGATTACGGCAACAAGGTCGTCTGCAAGTTCATGTTGGCAAAGGGCAGTGAAATCCTGCTGAGCACGGGTGAATTTCAGGACAGTTTCGTTGGTGAAATCCATGTCGGCCCGCAGTCTGGCAACGGCTGGCCTGACGGCTTCCTGATCGAGGCCCCCTACAACGGCGACAGGATCCGTATCGAGATTTCAGGCAATCACCTTCTAAGCGACGCGCTCAATTCCGACCAGCAACCGGATGATGACACCGCACGGCCGGGCTATATCCGTCTTGGCGGCGACATCAGGGTGACGGTGCCACTCGCAGATGGCACCGAGGTCGCAACCGGCAACATCATCCACGAAATGTCCTTCTCGGAAAGTATCCCCAAAGCGAAGGCAAACTGGCTTTTGTAGGTCCAGCCTCGCCCCCCTTGCGCGCAGTCGGTGCAAGGGGGGGGCGGATGTGTCAAACGTCTGGCTTGGCGATGCTGCCTTTCAGCAATGCGCAACTGCGCCAACAGCAGCTTTGGGCCGAGCAAGTCGATCTGGCCGATCCAGCGCGGAACTGACCTCAAGGTTCAGGCTGACCTGCCGCTTCGAGCCCGGAAAAGCGGATGCTGCACAATGCACGAATGTCCGCAAATCGGACCTGGCGGAATCTCAAGGCTTTGAATGCCTTCTGCCATTCACTCGGCCGTGGCTATAACAACGCACTCGGGTGCCGCCTTTCGATACCCCTTGTTCTCGCTCAGACAGAAGGCTACCTGCACATCAGCGCGAGGCGGTTCGCCTCATGCAATGGAGATTTTATGCTAGAGCCCCGGGCCAACGCCCGTTCCTGAGAACTTAAGTTTCGGGAACACCAGACACTACAAGGACACTCACGCGGGATGCTGAGTGATCCTGTTTCTGCACTCTCATGAAATCGAGACAATCCATTGAATATCTCAAAACACGAACAGCGTGTTTTGCATGAACTCGCTCTTGGTGGGGCCATCCATCATGAACGGTACGCGAACGGCAAGATACGCGACATCACATGTTACACGCGGGAGGGTCATGTTCTGGCTGACTGCACTCTTGAAGTGTTCCAGCGCCTCCGAAATCGGCGCTTCATCCGTTCGCAAAACGGACATCCCTACCGCGCATCACGGTTGGGGATAAAATGCGTTCGCGCGCAACTCAACCAAAGATAAGAAAGCGCAAGACAATGACAGATACTAACCATTCTATCCGCCCCTATCACGCCGATGATATCGAGCCCGTGATTGCCGTTTGGCAGAAAGCGAATGCGCTCGCGCATCCATTTCTGACGCCAGAGTTTGTAGCTGAGGTCCATCAGGCGATGCGCGACATATATCTTCCCAATGCAGAGACATATGTGTTGGAAGAAGATGGGACAGCGGTCGGTTTCATTGCATTGCTTGGCAATGAAATCGGCGGGCTGTTTATAGACCCGTCTTTGCACGGGAAAGGATACGGCAGGGCGCTCGTGGATCATGCATTTGCACTCAAGGGGCCGCTGAAGGTCGAAGTCTTTCGCGACAATATTGTCGGGCGCCCGTTTTACGAAAGATATGGCTTCGAGTTCGTGGAAGACGAACTTCACGAGCCTTCCGGACAAATAAACCGAAAGATGGCAATGCCAGAGGCATAAGAAACCTCCGAGACCGTCCCTCTCTAGGGGGCGGTTTTCTCACGCGACTTCGAGTAGATGCAGACGTTGGCTCTACCAAGGCCAATGTCAGCCTTGTCCGGCATAGCTGACACTTACTGCCAGAGTAATGCTGCGACATTCCTGAGTGTTCAGGTCGGGGAAGTTCCATCGCGGCGCAATGGTCATCCCTACCGGCAGCTATGGGCCGATTCCTCTTTCAGCTTTGACCGCCGTCCTACGACCATTCCACATCCACGTTCCGCACCACTCTATAGCGGTAGGGCATTCAGGTCTGAAGGATCTGCCGCCAGCCCGGCATTTGTTGATCTAAGACGGCGATGAAGGCATCGGCGTGCTTTGGCGAGATGAAATGTGCCAGTTCATGTAGAAATGTGCCAGTTCATGTAGGATGACATAGTCCAGCGTAACGAGCGGTTTTTTGGCCAAGTCGAGGTTGATCCAGACCATGCCGTGGGCCGGATTGCAGCTTCCCCATTTGGTTTTCATGATCCTGATGCCCCATCGAGGCACGGGTAGGCCAAGTCGTTGCGCCCACTTTTCCATGCGGGGCCCGGCCCGATTCCGCAGTTGGGTCCGATGTCATGCCGACAGCCATTGTGCCTTTTGGTGCTCGGTCGCGGTCAACGGAACCGACATCGTCAAGCGGTCAGGTGCATCCAACCGGATTTCATGCCGCGATGAGCCATTGTTATGAACCAGAAGTCGAAGTGGTTTTCCAAAGACGTAATGCGTCTCGCCGGAAACATATTGGCGATCTGACTGTCGGGCCTGTCCTTCGAACTCTCTTTGCTTCCTCTTGATCCATCCGAGATGCAGGGCCGCGCCTACACCGATCTGCCGCTGCAAGCCCTGCTGATGGCCGTCTGGCGTCGCAAGCCAAAGACCAAGGTCTATGTGCACTCCCCCTCTCGCGGTTTGAAGGCAAACCGCTGCCGGGCAGCGGACCAGGG
>NZ_JAZHDA010000051.1:0-270769 GCF_036553525.1 Pseudotabrizicola sp. L79 | reverse complement strand
GAACTCGGACGTTAAGGTCTGACACTCCAATGGTAATGATTCTTAATACGTGGGTGTTTAGGTCACCGCAAAAACTATACAGAGACACTTCTCTCTCTCATCGATAAAACAAACCTGATCGCACCATTAAGCGCCCTCGGTCAACAACCGGACGCGGTGTGGAGCAGCCCGGTAGCTCGTCAGGCTCATAAACTGAAGGCCGCAGGTTCAAATCCTGCCCCCGCAACCAAATTTGTGCGTAAGATAACAAAGGCTTAGGCCAACGCAGGGCGCCCCACGGGGCGCTTTTTGCGTTCGCAACACAGCACAACGCGTTCCCCAAAGATTCCAAAGCCTTACGTCCAGTCCCGATTCTTCCGTGCAACACCCAAGCGACACGGAGTGGGCCGGATGTTCGCGGGACGTTCCGTGTCCGATTGAACTTGACCTCCGGGCAAACCAGAGCCGTCATGTCCTCGAAACCAACTCGGGGACCATCATGCCCAAGACCAACGACGCCGCGCTGGACGCCTTCATCGCCGCCAAGATCGAGATCGACGCCATGCTGGTTCGGCTGGCGGCGCACAGCGCCGACCACTTCGGCTACAGCCCGGAAGAGGTGAACTGGGGCCATGTCGGGACGCTGGACCATTACCGCGCCCGCCTCCGCGAAATCAGCGACATGGCGTTCCGCGAGGGCGAGCACGTAGAATGACATTGAGGCGCGAGATCGTCATTCCGGAAATCATGTTGTAATCCGCAACGCGATGTTGTGGGCTGATTACGCAGCCACGGTCCCGACGCCATCCAGCCGCACCGCAACGCTGGTAGTGCCGTTGCCCGCCGCCTCGGTGGCGATCCCCACTGGGAAGCGCCCAGCGCCCGATACGTTGATGTTCTTGGCCGTGTTATCCCACGCCACGCGTGCGCCGACCGTCAGAACCGCAGTGGTGGCTTTCGGCAGTTGGTAGACCCCTGTGGTCCCTAGCTCGACGGGATCGCCCTCGGCCGAGGAATAGGCGGCGATGCCGAACAGGGCACCGATGATCAATCCCTCGCCCGATGCGATGCCGCCTGCCGGTGCGGTCACGCGGATGATGTGCCCATTCTGGATGAAGTTCTGCATGGTCAGAGCCCTTTCGAGGATTGGATGCGGACCACGGCAACGCGCGCCGTGGTGCCGGTGATCTGCCGGTTGAGGTCGCCCAGCGCGGCGGCCATCTCGGCATCGCTGGCATAGGTCACCCGCTTGCCGTCGTATTCTACGGTGCGGACGCCCTGATAGCGGGCGGCCATCAGGGCATCGCGCCAGGCGGTGAGTTGGGCGAGGTCGGCCATCTTACGCCCCGGGGTTCTGGAACCAGCCGCGGTGGTCGATGAAGCCTGCGCCGAAATCGAGGATCACCCGGATTTCCACGCCGTCCACATCCCAACCGGACCGGCTCTCCACTTGGGGCCCTTCGTTGCCCGAGAGGTAGGCGAACTCGAGGCCGTCGATCTCTCCGGGGTCGGCGGTGACATACCAGCGGGTGGCGCTGGTCAGGCGGGGTTCGACCACCAGCGACATGGCGCCCGAGAAGGGGTTCACATCGGCGGCCGTGGCGGGCGCGATGGTCGCCAGCCATTTCTCGGCCACGGTCTCCAGCGCGGGCGGCACCAGCAGGTTCTTCGGCGTCACACGGATCACGCGGCCCTCGATGCCATTCTGCGTCCGCAGCGCCAGCCGGGCGGCCGAGAGGGTGGTGTCCGAGATCACAGCGCCCGTTGTCGCGCGGTTGCCGTGATCGACATGGAACAGCGCCTTGTTGTCCGAGAGCGTCGGGCCGTTGCCGCTGTTCGCCTCCAGGAGGGTGACAAGGATCCGTGCCTCGGTCTCGGCCGCGCCCTGACCCATGCGCCGCGCGAGGTCTGCGAAGGCACCGAGGTCGTCGTTGACCAGCACCTGCCGGGTGATGCCGATCTTCTTGGCCCAGGTCTCGATCTTGTAAGCCTCGCGGGCCTCGGCCATGGTCCCGGCTTTGATCTCGCCTGCCTCGTTCAGCTTTTCCAGCAGCGGGGCCTCACCCAGCATGATCTTGTTCACCGCCCGGAAATCCCGCGCCGAGGTCTGGCGGCCGAGGCGGCGGATTCCGGAGGGTGCGGCCTGGTAGGCATCGCGCAGCACGCGGCCCACGGTGTTGCCGAGGATGATCGGGAAGTCCGAGGTCGTATGCAGGGCGCGGGTGACGAGGGTGGCGGGCGACAGGGCCAGGGTGGACTCGCCGCGGAGCGCCAGCAGTTCCTTCGCCATGTCCACGGGCGTGGCATAGGCATAGCGGCGGGCCGGTTCGGAGAGGTCATGGCGCGGGTTGATGCGCGCATAGAGGGCCTCGCCCATCTGGCGGGCGCGAAGCGCCGGGTCGTCCTGGCTGTCGCCCATCTCGACGCGAACCTGTTCGGTGCGGATCGTCGGCGCGCTGCGGCTGGCTAGCGCCTCGAAGGCGGCGCGACGCGCGGTGTCGGCATCGGCGGCAGCGTCGATCTGGCCGTCGATCCAAGTCTGGTCCAGCCCGGCGATGCGGGCAATGGAGCGGATCTCGGTGTTGATCGTGGCGCGGGTCTGCTCCTCGGGCGGGGCGGGGGTGGTGGTGTCGGCCATATGGGTCTCCATGCGAATGTGGGCGCCGGGGTCGGCGGGCGTCGGCACCAGGGAAATCTCGTGGGGCGTCCAGCGCACGGCGGTCAGTACCCGTGCGCCGTTCTCGTTGGTCTCAGCCCATTCCTCGACCGAATAGCCGACCGAGACATGGCGCAGGATGCCTGACAGCACGTCCTGCCAGAGCGGTTCCACCTCGGGCCTAGCCGAGAAGCGGATCAGCGCCGTGCCGCGCTGGCCATCGACGGTGGCGGATTGCACGCTGCCTAACACATCGCGGACGGCAGACTGGCGATGCGCATCCAGGACGCTGGCCCCTTGCAAGCGCGACAGGTCCACCGCCTCGGGCGCAAGGCTAAGGCGTTCGATGTATTGCCCAGCCATGTCGCGGCGGCGCACGGGCGCACCGGTGGACCAAATCACCTCGACGGTGCGGTCATCGCGGTTGGCGCTTGCCGGGGCCAGGTCGGCTCGGCGGGTCAGCAGGGTGACGGTGTCAGTCATCGGCAGTATCCTCCTTAGCGGCGGGCGTGGCACCGAAGGTCAGCCCCAGCCCGTCCGACCGCGCCTTGTCGGCCGCGATCTCGGCATCGACCTGTTCGGCGTCGTAGCCGCGTTCCGAGATCGCCTGCGTCCTGCTCTTGAGGCCGGCGTTGATGGCGAGGATCTCGGCCTCGACGTCCTTCTTGGGATCGACGTAATCGAACTTGGGCGGGAGCCACTCGCAGGCGAGATAGGCGGCAGGATCGCGGTCGAAATCGCGGGCGGGCAGGTCACCCGACAGCACCGCAAGCCGTACGAAGCGTTCCCAGACCGGGCGGCAGAACAGGTGAACGACGACGTTGTGCTGCAACTGCTCGACGCGACGGCGGAACTCGATCAGCCCGGCGCGGATCGAGGAGTAGGTCACGCCCTCCAGATCGCCCGAGACCAGTTCGTACGGCAGGCCCATCCCGGCCGCGACGGCGCGCAGGTGGTTCTTCACGAAGGGCGCGTAGGCGTCGTGCTCGGTCGGGTTGGAAAAGCGGATATCAGTGCCGGGTGGCAGGGGGATCAGGCTGCCGGGCTCCATGCCCACCGTCAGCGCGCCGTTGCTGTTGGTGCCCGAAAGCCCGCCCGCCGTGCCGTCCGGATCGGTGATGAAGCCGGTGAACAGCGCCGCCACCTTGGCCTTCACCAGTGCCGCATCCTCGAACTGGTCGAGCTCATGCAGCCGCAGCAGGACCGGGGCGAGCCATGTGATCCCGCGCAACTGCCCAGCCGCCAGCGGTTTGAACAGATGCAGGCAGTCGGTGGCGGGCAGGCGCAGCGGTTCCAGTCGCAGGGAGGTCAGCGGATCGCCCGGCCGGTCGCGCATCACCCAATAGGCGGCACGCTGCCCCAAGGCGTTGAACTCGATCCCCGCCCGGATGCGTGCGCCGCCGCCGATGTCCCGATGCAGGTCGAGCGGCACCTGGTCCCGGTCCAGCAGGTCGATGTGCAGGGGAACAGCAGGGGCGTCGGGAACGACACGCAGCCGGGCGAAGCTCTCGCCGCCCTCGACCATTGCGCGCACGGCCATGGCCTGCAGCCCATAGAAGTCGGCCAGCCCACCCGGATCGGCATGATCGGTCCAGCGCAGCCACAGCATCTGCAGCCGTTCACGCACCGCCCTGTCGGGATGGGTGGATTGTGGCTTGATCCCCGCGCCGACGACATTGCCGACGAGGCTGTCCACCGCCGCCGCGACCCAAGGGTTGTTCCGCGCATACCACCCGGCCCGCCGCGCCGCCGTGGTCGCTCCCGTCAGGATCGCCGCGTTCAGCCCATCGACCGTCCGCGCCCCCTCCCAACGACGACCACCACCCGCAGCGTCAAAGCCGCGCGTGCGCGTGAACCCAAGAAGGCGATGAAGGAGCGTCCGCATGGTGCGTAGTGTCTCACGCGCGGCGGCGTCGGGGTATCAGAGCGGTTGGGAAGGATCGGGAAAGGTCCGCAACCGAGCCCGCCTAGATTTCGTCCTCCAACCGCAGCTATCAACCCACGGGGGCTAGGTCGGGAAAAGCGACCAGGAAGCAGGTGACCTTTGCGGGGAGAGTCGCATGGCAGGGTCGAAGCAAGCAATTGGGACCGCCTTGTGATGGACCATTGTGAAGGCCGTGTCCGATCTGATAGCCTTGGCTAGCGCCTAGGGCGCAACGACGGTGACGTTCTGAAATCTTGAGTATTGTGAGGGCCGATTGAAAAAAGCATCGATGCTTGTGTTCCGACGCATTACACCGGCGGATTTTTTCAACATCTATAAGGAACGCGGCGCAGAAGAAGGTGGCGGCGGTCAGTCATACATCGATGTAGATACGAGCGGCGTTTCGTTAGCGGATTGGTCCGATTTCTTTGTCGGCATCACACCGAGGTTGATGGCTCAGAGTTTTCCACAGTGGACATTCAAAGTTCAGAGTCTAAGCCTAGGTCTGGAGCAATCCCTCAAGATTAGTCAGCGACGTGGCACGACCGTTAGCATTCGCGAGCAGAAGTTAGAGAGCCGGAAGTCTAACAGAGTTCACGCGTGGCACCCGGCAAAAACTGGATTTCCGAGTCCTAAGGGCAAGCTCGCGAGTTCCGCTGATCCGCAAATCGCACCCCTAATCAAGGGTCTCGTGGTTTTCATCATTCGGGCGACGGACGGAACGTACTGGGCGGGATGGATGAGAGAGCAAGATCGTCCACTGTCTTGGGCAGTGCCTCCAGTTCTTGAGCCACTGTTTTCTGAAGACGACGGGATTATCCGATTTGTGACTGCTTTGGATTTTGACGAGACAAATCTGCATTGGCCATTCATCGCCTCAGGGGCTTCAGCCAGCGCCCCGAGTCCAAAGCCTTCTGGTGCTTCGACCTCCAGCAAGCCGTCCACTGGCCCAGCACCTGCTACTACGGTGCCTGCTGCTGGACCGGCATCACCGAATGCACCTTCCAATAAGCAGCCGAAATTTCGAGAAATGACCGAGGCGGAAGCAGCAAGCGCTCTTTTTGATGCGGACTACAGCGCTGCAACCCCGGCCGTCAAAGAGATGGTAATGAAAGTCCGAGAAAGGAATCAGAAGGCGGTAAAAGCACTCAAAGATCTATACGGCGAGTGCCAGATCACAGGATCTAAGTATACTTTTAAGAAGTCTGACGGAAAGCCATATCTCGAGGTCCACCATCTGATCCCGCTCGGCCAAGGCGGCGCCGATGCGCCTGCGAATTTGGTTGTCGTAAGCGCCCACATTCACCGAATGTTGCACTATGCAGAGGTGACAGGTCTCGATCTTACAAAGATTTCGGGCAATGAACTGCAAATTGAGATCAATGGTGAAGCGCATGTAATCCGATGGCGAGCTGACCATGCTGCAACTATAACTGGGACAGAGTGAGGTCTATTTCGTTATCTTGAATAGATACTCCTCAACCGTTCCGCCTTCTCCTCCAACATTGCTCTTGAACCTTTGGTGTATAAGGCGCTCGAAGTCGACGCGCCCAAATTCTGAGAAAAGCTGCATTAGTTCTTCTTTGCTTAGAAGCCCATCCTCGCTATAGCTAATAAGAAAGGTCTGACATTGCATTCCCCCAATAATTTTTCTGAACGAATCACGCACTCGAACCTTTGAACAAAAGTCAGAATACTGGTCGCGCCACGGCCTCAGTCCACTAACGCCAACAGCCTCAGGAGCGTCGCCACGGGCAATTGTTTCAATAATGTGATAGTTCGCCGCATACTGCCGCTTCATATATGGAGGGTCAATGTAGCAAAGGTCTGCGGAAATAGACTGAGCGAGATCCTCGGCTTGGCCCTGATAAACGTCATGATCTGTAGATATGCCCCACAGAAACGTCGATGGCCGAAGTGTGAGTTGGGTGAGTGAGGATTTGCTCCATGTCGACCGGTAGTGTCCATACGTGCCAGCAATATTTGCTACGCGATTTGCCGCCAGGACCAAGTCATGCCGCAGAAGCGAATTCTCTAGATCGGTGATTTTTCCTAGTGAACGCCACTCATTGATTTGTTGTGTTATTGCATCGATCGATGCAGCGTTTTCCGGCGAAAAATACATTCGCGGTCGTTCACCGTTGTTAGGCTGGCCTTCAGGCGAGTACTCGCGGAAGAAATGCCCAAATGTACTTGGGAGCGACTCAAGGTGTTTTAGTACCCCCAAGTAGCCGTCCTTTGAAACAGCGGCGAAAATAGGGGGGCGGTCGAGTTTCAGTCGAATGCAAGCGTGATGAAACGCATAGGACATCATATCAGAAGCGACTACTCGATAGCCGGCAACGCGCAATGCTTCGGATACGCTCGCAGTTCCGCACATAAGATCGGCGACAACTGCACCTTTTTTTACGATGCCGCCTATGCGATCGACAATAGGGCGAAGAAGCCGCGATTTGTTCCCGATGTAACGATAAGACATTTAGTCAGCCCACTGCGGCATGACGCGAAAACGACTGCCCAGCTGTAATGCACGTATCGGTTCAAGTGACTCGGCTTGGCTGAGAACGCGTTCAACCCAAGAATATGAGCTATCGTCAAAACCAAACTGCGCCGCGACAAGCCCTTCGATTTTCGCATCAAGCTTCATCGTGAGCTCATCCTTTGCTAGCGCTTGATCTACTAGAGCAGCAATTGCTTGGGCTTGCTTCCAACTTTCAGTGCCTTGTGCTGGTAGAGGAATAGGTAAACCCGAAATTACTTTTTGAGTTATATAGGGGTGTGATCGCCATTCGTTGTCGCCGTTTGTCCTGAGATGGTACGCGAGAAGTGTACGCGATCCCAAGACTCCCAGGCAATAGGACAGGAAGAAGCTCGGAACATCCAAAGCAGGGTTCTCGAAGTAGTGAAATACGACTTGATTCGTCATGCTAGGCTGATTGACGATGGCGGCCTTTATCCCAACTCCAGTTTTCCTGATCAACAGCCTGCGGCGGCTGTATACGTCTTCCGACTTGTAGTTTATTCCGCTCACCGACTTTGTGATGTAGCGACTGGGCGACGCAAAGTAGCGACCAACATCCTCTCCAACGAGAAATGGAAAGGTATTTGGATTGCTAGGCTCATCTCTTACAATTTGGACCTTTCGAAAGTCGAGCGACCTAGACGTGTGACCGCAGTTAGTGCAGGTCAGACTATCTTTTTTTGAGGCGGGTCGCGCGAAGTCGCAAACTGGGCAGACGTCTACGTGCCCAAACTTTGACAGTTCCACTCCACGCCCTGAGCAGAGCCACTGTGTCCAGTCAGAACGCCTTGTCGTGTAAGCGTGGATTTTTGCGTCTTCGGATACTGCGCTATCGATATCCCAGCGCCCAAATGGATCCTTCTGAAATCTGGATTGAGGCAGAAGGTGTGCCTTCGCCCGTCTGATTTCGTCTAAGGTTTTCTTCCCAGTAAGTACTGCGGAGCGGTCTTCTCGATTCAATCGGAGCGTTTCAACTAGATGATCGCTTCCCGGAGGAAGCTTTCTGATAATCACAATCGCGGTTCCCCGGAAAACTTCTGAAAAGAATCCTTCCCCAAGTCGAGCGATGAACGCAATCTGAACATTGGAGTGCAGAAATTCCCGCATGCGCGCGTGCTCAGGCAAGAAGATAGAGTCAGGAATGATGAACGCGGCAGTTCCAGATGGGCGCAGATTGCTAAGTGTCGCTTCAACAAAAAGGTTCCAGCTGTCAAACTGCCCCTTCGCAAAGCTATAGCCAATCGCGGTAAGTTCCTGACGCGATGCATTGAGATCAGCCCCCCAAGGTGGGTTTGCGATCACGCCATCAATACTCTTCCTTCCGAACAGGATGGCCCAAGACGGAATACGCGAACTATTCGGAGACCCAAGGGCGTCGCAATTTATAAATTGAAATTGACCCTCACCCTTCCTTTTTAGAGCAATCTCAACGGCAGATGGATCGATGTCGATCCCGACCAGTTTCATGTTTGGGCGGTTCGCTTGCACGGCACGCAGCAGTTCACCATCACCACACGCGGGGTCGCAAACTACCGCATTCGACGGAAGTGATGCCATTTCAATGAAAGTGCGGGCAACCCAGTCGGCTAGGTTTGCCGGTGTGTACACCGCGCCAAGATTTTTCTCCGCAGACTGGCGGCCACTTTCGTCTTGAAGCGAAATGGTGCTTTGCGTGGTCTGCATAGGTGGTTGCCAGTTCTTTTTCTGTGTAGAGCTTCGAAGATTGAGTGCTTAGTTTGAGCATCTTGCACAAGATATGGACTATCCCATCCATCGGGACCTTATCAAGCTTTGCTTTGTTGTGTCGGGTTGATGAAGTCGGCGGTCTCTGGCTAACACCTCTTCCACCTCTTGGTTCAACCGCATCCCCATGCTGATCAGCCCGTGCAGGGCGGCGTGTGCGTAGACGAAGGTGTCCAGCGCCTCGTTGCGTTCGCCGTCGCGCTTGGGTTGCCAGGACCGGATGGGGCGGCCCTTCTCGAAGCGGGTCACGACGCGTTCGGCGGTCAACTGGCGGAAGTAGTCGGCATCGAGGCGGCGGGGGAAGTGGATGGCGCCGGGGCCGGGTTCGGACAGCTTCAGGCGGGCGTAGACGGCGTCCTTCACAGCATCGACGCCGACGATGAAGAGCGGGATCTTTGCCTTGTTGCTGCGGGTGGGGCGACGCGGCCAGACCGGGATGCCGGGGCCGCCCCGGCCCTTGATCGCCCAGATGCGGCGGGCGAGGCGGGTGCGGCAGAACTCGTAGGCCATCTTGGTGTGGTGGCCGCCGGTGTCCACGGCGACGGCGCGCACCGGCAGGTCGCCCCAGGTGCCGTTCAGCACGCCGTCCAAGTCCGACCAGAGACGCGGGCCGGAAGGATCGCCCCAGAGCACGCGGTAGTCGATGACCCATGCTTCCTCGTCCCGGCCCCAGCCGACAACCTGCACCTCAATCCGGTCGCCTTGCACATCAACGCCCGCGGTCAGGACGGCCGCGCCGGGGGCGAGATCGCTGCCCCAGTCCTCGCGCCGGGCCATGAGGGGATCGGCGGGAACGGTGTCGCCCGCCTGATCCTCCCAGGACTCGCCCAGTTTGGTATTGACCCAGACCTGCAGGCGGGCGGGATCCTTGGCGACGCGCGCGTGCTCCTGCGCGATCTCGGCCCAAGTTTCCCATGGCGAATAGAGCGACGAAAGGTGGAACCCTGCCGTGCGGCCATCGCCCGGCGCGGTCGGGCGCCATTCGCCAGCGGCCAGCAGGCTTGGCTTGTCATGCTCATGATGCACGCCGCCGCAGGCATCGCAGACCAGATAGGCGGCGTCGCGCTGCCCCTCGGGCCAGCGGATGCGCGCCCAGGTAATCGGGGCCATGTCGCCGCAATGCTGGCAGGGGACGTGGAAATACCGCTGATCGCTGTCGAGATAGGCCGCCTCGATGCGGGAATGGCCTTTCAGGGTCGGCGTGGACACCATGTAGATCTTGCGCCGCCCCCGGAAGGTGGTGGTGCGCTGGATCGCCAGATCGACGGGGTCGCCCTCGCCATCGGCATCGCCGGGATAGCCGTCCACCTCGTCCAGGAACAGGTAGCGCACGGGCGTGGAGCGCAGGCCGACGGCGCTGTTCGCCCCGGTCATCACCAGCTGGCCGCCGGGGAAGGATTTGCGGAACAGGCTGTTCCCGGCGTCCCGCGACCTTGGGGCCGCGACCAGATCGCGCAGGGCAGGAGTGGCCTCGATCAGCGGGTCGATGCGGCCGGTGGTGTTGCGCCGGACCATGTCGAGCGAGGGCATTACCAACATGGCGATGCCGGGCGCGTTCTGGATGATGTAGCCCAGCCAGTTCAGCCCGGCCTCGGAGCCGCCGGTCTGCGCGCCCTTCATCAGCACGACCCGTTCATAGGGGCTGGAGGTGGACAGCGCGTCCATCACGGCGCGCAGATAGGGCGTGCGATCCGTGCGCCAGCGGCCCGGTTCCGCCGAGGTCGGCGGCAGGATACGATGCCGGTCAGCCCAGTCTGACACGGGGATGGGCGGTTCCGGGCGGATGCCGCGCCGCCAGGCAAGATCGATGTCAGGCACCATCGCCAAAGCTCCCAAGCGGCAGGTCGGCCAGGTGTTCGAGATGCTCCCGCATCATCCGGTCCAGCGCAGCGAAGGTGGCGCGCGGATCGGCCCCCACTTCGGCCGCCAGCAAGGGCGCGGTGCGCTGCACCCAAGCCATGTGCGCGTCCCGTTCTGCCCGCGCGCGGGCGAACACGGTGCGCGTGGCGGCGGCGGTTTCCACCAGCAGCCCCTGTTCCTTCTCGAAGGCCAGCTTGGCACGCTGCACCTTAACGATCTCATGCAGCCGCTTGGCTTCGGCCAGCGTGGTCGAGACGCGGGCAGGGGCGGCGGTGGCTCCACGCTTGTTGCGCCGGGCCGGGTCGAGGTTGTCCTCGATCCAGGCGAGGCCCACCGCCACGTCGATCCGCCCATCCGGGCGCACCGGCAGACCCTCGGCCACCAGTTGCGAGATGCGGCCCTTGGTCAGCCCGACGCGGGCAGCGAAGGCGGTCTTGGTCTCGGCGCTGTCGAGTTTAGTCATTTCCGCCCCCTGACGCTGGCGGGCCAATGCGCTGTGCTCCCCCGCATACGAATTGGCCCAAAAGGAACCGCCGCCTTCCCGATCCTTCCCAGTTGACGCCCCTCAAGACCGACCGCGGGGCGGTGCGAATGACGCAAGAATGACGCAGAAATGACGGGCTTCGGGGCGTAAGTGGTTGATAGTGTTGAGATGACGCACCCTCCCGAGCAACACTTTATATAAGGGGGGTAATGTATATTCAGGTTTGTTTGGTTTCCCCCCTTATATGAAAAGGTTCGGGCCAAGTGCGTCATCTCAACACTTTCAATGGGTTGCGCGCCAAAGTCCGTCATTCTTGCGTCACCAGTGCGTCACTGTGATGCCGAGGAAGAACCGGCCTGCGCTGGTGCGCTTGTGCTGGATCCCCGCCACCTGGGCCTGGACACGCTGGACGAAGCCGTTGATCGCGGGGATCTTCTCGGGCTTGAATCCCTCGGCCTGCGCCCAGTTCTGGAACCGCATGTAGGCATCGCGGGTGGCGAGCATCGGGCCGCCGTTCACGATGGGCACGACCTTCACGCAGGCATCGATCCACGCCAGCACCGGGTCCTCGCCCAGCACCCACTCGATCAGCGCCTCACGGCAGCTTTCCGGGATGGCGAAGTTGCGCTGGCGGATCAGCCGCGCAGCCCCCTCGACCGCCCATGCCAGCAGCAGGTCGGCTTCCTCGGAGGCGATGCGCTTGCCGATATCCTCGATGCGTTCTTCGAGGGGGATGGTGCGGGTGAAGGGGATCAGCAGCAGGCGGCGCTGCACGCCCCGATCAACGCCGCCCTTGAAGCTCGGCAACTGGTTCGCGGCGAACAGGTTCTGCGCCACAGAGCGGAACTCGACCCGACTCTTGTAGACATCGCGCCCCTCGATCGGCTCGCCGGTGACGACGGATTTGAAGATGTTGGAGGCGATGGCTTCCGGCGACAATTCGTCGGAGGCGTTCAGGAGTTTCCCGACCAGCCCGGTGACATGCCGCTCGTCGCCCATCTTGGCAGCAGGAACGCAACAGATGGCGCTGGCGGGCAAGAGGCCGCGCGCGAGGTCAAGGATCTGGCTCTTCCCGTTCTCGGCGGTCTTGCCGTGCAGCACGACGGCACGGGGCTGTACCAGGCGAGTGGCATAGCCCAGCGCGGCCGATCCGCAGACCTCGGCCAGCAGATCGCATTTTGCCTGTGCCTCCGGGTCGCCCTTGAAGCTGCCGGTCAGCAGGCGGCGCAGCATCGAGCCCTCGGGCGGGATGCCGGAGGTGCCGGGGATCCAGCGGCCGGGCAGGGTGTGACGGCAGCGGTGATTGCGATGATGCGGTTCCAGATGCGGCGTTCCGTTCGCATCAAAGCGCAGGAAGCCCGAGGCGCAGTTGATGCCAGCGGGCGGGGTGTCGAAGAAGCCGGGTTCGGCGCAGAGGGCTGCACATTCGTTCAGGACAGAGTTGACGCGGGTCTGAGTCAGCTTGACGTTCGAGGGCTCGCCTGCGGGCGTCTCGAAGCTCGCGCCGTCATAGGTGTGGACCGGCAGGCGCAATTCGTGGGCCGGGATCGCCTCCCAATGGGTGCCAATGTAACGCCAGAACTCGCCCTCGGCATGCACGATGCGGCCATGGCGTTCGGTCAAATCCTCGCGCACGCGCTTCGCCATCTCCACGTCCGACCCGATGTAGAGGCGCTTGCGACCCTGCTCGGCCTGGTCCGGGCGAAAGAGTTCGGCAGCGGCGATCCGATTGCGAATGGCCTCCTCGCCCTCGCGCAGCAGCACGTCGTTGAAGTCCTGATCCTCGGGCGGCGTGGCGATCATCACCGTCAACCCGCGCAGGGCGAGGGCGGTGGCGGCGCGAGTGATCATTCCCTCGGCCTTGCTGCCGGGCGCGTCGCCATCGCGGGCGATGATGACAGTTGCCTTTGCCGGGACGGGCGCGCGGCCGATGTTCGAGACGCCGAGACAGGCCCAGACTTCCTGACCGGTGGCCTGCCAGACTGACAGCGCGGTTTCGACACCTTCGCAAAGCACCAGCGGTTCGCGGCCGGGCAGGCGCACGGCGGAACGTTCGCCCCAGCCCTCGACTGCCTTGTTGGTGCGCTTGACGGGATTGACCGGGGCCTTCTTGCCCTCGGCTGTCAGATAGACCTGCTGGATCGCCAGCACCGTGCCTGCCGCATCCGTGGCGAGCGCGACCATCGCGCCATGGCTGCCATAGGCGTTACGGCGAAAGCGGATGCAGTCGGGGGGCTGGACGGCGATCCCGCGCCCGACCAGATAGGCGTGGGCGGGTGTGCCATTCGGGGCTTCGGTCTGGCGCACGATCTCTGCGACCTTGGCGGCGAGTTCGGCCTCCGTCAGCGCCACGGTGCGGGCCGGGCCAGATGCCGGGACGTTTGTAGGTTTGGTGGCGGTCCAGGAGGCAGGCATTTCCGCATCGCCCAGCCAGTTACGCGCCCAGTCCCAAGCAGCCTTTTCGTCCATCCCGAAGTGATGACGGATCAGTTCCGGCCCAGCGCCGCCCGTTCCGGCCTCATGGTCATACCAGCGCCCGGCATCCTTACCCGCGATTTCCACCGCGATGCTGCCTTTGGTGCCGAAGCGCAACTGCTGCGCGCTGGAAAGGGCGCGGTTCGGTGTGCCGAGCAGTTCCACGGCGAGATCGGCGATCCGGTCGTTCACCAGTTCCGCCACCCGGGCCACGGACATGCGCCGGGACGTACGACCTTTGCGCGTGGGCGGCACGTCGTTGAAGTCGAGCGGGTTGTCCTGAAGGGTCATGGGGCGGGGTTCGCTATGCATCTGATGGAAGATGGAGCCCGCGACGGGATCGCGGACCTCAGGACATTTGCGGCTGCCGTCACTCGCCCGGGGTGAAACGCTCTTGCTGCGCGATCCAGTTCAGCAGCGTGCTTTTGCGGGCGCAGATCACCGAACCGATCTTGAAGTGCGGCATGCCCCTCGGGGCCTCTCCGGTCAGGTAGTAGACCTTGCGGCGGTGTTTCACGTCGCCGAACATGAACCTGGCGATCTCGTCCGCGCCGCGAAGAAGGTCATCGCCGAGCGTCACCTCGGTCGCGGTCTGCTGGAGGTTCTCGACGGGGCCGGGGTGTTTGGTCATGGCTGGGTCTCCTTTCTAGCGCAGGGCGTCCTGCAGGAAGTGGGCGTCAAGTCCGTGGAGGCGGCGCCACGCGGCGCGAACCTGCATGCTGATGTTGATGCTGGCGGTGCTCAGCGCGTTGGTGTGGGTCGCGATGGCCAGCTTGTAGATGCGTTCGGCGGCGGTGGCCTGCGCCGGGGAGAATGCTTTCGAGAGTTTGGCGAGGCCCTGCGGACTTCCAGCCAGCCACGGAAGCATCTGGAACGTGTCCTTCGATGTCGCGTAGCCGATGATGAGGTCTGCCTTTCCCGGAGGCGCGTCGTGGAAGATGGTAGCGAAAACTGGCGGCACCCGCAGGAACAGGAACTTCCGGTCGATCAGGTCGAGATGCCAGTCGTCCGGGGTTGATCGGATCAGCGCGCCCGCGTCGGGTGAGATGGTCCCCGCTATCGAGGCTGTCAGAGCAGCCCATGTGCCGGGTCGCGTCTTGGCCATGGCCTCGGCCACGATGCGGATGTTCCAGGCGAAATGCTCGCTGATCGCGGCACCGATCGAGGCGATCAGCACATCTTCCTCGCGCCACATCCGCTTGAAGCCGCCATGCTCCTTTGGGGTTTTCTGCGCCTGAATGGCACCGGCAGCTTGCAGGACACGCAGGCTGGGCAGGGGCATCCCCGATGCCGCCACCGCTTCCGCGTCGCCATGAAAGAGCGGTTCGGGCGCTTCCGCACCGTTCCGTTCGCTGGCTGTCATTGTCGTGGGCTCCGATCATGAACGAGGGCTTTACACACGCAACAATCCGTTGCAAGTGCATCTGAGACGGTTCATATCACCAATTAACGGGCTTTGACAACTGCTCCCGTTTCTTACGCTCACGGAGGGAAATGATGGCCACGATCCGCAAACGCACGCTGCCCTCGGGCCTGGTCCGCTGGCAGGTGGATTTCACCGACCAGGCCGGCAAGCGGCGGTCCAAGCTGTTCCCGCGCCGCAAGGATGCTGACGTCTATCTGGTCAAGGTCCGCTCGCTGGTCGCCAACCACACCTATCTGGCCGACAGCGACAGCACGACCGTGGCCGATGCCGCGAAGGCGTGGCTCGACCATTGCGAAGTGCGCTGCAAGACCGGGCGGCGGATGGAACGCTCAACCCTGCGCGGCTACAGCGACTATGTGCGCTTGCACATCACCGCGCCCGAGATCGGCATCGGGGACAAGCTGATCGCCCAACTGACCCGCCGCCATGTCAACGAATTCCGCGACCGTCTGCTGCTGAACGGCCGGTCCGAACACCTGACCCGACGCGCGCTGTCGGTGCTGAAGCTGGCGCTGGACCATGCCATCGACAACGGTCAGCTGTTCACCAATGCCGCGCAAGGCGTGCGGGTGATCAAGTCCAGCCGGATCGAGCACAAGGCCCCGGTGCCGACGAAGGAGGCGATCCGTGCCCTGATCGAGGCCGCCGACGAGGATTTCAAGCCGCACCTGATCGTCTCGGCCCTCGGGGGGCTACGCGCCTCCGAACTGCGGGGCCTGCGCTGGCAGGACGTCGATTTCGACAAGGGCTTCATTCGCATCCGCCAGCGCGCCGATGCCTACAACCAAATCGGCGAGCCGAAATCCCGCGCCGGGTTCCGCGACATCCCGGCCGGGCCCATGGTGCTGAACGCCCTGCGCCGCTGGAAACTGCGCTGCCCGAAGAACGCCCTCGATCTGGTCTTCCCTGCGTCGCAGGGCGGGATCCTCCAGCACACCAAGACCCAAGCCCGGTTCCGCAAGCTCTTGGAAAAGGTCGAGGTGACGATGCGCTGGCACGACCTGCGCCACTTCGCCGTGTCGCTCTGGATCGAGCAGGGCTTCTCGATCAAGGAGGTCATGACCTTCGCGGGCCACTCCTCGATCCAGATGACCATGGAACGCTACGGCCACCTGTTCCCATCGCCCGACCACCAGAAGGCGATGGCCATGGTCGAGGCGAAGCTGCTGGGGTGATATGCGGGATGGGTGAAGTTTGCGAACGGGCCGTTAACACGATTTTGCATAAATTGCGTGATACTGGAACACCGGCCCATCGAGTTCCCGATCATGAACATATATCACACCGACGCCTATCGCTTCGCCTTCATTGCCTACCTCCGCAAGGGCACACCGATCAGGCTGTCGCTCAAGGAGACCGGTGCCACCGGTCAGTATGTTTGGCGAACACAGCACGACGAGCGGGTTCGCACGTCGCATCGCGTTAACGATGGCCGCATCTTTTCTTGGTCAGACCCGCCGCCGTCAGGTCATCCGGGCGAAGATTACAATTGCCGCTGCGAAGCCGTTCCCTATATTTCGGGTGAAACTGAGTTCGCGTTCCACGAATTTTCCACGGGGCTGGCTTCGAGTACTGATCGATGGACAGATACCGACTTCGTGAACCATTATTATTTTGGAGGCGGGCGTTCTGTCGATCTCCTGGAGATAGGACATTTGCGGGAAATTGCAGAACAATATGCTTGGAACGATGGTGCGCAGGGAGCGTTCCGCAGGCTTGCGGATCAGATCGCTGACGCGGCCAGGCGCGCTGAGAGCGGCGCGTTTTCCTACGATTTTGAGGCGGTCTATGATTTCGGAAGCGTCGAGTTTTCGCATGGCGATGGTGTCGTTCGAGGCCTGTTCACCGGGACGGTCGAGAGCCATGGTCCCATGATGAAAATCCGTGGTGCAACTGAGTTCGAGTTCAGCGACCGTTTTGAGGATCCGCTCGGCCTTGGCATCGAGACAGGCGGGACGCCCTACGCGATTACGGGAAGCTGGGCAGCAACTTTCTCGGCAGAAGTCTTCAGGGACGCTGGCCAAAGTGAATACTCTGCCACGGGTGGCGGATGATGCGCGGTCCAAGGTTATTGCAAAGGCTGTCGCCTTGGTTGATTTCGGTCGCAGTTGGTCTGGCCAGCGTTGCTGCGCTGTTGAGACTTCCGGCTGTTATAGGGCACCCCCCCGATAGGGTTGTTCTTCCCAACGGGATGATCATCATGCGCGGGGTCGACCCCGCGCAATCAAATAGTGGAGACCTATTCGCCAAAGACGGTGCGACACGACTTGCTCGTGATTTGGAGGGAATCTGTTTCAATGATCGTTATGTCTGGGTCTATTCATATGACCGAAGCCAGTCCGGGCTCTTTGATGCGGCCATAGACGCAAGACTGGATGGCTTGAGCCATGATGAGGCCTATGCAATGAGCGGTCTGGGCGGGAACCGCCAAGCTTGCAACGGCTACTACACCGGGATGGTTGGGCCGGGGCTTCTTTACGATGGAAACACGTCACCTCACCTCCCGTCGTGCAATGCCCGGAATATTGACAACCCGATACTTCAAGATCGCAGCTGGTTCGAGCGGCCTTGCCAAGGCGACCAATGACAGGGTCAGTTCTACGCTGCGATCTCAGATTCCCGTTTTGTCCCAACGGTTTGCGGCTGTTCCGTGCGACACGACGCCGACGTTGCGACCTCGAAAACCAGCTAACAATCTGAAATTAAAACATTATTCCGGATGCGGGGGTGGCCCTCATAACCTGAAGGTCACAGGTTCAAATCCTGTCCCCGCAACCAAATCTAACAAAGTTATCAAATACTTCAAGGCCGAGCTAAACGCTCGGCTTTTGGCGTTTGCAGTCTACATCAACTGAGCTGCCACGGGTCTTTCATCCAGCGACGACCGGAGCCCGGTGGTTATTTACACCTGTTGGCGTGGTTTGAGCAATCGCCCGGCGCGCGGAACTCTCATCGCGTGCAGCGGGTCGGGCGATTGCGGTTGTCAGGTGCAGGGCGAAACCTGCTGGGGTTTGGTAACCGAGGGCCGAGTGAGGGCGCTCGGTGTTGTAGTCGGTCACCCAAGTCGCGATCAGATCACGGGCATGGGCCAGGTTGAGGAACAGCGTCTCGTTGAGAAACTCATCCCGCATCCGTCCGTTGCAACTTTCGACAAAGCCGTTCTGCATCGGCTTGCCGGGCGCGATGTAGTGCCATTCGATCTTGTGCTCGGCGCACCATTTGAGGATCGCGTTCGAGGTCAGTTCGGTGCCGTTGTCACTGACAATCATCCCGGGCTTGCCACGCCGTTCGATGAGCGCTGTCAGCTCCCGGGCCACACGGCGGCCCGAAATTGAAGTGTCAGGGATCGCAGCAAGGCACTCGCGCGCGCCTCGATCAGGATCGGCGCCCGCGTCCCAATCGCCTTGCGGCGCGCTTTGCGTTTACGGACGGTTAACCCTTCCTCGCTGTAGAGCCGGTAGATGCGGTTGATCCCTGAAGGCTCCCCTTCGCGGCGCAGTAGCACAAAGAGCCGCCGATAGCCGAATCTGCGTCTCTCATTGGCCAGATCCCGCAGCCGCCCGCGCAGCGCGGTGTCAGGTGCGCGTTGCGACTGGTATCGCACCATCTTCCGGTCCGCCCCGGCAATCCGGCACGCCCGCCGTTCCGACAGCCCGAAATAGGCGTTCAGATGTGCGACAGCCTCGCTCCTTGCTTGGGAGGGGGGCACATGGGGCAAGTCTCAGTGAAAATTACGCGCCTATCGGGGTCACTTTCCAGCGGACATCAACAACGTAAAGGATCAGGATGCGCAGAAGCTATGCCGCCGAACAACCTGTCGCGGTCGATGCCGGGGAACAGTGCGTCGTCGATGTTGGGCGTGTCAGAACTGCGGTCAGACACAGCGGTTTCCTTTGGCGTCGATGATCAGTTGCCCGTCCTCTTTCGCCAGCGGGCCGGGCGGCAGGCGGTTCAACAGGTCCAACACCGTCTCGGACGGGCGGCACAGGCGCACGCCCAGGGGGGTGCAGACGATGGGCCGGTTCACAAGGATCGGGTGCGCAACCATCGCCGCCAACAGGGCATCGTCTGTCACGTCTTCCGCGGTCAGCCCCATCTCCTTGGCGGGGGATCGGGCAACGCGCAAGGCATCGCGCGGCGTCAGATCCGCGGCGGCGAACAGCGCCAAAAGCTGTGGGCGGGTCCAGCCTTCCTTCAGGTATTCAATGATAATAGGGGTATATCCAGCGGCTTTGATCATCGCCAAGACATTGCGCGATGTGCCGCAATCAGGGTTGTGGTGTATGACAACCTGAAAGCTCATGCCGGAAACTTGTCACGCGTGCGGTTGGCAAAGGCGACCAGCGTCAGCATCACCGGCACCTCGACCAGCACACCCACAACCGTGGCCAGCGCCGCACCCGAGTTGAGGCCAAAGAGGCCAATGGCCACGGCCACCGCCAGTTCAAAGAAGTTTGATGTGCCGATCAGGGCGCAGGGGGCGGCCACCTTGTGCGGCACTTTCCAGGCAAAGGCCCAGGCATATGCCAGCGCAAAAATGCCATAAGACTGCAGGATGATCGGCACGGCCAGCAGCGCAATCAACAACGGCTGGGCGATGATCACCTGCCCCTGAAAGCCAAACAGCAGCACCACGGTCAGCAAAAGGCCAAGAACCGAGGCAGGCTTGATCCGGGCCGTAAAGTCGGAAACCGCCACGTCGCCCCCGCGCGCCATCAGCGCCCGCCGCGTCAGCGCCCCGGCGATCAGCGGGATCACGATATACAGAACAACCGACAGGATCAGCGTTTCCCACGGCACGCTGATGTCGGTCACGCCCAGCAGAAAGGCAACGATGGGCGCAAAGGCCACGACCATGATCAGGTCGTTCACGCTGACCTGCACCAGCGTATAGTTCGGATCGCCCCTTGTCAGTTGCGACCAGACAAACACCATCGCCGTGCAGGGGGCGGCACCCAACAGGATCAGCCCCGCGATGTATTCGGGTGCCTTGGCCGGATCAATCAGCCCGGCAAAGACGTGGTTGAAGGAACAAAACCCCCAGTGCGGCCATGCTGAACGGTTTGACCAGCCAGTTGATCACCAGCGTGATCACCAAGCCCTTGGGCCGCCGCCCCACGTCTTTCAGCGATCCAAAGTCGATGGCGATCATCATCGGATAGACCATCGCCCAGATCAGCACAGCCACGACCAGGTTGACCGAGGCATATTCCAGCCCCGCCAATGCGGCAAACACGCCGGGCAAAAGGTTGCCAAGACCAAGCCCGGCAAGGATGCAAAGGGCAACCCAAAGGGTCAGCCAGCGTTCGAACAGGCTCATGCGGTTTCCTTTTGATCAGGCAGGCAGCAGGCACCGCCGGGGGGCGGTGTCAGGCTGGCAATAAAGGTGGCAAGGGGCGCCAGCGCGGCAGGGTTCAGCGCATAACAGACGCGCGGGCCGTCGATCTCACCGGTGATGATCGCTGCGGCCTTCAGGATGCGCAGATGCTCTGACACGGTGGATTGCGCCAGGCCCACCGCCTCTACGATATCACCGCCGATACAGCCGGGGGCCGCCAGCAACAGCCGCACGATCCGTATCCGCGCCGGATGCGCCAGCGCCTTGGCCAGGTCTGCAATCTGATCGGTCTCTGTCACGGAAATGCTTTCATGCTATATCGTCGATTGACGATACGACTATCACGGTCGGAGAACAAGCCATCGAAAGACCGTGATGAAGACCAGCAGGTTTACCAAACGCCAGAACGTCGGCCTATTAACAGAGAATGAGGCCGCAGGCTTGGTCATCTTTCTGTGCCGTCAGCAAGGTGACAGCCACCGCCCGACAATGCACGCGGTGTCCGGCGTGTGCGGTGTCTGGCAGGCAATGCGATCCATGATGCATGGGTCAAACAGCAGCGCCAACGGCTCTCTGCGCACAAGTTCGGCCGTCAGATTGCTAAGTTCCAGATCAGAATGTCTTCGTCACCGGCTTCACCTCCCTCGGCATAACCTTGATGGAACCTGTGGGATGAATTCGCGCAGAGAAAGGCAAGCTGCGGCGATCACGCGATTGGTGTAATCCAGCCACGGCATACCTTCAGCCGCCGCAGGCCGCCAATCCGGTTCAAAAAAATATTTACAAAACTAGAAATATAGTTACTTTGAAATTATGACAACGATCAGCCCTCATGCCCGCGCCCTTGCCGCTCTCGGCCACGATGCTCGACTTTCGATCTTTCGCCTGTTGGTGAAGGCCGGTGAAACGGGGTTGCGGGTCAGCGATATCGGCGAGCATCTTGGTCTGGCACCCTCGACGCTGGCACATCATCTCTCCACGTTGGTCGATGCCGGGTTGGTGCTGCAAGACAAGCAGGGTCGCGAGGTGTTCAACCGGGTCGATTTCCCCGCGATGCACCGCGTGGTCGGCTTCCTGACGTCAGAATGTTGCACCGGTGTTGCGGTTCGCCCATCGGAAGATGCGGCATGAGGCATTCTTTTCTCCCCCTAAAACAACGACAAATCCGGAGATTTAGCGATGACTGAGATTTCCCTCCCGATATCAAGCCTCCGGTCAATGTGGCGCCATTTGTGGCAGGATCAGCGCGTCTGGCTCGCCTCGGTGTTGATCCTGGCGGCGCTGGCGGTGTTCAACGCGCCTCAGGCGGCCGATACTGCGATCTTTGCCGGCAGCGCGCTCTTGAACACGGCACCGTTTCTGATCCTGTCAATCGCCATCGCCGCCTGGGCAGGCGCGACAGGGGCTGACAACCTGATCGCCAAGGCTTTCACAGGTGCGCCGATCCTGATGATTGGGCTTGGCGCGCTGGCAGGGGGCATTTCGCCCTTCTGTTCCTGCGGAGTGATCCCGTTGATCGCGGCGCTGCTGGCGATGGGCGTGCCTCTGTCCGCAGTCATGGCTTTCTGGCTAGCGTCGCCGATCATGGACCCGTCGATGTTCGTGCTGACAGCGGGTGTGCTGGGCCTTGAGTTCGCCTTGGCAAAAACCATCGCTGCTATTGGGCTTGGTGCATTTGGCGGCATTGTAGTGCACCTTATGATGAAGGGTGGCGCCTTCGCCGATCCGCTGCGCGAGGGCATCGGAAATGGTGGATGCGGCGGTGCCAAAATCCGTGTGCCGAAACCCGTGGTCTGGCGTTTCTGGATTGATGCAGAACGCCGGGCGAAGTTTGGCAAGACGGCGCTTACCACTACGCTGTTTCTCGCCAAATGGCTGACACTTGCTTTCATCCTCGAAAGCCTGATGCTGGCGTGGATACCCGCTGAAACCGTGACCGCAGCACTGGGGGGCGAGGGTTTGCTGCCAATCGTGACCGCAACGCTGGTTGGCGTTCCCGCCTACCTCAATGGTTACGCGGCGCTGCCACTGGTCAGCGGGCTGATTGACCAAGGCATGGCGCCGGGCGCAGGCATGGCCTTTCTCGTGGCGGGCGGCGTCACCTCGATCCCGGCGGCGATGGCGGTCTGGGCTTTGGCGCGCCCACAGGTCTTCGGGCTCTATATCGGCCTGTCCTTGACCGGTGCTTTTGGATCGGGGCTCTTGTTCCAGCTCTGGACTTCGATGATATGAACAGGGCGACGAGACAATTTGTCTCGCCACTCCTTTCCCTGACCGCACCGCGGCGATCATCCCCGGCGCGACGCGGGCCGATTATTGCCGCGCTTGGCCCGCCCGTTGCCACAAGCAGCGACTACAACGGCTAAATCCGGGCCGGACGGCTTGTGCTCTTGGTTCATCTTCTTCGCTGCAGATCATGCCATCAAAAGGGCGTATCAAACGCGATAAGTTCAGGCTTTGCCCAGCGGCGGGTCCCGCTGACGCAAAATCCTGTGACCAGGATGGCACCATTCGCGCAGCCCTGTCCCCTCTGCATCTGCGTTCTTTCAATCGGCCCCGGCGGAGGGCGGGGCACCCCTTGCAAGGCCGAGTCTCAGAAAGCGTTCAGTCCCGATTTGTCCCGCTCTACATCGACGGTTTCTTGCCACAAACGGCCGTAAGCGGCGGTTTTGGCGTCTGCCGATTGCGGCACTTCGGCGGCCATCACAGGTGCGTCTTGCGCGAACAACAGCGCTGCACCAGCACTGGTGCCGGTAGAGGATTCCCTCGCCTCGACCCCGTCTGCGCGCAGGCTGGCAAGCATGGTCAGGTAATCGCGATTGCGGGCAAAAGGGCCTTCTATCACACAAGGCCCTTTTGCCCCGATCATTTGCAAACTGGTCTGTGTCATCAGCGCCAGGTAATATGACAGCGCAACCAGCCGCTGACCATCGGTCTGGGGGGGCGCGGTCCAGCGCATGTGATGGCCTGCAAAGGGGCCAGAATTCGGTTCAACAGCAGGCAGCAGCATGATGGATTGGTCCAGCACCGCTTGCCTGTCGGCATCGGTTGCCACGGCCTTTGTGCCCGCAAGACCCAGATCGAATTCGCGCCCCCCCATAAAGCGGGCCGATGGCACAGCCTCGGCCAAGGCGTTTACATTCATCAACGTGTCGCGGGCCGGATCAAGCTGGGGTGTATCGCCGCGCATCGCCATCATGATCACCCAAGTGCCCGTCGAAACAACCGAAAACGCGCCCTTTCGTCCCAGCAGATGCGGCAACAGCGAGGCGTTCGAATCGTGGATACCCACGGCAACCGGTAATCCCTGCGGAAGGCCCGTCGCCAAGGCCGCCTGCGCTGAAATCGTGCCCAGTTGGGCGTTGGGTCGGCGCGGCGGGGCCATCAGATCTGTGATGCCCAAACGCTGCACCAAACTGGAATAGGCCCCTTTTTCCGGCACCCACAGGTCGGTGTGGCAGCCAAGGCTACAGATGTCGCAGGCAAGATTGCCGGTCAGCAGATACCCCCAATATTGCGGATAGGTGACGATCTGTTTGACCCGATCCCTTAGCCCCGGATCCGTGGTGAACTGCCAATGCAGCTGCGCGCCAAGGTTCAGGCCAAGGGCCAGCCGCGGCGAGCCGGTTTCGGCAAAGGATGGTCGCAGCGCGTCATAGTCTGCCGCCGTTTGCGCAGGCCCGTCGTGTTCATAATCCAGCATCGGCAGGGCCGCCCCGTCGTGCCCGATCAACGCGGCCGCCGCGCCATGGGTGGTGATCGCCACACCATCTACCCCAAACTCATCCTGAAAGGCGCGCAAGCCCTGACAGAAAAATTGCCAATGCCCAGCCAGGTCATAATGGGGAAAGGGCGGCGCGGGCAGCACGGTGTTGGGGCGTATCCGCACGGCCAGTTCAGACAGATCGTGCAAATCGACCAAGGCCAGTTTGGCATTGGTCTTGCCCACATCTATGACGGCGATCCTGCGCATCATGGCAGATGAAAGACGGTGGCAAGCGGGGTGGCGACCGGTTCATTCGAGGGGTGGGTCACCATGATATCGGCCATATAGGCCCACCATTTCTGCATCACCGGATGGCTGGGCAGATCGGCCATCCTATGCCCATCCTTGCGCCACAAAACCCCGAACAGGACATGCGTTTCCTCATCCAGATGGATCGAATAATCGCTGACGCCTGCGTCTTTCAGCAAGGCGACCAATTCTGGCCAGATCGCATCGTGACGGCGGATATATTCGGCCTTCTGGCCGGGGTGAAGCTGCATCTTGAAGGCGTATTTTTCCATCAGCCCCTCCACATTCCCCAAAGTCGCGGCAGCGCGATCACGCCGATCAGCAAGGCGCCGATCAGGATCGACATCACAATTCCCGGCACATTCAGCAGGCCAAGCCCAAAGGTGACCAGGCCCATGACAAAGGCGGCAATCACCACCCCCGGAATGGACCCTGACCCGCCCAGAATATTGACCCCCCCCAGCACAACCATCGTCACCACCTCCAACTCCATCCCAAAGCCGATAGAGGGGCGGGTAGAGCCGAGGCGCGAGGTCAGGCAGACCGAGGCCACCCCCGCCATCAGCCCCGTCAGCAGGAACAGAACGAACTTCACGCGGTTCACCCGGATGCCAGAAAACAGCGCGGCAACCGGGTTATTCCCGACCGCATAGACGGCGCGGCCAAAGTTGGTCAGATGCAGCAAGACACCGAACACGATCGCCAGAACCGCGAACAGGACCAATTCAAAGGAAATCACCCACCAGACATAGCCCTGCCCAAAGAACGCGAACCCCGCCGGATAGCCGCCGTAAGAGGTGTCGCCCAAAACGATATAGCTGATGCCGCGAAACAGGCTCATGGTGCCGATGGTCACCACGATAGAGGGCAGGCCCATCGCCGTGACCAACAGGCCATTGAAGGCCCCGCAGATCACGCCCACCGTCAACCCGATCATCACCAGTGTCGCGGGTGACGCCCCCACCTGCGCCGCCGCCCCCATCGCGGTCGAGGCCAGTGCCACGATAGAGGCCACCGACAGATCAATCTCTCCGGCGATGATCAACAGGGCCATGGCAAAGGCGATCATCGCTTTTTCAGTAAAGTTGAATGTGGCATCCGACAGGTTCCACGCGTTCAGGAAATAGGGCGAGGCAAAGGCGTTGAAGGTGAAAATTGCCACCGCCACAGCCAGAAGTAACGTCTCCCATGATTTCAGGCGGCGTTGCAGCGGGCTTTGCAGGCGGTCGGGGATGTAACGGTCGGTGCTGCTCATGCCACTGGCTCCGTCTGTTTCAGGATGATGCGGCCACGGGTTCGGTTGGCGCGAGAGTTCAGCACCACCGCAATCAGGATTGCAGCGCCCGAAATCGCAAGCTGCCAAAAGGGCGAAATGTTGATGACGGGCAGGGCGTTCTTGATGACGCCAAGGAACAAGGCCCCCAGCACCGCGCCCCCCATAGTGCCGATGCCCCCCGCGATAGAGATGCCGCCAATCACGCAGGCTGCGACCACGTCCAGCTCAAACCCACCGGCGATATCGACATAGGCCACGGCATAGCGCGACACCCACAGATAGCCCGTCAGCCCCGCCAATGCCCCCGAGATGGTAAAGGCCCAGAACTGCGTGCGCCCCACATTCAGCCCCGTGTAAACGGCCGCATGGGGGTTGCCCCCGACGGCATAAAAGGCACGGCCCAACGTGGTGCGGGTCATCACCACGATGGCGATCAGAATCACCCCCAGCGCGATCCACGACAACACGGGGAAACCCAGAAAAACATGGCGGGGAAAGGCTTTGAACGCTGCGCTCATCTCATGCGCATTTACCCATTTCCCATTGGAAATCAGAAAGATGATGCCCCGATAAATGGTCATGGTGCCCAACGTCACAACGATCGGCGGGATGTTCAGCTTCCAGACCAAAATGCCGTTGAACATGCCCAGAACCGCGCCAAGCGACACGGCGACCAGCAGGGTTACTACCAGTGGCAGGTCGGGCGCTGCGATGTTCAGCAGCGAAACCACCATACCCGTCAGCGCCAGATTGGCCGCGACCGACAGGTCGATGCATTTGGTCAGGATCACGATCATCTGGCCGATGGCAAGGATCATCAGCGGGGATGTATCGTTGAACACATTGGCCAGATTGGCCGGGGCAACAAAGGCCGGAAAACGCAGTGCGATCAGCACGATCAGCACCAGGATCGCGGCGCTGAGAATGGCCTCGCGAGAGTGCAGGTAACGCTTTATCATTCGGTATCTCCAATCCCTGCCGCCCGGCGGACAAGCGTTTCGGGCGTCAGCGCCTCGCCTTGCAACTCATCCACGATGCGGCCTTCGCGCATGACGATGACACGGTCCGACATCCCCAGAACCTCGGGGATTTCGGAGGACACCATGATGACCGCCAAGCCTTGGGCGGCCAGTTCCGCCATGAATTCATGCACCGCCGCTTTTGACCCGATGTCGATGCCCTTGGTCGGTTCGTCCAGAATGATGACCTTGGGTTGGGTCGCCAGCCATTTCGCAATCACCACTTTTTGCTGATTGCCCCCCGACAGGTTCCCCACCGCCGTTTCCAGCGACGCCGCGCGCAGATCAAGCCGGGCGGTATACTCACGGGCCAGCGCGAACTCGCGCGCCAGTCGCAAGAACCCGTGCCGTGACGTGCGGCCAAGCGAGGGCAAGGTGACGTTTTGATAGATCGGAAGCGCGGTAATAGCCCCCTGCTTGCCACGATCTTCGGGCACATAAACAATGCCATGCGCCACAGCATCAGCGGGAGAGCGCAGAACGCGCACCTCTCCGTCGATTCGCACGGCCCCTTTGCTGGGTTTCGTGATCCCATACAGGGCTTGCATCACCTCGGATCGGCCTGCGCCAATCAGCCCGTAAAAGCCCAAAATCTCGCCTCGGCGCAAAGAGAAACTGATGTCGGCGAATTCGGTCGGGTGATCATAGCCCACCACTTTCAGCACCTCTGCGCCTGGGTTCGGGTGGCGGGCCGGGAAAATCTGATCCACCGCGCGCCCCACCATCATCTGCACCAGCGCGCCTTGGGTTACGTCGGTCATCGCGCCTTCGCCGACGAAGTGCCCGTCGCGAAACACGGCATAACGGTCGGCAATGCGAAAAATCTCATCGAACTTATGACTGATGAACAAGATCGCCTTGCCTTGCGCCTTCAACTTATCGACCAGTTCATACAACTCGTGGATTTCTTTATGTGACAGGGCAGCCGTAGGTTCATCCATGATCACCACGCGGGCATCCACCGACAGCGCGCGCGCAATGGCGACCAGGTGCTTGCTGGCAATGCTCAGGTCGCGCAAGCGGGTTGTCGGGTCGATCTCGGCTTCGATCTCTGTCAGGATCGCGCGCGATTTCTTGATCATCGCTGCGGTATCAATCAGGCCAAAACGCCCGCGCGGCGCATGGCCCAGAAAGATGTTCTCGGCCACGGACAATTCGTCAAACAGCACGGTTTCCTGATGAATGGCCGTGATGCCATGTGCGGCGGCGGCCTGCGCATTTGCAAATCGCACCGGTTTGCCATCGACCAGAATTGTGCCGCCATCGGGCTGGTAAATCCCCGTCAGCACCTTGACCACAGTCGATTTGCCCGCACCGTTTTCACCGATCAATGCGGTGACTTGGCCGGGATATAGCGACAAAGACACCTCCGACAGCGCGCGCACGCCGGGAAATTCTTTGGTTACTGCATCAAGGGCAAGAATGGCCGCGGGCGCTGCGGCGGAGGGCTGCGGCTGCATGAACGTATCCAATTGTTGGAAAGGGCAGAGCAGAACCCGGCGCAGGCAGTGGCCGCGCCGGGTTCGAAACATCAGAAGATCGACTTGAACTCTTCGATATTCGATTTGTCATAGGTGAACGGGTCCGACATCGCGGCCTCGTTGTTGTCGTCCAGCGTGGCTTCGCCCATGCGGCCCATCGGGATGGTGGCGCCGGGTTCGGCCTTGGCGCCTTTGGCGATGTTGTAAGACAGCATCGTTGCGGCATAGCCCAGATCGATCGGGTTCCAGATCGCGAAGGAAATGGTTGCCCCAGATTCAACCGCGCCGGCCATTTCAGATGGCAGGCCAAGGCCCGTCACGTTGATCTGCCCGATCTTGCCAGCATCCGTCACTGCCTGCGAGGCGGCCAGAATGCCCACCGTCGTCGGCGCGATGATCGCCTTCAGGTTCGGATAGGTTGCCATAAGGCCCTGCGCTTCGCGATAGGATTTGTCGGCAAGGTCGTCGCCGTACACCGTGGCCACCAGATTCACACCGGGATAGTTGCCCATCACCTTTTTCATCTCTTCGATCCAGGTGTTCTGGTTGGTGGATGTTGCGGTCGCAGACAGCACCGCCACATCGCCGCCATCGGGCAGGTGATCTGCGGCCAGCTTGATGATGGTATTGCCGATCAGCGCGCTGGAGGACGGATTCAGGTGCATCATCCGCCCGTCTTTCGCCACGCCCGAATCCCACGAGATGACGGTGATGCCGCGGTCCATCGCCTTTTGCAACGCAGGGGCCACGGCGTCGGGGTCATTGGCCGAAATGGCAATCGCATCGACACCCTGTGCGATCAAGCTGTTGATCACCTCGATCTGGCCTTCGGCGGTGGTGTCTGTGGGGCCAGTGTAGATGATTTCAACATCGCCCAACTCTTTGGCGGCCTCTTCGGCACCTTTGTTGGCGGCTTCAAAAAAGCCGATGCCAAGCGCCTTTACGACCAGCGCGATCCGCGTGGTCTCGGCCTGTGCGGCGGTTCCCATCAAGGTCGCAGCCACCGCGACGCTGGATAAAATCTTCTTCATGACAGTCATATTTCCCTCCCTGGTGTTGTCTTGTCCGGCGTCTAGGATGCCGCTTCTTCTGCTTTCGCTGCCCCCATGGGGGCTACGATCAAGGTCACATCCGCGGCTTCCAACATCGCCGCAGCTTTATCTGAGATACCTTCGTCGGTGATCACCGTGTCGATCCGGCTAAGCGGGCACAGCACCAACGGTGAGCGGTTCTTGAACTTGGAACTGTCCACCAGCACGATCAGCTCATCAGCCTGACCAATCAGCTTTTGCTCGGCCTGCACCAGCAGCGGGTCGCCCTCCATCAGACCAATCGGGGCCAGACCATGCGCGCCCATGAACATGCGCTTGGCATAGACATTTCGCGTCACGTCATTGTCGAAGGGTGACAGGATGATGTTCTGTTCGCGGTAAATCGTGCCGCCAGACAGGGTGATGGTGTTTTTGGAATGCTTCAGCAGATGTTCTGCAATCGGGAATGAGTTGGTGAACACCTGAAGCCTGCGATTGGCCAGCGGATGCACCATCTGAAAGGTGGTCGTGCCACCGTTGATGATGATGCTCTCGCCATCCGTGCACAGCTCAACCGCTGCCCGCGCAATTGCCTGTTTTTGCTTGGCATTCATCGTTTCGTTGACCGAGAACGGGCGGCCAGCAAGGCCCACGAATTGCGGCGGGCTGATCGATTCCGCACCGCCGCGCACCCGACGAAGCCGTTTTTGCATATGCAGGGTGGCAATATCGCGCCGGATTGTCGCCTCCGAGGCCGATGTCATTTCGCAAAGCTCGATGACAGTGACCACCGGGCGATCTTGCACGGCAGACAAAATGACTCTGTGGCGTTCGGATTCGTGCATGGCTGTCTCCCCCTGCCATCACGATGTCTGCGGATTTGGGGCGTGTCAATCATAATTTGTCATATTCAATCATGCTGCAACTGCAAAAGATCAAAAATGATTGTTTATGATTGACATTCTGACGCAGGCCCAGCAACACTCGTGTCAAACAGGGTCTTCAATCCTTTGGGCCCTTTGGGGGGAATATCATGACAGTGCAAGCGCCAGGCCGCCTTTTGGATCAATGGGATACAGACAAGGCCAAGGGCATGAGCGAGCCGGAAAAGCTGCTCTATCGCTCGAATCTTCTGGGGTCGGACAAACGCATCACCAATTACGGTGGCGGCAATACATCCGCCAAGGTGATGGAACTTGATCCATTGACGGGTGAACAGGTCGAGGTGCTCTGGGTCAAGGGCTCTGGCGGCGATGTCGGCTCGATCAAGATGGATGGGTTTGCCACGCTTTACATGGACAAACTGCGCGCGCTGAAGGGTATTTATAAGGGCGTCGCGATGGAAGATCAGATGGTCGGCCTGCTGCCCCATTGCACCTTTAACCTGAACCCGCGCGCGGCCTCGATTGACACGCCCTTGCACGCCTATGTGCCGCGCAAACATGTTGATCACATGCATCCCGATGCGATCATCGCCATCGCAGCCGCCCGCAATTCCAAAGAGCTGACGGAAAAGATTTTCGGCAAAGAGATCGGCTGGCTGCCGTGGAAGCGGCCGGGCTATGAACTGGGCCTCTGGCTAGAGAAATACTGTCTGGAAAACCCTGAGTCCAAAGGCGTCGTGCTGGAAAGCCACGGCCTGTTCACCTGGGATGATGACGCGCAGGCTTGCTACAAGCTGACGCTTTCGATCATTCAAAAGGCGATGGATTGGTTCGCCGCAGAAACCAAGGGGGTTGCCGCCTTTGGGGGGCCGGTTCATCAAAGTCTTGCCCCCGATGCCCGCCGCGCCATCGCTGGCCGCCTGATGCCCGCCATTCGCGGCATGATTTCGGGCCAGCAGCACATGGTCGGGCATTTTGACGATTCCGATGCCGTGCTGGATTTTGTGAATGCCAAGAACATGCCGCCCTTGGCAGCCCTTGGCACCTCTTGCCCTGACCATTTCCTGCGCACCAAGATTCGCCCGCTGGTGGTGGCCTTTGATCCGGCACAACATAATATCGAGCCGGTGATGGCGGGCCTGCCCGATCAGATTGCGGCCTATCGCGACGATTATGCGGCCTATTACCACCGCTGCAAGAACCCCACGTCACCGGCGTTGCGCGACCCGAACGCAGTTGTCTATCTGGTGCCGGGTGTGGGCATGCTGACCTTTGCCAAAGACAAGGCCACGGCGCGGATTTCTGGCGAGTTCTATATCAACGCAATCAACGTGATGCGCGGCGCTTCGGCGGTGTCGGAATATTGCGGTCTGCCGGAACAGGAAGCCTTCGACATCGAATACTGGTTGCTGGAAGAAGCCAAGCTTCAACGGATGCCCAAGCCCAAGGCGCTTGCGGGCCGCATAGCCTTGGTGACCGGCGCTGCGGGGGGAATCGGGTCATCCACTGCCGCGCGCTATCTGCAAGAAGGGGCGTGCGTGATGCTGGCAGATATTGATGCCGAAGCACTGGCCCGCACCCATGCCGATCTGTCGGCCCGTTTCGGTGCAGATGTGCTGCGGATGGTGCAGATGAACGTCACGGATGAGTCTGCCGTGCAGGCTGCGTTTGCCCAGACTGCGGTGGAATTTGGCGGGGTGGATGTTCTCGTCTCCAATGCCGGGATCGCCTCTTCTGCCCCGATCGAAGACACCAGCCTTGCGCTGTGGAACAAGAATATGGATATCCTTTCGACCGGGTATTTCCTTGTCAGCCGAGAAGCGTTCAAGCTGATGCGGGCGCAAGGCATCGGCGGCTCTATCGTCTTTGTGGCCTCGAAAAACGGCCTTGCGGCTTCGCCCAATGCATCGGCCTATTGCACGGCCAAGGCGGCAGAAATCCATCTGGCCCGCTGTCTGGCGCTGGAGGGGGCCGAGGCGGGCATTCGCGTCAATGTGGTCAACCCCGATGCGGTGCTGCGCGGATCAAAAATCTGGTCGGGCGAATGGCTGGATCAGCGCGCCTCGACCTACAAGACCGACAAGGACGGGCTGGAAGAAATGTATCGCCAGCGCTCCATGCTCAAACGCTCGGTCTTTCCCGAAGATATCGCCGAAGCGGCCTATTTTTTTGCCTCTGATCTGTCGGCAAAATCGACCGGCAACATCATCAATGTTGATGCCGGAAATAAAGAAGCATTCACGCGCTAGGGGGCTGTTATGAGCTATGAAACCGCCAAGGCCCGCTTTGCCGATTGGGGCGTGGATACGGAAAGTGCGATTGCGGCGCTATTGCAGATACCGATCTCGGTGCATTGCTGGCAGGGCGATGATGTGCGCGGGTTTGAACGCACTTCCGGCACCTCGGGGGGCGGCATTCAGGCCACCGGCAACCATCCCGGTCGCGCCCGCACCCCCGAAGAGCTGCGCGCCGATCTGGAGTTTTCCTACGGCTTGCTGCCGGGCAAGCACCGTTTGAACCTGCATGCCTGCTATCTGGATACGGACGAGTCGCCAGACCGCGACGCGATTGAATACCGTCATTTCGCCCCTTGGGTGGATTGGGCGCGCGATTATGGTCTGGGGCTGGATTTCAACCCAACCTTCTTTGCCCACGCCCGCGCCGATGACAACCTGACCTTGTCGCACCCCGATCAGGGCATTCGTGATTTCTGGGTCGAACATGGCCGCCGCTCACGCGAGATTGCGTCACAGATGGGGGCGGCGCTGGGCTCGCCCGTGGTCAACAACATCTGGGTGCCGGACGGGTATAAGGACATTCCGGTGGACCGTATGGCCGCGCGGCAACGGCTGGATGCGTCACTTGATGCGATGCTGACAACCCCACATGACCATCTGCGCGATGCCGTGGAATCCAAGCTGTTCGGCATCGGGGTCGAGGCCTGCACCGTCGGCAGCCACGAGTTTTATCTAGGCTATGCGATCCGCAAGCAGATATTGCTGTGTCTGGATATGGGCCATTTCCACCCCACCGAAAACATCGCCGACAAACTCAGCGCGGTGGCACTGTCAGTGCCGGAATTACTGCTGCATGTTTCGCGCCCGATGCGTTGGGACAGTGACCATGTGATCCTGCAAAACGACGATATTCTGCAAATGGCGCAGGAATTGGTCTTTGCTGGCCTGTTAGGCAAGACCCATATTGGCCTCGATTTCTTTGATGCCACCATCAGCCGGACAGCGGCTTGGGTGATCGGCGTGCGCAATATGCAAAAGGCCCTGCTGCGGGCGCTTTTGTTGCCACAAGCGCGGTTAAAGGCGATCGAGGCGGCGGGCGATTTCACCGCAAGGCTGGTGCTGACCGAGGAGTTGCGCGACCTGCCCTTTGCGGCCGTGTGGGAAGAGGTTTGCCTGCGGGCCAACCTTCCCACTGGTGCGGCCCTTTTGGCGGCCCTTGAAACCTATCAGCGCGGGGTGGCTGGACGGGGCTAAGATCCTTAGCCCTTTCATCATCCGGCGCTGTCTCCCAAAAATCTCTTTGACCCCGTGGTTTGCTGCTTTCGAGGAAGTGAAACGACGCAAGGTAAGACAGCT
This sequence comes from Pseudotabrizicola sp. L79, assembly GCF_036553525.1. Classification (NCBI taxonomy): domain Bacteria; kingdom Pseudomonadati; phylum Pseudomonadota; class Alphaproteobacteria; order Rhodobacterales; family Paracoccaceae; genus Pseudotabrizicola; species Pseudotabrizicola sp. L79. Next base: position 237,064 of record NZ_JAZHDA010000051.1, on the reverse strand, counting down.
TTGGAACGGCAGCAGTATCGCGACAAACAGTGTTCAAATCCTGTCCCCGCTGGGAGCAAGCCCCAAGATCGCATCTCATTCCCTGAAAATCTCTATCACCTGCCCGCCCGGCGCATCTGGATTTGACAGCAAGATCACCTTCTCGATCAAACCCGCTAAAGTCGCGGCTGCCTCCGGGCTAGGGGCTCGTTGTCGTTCGCTGTCGCATGTTCAAAAGCTTGCAGGCCTAAACCCCTGTCAGCCTGGGGTGCAAAGCCATCGGTCTCGGCCGGGAAAAGCGGTATTGTCAGGCTTGCGCACCTCGTCGTCATACCGTCCAACGTCGCCTTCACGGTCTCATAAAGCATCGCCCGCCTGATCGCCGACACGCTGTGATCCATGACGCTTCGAGGGGTAGTTCCTTGGCGACTGGATGCTGGCCTATGGCCTTCGGATCTGCCCGGCACGGCCAACCCTGTTCCAGTCTTTGATCTGGTGTTCCGTGGCAAAGCGCGGGATGGCAGGCGCAAGCCCGTTCTTGGTGCCGATCCGTTTGCAGTCAAGGCAAACGATCTTTGCCATTCCCCACTGGGCACAGAAATTCGGCATCCCCTGCGCGCAAGCTTTTGGGCAAGCGCGCAGGTTGTCACACGCCAAGTCAGGTGTCCAGATGCTCTACATTCAGCGCGTTTTGCTGAATGAACTCGCGCCGCGGTTCCACGACATCGCCCATCAGCTTGGTAAAGATGTCATCGGCCTCGGCCAGATCGTCGATCTTCACCTGCAACAGGGTGCGCGCCTCGGGGTCCAATGTGGTTTCCCACAATTGTTCCGGGTTCATCTCGCCCAAGCCCTTATAGCGTTGCAGCGATAGGCCCTTTTCGCCCTCGGCCAGGATCGACTTCAACAGGTCGATCGGCCCGTGGATCATCTGCTCACGGTCCTTGCGCACCAGACGCGCCGGGTCGCGGTAAACATCCTTGGTCGATGCCGCCACCTGGCTCAGCCGCCGTGCCTCGCCCGACCGCAACACGGCCCCGTCCAGCGTCCGCAATTCCTCTACCCCGCGCAAGACGCGGCTCAGGCGGATGCCGTGATCCTGCGTGATGCGGCCCGTCCAGCCGCGCTCATATTCCAGGGCAACCGTATCCAGACGCCGCGCCACCGTATCGGCCACCAGTTGCAGATCGGCATCCGCCCGGCCCGGATCAAAGGCCCCGGCCAAAGCGGCCTGTTCCAGAATCTGGCGCGGGTAATGGGTCGGAAAGGCCTCCAGCACCCGGCGGAACTGCCGCGCGCCTTCAATCACCCGTGCCAGATCGGCCCCGGCGATCTCTTCGCCCGATTGCAGCCGCAGCACCGCGCCCTCGATCCCCATCTCGATCAGGTAATCATCCAGTGCCGCCTGATCCTTCAGGTAAACCTCGGATTTCCCGCGCGCCACCTTATACAGCGGCGGCTGCGCGATATACAGATACCCGCCCTCGATCAGCTCGGGCATCTGCCGGAAGAAAAAGGTCAGCAGCAGCGTGCGGATATGCGCGCCATCCACATCGGCATCGGTCATGATGACGATCTTGTGGTAACGCAACTTCTTGATGTCAAATTCGTCACGCCCGATCCCGGTGCCAAGCGCCGTGATCAGCGTGCCAATCTCCTGGCTGCCCAGCATCCGGTCAAAGCGCGCGCGTTCCACGTTCAGGATCTTGCCGCGCAGGGGCAACACCGCCTGATTGGCGCGGCTGCGGCCCTGCTTGGCCGACCCGCCAGCCGAGTCACCCTCAACCAGAAACACTTCGGATTTCGCCGGATCGCGTTCCTGACAATCGGCCAGCTTGCCCGGCAGGCTGGCCACATCCAACGCCGTCTTGCGCCGCGTCAACTCGCGCGCCTTGCGCGCCGCTTCGCGGGCCAGCGCCGCCTCGATGATCTTGCCCACGATGATCTTGGCATTGGCGGGGTTTTCTTCAAACCACTCCGACAGCTTTTCGTTCACCATGTTCTCGACCGCGGGCCGCACTTCCGACGACACCAGCTTGTCCTTGGTCTGGCTGGAAAACTTCGGATCAGGCACTTTCACCGACAACACGCAGGTCAGGCCCTCGCGCGCATCATCGCCGGTGAAATCCACCTTTTCCTTTTTCGCGATGCCGCTGGTCTGGGCATAGCTGTTGATGGTGCGGGTCAGCGCGCCCCGAAAGCCCGCCATATGGGTGCCGCCATCACGCTGCGGGATGTTGTTGGTAAAGGGCAGCACATTTTCATGATAGCTGTCATTCCACCACATGGCGATTTCAACGCCAATCCCGTTCCGCTCGCCCACCATATAGATCGGCTCGGCCATGATCGACGATTTCGAGCGGTCCAGGTATTTCACATATTCCCGCACGCCACCTTCATAGAACAACTCGGTGCGCAGGGGTTCGGCGGGGCGCTCATCCTCAACGATGATCCGCACGCCCGAATTCAGAAAGGCCAGTTCCCGCAACCGGGTTTCCAGCGTCTTGAAGCTGTAGTCCAGATTCGAAAACGTGCCATCCGGCCGGTTGGTCTTGGCCGAGGCCAGAAACCGCACTTCGGTGCCTCGCATGCCCGGTGCCGGGCCAATGGCGCGCACATGTTCGACGCAATCGCCATGTTCAAACCGCGCGCGATACTCAGTCTCATCCCGCCAGACGGTCAGCTCCAGCCATTCCGACAGCGCGTTGACCACCGACACACCCACGCCATGCAGACCGCCCGACACCTTATAGGCATTGCCGCCCTCATCGGTGTTGTTGAACTTTCCGCCCGCATGCAGCTGCGTCATGATCACTTCGGCCGCCGACACGCCCTCTTCGGCATGCATATCAACCGGAATCCCGCGCCCGTTGTCACGCACCGACACGCTGCTGTCGGCATGGATTTTTACCGTCACCGCCGTGGCATGGCCGGCCAGCGCCTCATCAATCCCGTTATCGACGACTTCATAGACCATATGGTGCAAACCCGACCCGTCGTCGGTGTCACCGATATACATTCCGGGGCGTTTGCGAACCGCCTCTAACCCCTTAAGAACCTTGATGGAATCCGCGCCGTATTCAGCGGGTTTCTTGGCTTCTTCGGCCATGTGCCATGCACCCTTTGTTTTGCCCGCGATTTATAGCGTTTGGGGCAGGGAATGTCACCCCTTGGCCACAAGATTTAGCGGCTCAGGTAAAGGGAATAACCAGCCCCACCAACACCAGCAGCACCCCGCTGCCGATGTTCAGCCGCCGCAGCGCCTCGGGGCTTTGCAGCAGTTGCCGCGCGCGGTGCAAAAACAGCGCCAGCCCAAGGTTGCCCAGCATCGGGATCAGCGCCGAAACCGCCAGAATGGCGGCAATATCCCATGGGCCCACCCGGCTCAGGTCAAAGAACCCCGGCAGAAACCCCATATAGAACAAAATCGCCTTGGGGTTGCCGATCACCGCCGCCACCCCCACCGAAAACCCGGCCCAGACACCCGGCTTGGTCAGGCGGCTGTCGCGGCCCGGTGTGACGGGGGGCTTGCGGATCAGCAGCACCCCCATCACGATGAACACGCCCGCCGCGATCCAGCGCATCAGCCCCAGCAAATCGCCATAAACCGAAAAGACCCAAGCCAGCCCCATGATCGCGCAAAACGGCCAGATCAGATCGCCCAAGGCCACGCCAACGGCCAGCGGCCAGGCCCCGGCCATGCCGCCCGACAGCGCGCGCGCCGTCAGCGCCACCCAGACCGGGCCGGGCACCACCCACAGGCCAACCATGGCCAGCGCGTAAAGCGCCAACTGATGCAGGGTGATGGTCATGATCTACTCCGGCAAGGTCAGGCTGCCATCGGCTGCCAGCGGCCAAAACGGGTTCATCGCCACTTCCCACACATGGCCATCTGGGTCGGCCCAATAGCCGGAATAGCCGCCCCAAAACACCTTTTCAGGCCGCTTCAGCCCCGTGCCGCCCGCAGCCAAAGCCGCGTCATAGGCCGCATCCACCTCGGCCTCGGTGGCGAAATTCTGCGCCAGCGTGATTGCGCCCGTGCCCAGATCGGCCCCCGGTCGCCCCTGATCGGCGGCCAGATCGGCCTTGCCAAACAGCCCCAGAACCATGCCGTTCATCTGATAAAAGGCCACCTGATCGTTGCCATCCCGCGGGGCCCAGCCCAGCCTTGCGTAAAACGCCTTGGCCGCCGCAAGATCGGCCACACCAAGGGTGATCAGGGTCACACGCTGGTCCATCACGCCACCACTTTCGACACGCCGGCTTCGTCCACAATGGCCAAGCTCTGCGCCCTTTCGCCCAAACTGTCAAACAGCATGGGCTCGGTTCCGGTCATGATCGCCTGCGCCCCCAAGGCGCAGATTTCATCATACAGCGCCGCCCGGCGGCCCTCATCCAGATGCGCGGCCACCTCATCCAGCAAGACAATCGGCGCCCGCCCCAGATCGGCCGCCAATGCCCGCGCATTGGCCAGAATCAGGCTGATCAGCAGCGCCTTCTGCTCTCCGGTGGAACATTGCGCCGCCGCCACACCCTTGGCGGCAAAGACCGCGCCCAGATCCACCCGATGCGGCCCGGCCAAGGTGCGGCCCGCCGCCATATCGCGCCGCCGCCCCTCGGCCCAGGCCCGCGCCCAGTCGGCAATCTCGCCCTCCGGGTGCTCGATCGACAGATCGGCCTGCGGAAAGGCCGTTTCGGACCCGTGCTGCGCCGCCATCAACCGCGCCACCGCCGCCCGGCGATTCGCGCCGATCCGCTCGGCCGCCTCGGCCATCTGGCTTTCCAGCGCGCCATACCAGGCGGCATCGCTGACCTGATCTTTCAGCAAACGGTTCCGGTCGCGCATGGCCTTTTCATAGGCCAGCACCGCCTCGCCATGATCAGGCACAAAGCTCAGCGTCATGCGGTCCAGAAACCGCCGCCGGCCCTCTGCCGCCTCGATCCACAGCCTGTCCATCGAGGGCACCAGCCACAGAACCCGCGCCACCTGACCCAGCATGGCCTGCGTCGCCGCCTTGCCATCCAGCCGCACCGCGCGCGGCTCGCCCGGCCCGGCCCCGGTTTCCACATCATGCAAACCCGTCAGCCCGCGCAGCCCGGCAGAAACCTTCCAGCCCAGGCCTTCGGGCTGCCGCGCCAGATCTTCGGCCGCCGCCCGCCGCATCCCCCGGCCCGGCGACAGCAGGCTGACCGCCTCAAGAATATTGGTCTTGCCCGCACCGTTCGGCCCGGAAATGGCCACGGGCCGCCCGTCAAATTCCAGCCGCGTCAAGCGGTGGCTGCGAAAATGCGACAATTGCAGCGCGGTGATCGCCAGCCCGCTCACGGCAGCGCCCCTTTGTCCCGGCCCATGTCATCCACGCATCCGGAAAACCGGCGCGGCCCATGCCTTTGGGGGCCACAGCCCCCCGCGCCGTGCCTGATCACACGCGCATCGGCATGACCACATAGATCGCGCTTGTGTCATTGCCTTCGCGCATCAGCGTCGGATCACCCGATGAGTTGAACATGAACACCGCATTCTCACGATCAACCTGGCTGGCGATTTCCAGCAGATATTTCGCGTTGAACCCGATTTCCAACCGCTCGTCGCCATAGGCCACGGCCAGTTCTTCCTCGGCCGCGCCGCTGTCGGGCGAATTCACCGACAACACCAGCCGATCCTCATCCAGCGACAGCTTCACCGCCCGGCTCCGCTCGCTCGACACCGTGGCCACCCGGTCCACCGCCTTGGCGAACTCGCTGGCATCCACCTCCAGCCGCCGGGTATTGCCCACCGGAATCACCCGCGTGTAATCGGGGAAAGTGCCGTCGATCACCTTTGACGTCAGCGTGATCGCCGGTGTGGCAAAGCGCACCTTGGTTTCCGAAACCGAAACCGCAATCGTCGCCTCGTCATCATCCAGCAGCTTGCGCAATTCGCCCACGGTCTTGCGCGGCACAATCACACCCGGCATCCCATTGGCGCCTTCGGGCAGCGGCGCATCAATCCGCGCCAGCCGGTGACCATCGGTCGCCACCGCACGCAGCACCGGGCCATCTTCGCCCGTCGAGACATGGAAATAAACGCCGTTCAGATAATAGCGGGTTTCTTCGGTTGAGATGGCGAATTTCGCCTTGTCGAACAGCCGCCGCAGCACCGGCGCGGGGGCCGAGAAATTCGACGAATATTCCGACGTTGCCATCACCGGGAAATCTTCCTTGGGCAGCGTCGCAAGGCTAAAGGTCGACCGCCCCGCCGCAATCGTCAGCCGCCCCGAGGCCGGGTCTTCGCTCAGCGAGATCAGCGCGCCATCCGGCAATTTGCGCACGATTTCGTGCAGCATCACGGCCGAAACCGTCGTCGCCCCGGCGCGTTCCACAACTGCGGCCGTGCGGTCCAGCACCTCGATGTCCAGATCGGTGGCGCGGAACGAAACCTTGTCGCCCTCGGCCTCGATCAGCACATTGGCCAGAATCGGAATCGTGTTGCGGCGCTCCACAACGGATTGGGCCTGAGACAGCGCCTTCAACAACGTGCCGCGTTCGATCGAGAGCTTCATTCTTCCATCCCCTAAGCCGGGTCACAGGGACGCCGACTTTACCCGGTTATCACCGGTTCACAAGTATTTCCGCCGACATTGTGGGGCTTTGGCGCCAAGGTCAAGGGCACCCCCGCCCTTGGCAGGCCCGCTTGGGCCCAAGGGTGGCCGCCATGTCGCAACTGTGCCGCAGATCACGGCTGCGGCGACAGATGCCACAGCCCATCCTGGCGCAAAAACACCCGCCGGTCCCGCGGCGCAAACATCCGGCGCGCTTCATCAACCAGCCAAGGCGTCACCTTGGCCTGACCGGGTGTCAGATCCAGCACGGCAAAACCATGGTGGCGCTCTCCGTCCCGGCCACACAGCGCCGTGCCGCTTTGCACCATCAACACAGGCTGCGGCTGATCTGCGGTGATGCCCAGCCCGACATCCCAATGATGCAAATGCCCCGACAACACCACCTGAACGCCGGCCCGTGCCAGCGCGGGCAGCCCGGCCCTGGCCCCCTTCGTCTCGCCGCGCTCGAACCCGGCGGGTTCGCGCAGGGGGTGGTGGCAGGCCAGCACCCCGATCGCCTCATGCGGGCGGGCGCGCATGAAATCGGCCACCTGCCGTTGATCCGCCCGGCGCAAGATACCCCGCCGCCACCGCCATGGGTCGGCCGTATTGGCCGTGGCAATATGGGCACAACCGATCCGCAGCCGAGGCGTCAGGCCCTGGGCCACCCCCCGGCGCCAAGGCCGAAACGGCGCCAAAATCCGCAGGGGCAGGTTGATCAGCGGCATGTCGTGATTGCCGGGGGTGGCCAGAAACGGCAGATCCAGCGCGTGCAAAAACGCCCGCGCCGCCCGAAACTGCCCGGCCCGCGCCCGATGCGTCAGATCACCCGACACAACCACCAGATCCGGCTCGGCGCAGCGGATGGCGGCCATCAAGGGCTGCACCAGATCGGCCCGTTCATGCCCGAAATGCAGATCCGTCAGATGCACCAGCCGGGTCATACGGCCGGTGTCCCGGCCAGGGCCGCCTTGGCGGTGTCAACGGGCGCAATCACCCGCAGGGCGCCGCGCAACACCTGCAATGACAAAGGCGCACTCAAACGGCCCTGTTCGCCATCCAAAGCCACCCGCTTGCGCTTTTGCGTTGTCTGAATCTGAAAGCCATCGGCCACCACAAGGTCAAAATCCTCGCCCCGCGCCATCCGCCCCATCGCCAACCTGACCGAGGCCGCGATCAAGGCCCGGCGGGACTGCCCGCGCGCCACAAACAGCGCGAACTGGCCGTTCCTGACGGCCTCTGCACCGTCAAGCCCCAGACTTTCCAGTTGAAACGCGCTGCGGGCGACAAAGGCCATCGGCGTCACAAATTCACGCAGCTCCCCTTCGCTGGCCACCTGCAACCGCATAGGCCGGCGCAGATTGCGCAGCCCCACCAGCACCGACCAATAGGCCGCCACCCGGCTGCGCCCCCAGCGGCGATAAATCGTCTCACGGCTTGCCAGAATATGCGGATACAGGCCAATGCTGGCATTGTTCAAAAAGATGCGGTCATTGATCTGCCCCACATCACGCGCCAACACCTGCCCGCGCATCAAGGCGTCAAGGGCTTGGTCCATGGTTTCCACCCCCAATTCGCGGGCAAAATAGTTGAACGTGCCGCCGGGCAAAACGGCCATCGCCGCGCCGCTGTTCACCAAGGCCCCGGCCACAGCGGCCTGCGTGCCATCGCCCCCAAGCGCGGCCACGACATCGGCGCCCTGCGCCACCGCCGCCCGCGCGGCTGGTGCAATCTCGGCCCCCTTGCGCACCGGGCACAGCATCAGTTCGCCCACCACAGGCTCCAGCGTGGTTCGAATTTTATGCAACCGATCTTGCGCGTCGCGCTTGCCTGCCTTGCCGTTCACAATCAACGCAACCCGGCACCGCGACAGGTCCAACGCTTCTTGGCGATCATACATCATAGCGGCCCCTGATTGGCCCGCCCCGCGAACCATGACCCGCCCCAACACCCAGGCAGGCCCTTGGGTTCCGTCAACTTTGCAACAAACGCTTCAAAAGCTGCACGTCATCGGCCATCTGGCTGTCGCCTGCCATCAATTCGTCGATCTTGCGAATGCCATGCATGATCGTGGTGTGATCGCGCCCGCCGAAACGCCGCCCGATTTCGGGCAAAGACCGGCTGGTCAGCTGTTTGCACAGATACATCGCCACCTGACGCGGCCGGGCAATCGTGCGCAGACGCTTGGGGCCGATCATGTCGGACAGGCGCACATTGTAATGCTCGGCCACCTTGCGCTGGATTTCCTCGATCGACAGCCGCTTTTCCGAACTGCGCAGAATGTCAGACAAACATTCCTGCACCAGATCCAGATCAATCGGCCGCCCAACCAGCGAGGCGAAGGCATAAAGACGCATCAGCGCGCCTTCCAGAACCCGCACATTGGTGGTGATCCGATGGGCCAGAAATTCCAGCACCCCCGGCGCCAGTTCAAGCCCGCGATACTGGGCGCGGTAATGCTCAACCTTGGCCTGAAGGATACCAAGACGCAATTCGTAATCCGTCGGGTGCAGATCAACCACCAGCCCGCATTGCAGGCGGCTTTTGATCCGTTCTTCCAGATCCTTGATCTCTCCGGGCGCGCGATCGGCCGAAATCACGATCTGTTTGTTCTGGTCAACCAGCGCGTTGAACGTGTGGAAGAATTCTTCCTGCGTGCTGTCCTTGCCGGCGATGAACTGAACGTCATCCACCATCAGCACATCAACAGACCGGAACAATTCCTTGAAATTCATGATCTGCTTGTCGCGCAGCGCCTGCACAAAGCGATACATGAACTGCTCGGCCGACAGATACAGCACCCGCAATTCGGGCCGGTTCACCTGCAATTCATGCGCAATCGCATGCATCAAATGGGTCTTGCCCAGCCCCACGCCACCATACAGGAACAGCGGGTTGAACGTCACCGGCCCCCCTTCGGCCACACGGCGCGCGGCGGCATGGGCCAGCTCATTCGGCTTGCCCACAACGAACGACTCAAAGGTAAACCGCTGTTCAAGCTGCGCGCCGCTGATCTCTTCGGCCCCCGCGGCCCGCGCCCGCACCGGCGCTGCCTTGGGCACAGCGGCGGCAACCCGTGGCGCGGCAATCGGCCCCGCACTGGCCACCGCAAATTCAATCCGGTCCACCGGCGTGCCGGCTTCGGTCAATTGCCCCCGAATGTGGTCCGAGAAATTGCGCGACACCCAATCGCCAAAAAAGGTTGTGGGCACTTCAAACCGGGCCACGCCGTTTTGAAAGCCCGACATGCGCAGAGGTTCGATCCAGGTCGTGTAGTTGTTTTTGCCCACCCGCTTGATCAACTGCTCCCGGACCTGCCCCCACGCGTCGTTCGTCATTCTCTGGACCTGTTTCTCTTTTTGTCTTCACCACGGCGCTGCCATAGATGACGGCAACCAACCCACATTCGTCATGCGCACATCCCCGGACACAGCCGCATGACACCGCCAGCGGCAGCATCATGCATTGGCCTGCAAAAGCGCAGGACAGAACGCAAAAAGGTTGCCCCGAACAAATGCCCGGCACCTTGCCATCTTATGCGGAAGTTCCCCCGCAGACTGCATAACCCTTTGATACAAAACAAAAACACCAATCGGAAACTGGCAGCAACCAGATCGGGTTTTCGTTTCACATCACGTCATGTCCCCCAAGACGATGTGAATCGCCCGGTCAAGCTAGCAAGCCAGATCACGCCTCTGCAACCGAACTCTGATATTGACACATCAATGCTTCATCCGAATCCGGGGGCCATTGGCAAATTGGCAACGGCCCGCCTGCAATTCCGCAGAGTCGCGCCTGCCAAAGCAAAAGGGCGCCCCATTTTACCGGGACGCCCTTGACAGCTTTTAGCGATTCTCGCTCAGGCCTTGGTGGCCAGCGTCTTCACGCGAGAGGCCAGACGCGACACTTTGCGCGAGGCGGTGTTCTTGTGGATCACACCCTTGGTCACACCGCGCATCAGCTCGGGCTGGGCGTTTTTCAGGGCTTCGGCAGCAGCATCGGCATTGCCCGAGGCCAGCGCCTCTTCAACCTTGCGCAGATAGGTGCGGATGCGCGAACGGCGGGCCTTGTTCACGGCATATTTGGCTTCCGACTGGCGGGCGCGTTTTTTGGACTGATCGGTATTGGCCATGGGCGTCTCGATTCTTTCGGTCTTTGTGTTTCACTGTTGCACGCAAAGACCCAAGGCACCGTTCATCAGAACGGAGTCGATTCTTGCCAAGCGGGCCCACGCGCATGTAGGCAGGGCCTATACGGCAAAGCCCCGCCAAAGAAAAGATGTTATTTGTCGCGGAACTGCGGCTGGCGCTTTTCCAGAAATGCCGCCATGCCCTCTTTCTGATCCTCGGTCGCGAACAGCGCGTGAAAGGCGCGGCGTTCATAAAGCAGACCTTCGGACAGCGGCACTTCTTGTGACCGGTTCACGCATTCCTTGACGATCATCGCCGTGACCATCGACTTTTCCACGATCTTCTGGGCGATCTTCATCACCTCGGGCATCAGATCCTTGGCCGGAAAAACCCGGCTGGCCAGACCGCAACGCTCGGCTTCGGCGGCATCCATGAAGCGGCCGGTCAGATGCATGTCCATCGACTTTGACTTGCCCACCAGATGCGTCAGGCGCTGCGTGCCGCCCAGGCCCGCCACCACGCCCAGATTGATTTCGGGCTGGCCAAACTTGGCCGTGTCGGCGGCAATGATGAAATCACACATCATCGCCAATTCGCAGCCGCCGCCCAGACAATAGCCGGAAACCGCCGCAATCGTCGGCTTGCGCACCTTGGCAATCGCTTCGGCTTCGGCTGTGAACAGATTGTCGAACAAGACCTCGATATAGGTCTTGTCAGCCATTTCTTTGATATCTGCGCCCGCAGCAAAGGCCTTTTCCGAACCGGCCAGCACAATGCAGCGGGTGTTCGGATCGGCATCGGCCGCCGTCATCGCCTCGGCCAGTTCGGTCATCATCTTGGCGTTCAGCGCATTCAGCGCATCGGGTCGGTTCAAACGGATAAGGCTGACATAATCCTCAACCTCGACGACCAGCGTTTCATAGGCCATGAGCAGCTTCCCCTGCGGTTCACGTCGCGGTGACTCCTAGCATCAAATATACAGATGACAAGGCGCAGCAATCATCGCTGACACTGCGGGCAATAAAAGGACGACCGCCCCGATTGCACGATCCGGCTGATGCTGGCGCTGCATCCGGGGGTCAGGCAGGGCTGGCCTTCGCGGTCATAAACCTGAAAAACATGCTGGAAATACCCCAGTTCACCATCGGCTTGGCGATAGTCGCGCAGACTGCTGCCCCCGGCCTCGATCGCCTCGGCCAAGACCTGACGAATGATCGGCACCATGGCGGCCACGCGCGCGGCAGAAATCTGGCCCGCCTGTCTTTTGGGCGAAATGCCGGCACGAAACAGCACTTCACACACATAAATATTGCCCAGACCGGCCACCAGATGCTGGTCCAGCAAGGCCGATTTGATCGGGCTGGCCTTTCCCTTCAGTCGCGCCTTCAGATAGGCCTCGTCAAACTGATTGCCCAAAGGCTCGGGGCCCAGCACCGCCAGCAGGGGGTGGCTTTCGGCCGTTTCGGTGGCCAGCAAATCCATCGCGCCAAAGCGGCGGGCATCGTTGAACGTCACCCGCGCCCCACCTGCCATGTGCAACACGACATGGTCATGCTTTTGCGGGGCAGGGTGGTCGTGGTGAAAGCTGCCCTGCATCACGCCCGAGATCAGCATCCGCCCCGACATGCCCAGATGAATCAGCGCGGTTTCGCCGGTGGACAGATCGGCCAGAATATATTTCGACCGCCGCCGCAACTGCACCACCCGCGCCCCCGTCAGCCGCTCGGCCATCCGGGGCGGAAACGGCCAGCGCAGGCCGTCACGGTTCACCTCGGCCCGCTCGATGATCTGGCCGGTCATCACCGGTTCCAGCCCGCGGCGGACGGTTTCAACTTCGGGCAGTTCTGGCATCAGGGCTTCCTTGGCGGCTGCCCCCTGTCTGCACGGGGGGTGTACAGGGGGTGCACCGGGGGTGACATATGGTTTCGGACAGGGCGACGCATTGCAGCGCGCGGTTTGCGCCCTATAAGAAGGCACTGGATGACAAAAGGGCAAGGCCCATGACCGAGAATACCAACAGCACCACCCATTTCGGCTATCAGACTGTTCCCGAAGGGGAAAAAGCCGGAATGGTGCATGGCGTCTTCACCCGCGTGGCCAGCAGATACGACGTGATGAACGATCTGATGTCGATGGGAATCCACCGGGTCTGGAAAGATGCGATGATGGATTGGCTGGCCCCAAGACCGGGCCAACGCCTACTAGATGTAGCAGGCGGCACCGGCGACGTCGCCTTTCGTTTCATCGGTCGCGCCCCTTCGGCCAGTGCCGTCGTCTGCGATATGACGGAATCCATGCTGGTGGCGGGGCGTCAGCGGGCCGAGGCAGAAAAGCTGGCGGGCAATCTGGATTGGGTTGTTGGCGACGCGATGGCTTTGCCCTTTGAAAACAAAAGCTTCGACGTTTACACGATCAGCTTTGGCATTCGGAACGTGACCCGCATCGCCGATGCCCTGGCCGAGGCCTATCGCGTCTTGCGCCCCGGCGGGCGGTTGATGGTGCTGGAATTCAGCCAGATTCCGAATGATCTGATGCAGAAAGCCTATGATCTTTACTCGTTCAACGTGATCCCGGTGATGGGCCAGATCGTTGCGGGTGATCGTGACAGCTATCAATATCTGGTAGAGAGCATCCGCAAATTCCCGGATCAGGACACATTCGCCGCGATGATCGGCAAAGCAGGCTTTGGCCAAGTCAAATATCGCAATCTTTCCATGGGCATAGCGGCCCTTCACTCTGGCTGGAAGATCTGATTTGCGTGGTCCTCACAACATCTGGCGGCTGATCCGCACCCTTGCCACGCTGGAACGCACCGGCGCCATCGGCGTGGTGCTCGAGGCCTTTCGCGCCCCCCCCCGCCTGCGAATCCTTGCCCGCATTTTAGGCTGGCCGTTCAAGCCCTTAGGGCTCAAAGGCGACCCCGCCCTCCCCCCGGCCACCCGCGCCCTTACGGCCCTTGGCCCGGCCTATATCAAATTCGGCCAGATCCTCTCGACCCGCCCTGATATTGTGGGCGACGAACTGGCCGAGCAGTTGAAATATCTGCAAGACAAACTTCCCCCCTTTCCCACGGCCATCGCCATGAAGATGATCGAGGACGAGCTTGAATTGCCCGTCAGCGAGATTTTCAGTGAGTTTTCCGAACCCGTGGCCGCCGCCTCTATCGCGCAGGTGCACCGGGCACGTTTGCTGGGCACCGGAGAGGAAGTGGCGGTCAAAGTGCTGCGGCCAGGCATAGAGCGCGCTTTCCGCAAGGATATCGATGCGTTCTATCTGGCCGCGCAAACTATTGAATTTATTGCACCTTCTTCCCGACGCCTGCGCCCTATGGATGTGATCACGCATTTCGAGGGCGTCGTTATGGGCGAGCTGGATTTTCGGCTTGAATCCAGTGCGGCCTCGGAATTCGCGGCCAATACCGCCAAGGATGAGGGTTTTCGGGTGCCCGAACCCGTCTGGTATCTGTCGGGCCGCACGGTGATGACCCTTGGCTGGGCCGAAGGGTTTTCTTTGAAAGACAACGCGGCCATCGATGCGGCAGGGCTTGATCGCCGTGCCTTGGGCGCAAGGGTTTTGCAGTTGTTTCTGAACCATGCCTTGCGCGACGGTTTTTTTCACGCCGACATGCATCAGGGAAACCTGAAGGTCGCGGCCAACGGGGATATCATCGCCTATGACTTTGGCATCATGGGGCGGATCGACGAATATACGCGCCGTGTCTATGCTGAAATCCTGTTTGGCTTTATCCGCAAGGATTATCGCCGCGTGGCCGAAGTGCATTTCGAGGCAGGCTATGTGCCCGCCGACCGTGATATCGACGAATTCGCCCGCGCCTTGCGCGCCGTGGGAGAGCCGATTTTCGGGATGGATGCCAGCCGCATCAGTATGGCACGCCTGCTGGCCTATCTGTTTGAAGTTACAGAACGTTTCGGGATGGAAACGCGGACCGAGCTGATCTTGCTGCAACGCACGATGGTGGTGGTGGAAGGCGTGGCGCGCGGTCTGGACCCCCGTATCAATATCTGGGAAGTGGCCAAGCCGATTGTAGAAGGTTACATCAGCAAGAGCATTGGTCCGGTCGCGGTTCTGAACGATCTTGCGAAAACGGCACGGGTGTTGGCGCGCTTTGGCCCCAGATTGCCCCGCATGGTCGAGCAGGCTTTGATCCGTCAGGCTGACTCTGGCCCCCCACCGCCACAACCTTCGCCTTGGCGGGGGGTGCGTCGGGTGGTGGGGGCAGTTGCGTTGGTGGCGATTGGGGTCTGGATTGGCACCTTTATCTAGGCTTCATGGCGTGGTGGGCACCCGCAATGCGGTGATATCGGTCGCGGCAATTTCAACCCCACCTGACAGAACCAGCCTTGTGCCGTTCAACCCGCCACGCGCCTCAAGGATACGGGCGTAATGTTCGACATCATTCGTCATCAGAAGCGAGTCGCCATAATAGCTTTCTGCGGTGATCGTATAAAGTCCCTGGGGCAACGGCGCGCCGGTGGCATCAAGAGGTATCCATTCATAGGCATCGGCCGAAACCGGCATTTCCTCACGCGAGACGATTGTGCCTGCGGAATCACGGATAACCAGCATCACCCTGTCCGCTGTCGCGGCCGGATTGGCGGAGAGAGTGATGGGCTGCCCGACCAGATGAACAGGCCCTGCAGCCCTTGCCTCTTGCCCAACCCAGCCTGCCAGTTGCGACATTGACAGAACCCCAAACTGCTGCTGCATCGCCTCCAGCAGTTGATTGGTGCGGACGGATTGCTCGACATTCGAAAACGTCGCGAGTTGCACGGCGTAGTCCGATGCTTCGATCGGGTTGAGAGGGTCTTGGTTTTGCATCTGTGTCGTCAGCATCTTCAAGAACGTTTCAAAATCTGAGGACAGCGCGCTGCTGCTCGCGACGGTCTTGCCACTTTGACTTGCCGCAGTGATTTGTGTGATGTCCATAGGGGTTCCTGTCATAGCCTGATGTGAAGTCGCCCCGAAACCAAGAGCGGAAGGGACTTTGTTAGCGGGGTGGAGTCTGGCACCTGTTCGTCGCCGATCTCTGTCGTCGAAGTCTGGTTGTGTGAGGTTGAAGCGGTGTTGCGATTTTGGCTCCATGCGCCAAAGGAGAGCGAGCTTTGCGCGTAGCCGGCTTGCTTAAGTTCAGCCAACAGCAAATCACTTTGGCGACGCAGCAAATCCAACGTCTCAGGGCGCTCGGCAAAAAGCCGAACGGCCAGCCGATCATCCTGAGAGGTGATTTCAAAACGCACTTTCCCCAATTCCTCTGGTGAGAGGGTCAGTTCGGTGGTGGGTGCCGTTTTGTCTTGGGCCGCAAGCACAATGCCCTGTGCTGCTTGTGTGGCGGGAGAGGTATAGCGCGGTGGCATAGCTTGCCTGTCCGTCAAGTCAGACAAAACTGAATTGAGCGCTAAGTTCGGCAGTGTAGCCCCTGTGACTTGCTCTATCTCTTTTGGATGTAGGGGTACGATGCTGTCGTCCGGTGTGCTGTCTGCCCTGAAGGCCGAAATCAGCGGTGCAGTTGTGCCAGATACGGCAGCAGGGCCCGGTCGTGGGGTATGGGGAATTGGTTCGCGCAACCGATCGCGTGATGAAACGTCTGCTGCGGTCGATTCAAGCGAGGTGGGGGATGTGGCATCATCGTGAAGAACGACCTCATTCTGTGGCGTCAGGGAAGCGTGTGCGGAAGCGGGACGGGCCAAGATGTTGATCTGAAGGGGTGCTGACTGAAGGATTGTGTTGGGCAAGTTCGACAATCGTGCAGTCTGCGGTGGCGACTGCAGACTATGTTGTGCAGTTGGCGTCTCGGCCAGCAATTGAGGCGCGGATGTCGTTTTGGGAGGGAGCAAACATACCTCATCGGGCGCAAGGCGGGAGCTGGAATTTTCGGGAGCCTCGGCTACCAAAGGGGCCGCGAGGTGTTTCTGCAAGGGTGTGTGGCGTGAGGATTCGGACGGAGAGAAGGTATCGGGGGGTGCAGAAGACTGGTTTGGGCTGAGTGTGCCAAGCGAGCGCGATGCGGGCATAGTCGGTGCCAAGCCCAACTTCTCTGGCGCAAGTTCTGTGACCGGCAAGGCCGCAGCAGAACCAAGCGGATTATTTGACGTGACCGTCATTAGGGGCGCGGGTTGAAGCGCAATGCTCTTTGCTCCTGCCGGTTCGAATGTGGTCGGGGCACCAGGTTCCACAAATTGATTGTCTGGATGCGGGGGGTGTTGTTGGGAAATCACCATGCCTCGGCACCGAGGCCGGTCAGCCGAATCCGAGGGCTTTTTTTCATCAAGCGCCATGTCTGATTGCTGCACCCTGCGCGCAGGCGCGGCTGTTTCGCTCTCGAATGGGGCGCTGGCCGATGAGGAGATCGACACGGAAAAGGGGGTGCTGAAAGGTGCATCGGGTCGTTCCGAGGGCCCATCAAGCAAGGACACTTCAAATGAGAAATCGGCTTTGCCCGCATCGTCTGTTTCAGGACGATCCACCTTCGCAGGCTGTCTGACGGTGTCTGTCAAGATTTGCATTCTGCAATCCGCTTTGGTGTTCGTTCAGGCCAACAAACACCAGAAATACTTACCGGCTGTTTACCGAATTTACCGATAGTGGTGACAATTCATGCAAAGAACGGAGTGTTTTATGGAACTTGCAATTGGCCCCGCCCTTTCTGATCGGCCTCAGAGACTGATGGAAAAGGCCAAAGAGCTTGAGACAGCTTTTCTTGCGGAAATGCTGAATCACATCGGGTTGGAAACCCAGCCTGATAGTTTCGCTGGGGGAATCGGCGAAGAGCAGTTCAACTCATTCCTGCGCCAGGCACAGGCCGCGGCGCTGACAGAAAAGGGTGGGGTTGGCTTGGCCGAGTCGATCTTTCGATCGCTTGTCAAAGCAGAGGAGGCTTAACATGCCTGAGCATTTGATTGAGCTGCTTGATGCCGAGTACAACGCCATATTGAGCGGGCGCTATGACGATTTGCCTGGCCTGTCCGACGCTATGGAGCAAGCACTGGCCGGGTCAGAAGTGCTTTGGGCGGCGGATGCAGCCCGAATTCGTCAAAAGGCAACGCGCAACAATGCCTGTCTGGCCGCTGCTTTGTCAGGCATCAAGCTCGCCCAAGCCCGCATCCGCGAGATTACCAAGGCGGCCAATGGGTTGACCACCTATGATTCCAAAGGCGCAACGTTTTTGATGACAGCGCATAGCAATAACGGGAGACGTGCCTGATTTAGCTCAAATAATTGGTGTGTGGCGCAGTCGGATTCACGGCCAGTTAGGAATTCAGGGGTCAGATGACCTTAGCGCCCCAAGGTTGGGGTGGCACCGCGGAAAACCCAAGCGGTAACGGCAAGAATGCCCTTCAAACCGTCACATGACGGCGAACCCAGCTGCGAAATCAGCGGCTATAGTGAAGGAACCACATATGTCTTCGATCCTTACCAACAATGGCGCAATGGTTGCACTGCAGACCATGAAGTCGATCAACAAGAACATGGCCTCTGTCCAGAATGAGATCTCGACCGGCAAGTCGGTATCAACGGCAAAGGAAAACGCGGCCGTCTGGGCCATCTCGAAAACGATGGAATCCGACGTGAAAGGCTTTGCCGGCATTTCGGACAGTTTGTCGCTGGGGTCCTCGACCATCGCGGTGGCCCGGTCTGCTTCGGAACAGATCACTGACTTGCTGACTGAAATCAAAGGCAAAATCGTCGCGTCGCAAGAAGCCAACGTGGATCGCACGAAGATCCAGGCAGATGTGTCGGCATTGCGTGATCAAATCGGATCGATCGTCGGGGCAGCCCAATTCAACGGTCTGAACCTGCTGTCGAACCGTCAGGGCGGTGCGACGGTCACGCAGATCGTTGGCAATACCGGGGCGGGCGCGGGGATTCTGAACTCCTCGCAGGTCGATATCCTCTCTTCGCTTGATCGCAGTTCGGGCGGCGTGAAATCCTCGAACATTTCGGTGGCAAAAGCTGACTTGGGCACGCAGGCGCGCGTGGCTGGTGGCGGAACTGACCTCGCGGGTGCGGCGGTGACTGGTGCCGGTGCGATCGCCGCTGGTCTTTCGGGCACAATCTCTATCGTCGGCGATACGGCAACTGCGGCCCGTGGTGGAAACAAGGTTCTGGCCGGCGACACCTATGCGATTGCCGGCTTTGCGGGCATCACCAACGCCATTTCTTATGTGGCCCGTGATGGCGATTCGACGACGGATATTGCCAAAGGACTTGTAGATCGCCTGAACTTTGAGGCGAAGAAAGCGGGCGTATCTGTCAGTGCAGAACTTGATACAACGGGTGCGAACCCGGGGGTCAAGATCACGAATGGAACCACGGCAAGCATCACCACAACAACGACAACTGCCAGTGGCGGAACGGCAGGCGGTGGTCTGGAACTGCTTCGCGACATTGATGTGTCAACTGGTGCCGGTGCCGAAGCTGCGCTGAGTGCAATCGAGGGTCTGACGCAGACCGCCATTCAAGCGGCCGCTGATTTCGGTACATCGCAGTCGCGCATCGAGGTGCAGAAGGACTTTGTGTCGAACCTCGTTGACTCTCTGAAGTCTGGCATTGGCTCGATGGTGGATGCCGATATGGAGGAGACCTCGGCCCGGTTGCAGGCCCTGCAGGTTCAGCAGCAGCTGGCGACGCAGTCGCTTTCGATTGCCAACCAGGCCCCGCAGAACATCCTGTCGTTGTTCCGCTGATTGATCTGGGCCGAAGGATAGCCTTCGGCCCAACTTTCACCTCAGACAGTTTGATGATGAAGGAAAAGCTGTGAACGCCCTGCTCCATTCCCAATCGGGCTATGCGCCCGAAAATACCAGTCTTCGGCCGTTGCGCGCGGTGGAATATGATCTGCTTGCGCAGGTCACACGCCGCCTGTCATCGACGTGGCGCAATCGAAAGGCAGATCACCCGAACTTCGTTGCGGCTCTGAATGACAACCTATCGCTTTGGCGGACCATGGCTTTGGATGTGTCGGGGTCTGGCAATTTGTTGCCGGCGCCGCTGCGGGCGCAGCTGTTTTACTTGTTCGAATTCACAGACCATCACACCGCCCGAATTTTGAAAAACGAAGCCTCTGTCGAGGTTTTGGTTGATGTGAACATGGCTGTCATGCGGGGGCTGCGCGGTGAAGGTGGGGCGAAATGACCGGGCTTGTTTTGAAACTTGGTCCGCATGAGCGGGTTTTGATCAATGGGGCAGTGATCGAAAACGGTGAGCGCAGATCCCGTCTTTCCATCATGACGCCAAACGCCAATATTTTGCGCCTTCGTGATGCGATTCATCCCGAAGAGGTTAATACCCCCGTTCGGCGTGTTTGCTATATTGCTCAACTCGTCCTGTCGGGCGATATCGATGCCAAATTGGCGAAGCAACAAATCCTCAGGGGTATCGAACAACTGAGCCAGGTTTTGACCGACCATGACAGCCGGGCCCATCTGGCTTTTGCCAGCCAAGCCGTGATCGAGGAGCAATACTATCCGACATTGAAGGCACTGCGTAATCTGTTGCCGCGCGAAGAACGCCTGATGGCTGTTGTTTCGTCATGACTTTCAACCCGATCCTTCCAACGTCAGGTTACGCAGGATGGACCTTCCTGAAGCGCACCGAAGCACAGCAGACACAGGCGTTCGCAAACCAGACTTCTGTCAAACGAGAGGAGGCCTATTTTCGCGAGAAGATCGGGACGATTTCGTCGGCTGATGCGCTGGTCGCAGACCCAAGGCTGTTGCGTGTCGCATTGACTGCCTATGGGCTTGAGGCGGATATGCCCAACAAGTTCTTTATCAAAAAAATTCTGACAGATGGCACGCTCAGCACGACGGCGTTGGCGAACAGGATGACAGATAAAAGTTATGTGGCGTTCTCCAAGGCATTCGGGTTCGGAGACTTCTCAACGCCAAGAACCAAGCTGTCTGACTTTGCTGATAAGCTGTTGCTGCGCTATCGTGAAAAACAGTTTCAGTCTGCTGTGGGAGAGCAGAACTCTGACTTCCGTCTGGCGATGAACGCGGAAACGCAGTTGGGTGAACTGGCGGCATCAAGCGCCTCGGACAAATCCAAGTGGTACACCGTCCTTGGTTCATCCCCTATGCGGAAAGTGTTCGAGGTTGCCTTTGGGCTTCCGTCCAGCTTTGCCGGGATCGACATCGACAAACAGGTCGAGGTGCTGCAAGCCCGCACGCGAAGCACATTTGGGGCTGATACGATTTCACAGTTTACGGATGAGGAGTCGATGCAAAAACTCGTCCGCTTGTTCATTGTCCGGTCAGAGGTAGCCTCGCTGTCATCGAATGCTTCTGGGGCACAGACCGCCCTTACGCTTTTGCAGCAAACGCGGTTTCAGACCCTTTGACGGCCTGCCAAGACCTCTGCCAGCAATCTGAAGCTGGCCTCATTACCGCCGACCGGTGCCGGTGCTGCGATGAAATGATCGAGTGCTGGCCATCGTTGAATAGCCTTATCAATCGCAGGATCTGCACCTGCGCTGTAAAGCCCGGCCTGCACCATCAATTCGGCGCTCTCCCAGGTTGAAATAATCTTGCGGGCGTTGCTGATCAGCTCATTCTCCTGAGCACTTGCAGCCCATGGCAGGCTTCGTGAAACCGAGCGCAGCAAGTCAATGGCGGGGAAGCGTCCGCGTTCGGCGATTTTGCGGTCCATCACCACATGGCCGTCCAAAACCCCTCGTAGAATATCTGCAACAGGCTCATCCATGTCAGATCCAGGAACGAGCACGGAAAAGATTGCGGTGATATTTCCTTGCATCGATGTCCCGGGGCCCGCCCGTTCTGCCATCGACATGATTGCAGCCTGCACGGAAGGTGGATAGCCGCGCAAACTGGGCTGCTCTCCAGCAGCCAGAGCGACTTCTCGATGAGCTTCCGCAAAGCGTGTGACGCTGTCTGCAAGCAGCAATACGTCCTTGCCCGCGTCCCGAAAGAACTCGGCCACTGTTAAGGCGGAAAGGATGCACTGTTTGCGCAGCAATGCTGATTGATCGGATGTCGCCGCAATCACGACACTGCGCGCCAAACCAGAGGGCCCCAAGGTGGTCTCGACGAACTCTCGCAGCTCTCGCCCCCGCTCCCCCACCAGGGCAATGACCACCACATCTGCTGCCATGTGCTGTGCAAATTGGCTGAGCAGGGTCGACTTCCCAACGCCAGATCCGGCGAACAACCCAAGTCGTTGGCCGCGCACGATTGGCAAAATCGTGTCAAAACAAGCGGTTCCGGTGGAAAGCCGCGACCCAAGTCTTTGCCTGTCGGCTGCGGTTGGCGGCTTTGCCTGAACGTTGCGCATCGTCTCGCCGGCGAATAGGGGGCGCCCATCCAATGGGCGACCCATGGGATCAATAACCCGGCCAATCCAGCTTTCATCGGGCGCAATGGCCATTGGGCCAGCGATGTGCACTTCGGATCCAAGCGTCAGGCCGGCCCCACCTGCCTCTGGCAGGATCTTCACCGAGCCGGGTTCAATGCCAATCACCTCGGCCAGATTGCCGGCACGCCCGATTTCAACCCTGTCCCCCATAGCGGCTTTGGCGGCCAATCCCCGGACAACGGCGACACCTGAGGCAATTTCTGCAATCCGACCAATAGCATAAGTGTGTTTGATCCGGTGAATGCGATTGGTCAGGTGAGAAAAAACTTCAGGCATTTGGTTCTCCATTCGTTCACCGATTACCCTTTCTAAAGGAATCACCCCTAAGAAGTGGTGAAGCACTTCGAGGGAGAAGCCCCGATGTTCGAAAAACTCGGACTTACAAAAATGGCCCAAGGCCTTGCATCCTATTCCGGGGCGCGGCTGGCAATCATCGCTGAGAACGTGGCGAATGCTGATACGCCGCGCTATCGGGCAAAGGATTTGCCGGATTTCGCCAGTGCATATGATGGCATGGCGTCCTTTTCGGCCCGTGCAACAAGGCCGGATCATCTTTTGGCACCAACACCAGCGTCGGTTGCCGAGCCTGTCTTGTCTGGCGGTTCGATGGCCCCGAACGGCAATGACGTCTCAATTGATCTTCAGATCATGAAGTCGGTTGAGGTTCGGCAGAACCATGAAATGGCTCTCGCTGTTTATCGGTCGACCTCTTCCATCCTTCGCACCTCTCTTGGCCGCTCAGGATAGGGAGAGAAAGCATGAGTGATCTTTTGAAAAGCCTTGGTGTTTCCGCCGCCGGTATGCAGGCGCAAGCCACAAGGTTGCGCCATGTATCCGAGAATATCGCCAATGTTGATACGCCGGGCTATCATCGCAAGGTGACGTCCTTCAAGGTTGACGGTGATGGTCTTCTTGAGCTGGCAAAGGTTCGATTGGACCGATCCGATCTTGAAAACATCTATGATCCCGGACACCCGCTTGCCGATGAAACCGGGCATTATGCCGGTTCAAATGTTGATCTGATTATTGAAATTGCTGACGCGCGCGAAGCGCAGCGAAGCTACGAAGCCAATCTCAAGCTTTTTGATCAGTCGCGGCAGATGACGCAGAGCCTTTTCGAACTTATCCGCAGATAGGAGGTCCAGAATGGACATCAAAAATGTGCAGGCCGCCCGGGTTTATGCAGACGCCAAGCTTGCTGCCCCTGTTGGCTCGGCGGGCAGCAGCGCCGAAGATGCTGGCGCCGAATTCTTGCAAAGCCTGGTGGGCACCCTGCAGCGTGGCGAAGACACTGCCCGCGCAGCGATGACCGGAAACGCAGACCCTCATGCACTGGTTGAGGCTTTGGCCTCGTCCCAGACTGCCGTCGAAACCGTGGTGACCGTGCGCGACAGGGTTGTGGAAGCCTATCAGGAAATTCTCAGGATGCCGGTTTGATGTGATGGAGTCGTTTTTTTTCGACCTGACCCGTCACGCCCTTTGGATCGCTGCTGTTCTGGCATCGCCCCTGCTGATTGTTGCGCTGGTCGCTGGCGTCGGCGTGGGGCTTTTTCAGGCGCTTACGTCGGTTCAGGAAATGACCCTGACATTCGTTCCGAAAGTGGGTGCGATGTTGATCGTTTTCTGGGTCTCGATGAGCTTTATGACAGCGACCCTGGTCACCTTCTTTACGGATGAAATCATCCCGAGAATTGAGGGAAAATAAGATGGAAACCGCAGGCTATACCACTTTGGCGCGCCAGTCCGGGCTGATGCGCGAATTGCAGATTGTTGCCAACAACATTGCAAATGCCTCTACGTCTGGCTTTCGGCGCGAGGCAATGGTTTTTTCAGAGCATGTTTCGCGCCTGCCCGGAGAAGGGTCAGTTTCCATGGCATATGGAACGGGGCGGGTGGTTGATCGCGCGCAAGGTGGCCTTGTGCAGACCGGAGGCACGTTCGATCTGGCCATTCAGGGTGACGCTTTCTTTCTGGTCGCCACGCCCGAGGGGGAACGATTAACCCGGTCGGGCGCCTTCACGCCTTCGCCTGATGGCGTCTTGGTCAATGCGGATGGTTATGCGCTTTTGGATGCGGGTGCTGCCCCCGTTCCTGCCCCCGTGGGCGCCACAACGGTTTCAATTTCAAGTGATGGAACGCTGTCGGCTGATGGTCAGCCTGTCGCGGCGGTTGGCCTTTGGCAGCCCGTTGAACCCGCAGATCTCAGATACCAGTCGGGCACGCTTTTGCAGGCCGATGAATGGGAGCCGGCGGAAAATGGCACCATCCTGCAAGGTCATCTGGAGGACAGCAATGTCAACCCGCTGACTGAGATCTCTCGCATGATCGAAGTGCAGCGAGCCTATGAGATGGGGCAGCAATTTCTGCAGTCTGAAGATCAGCGTCAAAAGAGCGTTCTGCAGACGCTCGGCAAATAGGAGAGAGTCGTGAAAGCACTTCAGATTGCGGCCACGGGGATGGCAGCGCAGCAAATGCGGGTCGATGTGGTCTCTAACAATTTGGCGAACATGTCGACCACTGGCTACAATGCCAGACGCGCCGATTTCGCCGATTTGCATTATGAGCAAATTGCCCGACCAGGAAGTATTTCGGCAACCGACGGAACCATTTTGCCCACCGGCGTTCAGCTTGGCATGGGGGTTCGACCATCGTCCATTTCGGTTGTGCTTGCCCAAGGGCCCCTTGTCCAGACCGGAGGAGACCTTGACGTTGCCATAGAGGGGCGCGGTTATCTGGAGGTTACCCTTCCGGGTGGCGCCAGTGGCTATACGCGAGACGGCACCCTGAAACGGACAGGGGATGGTTTGATCGTCACCTCTGAAGGACATGCGGTCGCGCCAGGTATCACGATCCCGTCTGATGCCAGATCATTGGCGATCAATTCAGATGGCGAGGTGTATGCGTATTTTCTGAACCAGGTTGAACCTGAACTCCTTGGTCAGCTCTCTTTGGTTGGGTTCACGAATGAGAAGGGCTTGGAGGCCATTGGTTCAAATCTGTTTCTTGAAACCAACGCCTCGGGCCCACCAGTCGCCGGGATCGCGGGCGAGGATGGCCTGGGAACGTTGCGACAGGGCTATCTTGAAGAGAGCTCTGTTGATGCTGTGCGTGAGGTGACGGAACTGATCAAGGCGCAGCGGGGCTATGAGTTGAATGCCAAAGTCATCACGGCAGCAGATCAGATGCTGTCGGCAACCACTCAGGTGCGGTAATGCGGTGGCTTGTACTTTTGATGTTGCCGACTGCCGTCTCAGCAGAGGCTGTTTCCAGCACTCGGGTTATTCGCGCAGGCACTGTGATTGAAGCAGGAGATCTGCAACAAACTGCGGCGGTTGTTGCAGGTGCCGTAACACGCATCGAGGATGTCGCAGGCCTGGAAGCGCGGGTGATCCTCTACCCCGGGCGGCCGATCTTGTCTGATCATGTTGGTCGCCCAGCCGTGGTCCAGCGCAATCAAATCGTGGTGCTTTCTTATGCGCTTGGTGGGCTTGCGATCACTACAGAAGGCCGGTCACTGGCGCGCGGCGGGGTGGGTGCGGTGATCCCGATCCTCAACCTCGCGTCGAGAGCAACAGTTTCAGGGCAGATCCAATCCGATGGCACAGTTCGTGTCGGACATTTTGGGAATTGAACACATGAGATATTTCCTTTCACCGCTTTTTGTCCTCGCCGCATGTTCACCACTTGCTCAGGTTGGCAAGGCCCCAGACTTTTCAGCTTTGGAGGGCAGCTACCAGCACCACGCTATGTATTCAGCTCCCTTCCCTGAAGCGACAGATAGGGATGAGCCGTCTGACGCCTCCTCTCTCTGGACAGCAACACAAGCCTCTTTACTGGGGGATCGCCGCGCAAGTCAGCGGGGTGATATTGTAACCGTCGTCATAGAAATTGACGATAGGGCTGAGATTTCAAATTCAACGGGGCGAAATCGATCCGGCAGTCAACAAATGGCGATCCCATCCATGTTGGGCATTCCTCAGCGAGTAGATCGCAAACTGCCTGACGGCGCATCGATGGCGGATGCTGTTGATACTAGTTCGTCGTCAAGTTTTTCTGGCAGCGGCACCGTCTCGCGCAATGAAAGGCTGACACTGCGTATTGCAGCAACGGTTGTAGAAGAATTACCCAATGGAGTGCTGAGGATCGAAGGTCAACAAGAGGTGCGAGTGAATTTTGAACTGCGAGAGTTAATTGTTACGGGCTATGTTCGCCCCGCTGATATCTCGCGCCAGAATGAAGTGACCTACGACAAAATGGCCGGCGCCCGCGTTTCTTACGGTGGCCGAGGCCAGATTTCAGATTTTCAGCAACCCAGATATGGTCAGCAAGTGACCGATATCCTTTTGCCCTTCTGATCAGTATGACACAAAAAATCTTTGTCCCCGCTCTCGTTCTGATTGGCTTGCTTTCCGGTGCAGCGGCTGGTCATTTCTTGCGCCAAGATGATCAATCCGAGACTGCTGCGGAAGGTGAGCAGGCGGGCATGAATGATCATGACTCGGGGGCTGTTGCCGCGAGCCATGCTGAGGCGGGCGAGGCGCGCGAGTATTTAAAGCTTCCCAATCAATTCGTAGTGCCCGTCGTTATGGATGGCAGGGTTCATTCCCTGGTTGTACTCTCGCTCAGTCTTGAGGTGGCATCAGGGAACAATGATATGGTCTTTGCACGAGAGCCAAAATTGCGCGATGCACTGTTACAGCTGTTCTTCGATCACGCAAACAGCGGTGGCTTTAGTGGCTCATTCACCGATGCTGCGAGTCTTGCTGTCTTACGGCGCAGCCTGCTGACGGTTGCCCAAACAGTGCTTGGAGACATTGTGACGGATGTCTTGATCACAGATATCATGCGCCAAGACAGCTAGTCTTTTTCAGCACTTAATTTATTGAGACTTTGCGCGCGTCCAAATGCCTTGGACGCGCGATCTTTGGCATTCAGCATTTCCGCCGTTTGACGTGCCAGTGCCTTGTTAAGAATGATCCGTCTCTGTAGGCGCCACAGATCATGGTGTTCTGCGAGGATAGCATCAGAGATCGACTTCGGTTCTACTGCGGCGATCTGATCACCCAGTTGAAGCAACATCGTTTTTGTCTGGTTGTGTGCTTTTACTGTTTGTGCAAGTTTTTGCAACTCAGCATCCCGAATAACCTTTGCTATGTTGGCCAATTTGATGAGTTCCCGACGATTTTTCATCAGACAAGTCTCTTTTTACGGTTGCGCATCTTCTCGGCAAATCGAATTGAGGCGGCCACCGCCTTGTAGTGCTCGCGGCTGATGGATTGTCCCACTTTGACTGAGCCATAAATTGCGCGCGCTGTCGGTGGATCTGAATGGATCGGCACGCCAGAACGTATGGCGGCTTCCCTGATTTTCAGGGCCAGCTCATCACTCCCTTTGGCAACAACCAGCGGAGCAGTGGCATCGCCACGCCGCCAGCGTAGAGCCACAGCGTAATGCGTCGGGTTGACGATGATCACGCTGGCTGACGGCACCTCGGCGAGCATTTGGTTCATCGCGATCTCTTGGCCGCGCTGCTTTCGGGTGGCTTTGGCCTGGGGGTCGCCGTCGCTGTCCTTCATCTCGTCCAGCATTTCCTGACGCGACATGCGATTGCGCCGAAGGAGTGCATGACGCTGCCAGAGAAAGTCGATTGCCCCGATTACCCCCGTCAAAAGGGCCGAAATCATCAAGAACTCTCCCAAAAGGCGCAACAGAAAGACGGTGCCGGGACCGGCCTCTAATGCGGCCAGGCTGATGATGTCTTGCAGGTTCTGCCCGATGAAAAGACCAAGTGCCGTTGCGATTAACAAAAGTTTGATAGTGTTCTTCGCGAATTCGAACAGGCCTTCGGGTCCGAACTTTTGTTTGGCGTTTGCCATCGGCGAGATGCGTGAAAGTTTTGGTGCCAGTTTTGACGGCGCAAAGACAAGACCCCGCTGTGCCAAGACGGTCAGCAGACTGGCGGCACCGGGAAGAAGCATCAGCAAAAGGCATGGCCCCACGGTCGCGACGAGAAACCCACCCAGATACGGCGCCAGTGCTGTGCCCGATGTCGTTGCGATCTCTGGTGCATGATCCAGGAAAGACTTTCCTGCTGTCGCTGCCCCTATGATGACCGGCGCACCCAAAGATGCCGCAACATACAGACCCAAATAGGATGAGGCTGCCATCAGATCTGCAGAGCGCGCGACATCACCTTTCTTGCGTGCATCATCAAGCCGCTTTGCAGAGGGTTCGTGTTCTTTGTCGTCGCTGTTTTCTTCGCTTGCTGACATGGGATGTTCTAGCCAGCCGGGGTGGGAAGCAGAAAGCTGTTGAAGGCCTGCAACCACACTGACAGCAGCAGGGGCGTGGCCAACGCCATCAGCGCAAGGCCACCCAGGCTGAGTGCAGGGGCGCCGATGAATGTGACCATCAACTGTGGCATCGCCCGGTTGATGATCCCAAGGGCCAGATTGTACAGCAGCGATGCGACGGCAAAGGGCAAGGCGATCTGAAAGCCGAGGGCAAAGGCAACATCTGCGTGATGCATGGCCCAGCCTGCCAGCCTTTCGGCCTGCGGAAACTGGCCAGCAGGAAAGGCATCATAGGACAAGAGCAGATAGCCGACCAATTTTGGCAACAGGCCGGTTGCCAGTGCCAGGGAGATGCCGGCCATGACCAAGAATTGTGAAATGGCAGGTTGCGGTTCTGCGCCTTGGGCAAAAAGCTGCGAAAGCGAGGTTGAATTTGCAATGATTGCGCCCGCGGTTGCCAAGGCAAAGACAAAGAACCGCAAGGCGATGCCAAGCGTCAGACCGATGACCATTTCGGGCAAGAGGGCCTGCGCAAAGGGGATGTCCTGCACCTGCGCCATGATGGCGGGGGTAAGGGCGACGGAAAGCAGAATGGCCGTGGCAAGGCGGATGCGGGCCGGGATTGACTGTTCGCCCAGACCGGGCAGGACAGCCATGGCTGCCCCGACACGCAAGAACGCCAAGGCGGCGGCCACGACAACGGGGCTTGCCACGCCGAAATCACGCATAAGCAGGTTCAGCAGCTCGGTCATTGCGGCACCAGCCCAACAAAGGCAGGTCTCGCCTCGACCCCGACCTCTTCGTAAGACAACACGGGGGCTGTGACGCCACGGGTTGAAAGGACCGTGCGCAGAAAGCGCCGTCGCAGGCCAGAGGTGATAAAGCCTGCCGTTGCGCCGGCCTCGGCCGCGGTGTTCAGGCGTTCGGCCATCAGGCCAGAGAGGCGGGCAAAAACCTCGGGCGGCAGTGCCACATCGCGACTGCCACGATCGCCTTCGATCTGATGATCGCGGAAAACGCGCTCCCACTCGGGGGCAAGCTGGATCAGGGGGATGGTGCCGTCATCGCGTTTCAGATCGGCGACCAGTTGGAACCCCAGCCGTTGCCGCACATGTTCGCAAATCAGTTCAGGAGAGGGATAGCCACGCGCCTCGGCAATCGCCTCGAGGATCAGGGGGAGATTGCGGATTGAAACCCGCTCTTCCAGCAGCAGGCGCAAAACGGCAAGCAGCAGATCCATCGGCACCTTGTCGGGCACCATCTCATCCAGCAGGCGGCGGTTGGCCTGGGCACGCTGAGGGTCGGACACATTCACGAATTCGTCCAGCAGGCGACGCAACCCCCGCAAGGACAACAGACGGGCCAGATTGCCGCGGATGATTTCCAGCAAATGCGTTGCCAGCACTTCGGGCGGGGTCACCACCGTCAGGCCCGAGACGATTGCGTCTTCC
Source organism: Pseudotabrizicola sp. L79 (assembly GCF_036553525.1). Classification (NCBI taxonomy): domain Bacteria; kingdom Pseudomonadati; phylum Pseudomonadota; class Alphaproteobacteria; order Rhodobacterales; family Paracoccaceae; genus Pseudotabrizicola; species Pseudotabrizicola sp. L79. Next base: position 207,239 of record NZ_JAZHDA010000051.1, on the reverse strand, counting down.
TGCAGATCCCGATCGATCCAGCGGGCAGGGGTGCCGTAAACCGGTTCGCTGACATCAACCCCGGGGGGGGCGGTGATTCCGTCATTCAGCAAGACAAGGCAGCGGTTTGGCATCAGCCGGTTGCTGACCCGTTCAACCCCTTGAATGCGGATACGATAGATGTTGGGGGGCAATGTGGGTTCGTCGGTCAGGCGGATTTCTGGCAAGATCAGGCCATATTGGCTGGCAATGTGATTGCGCATATTGCCAATTCGGCCATCCAGACCGGTGCCCGGGTCCAGCACCATCGAGACAAGATCCGTTGCGAACTCAAGGTGGATTTCGTCAAAATCCAGCACATCCCCCAAGGGGCGTTTGCGCGGTGCCTCCTCCTCGATCTTGGTGTCCGAGGCCGCCGCCGCAGCCCTGCCCCGTGCTGTCATCATGGCCGTTGCCGCCAGGGCCGCAGCGCCAAGGATAAACGGGAGAAACGGCATGCCGGGGACAAGGGCGAACAGGGCCATCAGGACAGCCACTGTGCCAAGCGCGCCCGGATAGCGGCTGAGTTGGGCAAAAAACGAGACATCGGCGGCGCCCTTGGACCCGCCCCTTGCCAGCAACAGGGCCGCCGCGACCGAGATGATGACAGCGGGGATCTGGCTGACCAGACCATCGCCCACCGTCAGGATCGCATAGGTTTCAAAGGCGCGGCCAACAGGCATCCCGTGGATAGCCACGCCCATCACCAGCCCCATCACGATGTTCAGCAAGGTGATCAGCAGCCCGGCCACGGCATCGCCCTTGACGAATTTCGACGCCCCGTCGAGCGAGCCAAAGAAATTCGTCTCGGCCAGTTCTGTTTCGCGCCGCTCTTTGGCCTCGGCATGGGTGATCGCCCCGGCGGCCATATCGGCATCAATGGCCAACTGGCGCCCCGGCATACCATCAAGGGCAAAGCGCGCGCCAACCTCGGCCATACGGCCCGCGCCCTTGGTGATCACCATGAAGTTGACGATCAGCAGCACGCAGAAAATCACCAACCCCAACAGAACATTGCCGCCCATGATAAAGCTGGCAAAACCCTCGATGACCGATCCGGCGGCATCTGTGCCAGTATGTCCCTGGCCGATGATCAGTTTGGTCGAGGATACGTTCAAAGACAGCCGCAGCATCAGCGACGCGAGCAGAATCGTGGGAAAGGCCGAAAAATCCAAAGGCCGCTCGATGAACAAGGTCACCGTCAGCATCAGGATCGCCAAGGCGAAAGACAGGGCCAGCCCGATATCCAGCAGCCAGGCCGGCACAGGAAGAACCATCATCACGATGACGGCCATCAGCGCCAAGGCGAGCAGGATGGTCGGGCGGAACAAAGACTGCAAAGTCAGTTTTGGCATCACCACCCTCAGCGCAACAGAAATGGTGTGGCTAGGGCGGCATCTTGCGCCACCAAAGACCCCAGGGCCCCGCCGCCGCCTTGCAGCAGGGGGTAAGTGTTCGTGCGGGGGGCGGCAGGGGCCGCGGGTGACATTGCGGCAGCCGGCGGATCACCCGGCGCGCCAAGATGCTGGGCGACCTTGGTCAGATAGCCCTCGGCTGCGTCAGATTTGCGAGAGTGATAGGCACCAATCGCGCCCTCCCATGATCCTGTCTCGGCCAGCAAGCGTTGCAGAAAGCGCGCCGCATAAAGGGCATTCCGATCGGGGTCGAACATCGCTTCGACTGACGGAAAGGCCTCATTGTGCCAACGCCAGTTGATTTGAAAACAGCCGATGTCGATGTTTGTTTCGCCGGCCGACAAAGCCTGTTTGACGTGATCAACCGCCAGATCGCGGCTGTCAAAAAAGCTGCCGCGGCCGCCTTGATTCACCGTCCAGGGCCAAGGGGCAAAGCCGCCCCCCTGTTGGCGGCCCGCCTCAACCCGCGCGATGGCCAGAAGAATAGCCTCTGGCACACCGGTTTGACTGGCCGCATTGGCAGCGGCATGGTCGCACGAGGGCCCCTGCCGCGATGCCAGAACCGGAAGTGGCAACGCGGCCAGCACAAGGAACAGCGCAAGCAAGGCGGTTTTCTGCACAGGTTTCACCCGATTTCCGATCAAGTTCTGCGATCAGCGCCACGATAGGCTGCCAATCCTTCCCAATCGGTAAACGGGTCCAGACGGGCTTGACCCGGCACCTGACCTCGCTAGGCTGCGCGCATTCAGCAGGGCCGACTCGTCTGCACCTTCATGGCCTTGTTTCCCAAAGCAGATCGGAGCGATAAATGGCACAGCGGCTTCACCTCGTCTTTGGAGGCGAACTGGTCGATCCCTCAAAATCGGTGTTCAAGGACGTGAATGATATTCACATCGTGGGCATGTTTCCCGATTACGATTCGGCCCACAAAGCGTGGAAAGCCGAGGCGCAGCGGACCGTGGATAACGCCCATATGCGCTATTTCATCGCCCATATTCACCGCCTGCGCGACGAAGAGATTGCGGGTTCCCCGACGGGTGAGATGGGCGCGTAACCTGGCAGGCGCATGGTTCATTCCCTTGGTCTGACGCTGTATACGCTGCGCCCACGGCCCCAGGCGGGGCGGGTGGTGCAGCGGGCTGCGCGGCCAGGTGGCCCGCTTGTTTGGCTGCATGCGCCAACTGCCGATTGCGTGGCGGGGCTGGCAGAACTTGCCCGGACCCTGATGGATGAAGACGGCTGCGCTGTGGTGCTGACCTGCCCAGAGGTTGTCGCCGTGCCCATAGGGGTGCTGTATGAGGCGCCCCCGGAAGACGACCCTGCCGACATACGCGCCTTTTTTGATCATTGGCGCCCTCAGGTTGTCGTGTTCTCTGATGGCGAACTGCGCCCTGCTGCCCTGCATGAAGCCGATGAACGCCGCATTCCTGCCCTGATGCTTGATGCGCGAACCCCCTATATTTTGCGCGGGCGCGATGGCTGGTATCCAGGGCTTGTGAGATCTTCGCTGCAAAGCTTTCAGCATGTGATCGCGCTGGACGAAGCCTCGGCCCGCAGTTTTCGGCGGGCTGGGGCGGCCCAGGCGTCGGTTCGCGCGATGGGGCGCTTGGAAGAGGAAAGTGCAGCGTTGCCTTGCCTTGAGGCTGAGCGGGCGGCTTTGGCAAAGCTGTTGGCCACGCGGCCGGTCTGGTTGGCCTCTGGCCTGCCCGAGGCAGAGGAAGCGGCGGTGATTGCGGCGCATCGGTCCACGCTGTCTTTGGCGCATCGTTTGTTGCTGATCATCGCCCCGCAAGAGGCCGAACGGGCCGATGCCTTGGCCGCGCGTTTGGCACAAGAGGAAGGCTGGGTGGTGGCGCGGCGAGCGCAAGACGAAGAGCCAGAGCCAGATGTCGAGGTGTTCATCACCGATGGCATGACAGAACTGGGGCTTTGGTATCGCCTTGCACCCATTACATTTTTGGGCGGCAGTCTGGCGGGCAAGGGCTGCTTGCGCAACCCGATGGAGCCCGCAGCCTTGGGGTCTGCCATCCTTTACGGCCCTCGTCCCGGCCCCCATGGCAGCAGCTTTGGTCGCCTTGGGGCGGCGCGGGCGGCGCGGGCGGTGGGGAATGGGCGAGATCTGGCCGAGGCTTTGGCGGATCTGATGGCGCCGGACAAGGCGGCGCGGTTGGCGCAATCGGCTTGGGGCGTTGCTTCGGCCGGGGCCGATGTGACGGCGCATGTGCTGGATTTGATCCGTGATCTGATGGCGAGGGCAGGGTGATGCGCCCTTTGGCCTTTTGGCAGAATTCACCAAGGATTCCAGGCCTTTGGGCGTGGCTTTTATGGCCTTTGGGGGCGCTTTATGCCCAAGCGACAAAGCGCCGGGTGGCCAAGCAGGGGTATCGGGCCAAAGTGCCTGTGATCTGTGTGGGCAACCTGAATGTTGGTGGCACAGGCAAGACGCCGACAACCATTGCGCTGATGGGCCTGCTGATGGCGCGTGGTGTTAAATGCCACGTTGTTTCAAGGGGTTATGGAGGTTCGGCGCAGGGGCCTTTGCGGGTTGATCCGCTGGGGCAGCGGGCTGATCTGGTGGGGGATGAACCCCTGCTGCTGGCCGCCTTTGCGCCGACTTGGGTGGCCAAGGACCGAGAGGCCGGGGTGCGGGCGGCCGAGGCGGCGGGGGCTGAGGTGGTCTTGCTGGATGATGGGTTCCAGAATCCAAGCGTTATCAAGGACTTGTCGATCATAGTCGTTGATGCGGCGCGGGGGTTTGGCAATGGGTTTTGTCTGCCTGCTGGGCCCTTGCGGGAACCGGTGGATCAGGGGATGAAACGGGCTGATCTGGTGCTGTCGATCGGGCCAGATGAGGCGCAGAAAACCTTTGCAGATCAATGGTCTGGCGCCCTTTCCGTGCCGCATCTGACGGCCCGACTGGCACCTGTGCAGATGGGGATGGACTGGCAGGGGCAGCGGGTTTTGGCCTTTGCGGGGATTGGGCACCCGGAAAAGTTCTTTGCCACGCTGAAAGCCGAAGGCGCAGAGGTGGTGAAGGCCGTGGCGCTGGATGACCATCAGCCGATTTCTGATATTCTTCTTAATAGGTTAGAGGCTGAGGCCCAAGTGCTGGGCGCGCAGTTGGTGACCACGGAAAAAGACCAGATCCGGCTGCCTGCAGCCCATCGGCATCGGGTTTTGGCCATGGTGGTGCGGTTGCAGTTTGACGATGCAACGGCATTAGAGTCCGCATTGGACCGGCTGCTGAAACCGCAAGCCACCAGCGTGGGATAGGCGTGGTTGTTGCGTGGTGCATCTGTGGTTCATCCGTGGTCACAGGCGTGACCACAGCGAAACCCACAAAGGGCCGCTATTCCTTGAGGTCGGATTGATGCTGGCCCAAGCGGGGCGCGGCGTGATCCAGCGCCAGATCGGCCCCGGAAAACCGAAACGGTGAGCGGACGCCGGGAATGCCCTGTGGCGCGATCTGCATGCCGCGTGCCACGATTTGCGGATCGGCAAAAACCTCGGCCAGATCGTTGATCGGGCCGGCGGGCACGCCCTGATCTTCGCAGGCGGCCAAGAGATCGGCCTTGGTCCAGCGGCGCGTAACCTCGGTCAGGCGGCGGGTCATTTCGGCGCGATTGGTGACGCGGTCGGCATTGGTGGCAAAGGCGGGGGCGGTGGCCATATCGTCAAGGCCCAGAATGGCGCAGAGCTTGCGATACTGCCCATCGTTGCCCGTTGCCAGAATCAACCAGCCGTCGGCGCAATCGAACACCGCATAGGGCGCAAGATTGGGGTGGGCATTGCCCATTTTTTGCGGCGCAACCCCGGTGGCCAGATAGTTCATCGCCTGATTGGCCATGATGCTGGCAGCCACATCCATCAGCGCCATGTCGATCTGCTGGCCAAGGCCGGTCGTCTGGCGCTGGTGCAGCGCGGCCAGAATGGCGGTTGCGGCATAGACGCCAGTGAAAATATCGGTAACGGCGACGCCCACCTTTTGCGGCTGACCATCAGGCTCGCCGGTCACACTCATCAACCCGGCCATGCCTTGAATGATGAAGTCATAACCCGCGCGATGCGCATAGGGACCGTCTTGCCCGAAACCGGTGATCGAGCAATAGATCAGGCGCGGGTTCACCGCCCGCAGGCTGGTATAATCCAGCCCGTATTTGGCCAGACCGCCCACCTTGAAATTCTCGATCACCACATCGGCATCGGCCACCAGTTTGCGCACCAGTTCTTGCCCCTGAGGCGTGCGGAAATCACAGGTGACCGAGCGTTTGCCCCGGTTGGTGGCGTGGAAATAGGCGGCTGATCTGTCATCACCATTGTCGATGAAGGGCGGGCCCCAGCGGCGGGTGTCATCGCCTTCGGGGGCCTCAACCTTCAGCACATCGGCCCCAAGATCGGCCAGGGTTTGCCCCGCCCAAGGCCCGGCAAGGATGCGGGCCAGTTCGATGACCTTGACGCCAGTCAGTGGGGCGGGGGCCAGCGGGGCGGGGTTCGGGCTCATTTACTTGGCAAGCTCGGCACCGAGGATGGTTTTCAGTTCGGCATATGTCATGTTCGAATGAACCGTGCCGTTGATCACGATCGACGGCGTGCCCTTGATGTCATATTCGGCCATGTTCGCTTCGTAGTGATCGACCAGTGCCTGGGCCATGGTGCCATCTTGCAGGCAGGCATCCAGCGTTGCGTCATCCATCCCGGCGGTCTTGCCGATTTTCTTCAGATTGCCGACCACGATATTGGCATCATCCGACGCCGCCCATTCGGATTGGGTGCTGTAGAGGATGTCTTGAATGCCGAAATAGCGCATGTCGCCGCCACAGCGCGCCATCATCGCGGCCCAAAGGCCATAGCGATCAAAATAGACCTCGCGATAGACAAAGCGCACCTTGCCGGTATCGACGTAATCTTTCTTCAGATCCTTGAAGACGGCATCGTGAAAGGTGGCGCAATGCGGGCAGGTGTAGGATGCATATTCGATCATCGTCACCGGCGCATCTTCCTGGCCAAGGGTCATGTCCTTGATCTCGATCTGCGCAGGTGTGGCCGTGGCGGTGTCTGTGCTGGTGGATTGCGCATTCGCGGGGGCAATCGGCGTCAGCGGCAGGGCAGTGTCTTGCTGAGTCATCGACCACAGGCCGAAGCCGGCAACGGCAGCCACGGCCACGACGGCCAGAGAGGTTTTCAACGGTTTGGTCATTCGATTTCCTTCGCTTTGCGACGGTTTAGGATGTTTTGGGCCAAGGCTTCAAGCGCGGCGCGCAGGATGGCGTCTTGAATCGGCGCTGCGGTTTCTGCGGCCTTGGCGGCGATGGCGGGATCGGTGGGTTTTGGTGCCTTTGGGGCGGGGCTGAATTCGGCCTGCCCCTCGGCAAAGCCCACGGGGGCGGTTTGGGTGATGTGAATGCGCGAGATGGCGTTATAGCCGTAAACGGCATTCACCTTGTCGCGGATTCGGTCTTTTTGCATTTCCACCATCGGGGCCTGCGCGCCGGTGGTCAGCAGGGTCAGCGTTGCGCCAAGGCCTTCGCGGCCGTAACCCACCTTGACAGGGCGGGTGGTCTGGGCAAGGTCTTCGCCCACCACCTCGGCCCAGTGGGTCAGCAGACGGGCCACGGCAAAGCCCCGCGTTTCCCCGGCCCGGCGGACGGGTTCCTTCATGAATCCAAAGGCGGATTCAAAGCCGCGCATCCGGCGATGCGCCGAAGGAGGGGGGGCAGGGGTTCGGGCCATCTGGTCCTCTGGTTGGTTCCCGCTATCTTAGCCGGGCAAGCGCGAGGTGCCAGAGCTTTGGCGGCCGAAAAGCCGGGAAGGACCATAAAGATTGCGTGACGGAGATTTGAGTGCGGCGCTGCTGGCCTGGTATGACCGGGCGGCGCGGGTGATGCCGTGGCGCGTGTCGCCCGCCGACCGGGCCGCAGGGGTGCGGCCTGATCCCTATCGCGTCTGGTTGTCCGAGGTGATGTTGCAGCAGACCACGGTGGCGGCGGTGAAGGACTATTTCCACCGCTTTACGGCGCGCTGGCCCACGGTGGCCGATCTGGCGGCGGCGCATGACGACGCGGTGATGGGGGAATGGGCGGGGCTTGGCTATTACGCCCGTGCGCGTAACCTGCTGAAATGCGCGCGGGCCGTGGTGGCCGACCATGGCGGCGTTTTCCCGACGACGCGAGAGGGGCTGTTGGGCCTGCCGGGCATTGGCCCCTATACCGCCAGTGCCGTGGCGGCGATTGCCTATGACGAGGCCGCAGTGGTGGTGGATGGCAATGTCGAGCGGGTGATGGCGCGGTATTTCGCGGTTGAGCAGCCCTTGCCCCTGGCCAAGCCTGCCCTGACGGCACTGGCCGCGCGGCTGACACCGCACCATCGACCGGGCGATTATGCGCAGGCGGTGATGGATCTGGGGGCCACGATCTGCACCCCGCGCAACCCGGCCTGCGGCATCTGCCCCTGGATGGCCGAGTGTGCCGCCCGCGCGCAGGGCATTGCCGCCGAGTTGCCGCGCAAACTGCCCAAAGGCGACAAGCCGGTGCGGCACGGCACGGTCTGGATCGTCCGCCAAGGCGATGGCTTTGTGCTGGAGCGACGGGCAGAGCGGGGGCTGCTGGGTGGGATGCGGGGCTTTCCGGGCGATGGCTGGGATGGCGCGGGGGGCGAGGCCCCGGTCGCGGCCAAGTGGCACGAGGCCGGAGAGGTGCGCCATACATTCACCCATTTTCACCTGTATCTGCGCCTGATGGTGGCGGATGTGCCGGTTGGCGCACCACTTTTGCGCGGGGTCTGGGTGCCTCGGGCAGAGTTCCGGCCCGGCGATCTGCCCACCGTCATGCGCAAGGCATGGGACATGGCGTCAGCGGCCTTTGTGCCACGTTGATTGTCGCAAGCCTTGCGCGCAGGATGCGCGAAAACGGGGGGCGAAGATGACCACAATTCCGGCCGAACAGGTAAGCCAGTTCAAAAGCGCGTTGCCGTTCTGGCTGTCGCTGCTGATGGTGCCTTTGGCGCTGATCGGGGCCACGGTGGGTGGCTGGACGGTGCTGTTGCTGCCGGTGTTTTCCTGGGGGATGTTTTCGCTGCTGGATGCGATCACCGGGTTGAATGAGGACAACCCCGACCTGAGCACCGAAGAGGACGATCTGATCTGGTACAAGCTGATCACCCTGATCTGGGCCCCGTTGCAGGCCATCGTGCTGTTCGGGCTGATCTGGTATGTGCCACGCGCCGGCGATTTGGGGGTGGCGGAAAAGATTGGCCTGTTCTTTGGCATGGGCGTGATCTCGGGCACGATCGGCATCAATTACAGCCATGAACTGATGCATCAGAAAGATCGGCTAGAGCGCTGGATGGGGGATCTGCTGCTGGCGATGGTGATGTATGGCCATTTCCGCAGCGAGCATTTGCGGGTGCATCACCTGTGGGTTGGCACCCCGCGCGACCCGGTGACGGCGCGCTATAACGAAGGATTCCAACGGTTTTTCCCACGGGTGCTGCGGGGCAGCCTGCGTTCGGCCTTTGCGGCAGAAAAGGCGATGCTGGCGCGGCGCGGCCTGCCGGTCTGGCATCGGTCGAACCCGTTCTGGCGCTATGGCGCGTTGCAGGCCCTGGCCCTGACGCTGGCTTTTGCCTTGGGTGGCTGGCAAGGGCTGGCGCTGTTCTTGTGGCAGGCGGGGGTTGCCATCTGGCAGTTGGAACTGGTGAATTACATCGAGCATTATGGCCTGACCCGCCGCCATCTGGGCGAGGGAAAGTATGAGCATGTGCTGCCGCGCCATTCATGGAACGCGTCCCATCGGGCCTCGAACTGGTTGCTGATCAATTTGCAGCGCCATTCCGACCACCATTACAAACCCGACCGCCGGTTTCCGCTGTTGCAGACCTATGCCGAGGATGAGGCGCCGCAATTGCCCTATGGCTATCCGGCCATGACCACGATGGCGATGATTCCGCCGCTGTGGAAACGAGTTATGAACCCGCGTGTGCGGGCGTGGCGGCGGCAGTTCTACCCCGATATCACGGATTGGAAACCCTATAACAAGGCGCAGCACCCGATGCCGCGCGGCGCCTAAGGCAGGGGGCGCTGCCCCCTGTCGCGGTTTTTGCAAAACCGCTGACCCCCGGGATATTTTTGAACAGATGAAGGGGCCGGGCGCGGCGCTTTGGATTTCGCCTGTTCTTAAATATCCCCGCCGGAGGCACCTGCGGCTGGCACGGGGCGCAGAGTTTGGCCGGGGGTCAGGCCGTCAGCCGCTGGCCGCTGTGGCCGGTGATTGTTGCGGTGACGATCTGGCCTTCGGGTTGGGCCGTGGCAAAATCCACCTCGGTAAACTGCTCGGTCCGGCCAAGGATGGGCGATTCCAGCAAGATGCGGTGGCTTGCGCCGGTTTGTGCGGCCAGATGGCGCGACAGGGCGGCATCGCCTGCGGCGCGCAGGCGGGCGGCGCGGTCTTTGATCTGCGTGCCATTCACTTGGGGCATCCGTGCGGCGGGGGTGCCTTTGCGCGGGCTGAAGGGGAAGACATGCAGGAAGGTCAGGTCACAATCCTGCACAAGGCGCAGGCTGTTGGTGAACATCTCTTCGGTTTCGGTTGGAAAGCCTGCGATGATATCGGCCCCAAAGATGATGTCGGGGCGCAGGCGGCGGGCCTCTTGGCAAAAGGCGATGGCGTCGTCGCGCAGGTGGCGGCGCTTCATGCGTTTGAGGATCATGTCATCGCCCGCCTGCAAGGACAGATGCAGATGCGGCATCAGCCGGGGTTCGGTGGCGATGGCCAGCATCAGGTTTTCATCCGCTTCGATCGAATCGATCGAGCTGATGCGCAGGCGCGGCAAATCGGGCACGAGGCGCAGGATGCGCATCACCAGATCGCCAAGGCGCGGGGTTGCGGGCAGGTCGGCCCCCCATGAGGTGAGGTCAACGCCGGTCAGCACCACCTCGTTAAAGCCTTTGTCCACCAGGCGTTTGATCTGGTCGATCACCACGCCCGCCGGGACCGAGCGGGAATTGCCGCGGCCATAGGGGATGATGCAAAAGGTGCAGCGGTGGTCGCAGCCGTTTTGCACCTGCACATAGGCGCGGTGGCGGCCAAAGCCGTCGATCAGATGGCCTGCCGTTTCGCGCACCGACATGATGTCATCGACCATGATCTTTTCGCTGTCGCCGATGAAATCGGCGGGGCGGCGCAGGTTGGCCCAGGTGTCGGCCTGCATTTTTTCATGATTGCCGATCACGCGCGTGACTTCGGGCATCGCGGCAAAGGTTTCGGGTTCTGTCTGGGCGGCGCAGCCGGTGACGATGACCGCGGCGCCCGGATTTTCGCGGGCGAGTTTGCGGATCTCTTGCTTGGCTTTGCGCACGGCCTCGGCCGTCACGGCACAGGTGTTCACGATTACCGCGCCTTGCAGGCCGGCGGCTTGGGCCAGTTCCTTCATCGCCTCGGTTTCATAGGCGTTCAGGCGGCAGCCAAGGGTGGAAAAGACCGGGGCTGTCATGTCAGTTGGGCCAGAAAGGCATCAGACAGGTGCCCGTCAAAGACATGGGCTGTGGGGCCGGTCATCCAGACGCCGTCGTCGCGCCAATCGATGTCGAGTGTGCCGCCATCAAGATCAAGCCGCACCTGCCTGCCGGTCAGGCCGCGCAGGTGGGCGGCCACGGCGGTGGCGCAGGCGCCCGAGCCGCAGGCAAGGGTGATGCCGGTGCCACGTTCCCACACGCGCATGCGCAGGTGGTTGGGGCCCAGCAGGCTGGCGAATTCGACATTGGTGCGCTGGGGGAACAGCGGGTCATGTTCAAGGCCGGGGCCGCGGCCGGGCAGATCGACGGCTTCGGCATCTGCCACGAAGAACACGCAATGCGGGTTGCCCATACCCACGGCCGCCGGATCGCCGGGCAGGGGCAGGTGCAGCGGGTCAAGCTGGTGTGAGAGGGGGATCTGATTCCAATCAAGCTGGGGCAGGCCCATGTTGACGCTGACGCGGCCATCGGGCTGGCGGCGGGCCGACAGGGTGCCGCGGGTGGTGGTCAGGCTGATGGCCGGTTTGCCCAATTGCTGCATCATGTAGTCAGACACGCAGCGGGTGGCATTGCCGCAGGCCCCGGCGCGGCTGCCATCGTTGTTCCAGAAATCGAGCGTGAAATCGGTGTCGCCATGGCTGTCGCGAATCTCGGCCAGCTGGTCGAAACCCACGCCGCGATTGCGATCGCCCAGGGCCCGGGCCAATGCAGGGGTGACCCGCGCCGCGCCACCGCGCGAGTCGATCACCACGAAGTCATTGCCAGCACCGTGCATTTTCATGAAGGGCAGGCCAGAGGGGCGAGTTTTCTGGTTCATGGCCGGGCATATACGCCGGCTTTCGATAATTTGCCAGAGGGAAGCCTTTTTGCCCTTGACCCCATCCGCGCCTGCCCGTAATCAGCGCCCAAGTTGTGGGCCCGTAGCTCAGTTGGTAGAGCAACTGACTTTTAATCAGTGGGTCACAGGTTCGAATCCTGTCGGGCTCACCACTGAACTCTCTGATCGTCTTAAGATGGTTGCGTCTTGTGACAGCACTTCGAGGTGCTGCACTGATTGCCCGGAGACTGCTTCATCCTGTTCTTTTGAGGTTTGCGGCGCGACTTTTACAGGTTGTGTCTGCCAGATTGCATCAGTCTGGCAGCAAGGCTGCGGCAAGACCGTGATCTGGCAGTCGATACCACCCGTTTCCAAACACACATAAGAAAAAACCCGCCGAATCGGGCGGGTTTCTCTTTTGTCGGATCAGAATGTCAGAGGTCTGTCGCCCTTGGCATCCTTGATGCGGGTGGGCAGGCCGATCTGGTTCAGCAGATTGATGAACGGCGCGGGGTCCAGTTCCTCGACATTCACCATTGTGCCGACATCCCAGGTGCCATCGGCAATCAGCAGGGCGGCGGCAACCGGGGGCACGCCGGCAGTATAGCTGATGCCCTGGCTGCCGACCTCGGTATAGGCGTCTTTGTGGTCGGCGACGTTATAGATGAACACCTCGGCGGGTTGGCCATCCTTGGTGCCCTTGACCAGATCGCCGATGCAGGTCTTGCCCGTGTAATCGGGGGCAAGGCTGGCAGGGTCGGGCAGCACGGCCTTGACCACTTTCAGCGGAACAACCTCTTGCCCTTCGGCGGTTTTCACCGGCTTTTCGGACAGAAGGCCAAGGTTTTTCAATACGGTGAAGACGTTGATGTAATGGTCGCCAAAGCCCATCCAGAACCGCACATCGGCCTGCGGATAGTTGGCCGACAGCGAATGCACCTCATCATGGCCGGTCAGATAGGCCTTTTGGGTGCCAACCACGGGCAGATCCCATTCGCGGCCCACTTCGAACATCGTGTTCGATTGCCACGCGCCGTTCTGCCAGGAATAGACCGTGCCGGTGAATTCGCGGAAGTTGATTTCGGGGTCGAAATTGGTGGCGAACCAGCGGCCATGACTGCCTGCGTTGATATCTACGATGTCGATCGAGGCCACGCTGTCCAGCATATCGGCGGCGATGCGGGCATAGGCATTCACCACGCCGGGGTCAAAACCCACGCCCAGAATGGCCGTCACGCCGGCGGCGCGGCAGCGGTCGCGGCGCTTCCATTCGTAATTTCCATACCACGGCGGCGTTTCGCAGATTTTTTCCGGGTCTTCGTGAATGGCGGTATCCATATAGGCGGCACCGGTTTCGATGCAGGCCTCTAGCACCGTCATGTTCACAAAGGCCGAGCCGACGTTGATCACGATCTGCGCATCTGTCTGACGGATCAGGGCGGCCACGGCGGCGCTGTCCATCGCGTTCAGCGCATGGGCGGTAAAGACGCCGGGAACCTTCATGGCCGACTTTTCATGGACAGAGTCGATGATGGCCTGCGCCTTGGTCACGGTGCGGCTGGCGATATGCAGATCACCCAAACGGTCATTATGCTGGGCGCATTTATGGGCCACAACCTGAGCGACGCCCCCGGCGCCAACGATCAGAACATTCCGTTTCACTTCGAACCGTCTCCTTTAAGGACAGAGGGAGGTGGGGGCATCGCGCCCTTGGCTAGGGTGGGCACTGGCAGGATCAGCCAAGGTTGCCCTTGAAATCGGCATAGCCGAATTCCCGCGCAACCATCAGGCTGCCATCCAGTTCACGCACCACGATGCTGGGCATCTTGACGCCGTTGAACCAGTTTTTCTTGACCATTGTATAGCCCGCAGCATCCGCAATAGACAGCCGGTCGCCCACATTCAGGCGGTTGGGGAAGTTGAATTCGCCAAACACATCGCCCGCAAGGCAGGATTTGCCGCAGATCATATAGGGGTGGTCGCCCGAGGTTTCGATCTTGCCCGACAGGCGATAGATCAAGAGATCGAGCATATGCGCCTCGACGCTTGCATCGACCACCGCCAGATCCTTGCCGTTGTTCAGAACATCCAGCACCGTCACCTCAAGGCTGGCGGCATTGGTGATCGCGGCTTCGCCCGGTTCCAGATAGACCTGCACGCCAAAGCGTTGCGAAAACCGCTTAAGCCGCGCGGCCAGCTTTGCCACCGGATAGCCCGGCCCGGTGAAATGGATGCCACCGCCCAGGCTGACCCAGCTCAGGCGCGACAGCAGCGGGGCGAACTCGTCCTCGATCCGGGTCAGTTGCTGATCGAACAGATCAAAATCGGCATTCTCGCAATTGTAATGGATCATAAAGCCCGAAATCCGGTCCATCACCGTTTCAATCTTTTGCGCATCCCATTCGCCAAGACGGCTGAACGGGCGGGCCGGATCGGCCAGATCAAAACCGCTGGTGGAAAAGCGCGGATTCAGCCGCAGGCCACGGGCGATATTGGCCGACTGGTTGTCAAAGCGTTCCAGTTGGCCGATGGAATTGAAGATGATCTTGTCGGCGCAGGTCACGGCCTCGGCAATCTCATGGTCGGCCCAGGCCACGGAATAGGCATGGGTTTCCTTGCCAAAGGTCTCATGCCCCAGCTTCAACTCGTAAAGCGACGACGAAGTGGTGCCATCCATATGGTCGCGCATCTGGTCAAACACGGGCCAGGTGGCAAAGCATTTCAGCGCCAGCAAGACCTTGGCACCCGAGGCGTGTCGCAGCTCATCCATGATGGCCATATTGCGGGCCAGCTTGGCCCGGTCGATCTGGTAGAACGGCGTCTGGATCATCACATTCCCCCCAAGGGTGCATCAGGGACAAGAGGGGCGTTAAATAGGCCCCCACCCCCCCTTATGCAACCCCATATGCATCGGGCCTGTAACAGCCGGCTGACAGGGCGGGCAGGCGCAACCGCCGATGTCTTCACACAAATCGGCCCGGAATGGGGGGCGAATTCCGGCACGCCTAAACCATGCGGATCACATCCTTGCCCACGGCCAGCACATAGCCGCGCCGCGCGATGGTTTTCACCAGCAGTTCGCTGACCAACTGGTTGCCCAGCGAGTCGCGCAGGCGCTTGATGCGGGTGGCGCCTGCGGCTTCGTCGCAATCCACTTCGTTACGGCCTGAAATCACCGCTTCGATCTGCGCGCCGGTCAGCACTTCGTCATCCATCCGGGCCTCGGCCAGAACCGACAGGGTTTCCAGCGCGGCCTCGGTCAGTTGGAATTCCAGATCGTTGATGTAAACGGCCCGGCCTTCGCGGCTGATCATCAGGCTGGCCACCTGAATGCCAGATCGCTGGATCGCGGAAATACGCCGGTTCAGCGCGATGATCATCACCAGAAACACCAGCGCCGCAATCAGCAACGCCGTCGAAAAGATCAACAGCACAAAGATCACAACCCGATAGCTTTGCAGCACCTGCGCGAAAGAGGTGCCGCTTTGGGCCAGAATCTCCAGCAGCTTGATTTCGGCCCCGGTGGTCAGGTTGTCATTTTCGACAAACAGCCGTTCAACTTTTGCATTGAACGCATTGGCATCGGGCAGGTTCAGAAACAGAAACAGGGCTGCCCCGAACAGGATCAGCACAATGGCCGCGATGCCAAAGCCGACAACGCGGTTGCCAGCCCGCAGGCTGTCAGAAACGGAGGAAGTACTCTCCTGCACTCGCTTGCCTTTCGCCAAGGCCCTCGGGGCCAAAAGTGGAAACGACGTTCAACAGCGTCCAACCCGCAGCGGCCAGACGCCCCGACAGTTCGGCCTGTGCCCCTGCGCGTGAACAATTCGCATCGCTGACTTGCGCCACACCATAGTGCAGGCGCAAGGGGTTATCCTGCTTGGCCTTGTAATCTGCGTAACATTCCGCCGAGGCCGGGCTGGCGGCTGCCATGGCAACAGCCATAAGGGTGGGCAGCAGGCCTTGGCGAAGATGTGTTGAAAGGCGGTTCATCGGGTTCTCCTTTCCGGAGACGCGGCGGATTTGGCGTGTAAGGCCACATTGGCGCAGATCGGGTGTGATATTCAATATCGTCAGTCAGATCGGGGGGCTGTTATCCGATAGCGGCCGGTGGGGGCCGGGTCGCTATCGCCTAGCGGCGGGGCGATATTGTCTGTCTGGCGCAAGGGGGCCGACACTGGGCCCATGATGATCGCCGCGCTGGTTGCGACGGTCTGGCAGGCACGGTTCTGCCCCAGCCCAAAGGAGATGACCATGACAAGCGATGTGTTTTCGACCCGCAGCCAATTCTACAGCCGCAGCCTGCCCGCCGCCCGCCGCACCCCGGTGCGCGGTTTGCTGATGGCGCTGACCGTGGGGGTGACCGCCCTTGGCCTGATGCTGGCCTCGGCCCTGCCGGCACGGGCGGACAAGGCGGGGGATGATCTGGCCAAGGCCCTTGTGGCGGCCATTGCCCTTGGGGCGATCATTCATTCGCTGGATGATGACAAGGCCAATGCCAATGCCAAGGGCCCTTTGCCCAGCCGCCACGGGCTGGCCCCCCGCCTGCCCGCAAATTGCGCGGTCGATATCATGGGCAAGCGTCGCGCTGTGACCGTCTATCCCGCCCGCTGCCTGACGCGCAGCCGGTTTGAGGGCCGTTTGCCCCGGCACTGTGCCTTTGACGCCCGCATCAACGGCCGGATGGCCCGTGTCTATGGCGAAGACTGCCTGCTGGATGCTGGCTTTCGCGTCGAGGGGCGCCGGGGGGGCGGGCATGGCTATGACGACCGCCGCCGCGATTCGCACCGTGGCTATGATGATGACCGTCCGCGGCGGGATCGCTATTGATCGGCAGGATGGAATGGCGGGGGGCGGCCAGCATGCCGCTCCGCCTGTGGGGGCAAGGGGCCGAGCAGCCTTTGCCCCCTTTTTATCGCAGGTCGGCCGGGTTAATCAGGGCCATGGCAAAACCGGTTGCAGATTACAGCTATGAGCAGGCCGCGCAGGCGCAGGGCGCGGCCTTTGTCGTGGGGGTTGATGAAGTGGGCCGGGGGCCATTGGCCGGGCCGGTCACGGCCGCCGCCGTCTGGCTTGATCCGCACCATATCCCTGCCGGGCTGGCCGATTCCAAGACGCTGACGTTGGCCCGGCGCGAGGCGCTGTTTGAGATCTTGCACCAAGTGGCGCGGGTCAGCATCGCCCATGCCAGCGTTGAAGAGATCGACAGCCTGAATATCTTGCGGGCCAGCCATCTGGCGATGGAGCGCGCGATTGCGGGCCTGACCGCCGATCTGGTCGCCGACCATGCGCTGATCGACGGCAATCTGCTGCCCCGTGGTCTGACGATTCCGGCGCAGGCTGTGGTGAAGGGGGATGCCAAATCATTGTCGATCGCGGCGGCCTCGATTTGCGCAAAAGTCACACGCGATCGGCTGATGGTGGATTTGGCGCAACAGTACCCCGGATATGGCTGGGAAGCGAATGCAGGTTACCCGACAAAAGCCCATCTTCAGGCGCTTCTAAATCTTGGGGTGACCCCCGTTCATAGACGTTCATTCAAGCCCGTGCACAATATCTTGTATCAAGATGTTTCCGTAAGTGATTGATTCAAAAAAGGATTTGACGACGAATCGCCTCTGACTCATCTTATTCCCTACAAACGGCGCACAAAATGACGCTGGGCACAGAGGCAGAATATGACAAAAACGACCGCGCAGCCGGGGCCCCCGCTTCCGCTGAACCAGATCCTTGCAGGTGACTGCATCGAGACGATGAACAGCCTTCCCGAAGGCTCTGTTGACCTGATCTTTGCCGACCCCCCCTATAACCTGCAACTCAAGGGTGATCTGCACCGCCCCGACAACAGCAAGGTGGATGCGGTCGATGACCATTGGGATCAGTTTTCCAGCTTTGCCGCCTATGACGATTTTACCCGCGAATGGCTGCGCGCCGCGCGTCGCCTGCTGAAACCGCACGGTGCGATCTGGGTGATCGGCAGCTATCACAACATCTTTCGGGTCGGCGCCGCGATGCAGGATGCCGGCTATTGGATGCTGAACGATGTGGTCTGGCGCAAATCCAACCCGATGCCGAATTTCAAGGGCAAGCGCCTGACCAATGCGCATGAGACGCTGATCTGGGCCAGCCGGGAAGAAAATGCCAAATACACCTTCAACTATGAGGCGCTGAAGGCGCTGAATGACGGTGTGCAGATGCGGTCTGACTGGGTGTTGCCGATCTGCACCGGGCATGAACGGCTGAAGAACGATCAGGGCGAAAAAGCCCATCCGACGCAAAAGCCCGAAAGCCTGCTGCACCGCGTGCTGGTGGCGACCACCAACCCCGGCGATGTGGTGCTGGACCCGTTCTTTGGCACCGGCACCACGGGTGCCGTGGCCAAGATGCTGGGCCGCGATTTCATCGGGATCGAGCGCGAGGAAGCCTATCGCAAAGCCGCGACCGAACGTCTGGCCCGCGTGCGCAAGTTCGATGCCAGCGGTCTGGAAGTGACCGGTTCAAAACGTGCCGAGCCGCGTGTGCCCTTTGGCCAGGTGGTCGAACGCGGCATGCTGCGCCCGGGAGAGGAACTTTTCTCGGTTGGCAACCGGTTCAAGGCCAAGGTCCGCGCCGATGGCACGCTGGTCGGGCATGAGATCAAAGGCTCAATCCATCAGGTGGGGGCGGCTTGCGAAAAGGCCCCGTCCTGCAATGGCTGGACCTATTGGCACTTCAAGCGCGATGGCAAGATGATTCCGATCGACATCCTGCGCCAACAGATCCGCGCCGAGATGGAAGCAGATCAAAGCCGCCCGAACTGAGGCGCCCGACCCAAGGCCCGCTGGGGCCAGAGTGCCGCTGCGCTTTGCTTTACGCCTGCACCGTGGTCCGCCTGCGGTGCCTCTTGCCCCGCCATGTTGTCATGGCGGGGTTTTTTGCGGTTGTGGACCAGATGGGGGCTCTGCCCCCTCTGGGCCTGCGGCCCATTCACCCCCGGAGTATTTCGGCCAAGATGAAGGGCAGTCTGATCAGCGTTTCTTGCGCGGGCCACCCGGAACGCGCGACAGAAAACCGGGTGGGCGTTTGGCAACCCAGTCCAGAAACGGGCGCAGGCGATCAGACCCGCGCAGGTCGGCGGGAGTGTTGAACTGGCGGGCCAGTTCGGATTCGGTGAAACGGGCGTGAATTTCCTTGTGGCAGATATGATGCACAAGGATGGTGGGCCCACCTTTGCCGCCCTTTAGTTTCGGGATCAGGTGATGCAGGCTTTGGGCCACATCCGGGGGGATAGGGCGCAGGCAAAGCGGGCAGATCGGGTCAGGGTCACTTGTCATGGCTTGGGTTCCGGGCGAAAGAATGCGCCGAGGCGACGAAAAGGCAAGGTTTGGCGATGGATATGCAAAGCGAACTTGTGGGCAGGGTGATGGGCTGGCTGGATCAGGCCGCGCAGATGGCCTTGGGTTGGCTGACCAGCCCGGCCGCCTGGTCGCAATTTGCCCTGCTGGTTGTGGCCTATCTGGCGGCGCGGCTGATTGCAGGGCGGCTGTCGCGGACGCTGACGCGGATAGTGACGCCGGCTGCCGAGAAAGCCGGGATGATCGCCGGCCTGCGGCGCTTTTCGTTGCGGTTCCTGCCCCTGATGCTGCCCCTGATCGCCTATGGGCTGACGGCGCTGGGCGAGGCCTTTACCCGGTCGATGTTTGGCAGTGGCGATGTCATCGCCTTTGGCAAGCGTCTGTTCATCTTTATCGCCGCGCGGTTGCTGGTGCAGGAGGTGCTGACCGACGGGTTCCTGCGGCTGTTGGGGAAATATGTGCTGATCCCGGTGGCTGGGCTTTATGCGCTGGGGGTGCTGGACGATATCGTGCTGCGGCTGGAAGAGGCGCAGATCGTTCTGGGCAACATCCAGTTTTCGGTGATGGCGCTGATCCGGGGCGTGATTGCCGGGGCCCTGCTGTTCTGGATGGGCACCTGGTCAAACCGGCAATCGGCAGATTACATCAAATCGCAAAAGGAATTGCGCCCGGCCACGCGTGAACTGGCGGTCAAGGCGACCGAGATCCTGATCTTTGGCGCGGCCTTTCTGCTGTTGATGAGCATCATGGGCATCGACCTGACCGCCATTGCCGTGTTGGGCGGTGCGCTGGGCGTCGGGATCGGGCTTGGTCTGCAGCAGATTGCGGCCAACTTCATCAGCGGCATCATCCTGCTGGTCGAGGGCCAGACCACCGTGGGCGATTATGTGGAACTGGATGGCGGTGAAAAGGGCACCATCGTCAAGATGACGGCCCGGGCCTGTGTGCTGGAAACCTTTGACGGCAAGTGGATTGTGGTTCCGAACGAGCATTTCATCACCACGCGGGTGATCAATTACTCGGATGCGGGCAGCGCCAATCGGTATGAGGCCGAATTTTCGGTCAGTTATGACACCGACATCAACCGCATCCCCGACATCATCGAAGCCGCCGTCGCGGCCTTGCCATTTGTGCTGCAAAAACCTGATGGGCCGGATTGTGAATTGGCGGGCTTTGGCGAATCGAGTGTGGATTTCGTCGTTGAATACTGGGTGAACGGTATTGATGACGGTAAGAACAAGTATCGCTCGCCAGTCTTGTTCGCGATCTGGAACGCGCTGAAGGCCGAGGGGATCGAGATGCCCTTCCCGCAGCGGGTGGTGCATCTGAAGACCCAGAATGATTGATGCGCTGGTCATCGGGGCCGGGCCTGCCGGGTTGATGGCCGCCCAGGCCTTGGCGCAGGCCGGGCGCAAGGTGGTGGTGGCCGAGGCCAAGCCCACTGTCGCGCGCAAGTTTCTGATGGCCGGGAAATCGGGGCTGAACGTCACCAAGGACGACCCTTTGGCCGCCTTTGCGGCGCAATATGACAGCGACTGGCTGGCACCGATGCTGACGGAATTCGGCCCCGAGCAGGTGCAGGCGTGGTGCCGCGATCTGGGTCAGCCTGTCTTTGCCGGTTCATCTGGCCGGGTGTTTCCGGTGGCGATGAAAGGCTCTCCGCTGCTGCGGGCCTGGTTGGCGCGGCTGGCGGGGCTGGGGGTTGTGATCCGCACGCGCTGGCGCTGGCAGGGCTTTGATGGCGCGGGTCTGGCCTTTGACACGCCCGAGGGGCGGCAGGTGCTGCGCCCGGCGGTGACGGTGCTGGCGCTGGGTGGGGCCAGTTGGGCGCGGCTCGGCTCGGATGCCGCCTGGGTGCCGTGGTTGCACGACCGGGGCGTGCAGATCACCCCGTTTCAACCGGCAAACATGGGGTTTATGGTGCCATGGTCGCCACATATGGCGCGGCATTTCGGGCAGGCGGTCAAAGGCGCTGCGCTGCATGCGGGCCATCAGATCGAGCGGGGAGAATTCGTTGTTTCCTCGCGGGGTCTGGAAGGCGGCGGTATCTACGCCATCAGCCGCGCCCTGCGGCAGGGGGCCCCCCTGACACTTGACCTGATGCCTGATCTTGCCCTCACGGCATTGGCCACGCGCCTCGCGCGGCTTCGGTCGTCAGACAGTCTGGGCAACCGGTTGCGCAAACTGGGCCTTTCCCCGGTGGCGGCGGCCTTGGTGATGGAATTTGGCCGCGACCTGCCCTTGCATCAGGCGGTGACGGCCTTGCCGGTGCCGCTGGCTGGCCCGCGCCCCCTGGACGAGGCGATTTCGGTGGCGGGGGGCATTGCCCGAACGGCTGTGACCGAGGGGTTGGAGCTGCGCGCCCTGCCCGGCATTTTTGTCTGCGGGGAAATGCTGGATTGGGAGGCCCCGACCGGCGGCTATCTGCTGACCGCCTGCTGGGCCACGGGGCTGTGGGCTGGGCGACATGCGGCCACACAGGATTAACCGCCTTGGCGGCAAAACCTGCTAAACTGCCAGCGCAATCACACAAAGGGAAACAGCGATGATATGGAAAGCACTTTTGATCGCCATGACGATGGCGGCACCCGCGCCGATGGCCTTGGCCTGCACCGAACCCGCCAATGCCACGGCATTGGAGAATGAGATGATCGGATGGATCAATGCGCAGCGCAAAGCCAAGGGGCTGAACACCCTGTCCAAAAGCGCCGCACTGGCCAAGGCCGCGCAGGGCCATGCCTGTGACATGGCCGATCGCGGCTATTTCTCGCATCAGCGCTGGGGGGGGCCAGATTTGGGGCAACGTCTGAAATCAAACGGCTATCGGTTTCGCGCGGCGGCTGAAAACATCGCCAAAATGGGCAGTGCCGATGTGGGCCGTGCGGCGGGTGTCTGGCGCAAATCGTCGGGGCACTGGGCCAATATTCTGAAACCGGGGGTCAGCGAGATTGGGATGGGGCTGGCCACGGCGGGGGGGCAATATTACTGGGTGATGAACGTCGGCAAATCGCGCTAGGCGCCGCGCAGCGCGCGGGCCAGCACTCCGATCAGGTCTGACCGGGTGATGATGCCCTGCAACCGCCCATCATCAACCACCGGCAAAACCCGCAGCCGACCGGCTGTCAGATGCGGCAGCACCTCGGGCAGTTCGGCGGTGGGGGCAATGGTTGGCACCTCGATCATCAGATCCTTGGCCGTGGCGGCCGCGTCCGCCTCGATCAGCGCGGCCTGGCGCACCAACCCCAGATACAGCCCCTGCTCGGCCACGGGGATAGAGCGGAACGGGTGGTCCCTGAAGGCCGCCGACATCTCGGGCAGCGTGGCCGTGGGGGGCAGGGTGAACGGCGCTGCCGTCATCATCGACCCGGCGGCCATATGGCCAAGGTGATGGGCTGTTGCCTCGGCCTCGACCGCGGCAATCAGGCGCGAAAGGTCGGCCACACCGATATTGGCCGACAGCTTCAACCGCTCCAGAATGGCGGCAAGGCTGATCGCCTCTTTGGGCAGGGTTTCGCTGGGCTGTCGAAATGGATAGCGCCGCCCGGTCAGCGGGTTGAACACCATGCCAAACAGCACCAGCACCACAGACCCCAGCATCACCGTGGCCAAAACAAAGGCCGCCCCCGTATCGGTGCCGGAAAAATGCAGCAAGACCGCATTCAGCGCCATGGCGGCACCGGGCGGGTGCAGGGCCCGCGCTGCGGCCATCGCCACGACCGACAGCCCGACGGCCAGTGCCGCCGCCAGAACTGGAAAGGGCAACACCCAGATGCACAACACCCCGCTGGCGCAACCGATCGTATTGCCGATGATCGCCGACCAGGGCTGTGCCAGCGGGCTGTTTGGCACGGTCAGAATCAAAAAGGCCGTGGCGGCAAAGGGGGAAACCAGAATCAACTCGCGCATCGGATCACCCGTGCCACCGGGCAGCGCGGGCGTCATGTGGCGCAAGGTCCACAACAACAGATCGGTCATCGCAATCGCCAGTGCCGTGCCCAGCGTCGCCCGGATCAATTCGGGGCGCGAGGTTTCGCCCATGGCCGGGGTCATATGGCGCCAAATGGCCAGGATCAGGCGGTTTGGGGTCATGGGCTGGCGATGGTCACGCTGTCCAGCACGGCAAAGCCGGCCGGGGCCGCGGGCAGGGCAGGGGCACTGCCTTGCCAAAAGAACAGCCGCAGATGATCGGGCGCATCAGCGGTGCCGATCACTTGCCAGGCCATGGCCGTGCCTTCCATCAGCAGACCTTCGGCATAAAAGACGATTTCTTCATGCTCCAGCGTCTCGCCCATGGCATCGGCCCAGAGGCCATCTTTGGCCCAGAACACCAGGGCTTCGATGCCCTTGGCCCGCGACAGGGTGCTTTTCAGCCGGTTCAACGTGGTTTCAAGCGTCACAGCAGGGCCTTTTCTGATGCCAGTCCGTTTACACCCCGTTGGGATGCAACCGGGCGGGCCGTTGGTCAAGGGGTCAGCGCCGCATCATCGCCAGACGGATCAGCGCGCGTTCCATCAGCGCCATGCCCGGCGCGCGACTGGCTGACCGCAGGGTCAGGTCGGTTTCCAGCAGGGTCGAGACGGCCCCCTCTAGTGCCCGCCCGCCCCAAGCACTGGCCTGCCGCTGCATCGCATCGCGGCGCGGGCCAAAAACGCGGGCTTTCATCAGCCCGGCCTGCACCCCGCCGGGGTCGCTGGCCGCCAGATGCAGCGCCCGAAAGTGCCGCATCGCCTGAATGCACAGGGTCACGGGCAGCACGCCCTGCCCCTCTAGCCGCCGCATCAACAGCCCGATTTCGCGCGCCCGGCCATCGGCCACGGCGTTCAGCAGGTCATCCACCTCGGCCTCTACGGTTGCGGGGGCCATGGCGGCCACATCGGCCGGGGTCAGCGGGGTGCTGTCGCCGTATTTATAAAGGGCAATCTTTTCCAGCGTTTGCCGAAAATCGCCCGGATCCAGCGCGCGGGCCAACGTGTTCAGATCGGCCATGGCCTCGCGGTCAATGCTGGTCAGGCCCGCTTTTTTCAGCGCATCCTCAATTTCTTCACGGCTGGGCGGGTCGTCATACAGAATGGCCGAAAAGGCATGCGGGGCCTTGTCAAACAGGCCCTTCAGCGTGGATTTCCCGGTCAGCCCCCCGGCCGTGACCACGATCACCGCATCGCCGGGCTTCCATTCCTTCAGCCCTTCGGCAATCACAGCGGTCAGCCCGTCGGTGGCATCTTCGACAAACACCACCCGTGGGCCGGGAAAGAAGCCGACGGCCTTGATCCCGTCGATAAGCGAGGCCCCATCTTTGCGCAATTCGCCCGCGGAAATGCGGGTCAGGCGCATTTCGCCTTCGCCCTCGGGGCCGATCAGGGCGGCGATCACCTCTTGGCGTTTCAGCGCCACCCGCATGGGATCAGCACCCGCAATCAGCAGGCCCGCCTTGGACGGATCGGGTTTCGAGAAATAGCGGCTGGCTTCGATCCCCTTAAGGATCATGCGCCCTGCTCCGCCCAGGTTCCGGCGGTGGCGATCAGGCGGGTGATGATCTGGTCGGCCAGCATCCGCATCAGGCGATAGCCCGCATCCTCTTCGGCGGCCAACCCGGCAACGGTTGAACCCGTGGCCGAATAGGCGGCAAAGTTTTCAACCTTTCCGCCCGTCACCCGCGCACCAGACCCAAGGCTGATCAGCGACCATTCCACCGACCCCGTCAGGTGAAAGCGCTGAATCGTATTGTCGGGCGTGATGCCCACCTGGCTGGACTGGGTCTTGATCGTATAGGTCAGATCATAGCGCGCGCCCGAGGGCAGGCCCAGCCGTTCCTCCAGCCGCTCAACCAGATCAAAGCCTTCTTTGCTGTCGGGCTCCGCCACCCGGATCGCACCTTGCAGCCCCGAGGCGGGGTTGCCCGGTGCATAGGCCGGCGTAAAGCCGCAGGCGCCAAGCGCCAGCGGCATCAGGATCAGGCTGCGGCGGTTAAACGACGACATTGATGATGCGCCCCGGAACGACGATGATCTTCTTGACCGGCTGTCCGGCAAGGAACTTGATCACATCCTCATTCGCCAGCGCAATTTTTTCAACCTCGGCGGCGGGCATATCTTTCGCCACGCTGATTTCCGCCCGGCGTTTGCCATTGATCTGGATCGGCAGGATCACCGTGTCATCCACCAGCAGCGCCGGATCGGCCTTGGGCCATTCGGCCTGACAGCACAGCCCCACGCCCCCCTGCGCCGCCCAGATCGATTCGGCGATATGCGGCACCATCGGTTGCATCAACTGTGCCAGGGTGCGCATCGCCTCTTTCATCACGCTGGTTGACCCATTGGCCTTGGTCAGCGTGTTGGTAAAGGCGTAAAGGCCCGCAATCGCCTTGTTAAAGGCAAAGCCCTCGATGGCCTGCGTCACCTCATGCACCGCGCGGGCCGTTGCCTTGCGCAGATCCTGATCACTTTCGCCCACATGGTCGGCCGGCATCTCGCCAATCCGCGAACACAGCGTCCACACCCGGTTCAGATGCTTGAACGTGGCCTCGGCGCCGCTGGCTGTCCATTCCACATCGCGTTCGGGCGGGCTGTCCGACATCACGAACCAGCGCGCGGTATCGGCGCCAAAGGCGGCGATGATGCTCATGGGATCGACGACGTTCTTCTTGGATTTCGACATCTTGGCCGAGGGAATCACCTCAACCACCGTGCCATCGGCCAAGGCCGCGCCGCTGTCGGTGCGGATGATGTCTTCGGGCAGGTGATAGACCGGGCGGCCATTTGCATCGGTCGTCTTGTAAATCTCATGCGTGACCATGCCTTGGGTGAACAGGGCATTGAACGGCTCGCGGCTTTTTTCCGGCAGATGGCCGGTGGCATGCATCGCGCGGGCAAAAAAGCGCGAATACAGCAGGTGCAGAATCGCATGCTCGATGCCGCCGATATACTGATCGACATTCATCCAGTAATCGGCATCGGGCAGGCTGGTCGGCGTTGCTGCCCGCGGGCTGGTAAAGCGCGCATAATACCACGACGAATCGACGAACGTATCCATCGTGTCGGTTTCGCGCCGGGCGGGCGCACCACAGGCCGGGCAGGCACAGTCGCGCCAGCTTGGGTGGCGGTCCAGCGGGTTGCCCGGAATGTCAAAGCTGACGTCATCGGGCAGCTTGATTGGCAGGTTCTCTTTCTTTTCGGGCACCACGCCGCAGGCCGCGCAATGCACCACCGGAATCGGGCAGCCCCAATAGCGTTGGCGCGACACGCCCCAATCGCGCAGGCGGAACTTGGTCACCCCCTGCCCATAGCCCTGCGATTCGGCATGGGCGATGGCGGCGGCCACCCCCTCGTCGCCGGTCTGCACCTCGGCCCCGGCAAAGCCGCGGACATAGCGCACCGGCTCGGACTTCATCGGCACAAAAGCCTCGGTCAGGTCGGCATCCTCGGCCCCTTCGGCCACGAACACGGCCTTGATCGGCAGGCCATATTTGCGGGCAAAGTCGAAATCGCGCTGGTCATGGCCGGGGCAGCCGAAAATCGCGCCCGTGCCGTAATCCATCAGAATGAAATTGGCGATCCAGACCGGCAATTCCCAATTCGGGTCCAGCGGATGCTTGACGCGGATGCCGGTGTCAAAGCCGATCTTTTCGGCGGTTTCCAATTCTTCTGCGCTGGTGCCGCCGCGACGGCATTCTGCGATGAACCGCGCCACTTGCGGATCAGCCTCCAGCACCTTGGCCAGGGGGTGATCCGGGCTGATCGCGGCGAAAGAGGCCCCCATCAGCGTATCGGGGCGGGTGGTGTAAACCTCCAGCTTTTCAAAGCCTTCGGGCGCGCCCACCGTATCAAAGGCAAATTGCAGCCCGCGAGAGCGGCCAATCCAATTGGCCTGCATCAGCCGCACCTTCTCGGGCCAGTTGGTCAGCCCGTCCAGCGCATTCAGCAAATCCTCTGAATAGTCGGAAATCTTGAAGAACCACTGCGTCAACTCGCGCCGTTCCACCGGGGCATTCGACCGCCAGCCCTTGCCGTCGATCACCTGTTCATTGGCCAGAACGGTCATATCAACCGGATCCCAGTTCACCACGGCGTTCTTGCGATAGACCAGACCCTTTTCCAGCATATCGAGGAACATCGCCTGCTGCTGGCCGTAATATTCCGGGTCACAGGTGGCAAATTCACGCGTCCAGTCGATCGACAGACCCAAAGGCTTCATCTGGCCGCGCATGTCGGCAATATTGCCATAGGTCCAGTCCTTGGGGTGGCCCCCCCGTTCCATCGCGGCGTTTTCGGCAGGCATGCCAAAGGCGTCCCATCCCATCGGGTGCAGCACCGAAAAGCCCTGCGCCGCCTTATAGCGGGCAACCACATCGCCCATCGTATAGTTGCGCACATGGCCCATATGGATGCGCCCGGATGGATAGGGGAACATCTCAAGCACATAATATTTCGGCTTGGACGGGTCACGCTTGGCGAGAAAGGCCTGCGCCTCATCCCAGGCTTGCTGCCATTTCGGTTCGATCTGGGCGGGTTCATAGCGCGACATAAGTAACCTCCGGGTTCCGGTGGGAATTACACCGATGATCAGGAAAAGGTCCAGTGCCCGGCGCTGCTGCCGCTGAAACGCCTCCCGCATGGGAAACGTGCCCCACATGCCAAAGACTGCGGGCCCGCGTTTTCAAAAACCGATGCACCCGGCATTGCTGCCGGCAGCCCTTACAGCTTCGAATCGCGGATGCGCAGTTGCCGGGCGCGGGTCAGGATCGCATCTTCGACCGCACGCGCCGTTTCGGCGGGCACGGCGCCACCGCGTGATTGCAGCGCCACGCGCAACGATCGGGCATCCAGGGCCGGGTCTTGCACATAGACAGTGGCGCGATAGGCGCGGCCCCCGCCGGGCGGTGTGCCATAGCCGGTCACGATCACGCCGGTGAACGGGTCAATCGACTCGACAGGCAGGAAATTCAGCACTTCAAGGCTGGCCTGCCACAGGTATTTGTTCACCTCGACCGTGGTGTTCGGATCATCTGCATTGCTGAACAGATCCCAGATGGTCGAGCGGCGCTCATCTTCGCCGTTGGCGCGGGCAAGGGCCGCACGCTGGGCATCGGCGCGCTCTTTGCTGGCAAGTTGCTGATCGGTTGGTACCCCGGTGCGGCTGAACCAGCTGCTCGGCCCACTGCCAAATCCGCCCCCACATGCCGATAGCGCAGCCAAGGCGCCCGTCATGATTGCGATGCGCGTGAAGCGGTTAAAGAACATCCCGACCCCCGAAAACCATTCAATCTGCTGTCTAGCCCAGCGTTTACAGCGTGCCAAGGCTTTTCGCGCCCGGAAACCGCACCAGAGACAGCACCGCGCGAAAATCGGCAGCGGGCGCGTGGTGCCATGTCCGGCCCGGAATTACCCGTTCAGATGCGCTGCTCCGCGCGACTCGCGCCCCGTCAGCCGGGGCAGGTGCTGCCAGTCGCCCGCGCAGCATGATCTGGCTGCCTCGCGTGCGCGCGCGAACCACTTAATACGGCAGCGTGATTTGAGCCGCAGCTCTGGGCCATCGCAGCCATTGTTGCATCCAAGCTACAGGGGCGGGCTTTGGTGGCCGGAATTTCAGTTGGATGTGTAATTGTCGAAAAGGAAAGGTTAGACAAACTCATGTCGCCGCCAAAGAGACGGCGGTAGTGTTGAAATTCGAAAGGGAACAAAATGAAAAAGATCCTTCTCGCCTCGACCGTCCTGGCAATGACCGGTACCGTCGCTGCTGCTGAAGTTACGCTCTCGGGTGCTGCTGGCATGGGTCTGCAGTACAACAGCGAGACCGTTGAAAAGAGCAAGGTGTTCTCGTACGCCACGCTGGTCGCCACCATGAGCGGTGAATCGGATTCGGGTCTGTCGTTCGGCGCTGTGATGAACATCAAAGTCGAAAACAACGGCGGCCTGCTGAACGACGACACCACCGTGTTCATGTCGGGCGCATTCGGCAAGCTGTCGATGGGCGCTGTTGGCGAAGCTGACGAAGTTGCTGGCCTGTCGGACATCGGCTGGGACGGTCTGGACGTTGATGACGTTGCAGAATCGGTTGTCGGCGACGAACTGGGCGACCTGACCGGCGCTTCGCTGGCTCACAACGTGAACTACACCTACTCGGTCAACGGTCTGACCTTCTCGATGTCGGGCCGCCTGAACGAAGGCTTCAGCCCGGTGAACACCACCGACTCGTATGCAGTTGGTTTCAAATACAGCACCGACATGTACTACGTTGGTCTGGGCCACGCTCAGCATGACGCAGCCTACACCATCGGTTCGGAGTTCGGCGCTCTTGCTGGCGTCGCAGGTACCTTCGACTCGAAAGTCACCTCGCTCTACGCTGGCGCTGACATCAGCGGCATCAAAGTTGCCGGTCTGTATGCCAAAGGCGACCACGACGTGTACAACGGCGCTGGCGTTCTGCTCGGCACCGTCAAGTCGGACAGCTTCGGCCTGAACGCTTCCTACACCATGGACGCGATCACCGTTTCGGCTGGCTACGGCATGAGCGACTTCAAAGTTGCTGGCACCAAAGTCATGCAGGAAGAGTCGTATGGTCTGGGCGCTTCCTATGACCTCGGCGGCGGCGCTTCGATCAAAGGCGGCATCGCCAAGATCAAGTCGCTCGACGAATCGCAGTCGGGTCTGGGCACTCTGAACTCGCCGGTCAGCGAAACCCGCGCCGACCTCGGCATGCTGTTCTCGTTCTAATCTGAACGAAACTGGTTAGAGGAGAGCGGGCCTTCGGGTCCGCTCTTTTCGTTTCTGCCCACAAGCGCGGTGCCCACCCTTTTCCCTTGGCCCCAGATGTGGTCTTGTGCCCCAAACATCAGGGGGTCGCATGTCACTGGCCGAAATCTCATCCCGCATCACCGCCGCAATGGCCGCCCATGGCCGTGCACCCGGCTCGGTCACGCTGATCGCTGTGTCCAAGGTGCAGCCGCTGGACCGCGTTGAACAGGTGCTGACTGCTGGCCACCGCGTCTTTGGCGAAAACTATGTGCAAGAGGCGCAGGCCAAATGGCCCGACCTGCGCGACCGCTTTGGCCCGGTGCAGGTGCATATGATTGGCCCGCTGCAAACCAACAAGGCCAAGGTTGCGGTCGAATTGTTCGACGCCATCCACACCGTTGACCGCCCCAGCCTGGCCGAGAAACTGGCCAAACTGGCCCAATCCCGCGGCACCTGCCCCGAGCTGTTCATTCAGGTCAACACCGGGGCCGAGCCGCAAAAGGCCGGCGTTTTGCCCGCCGACCTGGATACCTTTCTGCACAGCGCCACCGCGATGGATCTGCCGGTCAAGGGCCTGATGTGCATCCCGCCCGAAGGCGAAGACCCTGCCCCGCATTTCGCGATGCTGGCAGACATGGCCGCGCGCAACGGCGTGTCCGGCCTGTCGATGGGCATGAGCAGCGATTTTGAAACCGCCATCGCCCACGGGGCCACCCATGTGCGGGTGGGCAGCGCCATCTTTGGCGCGCGCGATTACAGCGCCCGCTAGATCAGCCAGACCCGCGCATAGGGGGGTAGGGCGATCATGCCGCCGTGGGTTTCCACCGGATGATCTGACAACAGATCATGCATCTGGCCTGCGCCTTGCATGCGGGCCCAAGATTCGGGCAGGTGCTGCCAGTTTTCGGTAAAGTTGAACAGGCACAGCACCGGCCCGGTGGGCGCCAACCGCGCAAAGGCAAACACGCCCGGCTGATCGCAATGCAAGATGCGGGTGCCATATCCGGCATGCAGGCCCGGCACCGCGCGCCGCCGCTGCAAGATATGGCGTGTGGCCCAGAACACCTGCGCAGCGGGGCTGGTGCCCGCATGGCGCTGTGCGGCCAGATCCCAATCCATCATGGGGCGGTGAATCCAGCGGCTGTCATGGGCGTGGTCGGGCCGGTCGTGATAGCTGTGATCGTTCAGCAGGGCCAGTTCATCGCCCATATAGATCAGGGGAATCCCGCCAAAGCTGGCAATCAGCGCATGGCCCATCACCATCCGCTGCACGGCCAGATCCACCTCGGCCGCGTTGCCCTGTTCCAACGCCTGCTCTAACCCTGCCAGCGCGGCAAAGCTGCCCGAAATCCGCTTGTCGCCCGTGGCCGGATTTTCCTGAAACAGGGTGCCGCGCGCAAAACTGCCCGGAAAACTGCCGTCGTAGAAATCGGACAAAAAGGCCCGATGCCCCGGCCCCGACAGGTTCAGCGCCGCCGCATCCTCATCCGTGACCGCCCAGCCAATATCGTCATGACAGCGGATATAGGTGGCATAGGTCGCATTGCGCAGCGTTTCGGGGAAATGCGTGCCCAGAACATGGGCCATCAACCTTGTGTCGCGGGTGGCCAGCGCCGACCAGAACTGCACCATCAGGCTGTTGTGATAGGCCAGATTGCCCTCTTTGCCATCATGCTGCCCCCGCCCCAGATAGGGCAGCATCTCGGCGGGCGAGACGATGGCTTCCTCCAGATGAATGACCGCCGGAGCCGCGATCCGCGAACAGGCGCGCAGGGCCTGCAACAGCATATGCACCTCGGGCTCTGACTGGCAGCGCGTGCCCATCCGCTTCCACATAAAGGCCACGGCATCCAGCCGCAGCACATCAACGCCGCGGTTGGCCAGAAACAGCATGGTCTTGACGATTTCAAGAAACACCTGCGGATTGGCCCAGTTCAGATCCCACTGATGCTCGTTGAACGTGGTCCAGACCCATTTGCCGATTTCGGGGTAATGGGTGAAATTTCCCGGCGCATGGTCGGGAAAGACCTCAACCAAACTGCGCTCATACAGGTCGGGCAGTTCGGGGCTGTCGAACATCAGGTAAAACGCCTGATAGGCGGCATCGCCCTTGGCGGCCTTCTTGGCCCAGGCATGTTCCTTGGCGGTATGGTTCAGCACCAGATCAATGCACAGCGACATGCCCCGCGCCCGCAAGGCTGCTGCGACCTCCTCAAAATCCGCCATCGTCCCATAGGCGGGGTTGATCTTGCGGTAATCCATCACCGAATAGCCGCCGTCACTGTCACCCGGCCGGGGTTTCAGGCAGGGCATAAGATGGACATAGGTGATCCCCAGATCCTGCAGATAGTCCAGCTTGTCCAACACGCCCTGCAGCGTTCCGGCAAACCGGTCGATGTAAAAGACATAGCCCGCCATTTCGGGGCGCTGAAACCAGTCCGGCTCCAGATCGCGCTTTAGATCCAGCCGCTTCAGATCGTCGGGCCGGTCTTTCCACGCGGCGGCAAGCGCCTTTTGCAGATCGCGCTGAAACTGCGGATAGCCCGGCAGATGCCCATAAAGCGCATCCAGCATGGGCCACAAATCCGGGGCCGAGCGTTCCATGCGCAGGGCAAAAATCTCATCCTCAAAGGAATTCGCTGCCTTGGCCATATCCTGCCCCCCTGTTCGCGGCGGCAGGATAGGGCGTTCAAAGCGCTTTGGAAAGGGGGGTCACCGCCGGATGATCAGCCGCGTCTGGTGCTTGATCCGTGGCGCAATCCACAACAGATCCGCGCGGGCCAGGGCCACGCAGCCGGCCGTCGGAAACCGGGGCCGCCGCCATGTATGCACGAAAATGGCAGATCCCCGCCCCGGCTCGCCCTCGGGCCAGTTCCAATCGGTCAGCACGATCAGATCATACAGCGGATCGGCCCGCCACAGCCTTTCGTGCCCGAAACCACTGGGCCGCCGAACCATCTGGTTATACGCGGGGTCGGTGCTGTCATCCGACCAGCCATCCGCATGCGACACCGGCAAGGCCCAATCCGCAGGCCGCGCCATCCGCGCAGGGTTATACAGCATCCCGATCAGCCGATGCTCTCCCTCGGGCGTGGCGCCATCGCCCTCACGCTTGTCGGCGGCGGCCACGATGCCCCCACGCCCGACCGAGCAGGGAAACACCCGCCCCATGAACCGCGCCCCTTGGGCGGTGACCACGATATCTTCTGCCTTCACAGCAAATGCCCCGATTTGCGCGCCTTGGTCGCCAGATAACCCGCATTCTCGCGCGTTTCGCCCACTTGCAAGGGCACCCGCTCGACCACGCGCAGCCCGCAACTCTCCATCATCGCAATTTTGCGCGGGTTGTTCGTCAGCAACCGCACCGCCGCAAACCCCATGCGGCGCAAAATATCGGCACCAATCCGAAAATCGCGCTCGTCATCCTCAAACCCCAGCCGGTGATTGGCCTCTACCGTATCAAACCCCTGATCCTGCAAACTGTAGGCCCGCATCTTGTTGGCCAAGCCGATGCCCCGGCCCTCTTGGTTCAGATACAGCAGCACACCCGCCCCCTCGGCCCCCATCTGCGCCAGGGCCGCACGCAGTTGCGGGCCGCAGTCGCATTTCAGACTGCCCAGCACATCGCCGGTAAAACAGGCCGAGTGCAGCCGCGCCAACACCGGGGCGGACCGGTCGGGCCGCCCGATCTCGATCGCGTAATGTTCCTCGCCCCCATCATCGGGGCGGAACACATGCACGCGCCCGGCATCGCTGGCCACCATCGGCAGCCGCGCCGCCGACACCTCGCGCAGCGGTGCCAGTGCCGACAACGCCCCCGCCGCCTGATCCAGCGCCACAAAGGTCAGCCCTTGATCTGCCGCCAGCGCCAGCCCGTTGGCCACCGGCACCACCAAAGCCGCAGGCAGCAGATGCGCCGATTTCACCATCTGCACCGCCGCCCGGTGCAGCCCCGCACTGCCCTCGCGCAGCGATTGGAACGGCCCCTTCATCGGCACCCGCAAATCATCGGCGGGGTCGGCCATGGCGCGCAGCCAGTCCAGCCCCATCTCTTGCGGCACGGCCAGCCGCGCCAGATCGCCATCGTAGGCCCGCGCCTTCAGCGTTTCGGCCCGGCGCGCCGTCAGCGCCAGTTCCGGCACCCCCAGCGCGCGCAACCCCGACAGCCGCGCCGCGCCCAGCGTTTCCACCGCTGCCACCAGCGCCGCTTGCCCGTTTTGCGCCAAAACCACCGGCACCCCCATCCGCAAATCAACGCGGGCGCGGTTCAGCCGTTCTGCAATCGTGGGGCCAAGGGTCATCATGCACACCTTCTCTTGCCCTTGTCATATCTGCCGGATGACGGAATTGAAACATATCCCCGCAGGCCGACACGACCGCGTGAAACTTTCGTTGCAATTCTTGCAGGCTTCGTGATCGGGGCGCATCTCTAGCCCAGACAAACGGCGGAGGCGATGATGGCCCAATTGCGCAAGATCCTTTTGGTAGATGATGACGACGACCTGCGGGAAGCCCTGTCAGAACAACTGGTGATGACCGAAGACTTCGACGTGTTCGAGGCCGGCACCGGTGCCGAAGGTATGGAAAAGGCCAAGGCCGCCATTTACGATCTGGTGATCCTGGACGTTGGCCTGCCCGATACCGATGGCCGCGAACTGTGCCGCCGCATGCGCAAAAGCGGCGTGAAATGCCCGATCCTGATGCTGACCGGCCATGACAGCGATGCCGACACCATCCTTGGCCTTGATTCGGGGGCCAATGATTACGTCACAAAACCCTTCAAGTTCCCGGTGCTTCTGGCCCGCATCCGCGCCCAGTTGCGCCAGCATGAACAATCCGAAGATGCCGTGTTCCAGCTTGGCCCCTATACCTTCCGTCCGGCGCAGAAACTGCTGCTGGATGAAAAGGAAAAGAAGATCCGGCTGACCGAAAAGGAAACCAACATCCTGAAATTCCTCTATCGCGCACAATCTGGCGTTGTGGCCCGCGATGTGCTGCTGCACGAGGTCTGGGGCTATAATGCTGGAGTTACGACACATACTTTGGAAACGCACATCTACCGGTTGCGCCAGAAGATTGAGCCCGATCCCTCAAATGCGCGCATTTTGGTCACAGAGAGCGGCGGATATCGTTTGGTGGCCTAACGTCCTATTGTTGCCAGATTCATCTTTTATATACTCACATATGAGAGATTGATTTCATTGGTTCCCCTTTCCGTGTCGGGGTTATGGCACGGAACCTCCCTGTTGGACCTGGCCGGGCAGTTGCCCGGCCTCTTTTTTTCCTGACTCTGAAATATTTGATTCAGGTCAAGGAACCTCTGGGCCTGTTTGCGCATTCTTTCTGCACCTCCCTGTTGGACTTGACGCCCGGGCCCGATGCCCGGGCTTTCTTTTTGCGCCACGCCCGCCCAAGCCACAGGTGGCAACTGCCGCCATCCCGCGTTAGGTTGGCCGCAAATCTGTGCCACCCAAAGCGGAGCCTGCCATGCCCTTTACCCTTGCCACCTGGAACATCAATTCCGTGCGCCTGCGCGAAGGTCTGGTGGCGCGGCTGATGGCCGAAGAACAGCCCGATATCCTGTGTTTGCAAGAATGCAAAAGCCCGGTGGAAAAGATCCCGGTCGAACAGTTTCAGGCGCTTGGCTACACCCATATGGTTGCGCGGGGGCAAAAGGGCTATAACGGCGTTGCGATCCTGTCAAAGCTGCCGTTGCAAGATGCCGGGTCCACCGATTGGGCCAATCTGGGCCATGCCCGCCATGTGGCGGCGCGGCTTGAAAACGGTGTCACCATCCACAATTGCTATGTGCCCGCCGGGGGCGACATTCCAGATCGGGCGCAGAACGAAAAGTTCGGCCAGAAACTCGATTTCCTGACGCATCTGCGCGACGATTTCCACGCCGCCAAGCCGCAGAAATCCATTCTTGTGGGCGATCTGAACATTGCCCCGCGGGAAGATGACGTGTGGAATCACAAGCAGCTTTTGAAGATCGTCAGCCATACGCCGATCGAGGTCGAACATCTGGCCCAAACCCAGAATGCGGGCAGTTTTGTCGATGTGACGCGCAAGGATATTCCGAACGGCCTGCTGTATAGCTGGTGGTCCTATCGCAGCCCCGATTGGGATGCGGCCGACAAGGGCCGCAGGCTTGACCATATCTGGGCCACGCCCGACATTGCGCAGGCCAGCCATTCCAGCCGCATCCTGCGGGCCGTGCGCGGGTGGGAACAGCCCAGCGATCACGCCCCAGTTCTGGCGACCTTTGATCTCTAAGTGGTTTTTGGCGTGGCCCCGGCGTTCGGTCTGCGCCGGGCAGGCCCTGCGGTCCGCAGCACAGCCGAAACCGGTCTGCAGGGGGACGTATGAACAAGGGGTTAAGACGAAATCTTAACCCCTTGATTTTGCTTGGGCCTTAACGTGTCTCTGGCAAAGACACCTATTCCGCGGCGTCTTTCACGGTGAAATCATAGCCCGAGATTCCCTTGGGTTCGAGGAACTCCTCCAGCCCCCAGATCCCGCCCTCACGCGCGCGACCCGACTGCTTGACCCCCCCAAAGAACGATCCCGCCCCCCGCGATTTTCCGTTCATCTCAACCATCCCCGACTTCAACTGATGCGCCAGCCGATTGGCCCGCGCCGGGCTGCCCGACTGAACGTAGTTGGTCAGCCCATAGGGGGTGTCGTTGGCGATCCTGACCGCCTCTTCTTCGGTATCGAACGGGATCACGCACAGCACCGGCCCGAAGATCTCTTCCTTCTCGATCGTCATCCCCGGCACCACATCGGCAAAGATCGTGGGCTTGACATAGAAGCCGCGGTTGAACCCTTCGGGCAAGCCCGGCCCACCCGTCACCAGCCGTGCACCCTCGTCGATGCCCTTCTGGATATAGCCCTGGATCTGGTCCCACTGCCGCTTGTTCACGACCGGCCCGATATGCGGCCCCTTTTCCAGCGCGGGTCCGATCTTGATCGACTCGGCCACTTGCACGGCCTTGGCCACGGTCTGGTCATAGACCGAGCGTTCGACCAGCAGGCGTGACGGGGCGTTGCAGGACTGGCCGGTGTTTTCCATCATCCGCCGCACCGACCGTTCCACCGCCTTGTCATCGGCATCAGCGAACAGCAGATTCGCCCCCTTGCCGCCCAGTTCCAGCGCCACGCGTTTCAGCGTATCGGCCGCAGCCTTGCTGATCGCCTTGCCCGCACGGGTCGAGCCGGTGAACGAGATCATCTCGACATCGGGGTGCACCGAAAGCTGGCTGCCCACACCTGCGCCATCGCCGTTCACAAGGTTGAACACGCCGGGCGGAATTCCGGCATCATGGCAGAATTCGGCAAACAGCATCGCGTTCAGCGGGCTTTCTTCCGACGGTTTCAGCACACAGGTGCAACCCGCCAGCATCGCCGGAATGGCCTTGAGTGCGATCTGGTTGACCGGCCAGTTCCACGGCGTGATCAACCCCACCACACCAATCGGCTCCATCACCACCGCCGCGCCGGGGGCCTGAGGGCCAAGAGGGCGGACCCATTCGATGGTTTCAAAGGCTTTCAGAAAATTGGTCGTGTGCCACGGCAGGCAAGGGGCCTGATCCGACAGGGCAAAATCAATGGGCGCGCCCATTTCCATGGCAATCGCCTCGGCGAATTCCTGCAGGCGGGCGTTGTATTGATCAAGGATCTTGCGCACCAGGCGGGCGCGTTCTGCCGGGGGCGTTGCGGCCCAAGCTGGGAAGGCCGCCTTGGCGGCGGCAACGGCGGCATCGGTATCGGCCTGATCGCCAAGGCTGATCACGGCGCAGGGCTCTTCGTTCGACGGGTTGATCACATGCAGATCGCGCGGGGTGGCGGGATCGACCCACTGGCCATTGATGTAGAACTGGCGTTTCGTCAGCATTATCGCCTCCTTGGCAAATTTGATCATAAGGTGGCAGTGCGACCAGCCTTGTGCAAGCATAACTCCGACAGATTAGCGTCGGGAAACGCTTCGCTTTGCTGCGCCTTTCGTCAGAATGAATGTCTGCGCAGCCATGGTTATGGCGGAAAACCAGTCACCAAGACGGGATGGCGGCAAAAGAATGATCTGTTTTGTCGCGCCTTGCGCTAAAGGGGGTGAAGTTGGCGGGTCAATGACATATCTCGTCTTCAGAATGTAACCAGGAGAGAACCGACCATGTCCGTTCGTATCAACGATATTGCCCCCGATTTCACCGCCGAGTCGACGGCGGGAACGATCAAGTTCCACGACTGGCTGGGCGACAGCTATGGCATCATTTTCAGCCATCCGCGCGATTTTACCCCCGTTTGCACCACCGAGTTCGGCGCTGTTGCCCAGCTGGCCGCCGAGTGGAAAAAGCGCAACACCAAGGTGATTGGCGTTTCGGTCGACTCGGTTGAAGAGCACCACAAGTGGATGCGCGACATTGAGGCGTTTGGCGGCAGCGCGGCAGAGTTTCCGATCATTGATGACACCAGCCTGACGGTCGCCAAGGCCTATGACATGCTGCCGGCTGATTACTACCTGCCGGGCGAGGGCCGCACCCCGGCCAACACGGCCACTGTGCGCACGGTCTATATCATCGGGCCGGACAAGAAAGTGCGCCTGACCATGTCGTATCCGATGTCGGTGGGCCGCAACTTTGCCGAAATCCTGCGCGCGCTGGATGCCGTGCAAGCCACCGATGGCGTTCCGCTGGCAACCCCGGCCAACTGGCAGCCCGGTCAGGATGTGATCGTGGCCCTGTCGCTGACCGATGATCAGGCCAAGGAAAAATTCGGCAAGCTGGACATCAAGCTGCCCTATCTGCGCTTTGCCAAAGCCCCGAACTGAAACCAAAGGCCCCGGACGTGATGACCGGGGCCTTTTGATGCCCGCCGCAGCTGGCATGTGATCGCTTAGCTGGATTGTGACCGCTTGGCGTAAAGGGTGACGGGGGCGCCAATCGGCACCAGATCATACAACTGCGTGATCTGGTCATTCACCAGCCGCACACAGCCATTCGACACGGCCGAGCCGATTGTCCAGGGATCAGGCGTGCCGTGGATGCGCAAGAATGTGTCGCCGCGCCGATCATCGAACAGATACAGCGCCCGTGCGCCCAGCGGGTTGGTCGGCCCGCCCGGCATGCCATCGGCATAGCGTGCATAATGGCCGGGGTCGCGGGCGATCATCTCTTTCGTCGGGGTCCAACTGGGCCATTCCTTTTTCGCGCCGATGCGGAAACTGCCGGGTTCATACAGGTTGCCCCGGCCGACCCCCACGATAAAGCGCATGGCCTGCTTTTTCTCCATCGTCCAATACAGCGAGAAGGTGTTGGGATCGACAAGGATCTGGCCGGGGGCAAACTGATCGCGCAGTTGCACAAGTTTGGGCTGATGCTCGGGCGGAACGACATAGGTTTTGCGGTCTGGTTTCGTCTGGGCCGCTGCGCGAGAGATTAGGGCCGGTGTGGCCAAGGCAGCCACGGCAGTTGTCAGGAAAAGGCGGCGGTTGGGAAATGATGTCATGCGGCAGGCCCTCATTTTTCTTCTGTATAGCTTAATTAAGTCGCGGATGCGCGCAAACGTTCCGTGATCGTGGTGTTTTCTGCGCTGAAATCAACTGATCTGGCGTGGCAAACCGGACACGCAGCCACCACCGACCCGCCAAAAGAAAAGGCCCCGGAACCCCGGGGCCTTTCTGGAACTGTCAGGAAAAAGATCAGGCCTCTGCGGCTTCGTCTTTCTTCTCGGCGAGTTCTTCGCCGGTTTCCTGATCGACCATCTTCATGCCAAGGCGCACCTTGCCACGATCATCAAAGCCCAGAAGTTTGACTTTCACTTCCTGGCCTTCTTTCAGGATCTCATTCGGATGGGTCAGGCGCTTGTTGGCGATCTGGCTGACATGCACCAGACCATCGCGCTTGCCGAAGAAGTTCACGAAAGCACCGAAATCGACCAGCTTGACGACCTTGCCGGTATAGATGCGGCCTTCTTCCGGCTCTGCCACGATCGAATAGATCATGTCATAGGCGCGCTTGATGGCGGCAGCATCGTTCGAGGCGATCTTGATCTGACCGTCGTCGTTGATGTCAACCTTTGCGCCCGATGTTTCCACGATCTCGCGGATGACCTTGCCGCCCGAGCCGATCACTTCACGGATCTTGTCGGTTGGGATCTGCATCGTTTCGATCTTGGGGGCATATTCGCTAAAGCCCTGCGGGG
The DNA here is from genome assembly GCF_036553525.1 of Pseudotabrizicola sp. L79. Lineage (NCBI taxonomy): Bacteria > Pseudomonadati > Pseudomonadota > Alphaproteobacteria > Rhodobacterales > Paracoccaceae > Pseudotabrizicola > Pseudotabrizicola sp. L79. The sequence goes on along the minus strand of NZ_JAZHDA010000051.1, from coordinate 167,214 downwards.
CCGACAGCGCCTTGGCCATTTCACCCAGGATGTGCATCCGGCCATCTTTGGCCTGTGCCAAAGCCTGCTCCATGATGGCAGGCGTGATGCCGGCAACCTTGATGTCCATCTGCAGCGAGGTGATGCCGTTCTCGGTGCCAGCCACCTTGAAGTCCATGTCACCAAGGTGGTCTTCGTCACCCAGAATGTCGGTCAGAACAGCGTAAGAGCCGTCATCTTCCAGGATCAGACCCATCGCCACACCAGCGACCGGGGCTTTCAGCGGAACGCCGGCATCCATCATTGCCAACGAGCCACCGCACACCGATGCCATCGAGGACGAGCCGTTGGACTCGGTGATCTCGGACACGACGCGGATGGTATAGGGGAAGTCGGTCGGGGCCGGCAGCACGGCCTGCAGCGCGCGCCATGCCAGTTTGCCGTGACCGATTTCACGACGACCGGGCGACCCCACGCGGCCCACTTCGCCCACCGAATAGGGGGGGAAGTTATAGTGCAGCAGGAAGTTCGAGCGGCTGTTGCCGTGCAGCGCGTCAATGATCTGCTCATCCTCGCCGGTGCCAAGGGTGGTCACGACCAGACCTTGGGTTTCGCCACGGGTGAACAGGGCCGAACCATGGGTGCGCGGCAGAATGCCGGTTTCGCAGACGATCGGGCGCACGGTCTTGGTGTCGCGGCCATCAATGCGGGTGCCGTTCTTGACGACGTCACCGCGCAGGATCGACGATTCCAGCTTTTTGATCGCCGAGCCAAGGTTGGCATCGGCCAGATCTTCTTCGCCCATGGCCTCTTTGATCGCAGCCACGGCAGCCGAGATCGCATTCGTGCGGTCTTGCTTGTCGCGGATGGCGAAAGCGGCGCGCATCTGGGCTTCGCCAGCGGCTTTCACCTTGGCATAAAGATCCGAATAATCGGGGGGCGAGAAGTCGAAGGGCTCTTTGGCGCAGGCTTCGGCGAAGTCGATGATCATGTCGATCACCGGCTGCATCGCATCATGGCCAAACTTCACGGCGCCCAGCATTTCGGCTTCGGTCAGTTCATAGGCTTCGGATTCAACCATCATCACGGCGTCTTTGGTGCCGGCGATGACCAGATCAAGGCGCTGGTCGGGGTTGTTGCGCAGGTTCTGCATGTCATCAACTTCGGGGTTGAGGACATATTCGCCATTCGAGAAGCCAACGCGGGCCGCACCGATCGGGCCCATGAACGGCACGCCGGAAATCGTCAGCGCGGCGCTTGCAGCGATCATGGCGACGATATCGGGCTCGTTCACCAGATCATGGCTCAGCACGGTGCACATCACCAGAACTTCGTTCTTGAAGCCTTCGACGAACAGCGGGCGGCACGGACGGTCGATCAGACGCGAGGTCAGCGTTTCCTTTTCGGAAGGACGGGCCTCACGCTTGAAAAAGCCACCCGGGATCTTCCCGGCGGCATAGTATTTCTCTTGGTAGTGCACGGTCAGCGGGAAGAAATCCTGCCCCGGCTTTGCCTGTTTGGCAAACGTCACGTTGGCCATGACGCTGGTTTCGCCAAGGGTGGCGATCACAGAGCCGTCGGCCTGACGGGCAACCTTGCCCGACTCCAGTGTCAGCGTTTCATTGCCCCACTGGATCGACTTCTTAGTCACGTTGAACATCTATCGTTTCCTCTTGGAAGCACTCACGGCCCCTGCCGTGTCTTCCGTTTCTATGGCGGCCCCATTGCCGCCGCCCCCAATCCTTTGCATGCGCCCGGGGGCATGGGCTCACGTCACAGATGGGGGGCCAATACAGGAAAAACGCCCGTTTGGGAAGCGCGCAGATTCGGCCCGCTGTGCGGCCGTGGTCTTACCAGACCGCATGTGCCCCACGATCATCGTCCACCTCGCCACGCAGCAGGGCGGCGTAATGATCCTCTAGCCGGTCCATGCCGAATTCAGGGGTGGCGTCGGCGTCATACTGGCCGGTTCGCGGGTTCCAGACCAGCATCGACTGCGTGGCGTAATAGCGCCCGATGCGGGCCAGTTCGGCCTTTTCCGCAAGGCGGGGCGAAACCGCGCCCAGAACGGCCAGCACCGTTACGATCGTATCCATCAGGGCCAGCGGCACATGCTTGATGCGCAGGGGTTTGACCGTCAGCCGCCCCAGCATGGCCGCCTGATCCAGCGGCGTGATGGCTGGCCCCGGCCCGCCAATCGGCAAGATCCGGTGATCGGCCGTGGGGTCGGTCAGTGCGCGGGCCAGAAACCGTGCCAGATCGCGGTCAGAAATCGGCTTGCAGGCGGTCAGTCGCCCGTTGCCGAATACCATAAAGGCCTTACCCGCCTGCACCCTTGGCACCTGTCCCGAAAGGGATTTGAAAAAGGCTGTGGGCCTGACGATCGTCCACCGCAGCGGGGCGGCCTGCAACTCTGCCTCAAAGGCAAGTTTGGCCTGCTGAAACGCCAGTAGGGGCCTTTGCACGCAAATGGCCGACAGCAGCAAAAAGCGCCCGACCCCCGCCGCCAGCGCTGCGCGCAAGACGGCACTGTGTGCGGCGTGGTCTATGGCCCAGGCATCTTTCGGTGCGCCTGTCCGGCTGGCCAGGCATGACATCACGGCGTCGAATGGGGCCCCGGCGAAGACATCCGCCAAGGCCCGGCCATCGGCCACATCGCCGGGGTGCAGGGCGCATCCGGGCGGCGCGTATTTTGCCCCCGGTCGCACCAGTGCCGTTACCCGGTGGCCCGCCGCCACCAAAGCGGCGGCTGTGGCCCGCCCGATTGTGCCGGTGCCCCCCAAAAGCAGGACGTGCAAGCCCCCGTCTTGCCCCGGTGCGGCGCGGGCGGGCGCGGCGTCTGGGTCAGCCACCGATCCGCACAAAGCCGCCCGTCTGCCCCTCTAGCGGGCCATGCTCGGCCGATGTTGGCTTGACCATCGCATCAAGCAGCACGGGGGCAGGCGTCCAATAGGGAACGTACCATTCCTGATCCACCTCTAGCACCAGCACGCGGTCTGTGGCGGCATCATAGGCCCCGATCAGGCTGATATGCGGGCCATCCCAATCGCCGGTGATGACCCCCTGGTTGAAATAGACCAGCAGCGCATCCTTGGCCGAAGCTTCGTTTTCGGTCAAAAGCCTGCGCAACTCGGCCAAGGCGGCGGCGTCTGCGGCAGCGGGGTGAAAGGTGCTGACGGTCTGCGCCATGCCCTTGGCTGCCAGCGTGGCCTTGGTGAATTCGGCCAGTTGGTCAAACGTCACCCCATCGCCCCCCTCGGCAGACAGGGCGGCCCATTCGGCATTCCCGACCAGCTCCAGCATCTGGGGTTGGGTGGTGACGGTATCTTCGGCATGGGGCGGCAGGCCCGACAGGCCATTGACCGCCGCCGTCACCGTGGCGATCGAGCAGGCCGAAGTGGTGAATTGTGGTTTCACAAAGGGGCCAAAAGCCCAGTAATCGGGGGCCGGATTGGTGCGCAAATAGGCATTGTCGGCGGTCACCGGCACCGCGTTCGGCCCCAGTTTGGGTGCAGGCGTTTCGGCCAAAGCGGGAGAGGCAAGGCAAAGGCAAACAAGGAAAAAGGCGCGCATCAGAGTGATCCTGAACAAATGATCAAATGACGCTATCCGGTTTCGGTGCTCTGTCAATGCCCCGTTGCGGCCCCGTTGCCGCCCTGCCTGCGGGCCTAGAAGCGGACCACACCTTGGGCGCCTGCGTCAGGGGGTGTGCCCTTGACCCGTGCTTTGGCCAGTTCGAAGAAAAAGGTGACAGCATTTGTGGTGGTCACCGAAACTTCGCCCTCTTGCGGGGTAAAGCACAGCAGGCACACATCGGGATCGTGCTTTCCACCCTCAAACCACGCATCTGCGACAAAGCTCCAGGCTTCCTCCAGGGCTTCGCGGTCATGGCTGCGGGCCAAGCTGCCTGCGACATCGGCAAAAAGCCCCGCGCTGTCGCTGGAAATCACCATCTGAGCAGGCTTTGGGCCGGTTTCGGTGGCCTTGGCAAGGTCGGTGCCGCGCGCGGTGATGAACCAGATCTTGCCGGGGAAATCATCATCCACCGAAGGCGACATTGCCACCAGCCGACCCTCGCCCCGGATGCCCAGCATCGCCGTGCGCACGTCGTCCATACGGTCCCAGAATTCCTCTTTCAGATCATTCATGGCGGTCTTCCTTTGGTTTTTTCGGTTCCCAAGCAGAACCGCCCAAGGCAGATTTGGTTCCGTCAGTCCTGATCTTGCTGGCCCGTATGGCCGAAATACGCCGCCACCCGCGCAACCTTGGCGCGGCTGCCAAAGACAAAAGGCGTGCGGTCATGCAGGCTGCGGGGCACGGCATCCAGAATGCGGGCGGTGCCATCGGTGGCCGCGCCGCCCGCCTGTTCGATCAGCATGGCAATCGGCGCACATTCATAGACCAGCCGCAAGCGCCCGTTTTCATAGCCCCTGCGGCTGTCGGCCGGATAGAGAAAGATGCCGCCGCGTGTCAGGATGCGGTGGGTTTCGGCCACCAGAGATGCGATCCAGCGCATGTTGAAATCACGGCCTTCGGGGCCTGTGCTGCCCGCCACCCGGTCGTCAACATAGGCGCGGATCGGTTCCGGCCAATGCCGGTGGTTCGAGGCGTTGATGGCATATTCCCGCGCCTCGGGGGCGATCGGGGGCACCGGGCCGGTCAGCACGAATTGCCCGGCCTGCGGGTCCAACACATATTTCAGAACACCTGCGCCAAAGGTGACGATCAGGCAGCATTGCGGGCCAAAGATCGCATAGCCCGCCGCGCGCATCTGGTGGCCGGGGCGCAGAAAGCTGGCCTCGGGCGTGGTGGCAGCATCGTAAAGGGCAAAAATCGTGCCAATCGACACATTGGTGTCGATGTTTGACGACCCATCCAGCGGATCAATCGCCAAGGCCAAGGGAGCGCCGGCGTTCAGCGTCAGAACGCCATCCTGTTCTTCTGACGCGTAATGCCGCACATCGCCGCCCCGCAACGCTGCCTGAAAGGCCGTGTCTGCAATCACATCCAGCGCCTTTTGCGCATCGCCATCGGTGTTGGTGCCGCGTGCTGCGCCAAGATGTTCATCAATCCCCCCCCGCGCGATGCGGGCGGCAATCCGAATGCAAACCCCGGCCAGACAATCGACGGTGCGCACAAGGGCAGGATCCGCCTTTGCAGGTGCGGTGTTCAGATGGGTGGGCATTATTGGTCCTTTTTCCGGCGCTGGGCAGCATAAACCGAGACAGCGGGCTGCACCAGCGCCTGCCAAGCCGCCCGCGCCTTATGGGTGCAGTCAACCCTGGATGGCCGGATATGAACAGACTCTGTACAACGCAATGCAACGGACCCTCGGGGTTCGTTCATGGTCCGCGATCATGCGTCTAATCTGAAGTGGGTCATGGGAAATGGATGTTTGGTGACCGATGCGCCAGCGGCCTGTTACGCCGGTTGTCCTGCAACCTGGCTGGATGGGCAGGTGGCGGGCGAGCGGGGGGCCATTTCCAGAAGCGCCGACAGGCCGCAGTTGCCCTTGACCAGATCTTCCAGCGTGATCATGTCCAGCTCATGGTAAAACGCTTCAACCGCCCGCCCGATATAGCTGCGCAGGCGGCAGGTGCTGTGCAGGGGGCAGGTGTTGCTGGCGGGGTCAAAGCATTCGGCAAAGGGGGTGCCGGATTCAAAGACCCGAAACACCTCTCCGATCGAAATCCGGTCAGGCCGCTGCGCCAGACGCAAACCGCCGCTTCGCCCCCGGATGGTTTCGACAAAGCCGTATTCCTGCAAATTGTTCACCACCTGCAACAGATGGTTCACCGAAGCGTTGCAGCGTTCCGCAATTTCGGGTGTGCGCACTGTCAGGCCATCGTTCACGGCGCAAGACATCAACACCCGCACGGCCAGATTGGTTTTTGTGGTCAGTCGCATGAATCGTGTCTCTTGGCGGTTTGGGGTTGTTGATCGGTCATTCGGCAACGCCCGACGGCCGGGCGCATGCTGTTCTTATCAAGAATGTCACAAGATCGTTTCGTCGGCCTTGATTTAAGTCATACGCGGGATGCCGGTTATACGACTAGGGTCGCGCAAACGACAGGATCACACAATGACCGACACACCCAAGACTGATGCTGATCTTCCGCTGCCCGTGGCCAAGCCAGATCCGGCGCCGGGCAAGGCGGGTCGGCGCTTTCGCAAGCGATACTTGCTGGTGCTGCTGGTGCCGGTTCTGATGTTTTCGGGCGGTGTGATGGGCATGTATTTTCAGCCGCCGGGGCTGAAAGTCTTTTATCAGGTGACGGGGCTGACCCCAGGCGCGGGGTCGGACAGCCCGATTGCCTTGCCGCCCGAGATTGATCTGCCCAAGGACATGGCCGAAACCATGCGCCCGACCGATGTGCTGGGCCTTGCCCGGCTGATGCCGCGCGGTGATGTGGCGGTGGTGGCGGCACCTTATGGCGCAGGCGATGCGCGGGTGGCTGCGGTGTTGGTGGCCATCGGCGATCGGGTGACCAAGGGGCAGGCCGTGGCGCGGCTGGATAATTCGGGTGTTCTGGAAAGCGCCGTCCTGCTGGCCGAGGCCAATCTGGCCGTGCGTGAGGCCACGTTGATGCAGACGAAATCAACAGTGCAAATCAGCCGGGATGAGGCTCAGGCCACGCTGGATCAGGCGCAGGCTGCCGCCGAAGAGGCCAGTTCGCAGCGCCAACGCAGCGAAGATCTGTTTCAGCGCAGCGTCGCCACCCAAGCCACACTGGACGCCGCGCGCGCCAGCGAGCGACAGGCGCTTGCCGCCGTTGCCAAGGCCGAGGCCACACTGGCCCGCTATACCGCCATCGCGCTGGACGACCAGCCCGATGTTATCGTCGCCTCTCGCAATCTTGACGCGGCCCGCGCTGATCTGGATCGTGCCAAGGCGGATCTGGCCCGCGCCATGGTGATGGCCCCGATTGATGGCACGGTGCTGGATATCCACGCCACCCCCGGCCAGCGGCCGCCAACCGAGGGCATTCTGGAAATGGGCAATACCGATGTGATGATGGCCGAGGCGGAAATCTGGCAGGATCGCATCGTGCAAGTGGCTGTGGGCCAACCGGTTGAACTGGCCGCCCCGGCCTTGGGCCGCACGTTTCAGGGCCGTGTCGATTCCATCGGTCTGACGGTGGGCCGGCAGGGGCTGATTTCGGATGACACCGCCGCCAATACCGATGCGCGGGTGGTCAAGGTGATGGTGGCACTGGATCAGGAGTCGTCGGCCATGGCTGCCCGCTTTACCAACCTTGAGGTTATCGCCCGCATCGACACCCATACAGGCCCCACGCAATGAGCCGCCTGTTGCAAGCCCTGTTTGGCCGCCTGCCCATTGGCTGGCTGCAACTGACGCATTCCCGAACCCGCTTTGCGGCTGCTCTGGCGGGCGTGGCTTTTGCCAATGTGCTGGTGTTCGTGCAGTTGGGCATCATGAATTCAATGGCGATTGCCACGCTGAAACCCTATGAATTCATGCGTGCCGACATCATGATTTCTGCCAGCGATTCCGACGCAATGACCGACGGTGGCAATGTGGCGCGCCAGTGGATGTTGCAGGCCATGGCCGACCCGGATGTGATCGGCGGGATGGGGCTGTTTCTGGGCAATGTCACATGGCAGCGTGCGCCCAACAGCATTGGCCTGTCTACCTTTGGCATTGATCCGGCCCAGACGGGCTTTCTGGCCCCCGACATCGCGGCCAAGACCGGGCCGTTGCAGGTGCAGATGTCAGGTCTGCTGGATCGTCTTTCGCGGGGTCTGCCCAGCGAGCAGGCCGCCGCAATCCGCCCGCAAACCCCGTTGTCGTTTGAAACGGGCGGCAAGACGGTGACGCTGTATGACACCTTTTCCGGCGGTGGTGGCTTTGGGGGGGATGGCTATATGATCGTCTCGGACCAGACCTTTCTGACCCTGTTTCCCGCCCGCAGTTCAGCGGCCCCTGACCATATCCTGCTGAAAACCGCACCGGGTGCAAACCCCGAAGTTGTGGCGGCCCGCCTGCGTGACATCATTTCGGATAAAAGCCTGCGGATCCGCAGCTATGATCAGGCCGCGCAAGAGGAATTGACCTATCAGCAAACCAAACGGCCAACCGGCCTGATCTTTGGCTTTGGTGTGGTGATCGGCGTTCTGGTGGGGTTGGTGATCGTCTATCAGGTTCTGTCCACCGATGTGGCCGACCATTTGCGCGAATATGCCACCTTCAAGGCCATGGGCTATGGGCCCGGCTTCTTTCTGGGTGTGGTGTTCGAAGAGGCGCTGATCCTGGGCATCATGGGCTTTGTTCCCGGCCTGATGGTGGGCACCGCCATCCTGACCTTCATGGGCAAGATGACTACCTTGCCGCTGATGATGACCCCCAGTATGGCCCTTATGGTTTTTCTGGGCACGATTGCCTTTTCCACCCTGTCGGGCGCGATTGCCACCCGTCGCCTTGCCGCCGCCGATCCGGCAGATTTGTTCTAAGCGCCATGACCGACACCCCGCCAATCAACGCCCAAGCGCTGAACCACTGGTTCGGCAGCGGCGAGGCACGCAAACAGGCGCTGTTCGACATTTCCCTGCAGATCCCGCGGGGCAGTTTTACAGCGCTGGTGGGGCCGTCAGGGTCGGGTAAAACCACGCTGTTGACCCTGCTGGGCTGTCTGCGCGATGTGCAAGAGGGATCGGTGCAGTTGCTGGGCCATGAATTGCGCGCCGCGCCCGAGGCTGATCTGATCACGCTGCGGCGGCGGCTTGGCTTTATCTTTCAGGCGCATAACCTGCATGAAAGCCTGACGGCGATGCAGAATGTGATGATGGGGTTGCAAGTGCACGGCCGTATTGACGATGCCACGGCCAAACAGGCGGCCGCGCATGCGCTTGGTCTTGTGGGTCTGTCCGAGCGGTTGCACTACCTGCCCGGCAACCTGTCGGGCGGGCAAAAGCAGCGCGTGGCCGTTTCGCGGGCGCTGGTTGGCAGCCCCGATATCGTCATGGCCGACGAACCCACCGCCGCGCTTGACCGTGAAAGTGGCGCCAATGTGGTCGATCTGCTGAAGCGGATGGGGCAGGCGCGCGGCACGACAACGCTGATGGTCACGCATGATGGCCGCATCCTTGACCGCGCCGACCGCATTCTGACGCTTGAGGATGGTCGGATCGTCAAGGATGAACGCCGCAGTCCGGCCTGACGCCAAGGCTGCTTCCCTTCTGCCTTGAAAACCGGTCAATATGGCGGCGCACCTTGGCTTGCCCCACCGAAAGACTATCATGCTGACTGATCCTGCCCACTTTCTGCGCCGCCTGTTTGACCGTGCTGTCGAGGTGGCAGACCCGATGCGCTCGCTGGCCCACCATCTGCCGCCCAAACCGCCGGGGCGGGTGGTGGTTGTCGGGGCGGGCAAGGCCAGTGCGCGGATGGCCGAGGCGGTCGAGGCCGCCTGGGGGCCCTGTGACGGGCTGGTGATCACCCGCTATGGCTATGGCCGCCCGTGCCAGGGCATTCGCATTGTCGAAGCCGCGCATCCGGTGCCCGATGCCGCAGGCGCGCAAGCCACGGCGGAAATGCTGGCGCTGCTGCAATCTTGCGGCCCGGATGACTTTGTTCTGGCGCTGATTTCGGGCGGGGCATCGGCCCTGCTGATCGCCCCGGTCGATGGTGTCAGCCTTGCCGAAAAGCAGGCGGTCAACGCGGCACTTTTGGCCAGTGGTGCCCCGATTGACCGGATGAACACGGTGCGCAAACACCTGTCGCGGGTCAAGGGCGGGCAACTGGCGGCAGCGGCCTATCCGGCCCGGATGCTGTGCCTGATGATCTCGGATGTGCCGGGCGATGATCCGGCCTTTATCGGTTCGGGCCCCACGGTGCCAGATGCCACCACCCCCGCCGATGCCCGTGCGGTCTTGGCGAAATGGCAGGTTGCCGTGCCAGACAGTGTGACGGCAGCGCTGACCCGGCCTTCGGGCGTCATTCCGCCGGGCGATCCGCGCCTGTCGCGGGTTGAAAACATCATCTACGCGGCCCCGGCCCAATCTTTGGCGGCAGCCGCCGAATTGGCGGCGAAGTGCAGGGTTCAGATGCTGGGCGACGCGCTTGAGGGCGAGGCGCGCGACGTGGCCGCCGATCAGGCCCAGATGGCGCAAAGCATTGCCGCAACGTTGCAGGCCGATGACCTGCCCGTGCTGCTGCTGTCGGGTGGTGAATTGACGGTGACGCGCCGCGGCGATGGCATCGGCGGGCCGAATGCCGAATTCTGTCTGGCCCTGGCCATCGCCTTGCAGGGCCACCCCCGCATTCACGCAATCGCCTGCGATACCGACGGCGTGGATGGCGCGGCCGAGGTTGCGGGGGCAATCATCGGCCCCGACACATTGGCCCGCGCCACGGCGGCAGGGGTTGACCCCGCAGCCGCCTTGGCGCGCAACGATGCCCACCAGTTCTTTGGGGCCATCGGCGCACAGGTGGTTCCGGGGCCGACGCTGACCAATGTCAACGACTTCCGCGCCCTGCTGATCTTGCCGCCTGACGGTTCGCTTTAATCCGCAAGATTGGCCGAGCCACTGTGCAGCACGGCCACCCACAGCAGCAGCGGGATTGCCACGATCCCGCCAATGGCCCCCCAAAGCCAGATGCCGAACAACAGCGCAACGAAAACCAGCAGCGGGTTCAACTCCATCTGCTTGCCGACCAAAGCGGGGGTCACGAACTGGCCTTCGACAAAGTTCAGCGCCGCAAAGGCCAGCGGGGGCAGCAGCACCGCCGCCCCGTCAAAGCTGGCCACCCCGGCAAAGAGCAGCGCCACGATCAGCATCGCGGGGCCAAGATAAACGACGTAGTTCAACAAGAACGCCACCACGCCCCATAAGAATGCACCCGGCAGCCCGATGGCCTGCAAGACAGCAGCCGTGGCAAGGCCCAGAACAGTGTTGATCGCGGTGATGGTCACGAAATAACGCGATACCGTCACCTCGGCATCGCGCAACCGTGCCGCCACCTGCCCCCGCTGGGCAGCTTTGGCCAATCGACGGGCCGCCCATTCATAGATGTCGTTGCGCGTCAGCAGAAAAAAGAACAGCGTGCCGATAAAGGTCAGGATCTGGGCAGCCACTGCGGGCGCAATCAGCAGCGCATCGGTCACCGATGGCATCTCGACCATGCTTTGATCGGTGGCGGGCGCGGCCGTGGCCGGTGGTGCAGCAGCCGACGACACTTCTCGCGTCGCCTCGGCCAAGCCCGCGGCAAGGCTGCGCAGGGCCTGCAGCACCTCTTGCACATCGGACCAGACCTTGGGGGCCTGCTCCACCAATTGCGCGGCAAGGGGTTGCAGCAGCAACCCGACCCCGCCCAGAAAAACCAGCGCCAGCATCAGGCTGACAGCGGCGCCCGCCGCAGGGGCCAGGCCGGCGCGTGCCAGAACACGCGACAGCGGCGACAGAACCACCCCCATGACCAAGGCAAGGGCCATGGGGGCGGCAATGTCGCTGATGGCATCCAGCGCGGCGACAACCGCGATGGCGGCCAGAACGACCAGGGCATTCTGCGACAGCCGTTCCATACCGGGCAAGCGTCAGGTCGCAACCGCGCCGTTGGCGCGCTTGCTGGTGTCTTTCGCGGCTTTCGTCGCCGCCTTTGCAGTGCGGCGCGCGGTGGCCTTGGCGCTTGCAGCCTTGGCCTCCAGCCCTTCGGCCATCTCATCCACCGCGCGGCTGGCCGAGGCGCTGACCCGGCTTGCCACCTTGCTGGCCTTGGTCTGGATCGTCTTTTCGCGGCTTAACACAGCCGCAGCTTGTGCCAGCAGGGCCGTTGCCGCCAGCGGGGCTGCGCGTTTTACAATCGGGCGCGTGCGCGGCATCGCCACCGCAAGGGCCGCGCCAAGGGCAAGGCCGATGGCCGTGGCGGCAAACGGATGTTGCCGCGCGGCATCGGCGCCTTTGGCCAAGCCGTCTTCAGCCGCGGCGCGCCCCTTGCCCAATGCCTCCCAAGCGCGTTCGCGGGCCTCGATCACCCGTTCGGCGGCCTCGTCGCTCAGATCGGCAAGATTGTCGCGAAAGGCCTCTGACAACTCTGTCGCCATCTCCATCGCCACTTCGGCCTTTTCTTCGGCGGTGGCGCGGCCTTCGTCGATCAGCGCCGCCAGCCTTTCCTGTGCGGTTTCGCGGGCCCGCATCGCGCGGGCGACCCAATCTTCCGTCAGGTCGTCAATCTCGCCCACCTCGGCGGGCAGGCCGCCTTCGTCTTCCCAGTTCATCAGGTTTTCGGGCTTGGGATCAGGCGTTGCCGTTCCCCGCCCGGCCAAAGCAAGCCATGCCAGCCCTGCACCGATGACCGCCGTCGCAAAGGGGTGGGCACGGGCCTGATCCATCGCCACGCCGCCCAGATTGCCGCCCAGAGGTCCACCGCCAACCTTCCGCCCCATCCGGGCCAGCCCGTCGCGCAGTGCCGCTTCGCTCTCTGCCGCCGCAGCGGCCAGTTCTGAAATGCTCTTGGTCATGACAGTCTCCTTTCCCGGCCACCGCAAGGGGCGGCCATTCCATTCTCAATGTCGTGTCGCCCGCAGCATCAGGGCGCGGGCCCCCATCGTTAATGCCACCGCCACAAGGATCGCGCCCGTGGCCGTCAGCAACAGTGCGGCCGGCCAGGAGTATCCGGCGATCTGCAATTCCCACGCCGCGGCCGCCAACCCCAGCCCCAGCGCCAACAGCACGAACATGCCCGCCAGGACCAGCAGCCCCAAGGCAAGGCCCGCCTGACGCCCCCGCTTGCGGGCCTCGACCTGCATCAGTCTAAGCCGCAAGACTGCATATTTGCGGGCCAACAGACCCAAATGCAGCCATTGCAGCAGCGATTTGGTGCCACCGTCGCTCATTGCGCCTGATCCTCCAGCAGCAACTGTGTCAGCACAAAGCCGCCAGCGGCTGCCGCAAGAACCAGGGCAATCGGGTGCTCTTGGGCAAATTCCTCCAGCCGCTGGGCCATGTCGTCGGGGGCCAGTCCTGCGATCTGTTCGAACATCTTGTCCGTGTCATCGGCCCCTGCTGGCATGTGCTGGGACAGCCTTGTCAACAGCCCGGTCAGGTCTTGCAACAACTGGTTCATCTTGCCTCCTTGCGCCCCAAGCGATCTGTCCAAACCCCGTCTCCACCTTGGGGCGGCACGAGGCTTGGGGTTGTGGGCCTTGGTCTGCGATAAAGGCGGCCGGTCAGCCCGCCTGATGACGCGACCGTGGTCCTGCCACCAGCCATATCAGGAAACCCAGCACCGGCAACAGCATCACAAGCAGGGTCCACATCACCTTGCTGCCCGTGCTGCGCGCAGAGCCGATAATTGAAATGATCGCCCAAAGATCAAGCGCCAGGATCAACAGGCCGCTTAATCCGGTCAGTTCAAACATCGAAAGTTCCATCATCCAGCATCCCTTTCCGTCTTGCCATCTCAACGCGACAGCCTGTGTTTGGTTCCCTGCCCAAATTGACGCCAAGACGTTTCAGCCCGCCCAGACAAAACGGCCCGCAGCACTGCCGCGGGCCGTTTCATCAAATTGTGCCGATGCCGGGATCAGCCCGTGTGTTCGGGCAGGGCTTCCAGTTGTTCCTTGGTCAGCGACACTTGCAGGCGCAACTCCTCCGACCCTTCGACCGACTGGATTTGCAACTGATCCATGTTCAGCGCCACCGGCTTGGCGCCCAGGCCCAGAAAGCCGCCGACATCAACCACAGCCTGTGAAACGGTGCCTTCCGGGGTCAGAACCAGTTCCGACACTTCACCAATCCAGGCGTCGGTCGCATCATAGACCGGCGCGCCTGTCAGCTCTTCGGCCGTCAGATCCGCGGTCTGGGGCAGCGCCTGTGGTGCTGGGTCGGCCGCCATCGTATCGGCCGTCATGGTGTCGGCCGATGGGGTCGCATCCATCGCGGCGGCATCGTCGCCCCAGCTATAGGCGGGCGCACCTTCCAGAACGGCGCGGTTCGCAGTCATGACCAGGAAGAAATCATCCAGATCTTCGGCGGTTCCACTGTCGGCAACAAAACGGATTGCCCCCATGTCAACGGCCACCTGCCGTTCACCCATGCCCAGAAAACCGCCGATATCCACCAGCACGGAATCGATGGTGCCATCACGGGCCAGCAGCACATCGTTGATTTCGCCGATATCCTCCCAGCCGTCTTGCAGGCCGGCATATTCATCGGCATCCAGCGCCGCCTCGGATGCATAGACGCGCATCCCGATAAAGTCAGACGCCGGGATCATCATTGGATCAGCCGCGCTGCGAAAGGGGTTCGACATATCGGTGCCTTGGGCGAATGCACCCGTTGCAATGGCACCAAGGATCGCCGTGGAAAGCATCAGCTTTTTCATGGTTAGTCTCCTTTTATCAATATGTTACGCGCTGTTTGCGCTCGGGGTGTCAACGTCTGCTTTTGGGTGTTGGTTCCGCAGCCGGTCGAAAAAACTTTCGCGTCCTTTGCCGCCTTGGGGTGCCGCGCCGATCCGGTTTTGCATGGCAAAGCGCAGGCCCCGTTGTGCGAACAGGCGGTTGGCATGGGTCACAAAGGCCCCCAGTGATGCCACCAAGCCATCAGGCATCAGGGGCGGAACAAGGAAAACGATCATCGCAGGCCGCCCCACTGGCAGCTTTTGGGCCACCAGCCGCGCCTCTGCCGATGCTTTCAGAAACGCGTCGCCCGCCGTCTGACCGGGCGCAATGGCGACGTGCACGCAGTGCAGCGATTGCGGGACGGCGCGGCGGCTGTGATCCTTGCCATGGGGGGCAAGTGGCTGCGCAATCTGGCGCGGCATCAGATCAAAGGGGGCCGCCTTTCGGGGCAGGGTTTGCGTGGACAGCATCTGATCTCTCCGCATCTCGGGGGTGTGGCAGATCAAGTCGCTGGGTGGCCTGCCGGTTCCCCTGCTGCCGCCCGACGGGCAAAGTTCCGCCCAAAGCGGGTGGGCGTGTGTGCAAATCCTTCGTCAGAGCTTTCGTCAAAAAACCGATGTCAGCGCGGCAATTCATGTTGTGATTTTCGTCAGGCCGCATCACGATGCTGCGGACCCCGCCCTTTGTGTCAGGTGCAGCATGGCCAGCCGAACCACCATTCACGATGTTGCCCGCGCGGCCGGTGTTTCCACCGCCACTGTCGACCGGGTGCTGAATGCCCGCGAAAAGGTGCGCGAGGAAACGGCGCTGCGGGTTTATGCGGCGGCGCGAAAGGTGGGCTATCATGCCGCGCCGTTGATCGGGCAACGGGTGCAGGCCGATTTGCCCCGGTTGCGGTTGGGGGTGGTGCTGCAAAAGGAAAAGCAGGCCTTCTATCAAAACCTGCGCGCCGAGTTGGAACGGGCCATTGGTCAGGCGACCGGGGTGCGGGCCAGTCTGATCCTTGAGTTTTCAACCTCGCAATCGCCGGCGGAGTTTGCGGCGCTGATGGATGGCTTGGCAGGGCGGGCCGATGTGGTCTGCGCCACCGCTGTCAGCCACCCTGACGTGACGGATGCGGTGACCAGGCTGAATGAACGCGGCATACCCTGCTTTGCGCTGCTAAACGACTTTGCGCAAGGAATTCGTCAAAATTATCTTGGGCTTAACAATATCAAAGTGGGCCGGATCGCGGCCCATATGATTGCCCAGACCAGCCGGAAGGATGGCAAGATTGCCGTCTTTGTGGGCGGCTATCGCTGGCATGGGCATGAGTTGCGGGAAACCGGTTTTCGCAGTTATTTTCGCGAATACGCCCCGCAGTTTTCGGTGCTGGATACCGTGGTCAATCTGGAAACCCGCCAGCTGACCTATGAGGCGACCTTGGCGCTGTTGGCACGAAACCCTGATCTGCGTGGCATCTATTGTGCCGGTGGCGGGATGGAAGGGGCCATTGCCGCCGTGCAGGAAATGCGCCCCCCCGGCGATGTCGTGTTGGTCGTCAATGAATTGACGCCCGAAAGCCGCGCCGCGCTGATCACCCGCCATGTCGCGATGGTGATCGGCACCCCCCTGCAACGCTTTTGCACGGATCTGATCGCTTTGGCGACCGAGGCGGTATCCACCCCCCTGCCTGCTTTGGCGGGACAACACTTCTTGCAGCCTGATCTGTATCTGCCTGAATCGGTCTGACGAAAATCCGTCAAAACTGCGCATCAATTTCGTCAGAAATGATGCGAAAATCATCAGGCAGATTGACCAAACCCCGCAGAAGCAGCACGGTCCCGCTCAATATCGGCTTGTTGCCCGCGCTTAACTTAAGGATTCCCTCATGTCGCTGAACTTTGCCATTCTTGGGGCTGGTCGGATCGGTCAGGTTCATGCCCGCGCCGTGGCCGCAACGCCGGGAGCCAAGCTGGTTGCCATTGCCGATCCGGTGGCCGCTGCCACCGATGCCCTGCGCGCCACCTATGGCTGCGATGTGCGCAGCATCGACCAGATCGAGGCTTCGGGCGATGTCGATGCCGTTGTGATCTGCACCCCAACTGACACCCATGCCGATCTGATTGAACGGTTTGTGCGGGCGGGCAAGGCGGTGTTTTGCGAAAAGCCGGTCGATTTGTCGCTGGCCCGTGTGCAGGCCTGCCTGAAGGTCGTCGAGGCCAGCAAGGGCAAGGTCATGGTCGGCTTCAACCGCCGGTTTGATCCTGATTTCATGGCGGTCAAAGCCGCGATCGAGGCGGGCAAGATCGGCGCGGTCGAGATGGTCACCATCACCAGCCGCGACCCCGGTGCCCCGCCTGCCGACTATATCACCCGCTCGGGCGGGATGTTCCGCGATATGACCATTCATGATTTCGACATGGCCCGTTGGCTCTTGGGCGAAGAGGTTGAAACGGTTTATGCCTCGGCTTCGGTTCTGACCGACAAAACCATTGGCGATCTGGGCGATTTCGACAGCGCCAATGTCATCCTGCGCACCGCCACGGGCAAGCAGGCGGTCATCACCAACAGCCGGCGCGCCACCTATGGCTATGATCAGCGGATCGAGGTTCTGGGTGCAAAGGGCATGGCCGCCGCCGAAAACCATGGCGAAAGCCGGGTGGTTCTGGCCGATGAAAAAGGGTTTCACGCGGCCCCTCTGCTGAATTTCTTCATGACGCGGTATATCGCGGCCTATGCCAATGAAATCGCCTCGTTCGTGGCGGCGGTGCAGGGCAATGGCCCAATGCCCACCACTACCCATGATGGGCTGATGGCGCTTGCCCTGGCCGAGGCTGCGTTGAAATCGGTCAAGGAAGGTCGCGCGGTCAAGGTGTCGGAGATCCTGTGATGCAGGATCTTGATCTGATCACCATCGGGCGGTCGTCGGTTGACCTTTACGGCGCGCAGGTTGGTGGCCGGCTTGAGGATATGGCGTCGTTCCAGAAATATGTTGGCGGCTCGCCCACCAATATGTCGGTGGGCACGGCGCGCCTTGGCCTGCGGTCGGCGCTGCTGACCCGTGTCGGCGATGAACATATGGGGCGCTTTATCCGCGAACAATTGGCGCGTGAGGGCGTTTGCACAGATGGCGTGATCACCGATCCTGAACGGCTGACGGCGCTGGTTTTGCTGGGCATCCGCGATGAGCACCGCTTTCCGCTGATCTTTTACCGCGAGAATTGCGCGGACATGGCCCTGTGCGAGTCCGATGTGGACCCCGCCTTTATCGCCCGTGCCCGCGCTGTGGTGGCAACCGGCACGCATCTTAGCCACCCCCGCACCGAAGCAGCGGTTCTGAAAGCCCTGCATCTGGCGCGTCAGGCCGGGGCGCAAACCGCGCTCGACATTGATTACCGCCCCAACCTGTGGGGCCTTGCGGGCCATGGGGATGGCGAAAGCCGGTTTGTCGAAAGCGCGGCAGTGACGGCCAAGCTGCAATCGACCCTGCCCCTGTTTGATCTGATCGTCGGCACCGAAGAAGAGTTTCACATTGCAGGCGGCAGCACCGATACGATCACGGCGCTGCGGGCCGTGCGGGACGTATCGAAGGCCACGCTTGTCTGCAAGCGCGGGCCTATGGGGGCGGTGGCGTTTACCGGGGCCATTCCCGATACGCTTGACGCGGGCGAGGCCGGGCCGGGCTTTCCGATCGAGGTGTTCAATGTGCTGGGCGCGGGCGATGGGTTCATGTCGGGCCTGCTGAAAGGCTGGCTGGACAAAGAGCCTTGGCCCGTTGCCTTGAAATATGCCAATGCCTGCGGCGCCTTTGCCGTCAGCCGCCATGGCTGCGCGCCCGCCTATCCCAGTTGGGAGGAGTTGCAGTTCTTTTTCAACCGTGGCGTTGTGCGCCCCGATCTGCGCAATGACGCGCCGTTGGAACAGATTCACTGGTCAACCAATCGCAGCGGGGGTTGGCCTGACATGCGGGTGTTTGCCTTTGATCACCGCATGCAGTTGGAAACGCTGCCGGGGGCAAGTGTCGAAAAGATCGGCGCTTTCAAACGGCTGTGCTTGCAGGCCGCAACGCAGGTGCAGGCAGGCCAGCCCGGCTATGGCATTTTGTGCGACAACCGGCTGGGGCGCGAGGCGTTGCAGGCCGCCGCCGACACCGGGCTGTGGATCGGTCGCCCGGTCGAATGGCCGGGGTCGCGGCCCCTGACGCTAGAGCCCGAGTTGGGGCCTGATTTCGGCGGTTTGGCGGAATGGCCCTTGGCGCATGTGGTCAAGGTCTTGTGCTTTTACCACCCCGATGACAGCGCCGAGATGAAGGCCGAGCAAGAGGCCACTGTCACCCGCCTGTTCCATGCCGCCCGCCGCAATCGGCTGGAGTTCTTGTTGGAAGTCATCCCGTCAAAAGCGGGCCCGGTGACGGATCAGACCACCGCACAGGTGATCCAGCGCTTTTATGACATCGGCATCTTTCCCGATTGGTGGAAGCTGGAACCAATGCAGACCGAGGCTGGCTGGCAAGCCGCCTGCGACGCTATCATCCGCAACGATGCCCATACTCGCGGCATCGTCGTTCTGGGCTTGGGCGAAAGCGAGGCCACATTGGCGGCCAGTTTCGCAAAGGCGGCCAAGTTCGATCTGGTCAAGGGCTTTGCGGTCGGGCGCACCATTTTTGCCGAGGCGGCACAGGGCTTTCTGGCGGGCACGATGACTGAAACGCAGGCTATCGCGATGATGGCCGACACTTATGCGCGGCTTTGTTCCCTGTGGGATGCGGCCAAGACACAGGCAAAGGGCTGAACACATGACCACGATCCGATTGACGGCCGCGCAGGCGATGGTGAAATATCTGGCCGCGCAGATGAACGAAGATGGCGAGCGTTTTCTGGCGGGGGTCTGGGCGATCTTTGGCCATGGCAATGTGGTTGGTCTGGGCGAGGCCTTGCAGGCCGTTCAGGCCGAGTTGCCCACCTATCGCGGCCAGAACGAACAGTCGATGGCCCATGCCGCCATCGCCTATGCCAAGCAACTGGGTCGGCGCCGGGCGATGGCTGTCACCTCCTCCATCGGGCCGGGGGCGCTGAACATGGTCACGGCTGCGGCCCTGGCCCATGTCAACCGGCTGCCGGTTCTGTTCATTCCCGGCGATGTCTTTGCCCATCGTGGCCCCGACCCGGTTTTGCAACAGATCGAGGATTTCGGCGATGGTGCGCTGACAGCCAATGATTGCTTTCGCCCGGTCAGCCGCTATTTCGACCGGATCACCCGGCCCGAACAATTGCTGACGGCACTGCCCCGTGCGCTGCGGGTGATGACTGACCCGGCCGAGTGTGGCCCGGTAACGCTGTCGTTCTGTCAGGATGTGCAGGGCGAGGCGTTTGATTACCCCGAAGCCTTTTTCGCCGAGAAAGTTTGGCGTCTGCGTCGGGTGCAGCCCGACCCGGCAGAGCTTGATCAGGTCGCTGCCCTGTTGAAATCGGCCAAGCGCCCGGTGATCCTTGCGGGCGGGGGTGTGCATTACGCCTTTGCCACCGATGCGCTGCGTGCCTTTGCCCAGGCACATCAGATTCCCGTCGTCGAAACCCAGGCGGGCAAATCGGCCCTGCCTTGGGATCATGCCATGAATTTCGGCCCTGTCGGTGTCACCGGGTCCAGCAGTGCCAATGCGATCTGCGAAAAGGCCGATGTGATTCTGGGCGTCGGCACGCGGTTTCAGGATTTTACCACGGGGTCTTGGTCGCTGTTCAAGGAACCAAACCGCAAACTGATCAGCCTGAATGTGGCGGCCTATGATGCGATGAAACACGGGGCCGAGCCGTTGTGTGCCGATGCGCGCGATGGTTTGCAGGCCCTGTCTGCGGCGCTGACAGGGGTGGTGTTCAATGCTCCCGATGCCGGGTTGAAGGATGCCTGGTTCAGGCTGGTCGATCCCTTGTGCGCCGCACCCGAGGGCGATCAGAACGCGTTGGCCACTGATCAGCAGGTGGTCGGTGCGGTGCAACGCGCGGCGGGCGAAGATACCGTGGTGATGTGCGCCGCAGGCACGATGCCGGGCGAATTGCACAAGCTGTGGAAATCGACGCGCCCGATGTCTTACCACATGGAATACGGCTTTTCCTGCATGGGCTATGAAATTGCCGGGGCCCTTGGCATCAAGATGGCACAGCCGCAGCGCGACGTTGTCTGCTTTACCGGCGACGGCACCTATATGATGATGAACAGCGAAATGGCGACAGCGGCCATGCTGGGCATCAGCTTTACGGTCGTCGTCACCGATAACCGCGGCTTTGGCTGCATCAACCGGCTGCAAATGGGCACCGGCGGGGCCGAGTTCAACAATCTTTACGCCCACGCCCGTATCGAGCATCAGCCCCAGATCGACTTTGCCGCCCATGCCGCCAGCATGGGGGCGACCAGCGTCAAGGTCGGCTCGATTGCCGAGCTTGAGTCGGCACTGGCCAATCGGCGGGGGATCACCGGCCCCTATGTCATTGTGATCGACACAACCCCCTATCACGAGCACGCCCTTGGGGGCACATGGTGGGAAACCGGGGTGCCCGAAGTCAGCGCGCGGCCTTCGGTCAACGCGGCCCGCGCCGATTATGATGTCAAACGCAAGACACAGGCGCGCGTATGATCCGCTTTGGCACAAACCCAATCGCTTGGGCCAATGATGATGATCAGACCATCGGCGCCGACATTCCGACCGCCCGCATTCTGGATGAGGCGGGCCGTCAGATCGGCTTTGACGGGATCGAAAACGGCCACCGCTGGCCTGATGACCCCGAGGCCCTGCGGGCACTGTTGGCCGAAAACGGGCTTGTGTTCATCTCGGGTTGGTATTCGACCAATCTGCTGGTCCAATCGGTGCAGGCGGAAATCGCCGCCTGCCAGCCCCATCTTGCCAAGCTGAAACACAACGGCTGCAAGGTGATGATCGTCTGCGAAACCTCGAACGCCGTGCATGGCTCGAATGCCTCTGTCAATGATCGGCCCCGGCTGACGGCCGAGCAGATGGCCGCCTTCTGCACCAAGATCGAGTCGTTTGCCGCCTATCTGGCCAGCCAGGGGGTGACGCTGGTCTATCATCACCACATGGGCACGATCATCGAAACCCCGGATGAGATTGACGCATTGATGGCAGGCACCGGGCCGCATCTGCACCTGCTGTTCGATGCGGGCCATTGCGCCTTTGGCGGTGGCAACCCCGAACAGGTGCTGGCCCGGCATGTTGCCCGCGTGTGGCATTTTCATGCCAAGAACATCCGCCCCGCTGTGACGGCCAAGGTGCGGGCCGAGGGGATGTCATTTCTGCAAGGGGTGGTGGCCGGGGCCTTTACCGTGCCGGGCGATCAAGAGGGGGGCATCGACTTTGCGCCGCTGTTGAAGATCCTGGCCGATGCTGGTTACGATGGCTGGATCGTGATCGAGGCCGAGCAAGACCCAACGGTGCGTAACCCGCTGCTCTATCAGACACTTGGGTTGGCCACGCTGAAACGTCTTGCAAAAGAGACCGGGTTGATCTGAACCTGACTTTCGCATCGGGCGCACGCGCCGGATGGATATTCGGGAACAGACAAAGGGCAGGCCGATGAGCAGACTTTTGGTGAAGCCAAACGGCACGCAGGGCAAGGTGCATGATTGCAGCCCCGAAACGGCGGGCTGGGGCTATGTCGGCTTTCAACTGTATCGTCTGGCCCCGGGTCAGCAGGCGGCAGGCCATCTGGGCCAGCGCGAGGCGATTGTGGTCTATGTCGAGGGCAAGGGCCATCTGACCGGGGCAGGCCGCGACTGGGGGGTGCTCGGGGACCGGTTGGATGTGTTTGAAAAAACGCCGCCGCATTGCGTTTATCTGCCCGAAGGGTCAGATTGGGCGGTGACAGCAACCACCGATCTGGTGCTGGCCATTTGCACGGCACCCGGCAAGGGGCAGCATGCCGCCGCGCAAATCGGCCCCCAAGGTGTGCCGCAAGTCACCCGTGGCAAGGGCACCAATACCCGCCAGATCAACGCCATCGCGATGGAAGAGCGCGATGTGGCGGGCAGCCTGTTGGTGACAGAGGTGTTCACACCGCAAGGGCATTGGTCATCCTACCCGCCCCATCGGCATGATGAGGATGACTTTCCCAACATGACCTATCTGGAAGAAACCTATTACCACCGGCTGAACCCCTCGCAAGGGTTTGGCATCCAGCGGGTTTTTACCGAAGACGGCACGCTGGATGAAACCATGGCGGTTGCAGATCATGATCTGGTGCTGGTGCCCAAGGGCCATCACCCCTGCGGCGCACCTTATGGATACGAGATGTATTACCTGAACGTCATGGCCGGGCCGCTGCGCAAATGGCGGTTCCAGACCCATCCCGATCATGACTGGATCGCACAGCGCGACGCGTGACGCGGGCCTTGTGGCGGGGGCCTTGTGACGGGGGCCGTGTGACGGGGGCCTTGCCTTGGCCCTGCCTTTTCCGGCAGGAAGGGGCAGACCGGTGTTGCAAAGGCCAGCCATGCCCGAACTGAAGCTGCGGATTCTGTTTGACGATGCGATGCTGGGCCCCGGCAAGGCCGAACTGTTGACGCGGATCGCCGAGACAGGGTCAATCTCGGCCGCCGGGCGCGCCATGGGCATGAGTTACAAGCGCGCCTGGTCTTTGGTTGAGGAATTGAATGCCAGCTTCGCCGCGCCGCTTGTCTCGTCGTCTCGTGGCGGGGCAGGGGGCGGCGGGGCCGATCTGACTGACGCCGGGCAGACCGTGCTGGCGCTCTATCGTCGTGTTGTCGAAAAGGCCCGCGTCGCCGCCACGGCCGAGATTGCCGCGCTTGAGGCGATGCGAAAGCCAACCGGTTAGGCGGGTTATGTCCCTTGGGAAATATCGCTTGCCAGAGCAGAGGTGCCGGATGATATGTTTGCCAAAACATATCGAAAGGCGTGCCATGGTTCGCACTGTGCTGTTGTCTGCCGCCCTGCTGGCCTTGGGCCCGCCTGCCTTTGCGGCCGAAGTTGTGGTCTTTGCCGCGTCTTCCCTGAAAACCGCGCTGGATCAGGTTGCTGCCGACTGGCAGGCCGAAACCGGCCACACCGTGCTGATCAGCTATGCCGGATCGGGCAAATTGGCGAAACAGATCATTGATGGCGCACCGGCTGATCTGTTCATCTCGGCGGCCGAAGATTGGATGGATCAGGTGGCGCAACAGGGCCAGATCGTCGATGGCAGCCGTATTGATCTGCTGTCGAACCGGCTGGTTCTGGTGGGGCAGGGGGCTGTGGCCCCGGTTCCGGTGATTGGCCCCGATTTTGATCTGGCGGGCCTGCTGGCGGGGGAAAAGCTGTCGATGGCCATGGTTGATTCCGTGCCAGCGGGCCAATATGGCAAGGCCGCGCTGATGACTTTGGGTCTGTGGGATGATGTGCAATCCCAGGTGGTGCAGCGCGATAATGTGCGCGCCGCCTTGGCGTTGGTCGAGGTGGGCGAAGCCGGTCTGGGTGTGGTCTATGCCACGGATGCCGCCGCCAGCGACCGCGTGGCCGTGGTGGCCCGTTTTCCCGACACCAGCCACCCGCCGATCCGCTACCCCGCCGCCTTGTTGACCCATGCACAAGATGATGCCGACCGCGCCTTTCTCGATGCCCTGTCCGGGCCTCGGGCGCGGGCGCTGTTCACGGCGCAGGGGTTTGTCGTCTTGCCAACCGATGCCCCGGCACCATGACAGGCTGGCTGACCCCCGAGGAATGGCAAGCCGTGGTGCTGTCGCTGCAAGTCTCGGGGCTGGCCGTGGTCTGCAGCCTGCCCTTTGGCATCTTCATCGCCTATGCGCTGGCCCGCTGGAACTTCTGGGGCAAGGCGCTGCTGAACGGACTGGTGCATTTGCCGCTGATCCTGCCGCCCGTGGTGACGGGCTATCTGCTGCTGTTGACCTTTGGCAAGCGGGGGGCCGTGGGCCATCTGCTGGATCAGTGGTTCGGCATCGTCATCGCCTTTCGCTGGACAGGGGCTGCGGTGGCTGCGGCGGTGATGGCCTTTCCGATGATGGTGCGCGCCATCCGGCTGGCGATCGAGGCGGTTGACCCAAAGCTAGAGCAAGCCGCCGCCACGCTTGGGGCCTCTCGGCCTTGGGTGTTCGTGACCATCACCTTGCCGATGATTCTGCCCGGCATCATCGCGGGCACCATCATCGGCTTTGCCAAGGCCATGGGCGAGTTTGGGGCCACGATCACCTTTGTGTCGAACATCCCCGGCCAGACGCAGACGCTGTCGCTGGCCATCTACAACTTCCTGCAAATTCCGGGTGCCGAGGCGCAGGCCATGCGTCTGGTCTGGGTGGCCATCGCCATTGCCATGACGGCGCTGTTGCTGTCGGAATGGGTGGCCCAGTCTGTGGCACGGCGGATTGCGGGAAAATGACGCTTTCCGTTGCCCTGACCCATCGCTTTGCCGGGCTGGCCCTTGATGTCGCCTTTCAGGCCCCCGTGGGTCTGACGGTTCTGTTTGGCCGGTCGGGGGCGGGCAAGACCACGGTGGTGAATGCGGTGGCGGGGCTGTTGCGGCCCGATGCCGGGCGCATCCAGTCGGGTGACCGGGTGCTCTTGGATACGGCGGCGGGCATCTGCTTGCCGCCACATCGGCGTCGGGTCGGCTATGTGTTTCAGGATGCGCGGCTGTTCCCCCATCTGACGGTGCGGCAAAACCTGCTGTATGGCCACTGGTTCGCGGGCGGGGCAGGGGCGGCTGATCTGGGCCAGATCGTCGAGATGCTGGGCATTGGTTCCCTGCTGGCCCGCCGCCCCGCCGCCTTGTCAGGGGGCGAGAAAAGCCGCGTGGCCCTTGGCCGTGCGCTGCTGTCAAATCCGGGTCTTTTGTTGCTGGACGAACCCCTTGCCGCGCTGGATGATGCGCGCAAGGCCGAGATCCTGCCCTATCTGGAACGGCTGCGGGATGAGGTGCACCTGCCCATCCTGTATGTCAGCCATTCGATGGCCGAGGTGGCACGGCTGGCCACAACTGTGGTGATGCTGGACAAGGGCCGGGTGGTGGCCACCGGGCCAGCGGCCCAAATCCTGTCTGATCCGGCCACAGCCCCCGGTCTGGGCCTGCGAGAGGCAGGGGCGGTGCTGGTGGCGCGGGTGGCCGAACATGCCCAAGACGGCCTGACCCGGCTGGAGACGGGGGCAGGCCCGCTTTGGCTGCCGCATGTGGCCCAGCCTCTTGGCACCGCGCTGCGCCTGCGCATTCTGGCGCAAGACGTGATGCTGGCGACCCAGCCACCGCAGGCGATTTCGGCCTTGAACATCCTGCCCGCCCGCGTTGCCGATATCCGCTTTGGCGACGGCCCCGGCGCGATGGTCAGCCTTCAGGCCGGGTCTGAACGGCTGTTGGCCCGTATCACCCGCCGGTCGGCCCAGACACTGGGCCTTGCGCCGGGGGTGCCGGTCTTTGCCGTGCTGAAAGCCGTTTCGGTGGCGCAAGAAAACATCGCGCCCCATGCAGGCACACCCGGCTAGGGCAATTGCTGCCATGAAAAACGCCCGCACCTTGCGGGGCGGGCGTTTTCCGAAAAACCGTTGGTCGGGCTTAGCGACGCAGACCCAGACGACCGATCAGGCCGGTGTAACGGGCTTCGTCCTTGCCTTTCAGATAGTCCAGCAGTTTGCGACGCTGTGCGACAAGCATCAACAGACCACGGCGAGAGTGGTTGTCTTTCTTGTGGCTTTTGAAGTGCTCGGTCAGCGTGGCAATGCGCGACGACAGGATCGCAACCTGAACTTCGGGCGAACCGGTGTCGCCTTCCTTGGTTGCGTATTCCTTGATCAGGCGGGCTTTTTCTTCGACGGTAATCGACATCGGATGTCTCCTTGTTCAGAAGGGTGAAGGTGCAAGCCGGGATGTCGTCCAGCAAGACCGGTTGCCCCCCGATTCCACGGATGGAATACAAAGGGATGCGCGCGTATAGGGGAATTCGCGCGAAAAGAAAAGATCCTTTGGCCCAATGCCGCACTGATCTGGGCCTGGCCTTTTTTTGCCGTTAACCATCAACCCATTTTCCTTGGGCAAAACCGGGTGACGTGATGGTTTTGCACAGCGATTAAGGCTAGATTTCCATTGGTGTGTTCATGCTGGTTCAGCAATCAAGGCCGCGACCCGCCAGGTTGCGCCGGATGGTATGGGGTGTTGTGATGTTGGCATTTCTGGCTTTGTTCGGGGCCTTGGGGGCAAGCTTTATCGCCGATGGCGTTCTGTCCTCGCGCCAAGATCCAGCCGATTCGGATGAGGTCGAAGACGACGGGGGCGACGACAACTCTGATAACGGCGCCGAAACAGAAAGCCGCCTCCTGCTGGACTGGGCCCTCTTTGATAATGATGCAGATGAAGGCGATGATCCCGACGTGACGTTGCCCGACGAATATGATCCCTACCCCGGTTTTGACGCGGGATCTATCGACGACGGTATGCCCGTTTCAGATGACATTGCTGACGCCATTGATGCAGCAAAGTTCGTGCGGGGCGGGGATCAGGCCGATATCCTTTCCGGTGGTGACGGGGCTGACAGCCTGTCGGGTGGCGCGGGCCAAGACCAACTGACCGGGCGTGCCGGCGATGATGACCTGCAAGGCGGCGCGGGGGATGACATCCTGCATGGCGAGGATGGCGATGACCATCTGTTTGGTGGCCTTGGCAATGACACGCTGCAGGGTGGCGCGGGCCAAGATGCGCTGCAGGGCGGTGCGGGGGATGATTTCCTGGCCGGGCATCAGGGCGACGATACGCTGTCGGGCGGTGACGGGGCCGATACTGTGCATGGCGGCGAAGGGGCAGACACTGCCAGCGGCGGTGCAGGCGACGACTGGCTGACAGGTGGCGCGGGCAATGATCTGCTGATCGGCGGCGCCGGTCAGGATACGCTGGATGGCGGCACGGGCGATGACAGCCTGTTCGGCACCGGCGATGGCGCTGATGATGGCGAAACCGATATGCTGAACGGTGGCGCGGGTGATGATGTCCTGACCCTGGGCGCAGGCGATTGGGCCACTGGCGGCGATGGGTCGGACAGCTTTGTTCTGACAGAAATTCAGGCTGGCGACTCTCCGGCGCAGATCACCGATTTTCTGCCCGGACAAGATGAGTTGGTCATCGAATTCGATGCCAACGATCACCCTGACCCTGCCATCACCATCACACCCGTGGCCGGGTCGTCGGATGTGCTGATCACGCTTGACGGCGTTCCCTTGGCTGTGGTTCAGGGCGGCGCAGGTTTGACGTCAGATCTTATCTCGCTGCGGCCCGTTTAGGGCTCAGGCGAAAAAGGGAACAAAACTCTCCAGCACAGCCTCGGGCGCCTCTTCCATCACAAAATGGCCCGAGTCGCAGGCCGTTGCTGTAACCGACGTGGCCCACGATCGCCAGATTGCCGCGGGGTCGCCACTGCGCGCGGGAAAGCCGTGGTGCCCATACAAGAACCGCAGCGGTGCGGTGATCTTTCGGCCAGCGGCCCGGTCGGCCTCATCATCGGCGCGGTCGGTGGTTGCCCCGGCCCGGTAATCGGCACACATGGCGTGAATCCGCGCCGGATCGGTGGCCTGCCTGCGATAACTGGCCAAAGAGTCTGCCGGAAAAACGGCCAGCGACTTGGCCTTGGTCCAGCTTTGCAGCGTCCAATCGACATAGGCCTGCGGGTCGGCCCCGATCATCCGCTCGGGCAGGGGGTGGGGCTGGGCAAGAAAAGTCCAGTGATAGGCCGCCATCGCCAGTTCGGCGCCCCAATTTGCCCAATAATCGGCCGTGGGGGCGATCTCGATGATGCCCAGCCGACCCACCCGCGCCGGGTGATCCAGCGCCAGACGATAGGCCACGCGCGCGCCCCGGTCATGGCCCAAAACCATGGCCTGATCCACATCCAGCACATCCAGCAGATCGACAATATCCTGCGCCATCCGCCGCTTGGAATAGCGGTGATGTCGGGCATCATCGGCGGGCGCATCTGACAGGCCATAGCCGCGCAGATCGGGAATGATGACCCGGTGGCTGGCGATGAATTCCGGCGCCACCAGCGACCAGCACATCCCGTTCTGCGGATAGCCGTGCAGCAACACCAAAGCCGGGCCCCGCCCCGCCATCTGCACCGACAGCGTCACATCCGGCAGGGCAATGCGCTGCCGATCAAATCCTGCAATCCTTGGTTCTGCCATGCTGCCCCCCCTGTCTACGCGCCTATCAGCCCAGCATTGCCGGGCGGCAGGGGGGTGGCAAGGGGCATCCCGGGCCTAAAGCCATCTTTGGGGCAGGTGGTCATAGCCGATATAGAGCGGGTGGCGGGGGTGGCCCCCTGCCGTCAGCCCCAGATGCCACAGTGGCACCCCGCTGTGCCGCAGCATATGCGCCACAGCCGCGCCGCGCCCCAGATGCGCGCCATGCGCACCCCAGGCGCACAGCACCAGATCCGGCCGTGCCGTTGCCAAGGCATCGTGCAACACCGCATCATTCTCTGGCCCGACAGGGTCGGCGGCAGCGCGCATCACCTTTGGATCCGTGGCGCGAAAGGCAAAGATATTGGCAATCTGCATCGCCCCGAACCCCAAACGCCGCGCCCGCCGTTCGCAGCGCTCGATCGTGGGGTCGTTCTGCACCTCGGTCGCGGTCGAGGGGTTCAGCATCACAAACAACGTGCGCTTGCCCTGCGCGTCCCAGACGCGGCTCAACAGATAGCGATAGGCCTCGCACTCTGAATACACCGCTTCTGACTGGGCATCGCCCTTTTGATGCCGCCGAACAAGCACCCCGTTACCGGTTGAAAACCCGGTTGGGGTGCAACTCGCCCCCCTGATACCGGCCCACGGCAATCGCCTGCCCATCATGGCTGGCCCAGGCTTCCTCGCCCCACTCCAGCCCGCTGGCAATCACCATGCCGGGGTTGCCATTGCGCAAACGGGCGGCCCCTTCGGGCGTTGCAATGGCCTCGGGCAGGTCTGTCAGGCCGGTTTCCAGGGGCAACAGCAGGCTGTCGATCTCATCGGTCCGCGCCAAGGCGTCGATCTGCTCCAGCGTGACGGCATCGCTGGCCTCGAAGGGGCCAGTCCATTCGCGCCGCAACCATGCGACATGACCCAAGCACCCCAGCGCCTGCCCCAGATCGCGGGCAATCGCGCGCACATAGCCGCCTTTGCCGCAGACCATTTCCAGATCGACATGGTCGGCATCCGGGCGGCCCACAACCTCCAGGCTTTCCACCCACAGCGGGCGGGCGGCCAGTTCCATCGCCACACCGTCACGCGCCAGATCATAGGCCCGCTCGCCGTCCACCTTGACGGCGGAAACCTGCGGCGGCACCTGCATGATATCGCCCCGAAACGCCCCCAGTGCGGCGGCGATCTCGTCATCCGACGGGCGGCGGTCGCTTTGGGCGATGACGGTGCCGCTGGCATCATCCGTGCTGGTTGCCGCCCCAAAGACCACGCGAAACCGATAGCATTTGGTGGCATCGGTCACAAAGGGCACGGTCTTTGTCGCCTCGCCCAAGGCAACGGCCAGAACCCCGGTGGCATCAGGGTCCAGCGTGCCCGAATGCCCGGCCTTTTGCGCCTGAAACGCCCATTTCACCTTATTGACGATCTGGGTCGATCCCATGCCCGCAGGCTTGTCAATGATCACCCAGCCCGAAACCGGGCGGCCCTTTTTCACGCGTCCCATCTTTTATCCTTTTGGCACCACGGTGCCCACAATCGGCCCCATGGAAAAACCCAGATCATTGCGCCCAAGGTCGGGCGCATACAGCCGCGAGATCTTGCCATCGAAATACAGCGCATTCGGCACGCCCAGCACATCGCGGAAGAACCGGGCAAAGCGGTGGAAATTCACCCGTCCATTCGAGATCACGAAAAACGCCGTCTGGCCATCGGCCGAAACGCCAACCCCATTGCGGATATATTCGCTGTCGCTGTCAGGGATCAGGCGGGGGTGCAACTTGCCCGCAATCAGCAGCATCGGCCCGGATTGGGTGGCATCGCGGCAGGTCGGGCGCTGCTGGCCAAAGCGGCGGCTTTCGACAATCGCAAACCCATCGCCGATGCAGAACACCCCGTTGGGCAACAGGCCAAAATTCCCCGGCCCTTCGCGGGTGACCAGCGGCGCGCGTTCCTGCCCCTGTTCGACATAAAGGCCCACAGGCGCCCGGTCGGCATGATACATCCCGGCATTCATCGCAAAGCCAAGGCTTTGCCCGCTGGCGGCCAACAGATCATTCACCGCGCCAAAGCTGCCCAGCAACCCCTCTGGCCCGCTGTGAAACAGGCGCAGATCCTCGTCCGCGCCCACTTCACACACTGTCATCGACACATCTTCAAACACCGCATCCCGGCACGCCGAAGCAGCCGCCACCTGCGGCAGCAGGAGGACGAGCAAAGCGCACCACAGCCGCATCTCAGTCTTCCTCGCCATCCCGGTCATCAGCGGTGGGTGCGGCAACATCTTGCTGCACCCGCGGGTCGGCAAACAGCCGCCGCGTTTCATCCAGACGATCAAAGGTTTCATCGGGCCGGAACCGCAGATCAGGCGCATATTTCAGCGTCAGCTCTGACGCGACGCGGTGGCGCAATTCGGCCTTGTTGCGGGCCAGTGCCGCGATCGCCTCTTCCATCGGCACCGACCCCATCAGCGGCGCCACATAAACCGTCGCCACCTTCAGGTCGTTCGAGCACGACACCTCGCCCACGGTGATCGACATCCGGTTCAGATCGGGGTCATGGACCTCGGCCCGGTTCAACACATCAGACAGGGTGCGCCGGATCAATTCGCCAACGCGAAGTTGCCGTTGCGTGGGGCCATTGCCCGAAGAGGATCGTTTGTTTGACATGGGCGTTCCCATAATCGCTTTTCGCCCCCCCCGCAACGGCGGGCTTTTGTCTTGGGCAGCAAGGCGCTAAACGGGGCCAGACAAACAAAGGGGAACAGCCATGGCAGACCTGCCGGGAATCGTGATCACCGGGGCTTCGGGCCGGATGGGGCAAATGCTGGTGCGTCTGGTCAGCGCCTCTGACAAGATGCGGCTGGTGGGTTGTGTCGAACGTGCGGGCAGCCCCGCCCTTGGCCGCGACATCGGCGAGGTGATCGGCAGCGCCCCCTTGGGCGTCACCGTAACCGACGATCCCCTGCCGGCTTTTGCCAAGGCCCAGGCCGTCATCGACTTTACCTCGCCTGCCGCGACGGTGGAATTTGCAGCCCTGGCCGCGCAGGCGCGCTGTGTGCATGTCATCGGCACCACCGGCATGGAAAAAGACCATATCGCAGCGCTGGAACCCGCCGCCCGCCACGCGGTTCTGATCCGCGCCGGCAATATGAGTCTGGGCGTGAACCTTCTGGTGCGGCTGACACAAAAGATCGCCGCCGCCCTGGATGAAGATTGGGATATCGAGGTGGTCGAAGCCCATCACCGCATGAAGGTCGATGCCCCGTCAGGCACGGCGCTGATGCTGGGGCAGGCCGCCGCCGATGGCCGGGGGATTGATCTTGAACAGGCCAGCGTCTCGGGCCGCGATGGCATCACCGGCGCGCGGGCGCGGGGCAGCATCGGCTTTTCGGCGATTCGGGGTGGCGATATCGTGGGCGAGCATGATGTGGTCTTTGCCGCCGATGGCGAGCGCGTGGTGCTGCGCCATATCGCAACCGACCGCGCGATCTTTGCCCGTGGGGCCTTGCGCGCGGCGTTGTGGGGGCAGGGGCAAAAGGCCGGGCAATATGACATGATGGATGTGCTGGGCCTGTAAGCTGAGCGCCGGCGACTGATCCAATCCGCGCGCGGCGGCGTATCTTTGGATATGCCAAATCAAAGGTCCGCCATGCGCTTTACAGTTCTGACCCTGATCGCCGCGCTGTTGCCGCTTGCCGCGGCGGCCAATGAATTCGAACCGATCCGTGACCGCGAAGAATTCCTGTCCACTGTTCAGGGCAAGGAGTTGCGGATCGGTCTTTACAACCTGTCGCTGGCCGTCAGCCCCGATGGGCAGATCGCGGGCCGTGCCCTTGGCTGGGGAATTACCGGGGAATGGGCATGGAAAGACGGTTATTTCTGCCGCGAGATGGATTGGTCGGGCAAGGCCATCGAATATAACTGCCAACTGGTGGAACGGCGCGGCAGCTCGGAACTGCGCTTCACCTCAAACCGGGGTGAAGGGCAGCGCGCCACCTTCCGCCTGCGCTGATCCGCAGATCAAAAGTCGATCGCCAGGCCCTTTTTTTCCCAATCGCCATAGCGCACCGGCTCTGGCCCGTCGCGGCCGCCCAATTCGGGCGGCAGGGCCAGTTTTGCCGCTGTGGCGCGGCGCTCCTCGGCCTCGGCCAAGGCCCGCAGGGCTGCGGGCGGCAAGTCTTTGGCGGGCAAGTCTTTGCGGCTGTCGTCGGTCATGGCTGGTTCCCTAATCTTTGCATTTGATATACGCGCACGGGGCAGGCAAACAAGGTCAGGAGTCCCGAATTGGCCCGAGACACATCCGCACGTCCCACCGCCCGGTCTATCGCGGTCGAGCTTTTGACCGCTGTTCTGGGCGATGGCGCCATGCTGTCGCAACTGGCCGCGCCCGACAGCCTGTCGCCCGCAGATCGCGCCCGCGCCGAGCGTCTGGCAACCGAAACCCTGCGCCAGCTTGACCGGATCGACCGCATCCTGAAACCCTTGATGCGCAAGGCCCCGCCGCTGCCAGTGCTGAACATCCTGCGCCTTGCGGTGCTGGAACGCGCCCAAGGGGCCGCCGCGCATGGCGTGGTGAACGAAGCCGTCACGCTGACCCGCACCAACCGTCGCACGCAGCACCTGTCGGGGCTGGTGAATGCCGTTTTGCGCGCGCTGCCCGACCCTGTCGATCTGGCCGCCTTGCCCGCCCCGATGCTGCCCCGCTGGCTGCGTCAGCCGCTGGTGCATGCCTGGGGCCGTGACGTGGTGGCCGCGGTCGAGGCCGCCCATACCCAAACCCCGCCGGTTGACCTGACCCCAAAGGCCAAGGCCAAAGACCTGCCCGATGGCACCGCTTTGCCGGGGGGCTCTGTGCGGCTGATGTCGCCGGGCCAGATTTCGGCCTTGCCGGGCTATGCGCAGGGCGATTGGTGGGTGCAGGATGCCGCCGCCAGCATGGCCGCCCGCCTGCTGGCCGCCAAACCGGGCGAAAGGGTGCTTGATCTTTGCGCAGCACCGGGGGGCAAGACATTGCAACTGGCCGATGCCGGGGCAGATGTCACGGCGCTTGATATCTCGGCGCCCCGGATGCAACGGGTGCGCGACAATCTGGCCCGCACGGGCCTGACGGCCCAGATGGTGGTGACCGATGCCCTGCAATGGCAGCCCGACGTCGGCTTTGATGCGATTTTGCTGGATGCGCCCTGTTCCGCCACCGGCACCATCCGCCGCCACCCCGATCTGCCCCATGTCAAGGATGGCAGCGAAATCGCCGATCTCTGTGCGTTGCAAGCGGCGCTGTTCGACCGCGCCCTGACCTGGCTGAAACCGGGGGGGCGGCTGGTCTTTTGCACCTGCTCGCTGCTGCCGGCCGAGGGCGAAGATCAGCTTGCCGCCGCCCTGACGCGCCACCCCGGCCTGACCGTGATCCGCCCCGCCCTGCCGGGTATCATACCCGACTGGATCACGCCCCAGGGTGGCCTGCGCCTGCGCCCCGATTACTGGCCCGATCTGGGCGGGATGGATGGGTTTTTCATGGCCTGCCTGACGAAACCCTAACCGCGCCCGAAGATCCGGTAATAGGCCCAGTCCGGCAAGAATTGCGACAGCCGGAACACCCAGGAAAACACCGTGGGAAAACTGCTTTTGAAGCGGTCCGTGCTCATATGCTCAAACATCGCCCGCGCGGCCTGTTCCGGCTCCATCAGAAAGGGCATCGAAAAGTCGTTCTTTTCGGTCAGCCGTGTCTTGATAAAGCCGGGGTTGGCCACCTGCACGTCAATCCCCGATCCGCGCAGATCGCAATACATCGACTCGGCCAGACTCATCACCCCGGCCTTGGATGCCGCATAACCAATCGCGCCCGGCAAGCCGCGAAAGCCTGACAAAGACCCGGTCAGCACGATATGCCCCGACCCGCGCTGCACCATGTCGGGGATCACCGCCCCCACCACCCGCGCACAGCCGGTAAAGTTGATGTCGCACATCGCGGCCACCTGATCGGCCTGCCAGTCCTGTGCCCGCATCGGCCAATAGACCCCGGCCAGATAGACCAGCCCGTCAATCTCGCCCACCTCATCTGCGGCGCGGCGCACCGAGTCTCCATCGGCCACATCGCAAACCACGGCGCCTGCGCGCCCCGGCAGGCTGGCCACGGCCTCGGCCAAACGGTCCGCCGACCGTGCCGACAAGATCACCTCGGCCCCCGCCCGGCTAAGCACCTGCGCCAGGGCAAGCCCCAGCCCCTCGGACGCGCCCACCAGCCAATAGCGTTTGCCTTGCCAATCCCTCATGCCTCTACCTTTCGCATCGTGGCCACCAGTTCGGCCACCGTGATCCCGAATTTACGAAACTGGCTGCGGTTCATGATGGTTCCATTTTCCATCAGATACATCCAGTCGGTCACATTCAGCACATGGCCGCCCGCCTTTTCATCCAGCTTGATGCGATAGGTCATCTGCACCGCAGGCCCCGCCGCCACGCCCGCACCTTCGCCGACCACATCGGGGGCGGTGGCGACGATGCGCCCGTCATTGCCCAGACGCAATGTCCAGCAGCGGTCTTGCACATCGCCACTGTCATAGCGAAAGCGCTCGCGCAGAACGCCGGTATTGCCGTTCCATTCGCCCACCATATCGGCCACGAACCGGCTGGTCACCCGCCCGGTCGGGCCGTAGATCACGCCCTCACACAGGATCGGCCCGCTCAGATGCTGGCGCAGATCAAAGGCCGGGCCTCTGTCAGCCAGATCTTCGGGCTTTTGTGTCGCAAAGCCGATAAAGCGTGATTTCATCGCCATCAGAGCGAAAATCACCAGAACGCCCAAGACAAGCGGATACAGCGTTTCCATGGGTCACACCCTTTCAAGGTCAGTCGTGGCCACAAGCGCAAGGGCCAAAAGTTTCAGCCCGCAGGGCAGTGCCGCATACAACAGCGTCAGCGCCCAGAGTGCGGCAGCATCATTGCTGGCACCGGGGGTAAAGCCTGCCCATTGCAAGGCAGGCAGCAAGATGGCAGCGGCCAGGGCCAGCGCCAGTTTCGATACGAACGACCACAGCCCAAATCCTGCGCCCTCACCCCCGTCGCCCAGTTGCGCCAGGCGCCGGGCAAACAGCGCGGGCAGCAGCGTCAGGTCGGCCCCCATCGCCGCACCCGAGGCAAGGCAGATGACAGCAAAGGCCGCCATATCGCCCGCCTGCAACAAAACCGCCCACAAAAAGGCCGCAATCGCCAAGGCCATCGCCGCCATCAGGCTGCGCTTTTCGCCGATCTGCGCCGCCAGCCTGCCCCACAGCGGGGCCGAAGCCGCCGCCGACAAAAAGAACAGCAGCAGCAGCGGGCCTTCCCAGCCCGGCGCGCCCAAGCGGCTTTCGACAAAGAACAAAAACAGGGTCGAAGTCACGGCCACAGGGGCCGCATTCACCAGCGCAATCGCCAACAAGCGCCGCGCCACCCGATCAGCCAAGGCCCGCCGAAACAACGGCATCACCGGGGCCGGGGCCATCTTTGCCGCCCCCTCCCATTCGTGCCGCATCGCCAGCGCTGCAATCACCGCCAACAGCGCAAAGCCCAAGGCAAAGGCGGTAAAGGGCTGGTCAGTGACGGCGGCCAAGGCCACAGGGGCCACCGCCGCCACCGATACCCCCAGCAAAGACCCGGTTTCGCGCCAGCCGGCCAGCCGCAGATGGCCCTTGGGGCCCAGCGTCTTGGCGCGTGCCACGCCTTGGGCGTAAAAGACGATGGTCAGAAAGGAAAAGGCACTGAACAAACAGGCCAGCGACAGGGCAAACCACGCCAGCGGCGCAACCGGCGGCGGCACGGCGAACAGCGCCAGCATGGCCGCCATCATCACGCCCACGGCACCCGTCACCAGCAGCGACCGCTTTCCCCGCCCCGCCTCGGCCAACCAGCCCAGAAAGGGGTCTTGCACCACATCGACCAACCGCAGCAGCGCCAGCACCGCCCCAAGGGCCGCCAGACCCACACCATATTCATCAACATAGAACTTCGGCGCATGGATATAGATCGGCAATCCGGCACAGGCGATCAGCGCCGCGAAAACCGACCAAGGCCACAGCCTCGCGGGTGCCAGATTGGCCATCACAGCCATCATCGCGTCACATCCTCGGTCGGTGGGGTGGGGCGGGTGCGAAAGGCCACGCCCTTTGCCCACAGCTTCAGCGCCTGCCAGTGAATCAGGGCCAGCACCCGGCGTGACCCAAAGGGGCGGCGCAGACAGGCGCGCAGAATGGCCTCATTTGTCAGCGGCACCCTTGGCCCGATCAGATTGGTAAACAATCCACCAGTCTCGGTCGTGTAATCGATCCAGATCCCCACCCGCTCGGCCCGGATGTCGAACCGAAAGCGATATTCGCCCTCTACCGGCTGAAACGGCGAAACGTAAAAGATCTTGCGCGCCAGAATGGTGTCTTCGCGCGTGATCGGTGCCAGATCGTCGCGGTGCACCAGATAGGAATGGCGCTCGCCATAGGTGTTGGTCACTTCGGCAATCGCCACCCGCAACGCGCCGGCCGTGTCATGGCACAGCCAAAAGCTGACCGGGTTGAACACATGCCCCAGAACCCGCGGCTGCGCCATCAGCACGATGCGCGCCGGGGCGGGCAGGCCGTGGTTGGCCAACACCTCACGCACCCAGGCCGTGCCACGCCCCTGCCCGGGCGGGCCACCGTGATCAGCATCATGCAGCGCCGTCAGATTGGCGCGGTTGCGCGAAAACAGCGCCGGCCCGCGGGCGGTATCCGGCTCTAGCGCCACATAATCCACACTATAGCGAAAGGCATTCTGAACCGGGCCCTTGCGGCCGTGAAATGTCTCACCCCGGATCAGATCAACCGCTGTCATGCCGCCACCGGGGCCACGGCCCGTGCGCGGATCGCCTGCACCACATCCACGGCACTGGCAAAGCCATCTTCATGAAAGCCGTTCTTCATCCACGCCCCGCAGAACCAGGTGTTCTGCGCCCCGTTCATCGCCCGCACCTGCGCCTGCGCCTGCAAGGCCGCGGTATCATAGACCGGATGGCGGAAGGTCACGCTGTCATAAATGCACTCTTCGCGGATCGCGCGGTTGCTGTTCAGCGTCACGAAATGCGGGTCATCCTTGGGAATGGGCTGCAAGCTGTTCATCCAATAGGTCAGGTCAATCCGCTCACCCGGCCCGCCCTTCGGCTCGACATAGGCCCAGCTTGACCACACCTTGCGCGCTTTGGGCATCAGGCTTTCGTCACAATGCAACACAGCCTCATTCGGCTGATAGCGCACCGCCCCCAGGGCCGCACGCTCTTGCGGGGAGGCATCGGCCAACAGGGCAAGCGCATCATCGGAATGGGCGGCAAACACCACATCGTCAAACATTTCCCATGCGCCACCAACGGCCCGCACCATCACCCCTTCGGGCCCGCGCTGCACCCCGGCCACCGGGGCCGACAGGCGAATATCCACGCCCTGCCGTTGCAGCGCCGCCTGCAACCGCGACACATATTGGATCGACCCACCCTGCACCGTGTACCACTGGTGCTGGCCGTCGGCCGACAACAGCGCGTGGTTCTGAAAGAACCGCACCAAGGCATCGGCGGGAAAATCGAGAATACCCTTGGTCGGGGTTGACCAGATCGCCCCGGAAAAGGGCGTGATGTAATAATCGCGGAAATAGGCCCCGGTGCCCATTGCCGCCAGCAGATCGCCAATCACCATACCCGGCTGTGCCATCTGCACCGCCGTTTTGTTGAACCGCAAGATATCGCGCAACATGCCCAGGAACTTGGGGTTCAGCGCATTGCGCCGCTGCGCGAACAACGTATCCAGCGAGGCCAGGCCATATTCGATCCGCCCCCCATCAATGCTGGCACAAAAGCTCATGTTGCTTTCCGTGACGGGCACATCCAGCGATTCGAACAGGCGCACCAGATGCGGATAGTTCACGCGGTTGAACACGATGAACCCGGTGTCAACAGGCTGATCCCCGCGCTTGCCTGTCATCACAGTGCGCGCATGTCCGCCCAGACGACCCTCGGACTCAAACAGCACCACGGCATGATCCTGCGACAACATATGTGCAGCGGCCATGCCGGAAATACCCCCCCCGATGACGGCAATGCGGCGGGCAGTGGGGGAAAGTGTTTCAAATGGCATGTCTGATCCTTTTGGCAGTGTCTGGGAACTATACGCCCCCTGACTGCGTTCGGATCACCCCGCACTTGGCCTGCGCGTCTGGCCAACTCTTTTTCATATGCAGGTGATCCAACCGCCACAGGGCGCCGTAACAACCCCATGATGTTCGAAACCATGCGCGTCGAAAAACCGGATGCAGTTGCTAAACCCAAGCCCTATGATGGGCTCTTGGCGCGCGCTGCACGCCCGGAAGGACGGTATCGACCGGTGACGACTCTGGTGACGGATGAACAAGAAGATTGGACGGCACTGGTGTTCAGGGTGCGCGACCATCAGGACCGGGCGGCCTTTGCGGCGCTGTTCCGGCACTTTGCGCCCCGCGTAAAGGGTTTTCTGATGAAGTCGGGCGCCTCGGAACAACTGGCCGAGGAATGCGCACAAGATGTCATGGCAACGCTGTGGCAAAAGGCCGGTCAGTTTGACCCGACACGGGCGTCGGTGGCGACATGGGTTTTCACCATCGCCCGCAACCGCAGGATCGACGCGCTGCGCAAGGCGCGCCGGCCCGAACCCGAAGATCTGACCTGGGGGCCCGAAGCGGAACCCGATCAGGCCGAGGTGTTTGAGGTGCAACAGGAATCAGAACGGTTGGGCACCGCACTGGCCCAACTGCCACAGAAACAGCGAGAGCTGATCGAACGGGCCTATTACGGCGATCTCACCCACAGTGAAATTGCCGCAGAAACGGGATTGCCCCTTGGCACGATCAAATCTCGGATCAGGTTGGCGCTAGATAAGCTGCGCCAGCATTTGGACGTGAAGGCACAACAGGAATGACCATTCGGCATCATCTTTCAGACCAGCTTTTGATGGCCTATTCGGCAGGCGACCTGCCCGAAGGCTTTGCGCTGGTGATCGCCACCCATCTGTCACTCTGCGATGAGTGTCGGGCCCGTGCCGGTGCCTTTGACGCCGTCGGTGGCGCTGTCGTCGAAGACGGTTTCTGCTCGATGTCGGACGGCAGCCTTGAGGCGTGCCTGTCGCGCATCGACGGCCTGTCACAGATCACCCCCCGCCCGCGTCAGGCCAAGGGCATCATTCCCGCGCCTCTGGTCGATTACATCGGCGGCGGTCTGGCAGATGTGAAATGGCGCCCCTTGGGCTTTGGCGCCAAACAGGCGATCTTGCGCATGTCTGACCGCGGCGCTTCGGTGCGTCTGCTGTCGATCCCCGGCGGATCTGCCATGCCCGAACACAGCCACCGGGGCACCGAACTGACACTGGTGCTGCAAGGCGCCTTTCGCGATGAAACCGATCGCTTTGGCCCCGGTGATATCGAAGTGGCCGATGACAATCTGGAACACACCCCCGTGGCCGAGGAAGGGCAGACCTGCATCTGCCTTGCCGCAACCGAGGCGCCCTTGCGCTTTAACCGGCTGATCCCCCGTCTGGCGCAGCCCTTCTTCCGCATCTGACCGGCCTTTGGCTGTGGTCACATCTGTGACCACAGATGCACCACGGCTGTAGCACGGAAAAACCACGCTTATCCCACGCCCTGTGCCGTTGCGTCATGCCCCACGCCGGGGCTTGAACGCGCCTTGGCAGGGCGTAGGCTGGCGGTATGGAATATGATGTCATCATCGCCGGGGGTGGGTCAGCGGGCTGTGTTCTGGCGTCCCGTTTGTCTGAAAACCCCAAGCTGCGGATCTGTCTGGTCGAGGCGGGTGGCCAAGGCAAAACCCTGCCCATCCGCGCCCCCGCCTTGGTGGCCGCCTTGGTTCCGGGGCGCCCACCATTGCACAATTGGGCGCTGAAAACCGTTCCACAACAATGCCTTAACGGCAGGCGGGGGTATCAGCCCCGGGGCAAGGCCCTGGGCGGGTCATCGGCCATCAATGCCATGCTTTATGTGCGCGGCCACCCTGCGGATTACGACGAATGGGCCGATCTGGGGGCCACTGGCTGGGATTGGCGGTCAGTTCTGCCCTATTTCCTGCGGGCCGAGGGCAATATGCGCGGCCCTTCGGCCCTGCATGGCGGCTCAGGGCCGTTGCAAGTGGCCAACCAAACCCACCCCCGCCCCATCACCCGCGCCTTCATCGCCGCCTGTGAAGAAAATCAGATCACGCAAAACGATGATTTCAATGGGGAAAATCAGG
This sequence comes from Pseudotabrizicola sp. L79, assembly GCF_036553525.1. Taxonomy (NCBI): domain Bacteria; kingdom Pseudomonadati; phylum Pseudomonadota; class Alphaproteobacteria; order Rhodobacterales; family Paracoccaceae; genus Pseudotabrizicola; species Pseudotabrizicola sp. L79. The sequence continues at coordinate 126,456 of NZ_JAZHDA010000051.1, read as the reverse complement.
AAGGTGCGGGCCTTTATCAGGTCACGCAGTTTCATTCCGGCCCGCGCCGCGGCGAAAGATGTTCCGCCGCAGCCGCCTATCTGCATCCGGTGATGCACCGCCCGAACCTGACGGTTTTGACCGGGCACCGCATCGCCAAGATCACGCTTGAGGGTAAAACCGCCACCGGCATTCTGCTGACCAACGGCACCCATCTGCGCGCCCGCCGCGAAGTCATCCTCTCGGCCGGGGCCTTTGGTTCTCCGCAGTTGCTGATGTTATCGGGCATCGGCCCCGAGGACGCCTTGCACAGCCACCGCATCCCCATTGTGCATGCCCTTGAAGGTGTTGGGAAAAATCTGCAAGATCACCTGGACTATACCATCAGCTACACCAGCCCGCGCCGCGATGTGGTGGGGCTGAACCCTCGGGGCTTGCTGCGGCTGGCCAAGGCGGGCCTGCATTGGCGCAAGACGGGCGAGGGGCTTTTTGCCTCTCCGATGGCCGAGGGCGGGGCCTTCTTGCGCTCTGACCCGTCGCAAACGCGCCCCGATCTGCAAATTCACTTTGTGATAGGCATTGTGGACGATCATCTGCGTAAATTGCACGTGTCGGATGGCTGGTCATCGCATATTTGCCTGTTACGTCCGCAAAGCCACGGCACTGTTGGTCTTTATGATGCCAACCCCCGCCGCGCGCCGCGCATTGACCCGGCCTTTCTGTCGGCCCCGGCCGATCTTGCCCTGCTGAAAACCGCTGCCCGGCGGATGGAGGCGGTTCTGAGCGCGCCCGCATTGGCCCCATGGCGTGGCAAAAGGCTGTATCCACATGATGGCAGCGATGCCGCACAAGAGGCTGATATCAGAAACCGGGCTGATACGATCTATCACCCCGTTGGCACCTGCCGCATGGGCAGCGATGCGATGGCGGTGGTTGATCCTATGCTAAAAGTCAAGGGAATCAATGGCTTGCGCGTTGTTGATGCCAGCATCATGCCGCGTTTGGTGGGCGGCAACACCAATGCGCCCACCATCATGATCGCCGAGAAAGCCGCCGATCTGATCGCCGCCGACCACCCCTAGCGGCGCGGCGGCTTTTTCTTCCAACTGTCCAGCCAGGCACCGATCCGGCCCAGGAACCCGCGTGCCTGTTCGCGCGCGGCATCGGCCTTTGCATCCACCGCATCCCAGGTTTCCGACACATCCTCCAAGGCGGGGTCAATCGTGCGCTCTCGGAACTGCAACCACATGCGCCGGATCATCAGGCCCACCAGAACCAGCAGCACCAGCAGAACGATATTCACCCAAGGAATGATCGTCACATCCGGGCTTTCAACCTGTTTTACCGCCACGGCATTGGGGAAAATCGTGAAAAACTCATTGCGCCACCCATAGTGGGTAATCGCCACCCATTTCGGATTTTCTGCCGAAGAAACAAGAGATTGCGCCTCGGTTTGGGTGTTGGAACTGTCCAGTTTGAAATAGGGCGGCCATCCCCAGCCGGTATCTTCATTGCGGTAAACCATCGGCTTGCCATTTGGCTGCACGGTCTGAATGAAAAACACATCGCGGTTGCCCCCGGCGGCAGTGCCCACGTCAGGGCTGGCCCAGAAGATCGAGTTTTCACCAAAGTCGATCCGCCGGTTTTCGGTGCCGACAATGCGCACGATATCATGCTGCGGCAGGGTGTAATGCAGAAAGCCAAAGATCAGCGAGGCGATGATCGCCCAAAGGGTCCATTTCACATAACGCATTGTCGCCTCACTGAAAATTCAAGATATAGACCACCGCCACAAAGGCGATGGTCGGAAGGATGTAGATCAGCCAAAGCAGGCGCTTCTTCAAGCCCTTCTCATAGCTGGCCATGCCACTTTCGATATAGGCGGTGCGATCGCCCGGGATACCCCCGGCATCAAAGCGTTTTTCCAGCTCTTCTCGGTGCAGCGACCGCCAATAGATGCCGATCAGAAAATAGACCACCGTCATGCCGACCAAGGCAAAGACCCAAAGCCTGATCCATCCGAAAATCATCTGCGCCCCCTGTCCACGGCCCCCCATGGCCCGACGATGCGGCCCAGGTTTCGGGCGGGTTTCGGTTCGGGGCGGTGGGTTTCATCCATCCCCGGCTCTGGCCCGAACAAGGCGCTGCGGGCACCTTGTTTGTCCACAACATACTCGCGTTCCAGAAAATCTGCCACATATTGGCGCTTGCGGTCTGACCAGCGGGCATAGCTGGCATAGAACAGCTCTTTATGCGTGATATACATCTGCCGCACATCCATGGGCGCCAGTTCAGACAGCAGCATGTTCACCAGATCACGGTCTTTGTGGTTGCGCGCCCGCAAGGTATAGAAATAGGCCGGATGCTCGCTGTCGATCCGTGGCCAGGGCCCCCCGGCCTCGATCCAGCGCAACAGGGCAGCAAGCCCCTGAAATTCGGCTGGCAGGCTGTCGCCAAGGCGATAGGCGATCTTGCGCAATTCGGTGCGGCGCGCATCGCCGATGTCAAGGTTCAGCCGATCAGCCGCATCCACCAGAATGAAATCCATTTTTTGCCGGATCACCGCCGCCGCATCCATGCCGCGCGCCTGAACTATCGGCTCGACCAACTGGTTGCGCTCTAGCCAATCGGCAATCTGGTTGCGGTGCGTCAGATCGAACACCGGCGAAATCGGCAAGGCCCCAAGGCTTTGCCGCGGCAGAACCGAGATCACGGCCGGAAAGCTGACATCGCGAAAAATATAGACCCCGCCGAAATGGCTGGTCCAATAGTTCGGCTGTTCAAAGGCCATTTCGGGCAGGCTGATCGGCACCCGCGTCACATCCCCGGTCTTTTTGGCAAGGCCAATCATCTCGGCAATCAGCACATCATCGCGCCAACCATCGGGTTCGGTGCGAAAGCGGCCGATCAGCTTGGCCAGCTTTCCCGCATCGGCGACATGGCCGCCGATCGTATCGGCAATCACCGTGATGCGGCGAATATCCATCAACTTGGCGGGGCTGGAAATATCATAGACGCTGTCGGCCAATTCCCCCGCCACGGCATCGCGCGCGGTCAGGGCAAAAAGCTGTGCCTCATTGGCGTCGATGAATTGGCGAATGATGCCGCGGCTGGTCGAGAATTTCGCATTCAGCAGCGGCGCATGTTTTTGCGCCGTGGTCAGCAAGATGAACTGTCGGTTAGCCCCGTTGGGGTTCAGATACAGATCATCGCCCAACTCGGCCCCGATTTCCGGGGAATAGCCGGAAATGTCGATGTGAAAATCGGCAAGCTGGGTTTCCCGCCCGCACAAATGCTTCATCGCCCGTTTATAGCGTTCGACCAAGGCCGGAGAGCTGACTTCGACCAGATTTCCGAACATCAGACCTTTGGAGATGAGGCGTTTCATGGTGACGAAACCTTGACTTCATCCGTTGAAAAATACGCCCAAAGGGCACCAAAGGCACAGGGGCCGCACCCACAACTCTGGTTTTGCACAGGCATCACCCCTTCCCCTCCAGATACCGCCGCTTGGCTTCTTCCTGCCGCCCGAAATCGCGCACCATGGCATCAATCGCCACTTCGTCTGACTTGTCGGCATAGCGGAATTCGCTGTCGGCGTAGCGGTTGACCTCTTGGATCACCATATCCACCGTGATCGGTGTCATCAGGCCCCGGATCATGGCCAGTTTGTCGTCATAGGGTTTGAACAGGAACAGGTCGGGGGTTTCCATCCATTCATCGGGCAATTCAAAATCCATCGCCCGCACCTTGACCGCATCGGTGATGTTCTTGATGGCGCGGCCCGTGAACCGCTCATCCGCCTCTTGGATGGCTTTCAGATAGCGGCCGATTTTCGCAATCGTATCCAGCGGGCCGATTTCAGCGGCCAGTTTGTCCCACACCCGCAAAAGCCCGTCTTCATGCGGGCGGGAATGGCCCTCAAAGCTGGCAGCGACGGCTTTCTTGATCTCTTGTGCGGCGAACAAGTCGTGATCGCCCAAGGGGATCTGGTGGTTCTTGCCCAAAAGCAGCGACAGGATGTCGATGTAATCCTCGCGCGTTTGCGGGCCATCCACCAAAAACCGCGCCCCTGCCCTTTGGCGCAGGGCATCATCCACATTCTCGGGGTAGTTCGAGAACATGCCAAAGGTGCAATTGCCGCGCACCACCGTATTCGCCCCGGCAAAGGCCCCCATGAAAACGGCCGTCACCTCTTGCTGGCCCGCGCTGGATTGGCGGTCGCCGCGTTTGCCCGCCACCTGATCAATATCGTCGATGGTGCCAAAACCGATCACGCCGGGGTCGAGCACCGCGTCGATGAACGCCTTGGCGTTCTGGCCCGACTTGCCCTGATAGCTGTCGATCTGGTCGATGCTGAAATTCTGATAGCGGAACGGATAGCCGGCCACGGTGCAGTAATCGTTCAGCAGCCCCGCCATCATCTGGATCAGCGTCGTCTTGCCAGTGCCGGGTTTGCCATCGCCCATGAAGGTAAAGATGAATCCGCCCAGTTCGGCAAAGGGGTTCAGCTTGCGGTCGAAATCATAGGCCATCAACATCTTGGCCAGCCGCATCGACTGATATTTGGCGATATGGTTGCCCACCACCTCATGCGGTTTCTTGAACTGCATCGAAAGCTGGCCACCCTTGGCCGCGCGGGCAGGTTTGAAGCCCGAAAGGCTCAGCCCATCCGCCTCGACCTTCCACGACCCGCTGACAAAGCCCTCGAGCCGCGGGGCCGATGCCGCGCGCAGGGCCACTTTTTCCATCAGCGCCTCGCAAAAGGCGGCAACGGTGGCGGCAAGCCGGGGTTCTTCGGTGGCGTGCAGGGCGATGTCCTGATCCAGTTCCCACAGCGCGCCTTGCAGGGCCAGGGGGGCATTGTCGGTCAGCACTTCCTCGACGGTGCCGACCTCAACGGTCAGCGCGCCAAGATGGGGGGCCAGCAGGAAAGCCGTGGCATTGGCAAAGGTGAACAGCGTCACCAGCGCCTCGGCCGCCAGCAATTCGGTGAATTCGGCGCGGCGCAGATCGGGCAGACGACCTTCCAGATTGGCTTTCTTCAACTCGCCCAAGGCCGATTGCTGGGCAAAACTGTCGGCCATGGCAAGTGCGATGGCCACCCCCCGGCGCAACCCATGCAGCACACTGGCCTGTTGCGGGGAAATCAGGCCATCTGCCAGGGTCTCTACCCTCTCGACCAGCCGCACGCCACCGGGCCTGATGGTGGGGCGGGTGACAAGGCCGGGGGTGGTAGAGCGGAACCGGGGCCGGGTGCCAATGCCGGGGCTGCGTTCGGCCTGTGGGGACTCAGCCGCCTTGGCAAGACGCGGCGCATGGTCAAACCCGGTCAGCAGGTTCAGCGCCGCATCATACTGGGCGCGGATCGCCTCTTCCTTCAGTTCCATTGTATCGCGTGTCGACATGACCGCCCCCTTGAAAATCAGCGTGTCGAAATGATGCGCCCATTGGCGCCCACAATGAATTTGCGCACATCGCGAAAACCGGGCGGGTTCAACTCCATCAGAACCTGAAACGGGCGTTCGGGCAGAATGACCATGCGTTCCATCCGGGTGGCACCTTGATCGACGCCCTTGGCCAGAAACGGGTCCAGCTTGAAGATCTGCCGTTCGACCGTTGAAAACCAGCCATCCTTGACCTGCTCGCTGCGTTCGGCCAGCAGGTCTTCAACCGTCCAGACCAGCGCCCAGTCTTCGCCCTGCGGGGCCTTGGCGGTGGTCAGCACATCCGAGATAGGGCCGGTTTGCAACGTGTAGGCGCTGGAATACATCGGCCCAAGGTGAAAGCGCCGCAGCCGTTTGGGGTGCAGCGTCTCAAAATCCTTGTCAAAGCCGGTGGCGATGGTCAGCAATTTCAGCCCTCCCACCGATTGCGCAATCAGGTGCTGCTGAGCCTGTGGCCAGCGGCGGTCGTCATTGGGCAGGGGCTTGTGCCCGCTGTCCTCGACATCCATCAGATAGACGACGGGCAGGTTCAGTTGGGTGTCGAACACAGCCCAATGCACCAGATACTTGCGCCGCCCTTTGACATCCTCGGTCCATTGCGCCTCGGGGTCATTGCGCGACAGAAACATCCCCCCTTGGGCCAAAGCCTCGTAATACAGGCGCTGAGACAGGGCGAATTGCAGCTGGGTGGGAATGGTCAGATCGCCAACGATCTGACGCACCATGCGGTCTTTCAACTCTTCAACGCTGGCAATGCCGCCCAGATGTTTGTCGGCCTGTGCGGCATCGACGGCCATCAGCATCAGTTCCTGGGCAACGGGAAAGCCGCTTTCATGCCAGTCAAAGGTCAGCCGAGGCGCGCCATCGGCCCGGCCCGTCATCAGGTATTTGTGCGACAGGGCCTGAAACGTGCGCGAGATCGACGCCAGATAGCGCCCCAGCACCCGCGTTTCGGTGCGGGTCAACTGGCCTTCGGTTTCCAACTCGGCCGCAACCCGGCCCAAATGGCCCGAGATGCGGTCGAACTTGGCAAAGTAGCGCCGCACGACCAGCGTGTCGGTCAATTCGGCATGGTCTTGCGTCAGCTTGTCCTTGACGTCTTCGGTCACTTATTCCCCGCGCGCCTATTCGCCATAGGCGTTCTTGTCGTGCTTTTCGACGATGGCAGCAAAGCGGCGGTTAAAGCGTTCATCCGCCTTGGCCTTCTGCTCTAGTATCTTGCGGGCAAAGACCATGTGGCCTTCATGCGCTTCCAGCATATCGGCCATCTTGTCATTGGTGGCCGCCCCAATCGCGGCCATGGCGGCCTGCGCCTCTTGGTCGGTCTTGACGCCGATTTCATTGATGCGGTGCGCCACATCTTGCTGTTGCGCGGTCTTAAGGCTGCTGGTCAGCGCATCATACAGCACCACACGCTGCTTGGTGTCGGTCTGCAACTTGTTGATCAGCACCAACTGGGTGGCGGCCTGATTTTGCAGGCTGTCCATCCATGTCTTGCCCTTTTCGATATAGCGTTCCAGCGTCTGGCTTTTCGCCAGCTTGACCTGTTCATCCTGCACCAGCGCGTTATAGCGCGTGTTCAGCGCGGCAAGTTCTGTTTCCAGCTTGGTGCGCGCGGCGGCATCCTGTTCGACGCTGATCTTGTTTTCCAACTCGATGATCTTGGGGTCCATCCCCGCTATTTCGGCCCGCACGGCCTCTAGCGCGCTTACGGTTTCTTCGCGTTCGCTCAATGTGGCCGACAGGTTGCCCTCGACACTGGTTTTCTGGCCGTTCAGCATATCCAACTGGCCCTGCAACAGCTTGACGATCACGTCAGACTTGCTGATCAGATCCTGCAACTTGTCATCAATACTGGCAGTGCGCAGGCGCTCCTGGCGCATGCTTTCGGATTTGGCGCTGCTGAAAATGCCGATAAAGCTTTCCATCCCGGTTTTCGACCGCATCTCGTCGAAATCCTTGGTAAAGCCTGCCGTTACATCATCCAGCCCCATGATCAGCTCGGCGATGTTGGCATTCATCAGATCGGTGTGCTTGTGCACATCTTCCAGCGTGGCGTTTTCGATGTCGATCGCCGCTTCACCTGCCTCCAGCTTGGCCCGCGCGGTTTCGATCCGGCTGGTCACGGCAGTAATCTTGGCCTGAGCTTCGGCCACCTGCTTTTGGCTTTCGGAAATCTGCGTTTCAAAATCGGCCATGTTGCCCTCCGCTGGACGATGCCTTTGTTCGTTACTTAAGGGATGTAAATCTGAATTACATCCCTGTCGCCGGGGAAAGTGACATCCGCGCAAAACCGCCCTGCGCCATCCGCCCCAAAGATCATGGGGCATTCTTGCCGCAGTCAGTGCCCGTCGCCAAGGTTTTATTGGATTGGCCGCCGATTACAGGGCCAGGCCCAGCTTGCGTCCTTCGTGAAAGGCATAGGGGGCCTGACGCGGGGCCACGCAATCACCGATGCGGTGGGTGGCCTTTGCGTCAAAGGTTTCGGGCCAGGGGTCAAAGGCCGTGTTGGTGGTGGCCATGATCAGGGCCGAAGCCGCAATGGTTTGCTCGTCGCCGGTCAGAAAGCTGCGGATACTGGCCCCGTTGCCATGCCAGCGGGTCAGGCAATGTTCGGTCAGCATCGTCACCCCCAGCCGTGCCAGCCGTTGCCGGGCCGGGCCATCGGCCGAGGTGCGGGCGATTTCCTTGCCGACAAAGGGGTCGGGGGTCACCAGCGTGACCTTGTGGCCCCGTTCGGCCAAGGCCCATGCCGTGCCGACACCACGCCAGTTGCCGCCCTCATCATACAAGATGACATGGTCGCCCATCCGTGCCTCGCGGCGCATGGCGGCCTCGGCGGGCCAGACACCGCCCAAGTCATGGCCGGGCAGGGGGCCAAGGTCGGGCGCCCAGCGTTGGCGGAACTGGTCGTCTGGCAAAGACCCGGTGGCAAGGATGACCGTATCGGCGGGGTGCGCCGCGATGTCGTCGGCATCCAGAAAGGTGTTCAGGCGCAGGGTCACGCCCAGCTTGGTGAACTGGCGTTCATACCAGTCCATCAGATCAAGGATCTGCGCACGGCGCGGCTGTTCCCCTGCCAGCCGGAACTGCCCCCCGATCTGGGGCAGCGCCTCGACGATTTCAACACGGTGCCCACGTTCCGCCGCACTGCGCGCGGCCTCTAGCCCCGCGGGGCCGGCCCCGACGACCAGCACGAACTTTGCAGCAGCGGCCGGCGTAAACCGATCACCGCCCCATTCCCATTCGCGGCCCGCCGAAGGGTTGATCAGGCAGGAAATCCAGTAATCACGCGACCGTCTGCCCCAGCACATCTGATTGCAAGAGATGCAGCCGCGCACATCCTCGGCCCGGCCCTCCATTGTCTTACGGGCCAGATGCGGGTCAGCGATCTGGCCACGCACGATCGAAACCAGATCGGCCTGCCCGCTGGCAATCACGCTTTCGGCGTTTTCGGGGGTGCGGATATGCGCCTCGGACGTCACGACAGCCTGTTTGACCACGCCTTTGAAAATCTGGGTTGCGGGGGCTGTCAGCTTGTCGGCGAACAGAAAGGTTGGCATCAGCCGCTCGAAATCAAGATAACCGCCGTGACCACAGGTGATGTAGTCAATGTGCCCGGTGGCATCATGCAGGGCCAGAATCTCGGACAGGTTTTCAACAGACAGCAAGACATTGTGGCTGTCTGACGTGCTGACTGCCAGGCCAATGATGAAATCCTCGCCGCAGCGTTTGCGTATGCCTTCGATGATCCGGCGGGAAAAGCGGGTGCGGTTTTCAAGACTGCCGCCCCAGTCATCATCGCGGCTGTTCGACCACGGTGTCCAGAACTGATCCAGCAGGGAATGATAGGCGGCCCAGACCTCGACCCCCTGAAAGCCTGACCGTTTGCAGCGAACTGCGGCGGCGATATGGGCTTCGATCAGCTCTTCGATCTCGGCCACAGTCATTTTGTGCGATCCGTCACTGTCGTGATAACTGGCATGGCCCGAGGGCGACCAATGCGGCGCAAAGCTAAGATCGGAATCGCCATGTGCGCCGATATGGTAAAGCTGTTGGCAGATCACCGCGCCTGCGGCCTTTACCTCGTCGGTGATCTTTTGAAACGGTTTGATGATGTCATCTGATCCATGCAGCAGGTTGCCCCGCGTCAGCACCCCGGTTCGGTGCACGGGCACCGGTTCGCAGACAATCATCGCAGCCCCGCCAACTGCGCGTTCCAGCAGGTATTTTCCCATCCGTGGGCCGGGCAGGCCCTGATCGGACATGTTGTTGGTATGGGCCCCAAACACAATGCGGTTGCGCAGGGTATGACCGCGCAAAGGCAGGGGGGAAAGCAGGTGACGGTGCTGGGTCATGGCGTCCTCCGATCTTGTCAGGATAGGGGGGCGGACCGTCCCGGCGTGAGGCCCAAGAGCGACGCGGAAAGGCCGAAATCCGCCATTCAGCGGCCCCCCTGACCGCCCCCGAAATGATGCCCTGAAGCTGCATTTGGTTTGCCACGGCGCGCGCGGTGGCAAGGGCCGTGATCACAAACCTGACCCACAAGACCAAGCGCGGCATCTGACGCCATGGCCATGGCTTGGAATTGCCGGGCCGATCATATATGATTTTGCGCATGCATTCGGGTGCGCCCGGAAACCGGGGGACTGATCATGAAGGCTGTTTTCGGATTTGGGGCGGTGGTGGCCGTGGCCTTTGTGGGCTGGCAATTTGCCAGTGCCCAGATGATGGGCCACGACCAGATGCATGCAAGGATGCATGGCCCCGGCGGCATGGGCCATGACGAAACCACCATGCCCGGCCTGCGGGGCCTGAATGCAAGCCCCGAAGAAAGCGAAGAACTGGCGGTGATGTTTCGTGACTTTCAGTCGATCACCCGGACGGTTGAAAACCTGCCAAACGGCATCCGCACGGTCACCAGCTCGACAAACCCGGATGTGATGGCCGCACTGGTCAGCCATGTGGTGGGCATGATCGACAGAGTAGAGGCCAAGGATGATCCGCAGATCATGATCCAAAGCCCAACCCTCGACATCTTTTTTGAACGGGCAGAGCGGTTGGAAACCACAGTGGATGTCACAGATGACGCGATTGTGGTGCTGCAAACCTCGACCGACCCCCAGTTGGTTGAGGCCATGCACAAATATGCGGCCGAAGTATCCGCCATGGCGCTGCGGGGCATGGATGCGGTGCATGACATGATGATGCAGCGGATGGGGGGCTGACGGCGTGAAACGCGCCCTAGCGCCCGCGGGTAAAGGCGGCCCCACCCCGGCGGGTTTTGACGGCCAGTGACACGGCAGCGTAAGTGGCAAACCCGGTTGGGTCTTGCAGCGCCATCCGGGCAAGGTCTGCTCGCGTCAGGGGGGGCTTGCCTTCGCGATCTGTCAAGCCGGGATACAGGTTTTCCAGTTGCCGCACCCCGGCATCTTGCCGTCGGCGCACACGGGCCAAGGCCTTGAACCCCTCGATCATCGGCCAGTGATAGGTCTGGGGAACCTGCACCCGTTCGTCGGGGGTGAATTGCAGGCGCACAAAGGTATCGTCCGAAATGATCGCAGGAAACGCGCCCCAGCGGGCGCGGCCCGCGGCATTGACGGCAAACAGGCCATAGCCGGGGGCAGGGCTGCGGTTGAAGGGCAGTTTTTGCCAGAACCGGGCATAGGCACGGGTTACGGCGCTGCGGGGCGGCGGGATGACCGGCGTGCCGCTGGCATAGCGGGGATGATCGGTTTGCAGCGTCTGCGCCAAAGCACCCAACAGGCCGGGTGAAACGGTGACATCGGCATCAAGGTAAACACGGGCCGGATGGATTGCGGCGGCATCGCCTGCATTCAGCGCGCCGGGTTTTGACCCTTCGGCCAGATCCAGAACCTGTGCCTGCCAGCCCTTGGGCAGGTCTTTGGCCAGCACCTGACGGGCCAGATCGGCCGTGGCGTCGCGGCAGCCATTGGCAACCACAATCACCTGCGCCGCAGGCAGGGCCGACGCACAGAGCGCCGCAAGGCAGGGGCCGATCCATTCGGCCTCATTTGACGCGGGGATGATGATGCTTAGCATTGCAGGCAGCCCTTGGCCAAAACCTGCCAGCGTGGGTTATCATCGCCCAAATGCCGCAAGGCCCCCCATGATCCCCATTGCGACGGGGCGGCAATATCGACAAAGGCGTTGAAGGGTTGATCTGTCAGCCTGCCCCAGGCCTGCAGCAAGCGGTCATAAAGGCCGGCCATCTCGGCGCTGTAATTCAGGTGAATGAAAAAGTCGGTCAGCCGCTGATCTTCGACCAAACCGCCATAGGCGACCACATGGGTGCCGCCTTCATACATCATCAGTTTCAAACCATGGCGGTTGGCGACCTGTGCGTGATGGGGCAAAACTTCGGTGATCAGGCGTGTCAGCGTGTCTGACGGATCGCCGGTCAGGCTGCCGGTGTCGATTTCTGTGATGGCCTGCGCCACGGCCAGATCAAAGCGGTGGCGGGCGATGTGATCGGCCAAAGCGGTGCCTGTCAGGCCCTGTGCCGTGGCCTGATCGCGCGCCGCCTGTTCTGAGGCCTCCAGCCAGCCGCGCAACTGGCTGACCTTGTCTTCTGACCCCAGCAGGCCCGAGAAATAGCCGGTGATGGCATAGGCGTCAAAATGGCTGGCCGGGGCCGGGGCGCCACTGGCCAGGATGTCGGGCGCATTCAGGATCTGATCCTCCAGCCCCAGCCAGCCGGTCTGGGTGGCGATGATCCGCGTCAGGCGGTCGGGCGCTTCGGGGCCATAAACCTCGGCCCAGATGTCGGCCATCTGGGCGGCGCGCAGGGCGTAGAACTGCACCCATTTCGACTCGCCTCCCCAGATTGCGCGGCCCTGCTCCTCGGCCCATCCGGCCTGCGCGAATTGCCAGTTCCAGACCTCGTTTGAAAATTCCACATGGGCGTTCAGCTTGGGGTTCAGCCCGGCCTTGGCTGTTTCGGCGTAAAAGCGGATCAGATCATCCTGTGCCAGATGCGGCAGTGTGAACCACGGGTTTGCGTTCAATTCATTGGCCAATGCCACCATGATTTCAATCGGGGCGCCGATGCGCGACCATGTGTAATCGGCAGGCTTGGGGCGGTCGGCCAATGCGGCAAGGGCCGAGTCGTTGGTTTTCATCCAGTCCATCAGCCGGATGGTCTTGACGCCCCGGATGCGGGCCAGCCAGTCAGGGTTGAAGATCTGGCCCTGATCCAGCAGCGCCGCGCGATCCTGGCGTACCACGCTGATATCGCGGATCGGATCGGCTGCATCGGTGCGGGTGATGGTCAGGCTGACCGTGCCTTGGCCGGGGCTGTAGTCAAAGGCAATCTGGCCCGGGCTGGCGACAATACCGGTTGCCCGGCCTTCCAACGTGATCTCACCCTGCCCGGCATAGCGCAGCAGATAACGGCCGGCGACACCGGCGGCCCCGTCTGGCAGGTCGGTAAAAAACAGCAAGGACAGGCCGGTCAGTTCCGGCGGTAGAAACCGGGGCCAGCCGTTTTCATCCAGCGCGCCTGCCGCGGCAAGGCGGGCGTGATCCCAGCCGCCGAATTGGCCGGGCAGGTGGCCAGTCCATTCACGCGCCGTTTTCAGCACGTTGAGGAAAGGCTGCTGCACTGTCCAATCGGCAATGCCATTCAATCCAAGCGCCAGATTGGGGTTGGTGATCGGCGTCAGGGCGGTGGTTTCAACCGCCGCTGCCGCAGGTGCCACTTTCGCGGCCTCCTGTTGCGGCACATTGGCTTGGGGGGCGGCGGGTTCGGTGGGGGCTTGGGCCAACCCCACGGCGGGCGGCTGATAGGCGCTGACGGCGGCCCATGCGATGCGCTGCAACGCGGCGGCCTGATCGTCTGTCACCATGCCATCCCGGCTGCGCCAGGCCCGCGTCAACCGCGTTGGCAGCCCTTCGACCGCGCGACCCGTGATGGCAGCGATATGCACCAATGCCACGAAATACTCGCCCTGTTCCGACAGGTGAATGTCGTCGGAAAAAAAGCGATCCATGCTGCTGATACCGGGCACGCGGCCTGCGGCAACCTCATCCGTCAGCAGCGCCATGGCCTGACCGGCGGGCAGCAGTTGCACGACATCAGCCCCCAAAGCCGCGTTTGCGCCCTGCACCGCGCCTTGCCACAGCGGCAGATCGGCCTCTAGCCGCTGGCGCCACGGCATGGCGGCATTGGGGTCGCCCTCGATCACCGTGCCGGGGCCCGAGGTGCGGCTGTGCCAGGTTTCATACAAGAACACCCGCACGTCGGGGTTGGCCGCGCGGGCCAGATCGGCAAAGCGGGCAATCTGGCCGGGGGTGTCGTTCCATTTCAGATGCTCGGCCAGCGGAATGGCCTCGGTCACGATCAGAACATCGGTTTCGGCCTTTTGCAGCTCGGCCTTGGCATCGACGCCTTCGGCCTGTGTGGAATGATCAAAGTTGAATTTCAGCGGGGCGCCGTTGATCAGTTGGGCGCTGACGGTGGCAGGGGCCTGCATGGCGCGCAGGCCGCCTTCCACTGTGATGGGCAGATTGGGGCCGATCAGGCTGTGCCCGATGTAAAGGATATCTGCCAAAAGGCCCAAGAACCCCGCCATGAACCGCTATCCCCCTTGGGCTGCTGCGCCGATACCCGTCGCAGCATAGCCCGAGACAACCTGCCAGACTATCCTTTGCAGGGCGGCAGCCGTTTCGGGGGCGATGGGTGTGATCGGGCTGCCATCGGCACGGGCCAGTGCATGGGGCAAGCCAAGGGGGCTGCGCTGATAGATCGTGGCGTAATGTGTCAGCGCCATCAGATAGGCCCCCAGGTCGTTGAAATGTATCTGGTCGGGGCTGCCATCGGCGGCACTGCCAAACAATTGGCGCCGGTCGGTCAGGCCGGGAACCTGGCCCGCCTCGGCGGCGCGCACGGTTGCCGCCATGACCTGACCACCCGGAATGACATGAATGGTGCCCACCCCATCGCGGGCCATCGCGGGGCGCAGCAGGCCGTCTTGCCAATATCGCGCCAGATCAAGGTCAAGCCGGGTCAGCCAGCCCTCGGGGTCGTCCAGCGGGTGCCATGTTTCATACAGATAGATCCGGGCATCGGGGCGCGCCGTGCGGCTGCGGGCGGCCCATTTCGCAAGGTGCGTGGCGCTGTCGAAATAGCGGATGGCATCGCGGATCTCGACCATTTCGGTCATAACCACCACGGGGTATGCGCCGCTGTCGATGGCGTGCAGGGCCGGGCGAAACCTTGGGTTGGCGTTTTCCTCGGCAAAGCCCGGCACCTCGCCGGTCCAATGGCCCTGCAAAGAGGCGCCCCACCCCAGTTGCAGCGCATAATCATGCCCGCCAAGCTGGGCCAGCATCGCAGGCATATCGCGGCCCACCAGCGAATGGCCCAGATGATAGATGGCCAAATCGGCAGGCGGGGGGGGCAGCGGGGTGGCATAGGCGCGGGCAAAGGCTTCGGGCGACAGCGGGGCGGGGCGTGATAGCCACCACCATGCCGCCACAGCCGCTGCCGCCGTGCTGGCGGCAAGGCCAAGCGCGATATTCAAGACCTTGCGCATGGTGTTTACCCCTGTTGCCTGACGAAGTATCTGGTAGTTCTGGCATCGAAAGACCAGATGGAGCTGCCCCATTGTGCTGAACTTTCTCTTGATCCGGAACGCAAGGCCGGGCCCCCGATTTTACCGGGTCGAGGTGGCCTATAACCTTTTTGGCGAATATTCAGTGGTGCGCGAATGGGGCGCGCGCGGGCGCAACGGCCAGCAATTGCTGGTCTGGTTTTCAAACCTGCGAGAAGCTTGTCAGGCCGCCGAAGGGTGGCGCAGACGGGCAATGCGGCGAGGCTATGACATGGAAGGATCGTCAAGATGACCCATCTTTGGGTGCGGGCCGAACAGCGCCCGAATGAAGAACGCGTGGGCCTGACGCCCGATGGCGCCGCGGCGCTGATCGCGGCGGGCATCAAGGTGACGGTCGAGAGGTCATCGGTGCGGGCGATTGGAATTGATGGCTATGTGGCCGCCGGCTGCGACATTGCCGAGGAAAACCAGTGGCCCAAGGCCCCGGCTGATGCGATCATCTTTGGCCTGAAGGAACTGCCCGAGGATGGCACGGCCCTGAGCCATCGCCACATCATGTTCGGCCATGCCTTCAAGGGCCAACCTGCCGGACAGGTGCTGTTGCAGCGGTTCAAGGCGGGCGGGGGCACGCTGTATGATCTGGAATATCTGGTTGATGAAACCGGGCGCCGGGTGGCGGCCTTTGGCTATTGGGCGGGTTACGCCGGCGCAGCCGTCAGCCTGAAGGTCTGGGTGGCACAGCGGCGGGGTGGGCTGATCGGGCCGGTGGCGAAATATCCGGGCAAGCAGGCCCTGCTGGATGATCTGGCAAGCGAAATGGTTGGGCTTACGCCCCCGCGCGCGATTGTGATTGGCGCCCTTGGCCGGGTGGGCACGGGCGCATCTGATCTGTGCACTGCCTTGGGTGTGGCTGTCACGAAATGGGATATCGCTGAAACAGCCTCGGGCGGGCCGTTCCCCGAGGTGTTGCAACATGACATCTTCCTAAATTGCATCCTGGCCCGTCCGGGCTGCCCGGTCTTTGTGCCTGCCAGTGCCAAAACCGATCCGCGCAGCCTGACGGTGATTGGCGATATCGCCTGTGATCCGACGTCGGATTTCTCGCCGATCAAGGTCTATGACCGGGCAACCGATTGGCAGGCCCCGGCCCTGCGGGTGGCTGAAAACCCGCCGCTGGATGTGATGGCGATCGACAATCTTCCGTCGCTGTTGCCGGTGGAAAGCAGCGAGGATTACGCCGCACAACTGCTGCCCAGCCTGCTGACACTGACAGATCTGGGCCAAGGGGTGTGGGCGCGGGCAAAGGCGGATTTTGACCGCCACAGCGCTGCGGTCTGAACGACGCGCAAATTTCTTTGAAGAAATTTGCCAGGAATTTTGAAAATTCCTGCCGCAAGGCGGGCAGGAAAAGGGAGCACGGATATGACGATTCATTGGTGTGGGACGGGGCTTTCGTCGGTTCCGGGGTTGCGGCGGCTGATCGAGGGCGGGCACAAGGTTGTGGTCTGGAACCGCACCGTCGAAAAGGCCCGCAAGGTGGTGGGCGATCTGGCGCAAGACATCCGTGCCTATGCGCTGGAAACCCTGACCGAGGCATTGCAGCCGGGTGACATTGCCGTGTCGATGTTGCCCGCCGATCAGCACGTGCCGATTGCCAGGGCCTGTCTGGCCCGTGGGGCGCATTTCGTTTCGTCCAGCTATATCGCGCCCGAAATGCGCGAGTTGGATCAGGCGTTTCGCGACAAGGGTTTGGTCAGCCTGAACGAGATCGGCCTTGACCCCGGCATTGATCACCTGATGGCGCATGATCTGGTGGCGCGGTATCGGGCCTCTCATGCCTATCATCCCGAAAATGTGCTAAGCTTCACCAGCTATTGCGGGGGCGTGCCCAAAATTGCCAATCCCTTCCGCTACAAGTTCAGCTGGGCACCGGTGGGTGTGCTCAAGGCGCTGAAATCGCCGTCGCGGTCGCTGAAGAATTTCAGTGAACTGCGGGTCAACCGGCCGTGGGATGCGATCACCGCCTATGACGCGCCACTGCCGCAGCCCGAAAGCTTTGAGGTCTATCCAAACCGCGATTCCTATCCGTTCATGCAGGATTACCGCTTTGATCCGGCATGGAAGGTGCGCGATTTCGTGCGGGGCACCATTCGCCTGAATGGCTGGGCCGAGGCATGGTCGGGCATTTTCCGCACGGTCGAAGGGTTGGAGGGCAAGCCCGCTGCCGAAGTTGATCAGGTGCTGACCGGAATTGCGAATGATCTGCTTAAGGAAAACTCGTATGACGTGGGCGAGCCTGACCGGGTGGTGCTGTTCGTCAGCCTGAAGGCTGAACGTGATGGCAAGGCGGTGTTCCATGAAACCTGGGCCATGGATGCCTGGGGCGATGCGCGGGGGTCTGCCATGTCGCGGCTGGTGTCGGTGCCGGTCTCATTGGGGGTTGAGGCGGTGCTGGCGCGGGCGGTGCCTGTGGGGGTGCATCCGGCCCCGCATGATCCGGCGTTGATCGCGCGCTGGATGGGGGAAGTGGGCCATCTGGCGCAATATCTGGCACGGGTGGATCATCTGGCCTGACCGCGCAAAGCCGGGGTGACAGGTCGTGTCGTTTGCGGCTATGCTGTCCCCCGGAATGCACCGGGAATCCGGGCGAGCAGGGCGGGCGAAACATGTCACTTTGGGTCTCGGGCGCAAGCGGGGGATGGCGGTCACGCCTTGCCGTCTGGCGCGCGTCGCGTGGGCCAAAAGCGGCGGGGTTCACCTCGTCGCCCGATCCGCGCTCGATCGGTATGGTTGCACGCGGGCGGCAATTGCTGGCGGGCAACTATCTGTTTGCCGGCCAGTTGGTCGAAGCGCCAGAGCACGGCCTGTGGGAGATCACCGCACCCGATGCCGATTTCGCAGCGGAAGCGCAGGGGTTTGTCTGGCTGGATGATCTGGCAGCCCTTGGCGATGCCCCGGCACGCCACAAGGCGCAAGAGTGGACGCAGGATTGGATCAGGCGGTTTGGCCGGGGCAAGGGGCCGGGTTGGTCGCCCAACCTGACGGGGCGGCGGGTGATCCGTTGGATTCACCATGCGATCTTTCTGCTGAATGGGGCGGATGGCGCCCAGACACAGGCCTATTATGCGGCGCTGACGGTGCAGACACGCTATCTGGCGTCGCACTGGCATCAGGCCGCCCCCGGTCTGGCCCGGTTTGAGGCGCTGACGGGGTTGGTCTATGCGGGCCTTTCGCTGATGGGAATGGATGGGCTGGTGGCCCCCGCGATTGCCGCGCTTGCCTCAGAGGCAGAGCGCGAAATTGACGCCAGTGGGGGGATCGGCACCCGCAATCCCGAGGAATTGCTGGACGTTTTCACCTTGCTGAACTGGGCCGCACTGGCGATGACAGAGACGGGCCATGTGGTGCCCGAAGCGCATCAGGCCGCGATGGAGCGGATTGCCCCCACCTTGCGCGCCTTGCGCCATGCCGATGGCGGTTTGGCGCGGTTTCACGGGGGCGGGCGCGGGCTGGAGGGGCGGCTGGATCATGCCTTGGCCAGTGCCAGTGCGCGGGCCCTGGCGCCCGAGCATCAGGCCATGGGATATGTCCGCCTGTCGGGGGGGCGGACCACGGTGATCATGGATGCCGCCGATCCGCCCGGTGGCGCGGCGGGGCATTCGGCCCATGCCTCGACGCTGGCCTTTGAGGTCACGTCGGGGCGCAGGCCACTGGTTGTGAACTGTGGTTCGGGCGCGCCCTTTGGCACCGAATGGCGGCGGGCGGGGCGTGCGACGCCCTCGCATTCCACCCTTGCCATCGAAGGCGTATCGTCATCGCGATTTGGCGAGAAAAGTGGCGAGGCTTTGGCCGAGCGCGCCCATGTGCTGACCCTGCGGCAAATGAACACCGAGCAAGGGCGCGGCGTGCATCTGGCGCATGATGGCTGGGCGCTGACCCATGGGCTGACCCATGTGCGCGATCTGGCCTTGTCGTCGGATGGCCGTCAGATTGCCGGGCAAGACGGCTTGATGGCCCTGAACCCCAAGGGCCGCGCGCGCTTTGAGCAAGTTCTCAGTGCAACGGGGCTGAACGGCGTGCCCTTCAGCTTGCGCTTTCATCTGCATCCTGATGCCGATGCCACGCTGGATATGGGCGGCAATGCGGTGTCGGTGGCCTTGAAATCGGGCGAGATCTGGGTGTTTCGCCATGACGGGCGGGCGCGGCTGGCGCTAGAGCCGTCGGTCTATCTTGAAAAGGGGCGCTTGCGCCCGCGTGCGACAAAACAGATCATTCTTTCGGGGCTGGCGGCTGAAATCGAGACGCGTATCGGCTGGACCTTGGCGAAGGCACAGGATACTCCCACCGCCATCCGCGATCTGGACCGGGATGATCTGCCGGTCCCTCTCTGAGCCTGGACCGAAGGGTGTGCCATATGACTGATCTCGTTGCCCCGCGCCGTGCGCTGATTTCCGTTTCTGACAAGACGGGTCTTTTGGAACTGGCGCGTGCGCTGCATGACCGGGGGGTAGAGTTGTTGTCCACCGGCGGCACCAGCGGGCTGCTGCGCCGTGCGGGTCTGCCGGTGATCGACGTTTCAGACGTGACGGGCTTTCCCGAAATGATGGATGGCCGGGTGAAAACCCTGCATCCGCGTGTGCATGGTGGCCTTTTGGCCCTGCGCGACAATGCCGAGCATCTGGCGGCGATGGAAGAACACGGGATCGGCCAGATTGATCTGCTGATCGTCAACCTTTATCCGTTCGAGGCCGCTTTGGCCCGCGGGGCCGGTTATGATGAGATGATCGAGAATATCGACATCGGTGGCCCGGCGATGATCCGCGCGGCGGCCAAGAACCATGGGTTTGTGGTGACGGTGGTGGATGTCGAGGATTACACCGCCTTGCTGGCCGAACTGGATGCGCATGAAGGCCAGACCACTTATGCCTTCCGCCAGAAGATGGCGCAGATCGCCTATGCGCGGACAGGGGCCTATGATGCCGCCGTCAGCAGCTGGATGGCCGGCGCGATCGGAGAGGTGGCACCGCGCCGCCGTGTCGTGGCAGGCAAGCTGGCGCAGACCCTGCGCTATGGCGAAAATCCCCATCAAGAGGCCGCCTTTTATGTGGATGGCAGCGGGCGGCCCGGCGTGGCGACGGCCCGGCAGCATCAGGGCAAAGAGCTGTCTTACAACAACATCAACGACACCGACGCGGCCTTTGAACTGGTGGCCGAATTTGATCCCGCCGAAACGGCGGCTGTGGCCATCATCAAACATGCCAACCCCTGCGGCGTGGCCAAGGGGGCGACCCTTCTGGAGGCCTATCAAAAGGCATTCGACTGTGACCGCACCTCGGCCTTTGGTGGGATTGTCGCGCTGAACCGCCCCCTGGATGCGGAAACGGCACAGGCGATCACAGAGATTTTCACCGAAGTCGTGATTGCCCCCGGTGCCTCGGACGAGGCCAAGGCGATTTTCGCGGCGAAAAAGAACCTGCGCCTGCTGACGACCGAAGGCTTGCCAGATGTTCTGGAACGCTCGCTGACCTTGCGGCAAGTGGCGGGGGGCATGTTGGTGCAAGACAAGGATGCCGGGTTCATTGGCCGCGACGATCTGAAGGTGGTCACCAAAAAGGCCCCGACCCCTGAACAGCTGGATGATCTGCTGTTCGCCTGGAAGGTCGGCAAGCATGTCAAGTCGAACGCGATTGTCTATGTGAAGGATGGGGCCACCGTGGGGGTGGGTGCGGGCCAGATGAGCCGGCTTGATTCGGCCCTGATTGCCGCGAAAAAGGCCGAGCGGATGGCCGATGCCCTTGGGCTGCCCGAACCGCTGACCATCGGGTCAGCCGTGGCATCGGATGCGTTCTTTCCCTTTGCCGACGGGCTGATAGAGGCCGCAGCCGCCGGGGCGAGTTGCGTGATTCAGCCCGGCGGGTCGATGCGCGATGCCGAGGTGATCGCCGCCGCAGATGAGGCGGGGCTGGCCATGGTGTTTACCGGCATGCGCCATTTCCGGCACTGATAGCCCCATGAAGCTGGCCGCCCTGACCGCAACACTGACTTTCGTTCTGGACCAAGCCACCAAACTGGCCGTGGTGCAGGGGCTGAACCTGATCGAACGCGGCGTGATCGAAATCGTGCCCCCGTTCCTTGTCTTTCGCATGGCGTGGAACCGGGGCATCAACTTTGGCTTGTTCGCGGGCGAAGGCGATCTGGTGCGCTGGTTTCTGGTGGCGCTGTCCTTGGCGATCACCGCCTGGGTCTGGCGGTGGATTTCCCGCAGTCATCAGACGCGGCTTGTGCAGATCTCGGCGGGGCTGCTGATCGGTGGGGCGCTTGGCAATGTGATTGACCGGGTGGTCTATGAGGCGGTGGCCGATTTCCTGAACATGTCCTGCTGCGGCATCGAGAATCCCTATGCCTTTAACGTGGCCGATATTACGATCTTTCTCGGTGCCATCGGGCTTGTCCTTTTTACCGGAAGCGGCGAGGATGCGCCAAAGCCCAAGGGTAAAGGGCGAAAGACCCCGTGACGCGCCCGTGTGATTGGGTTAAGAGGGGGCAGACAAGGTGCGGAGGCAAGACATGCTGACAGGACGGACACTCCTCGCGATGACCATCGCGGTGATGCTTTCCGCCTGTGGAGGCAGTGATAAAGCCCCGCAATTGATGAACATCCGTTCGACCACGGCCGGGCCTGATGAATTTGGCATTTTGCCCCCCAAACCGCTGGAAATGCCCAAGGATCTGGCAGCCTTGCCCGAACCGACGCCGGGAGGTGTCAACCTGACAGACCCAACGCCCGAGGCCGACGCGATTCTGGCCCTTGGCGGCACGCCGGGCCGTGGGGTTGGCTTGGATGCGGGGATTGTGGGCCATGCCTCACGCTTTGGTGTCAGCAGCAATATTCGCGCAACATTGGCCAGCGAAGACGTGCAATGGCGTCGTGACAACAACGGCCGGGTTCTGGAACGCCTGTTCAATGTGAACGTCTATTACCGCGCCTACGAAAACATGTCGCTTGACCAGCATGCCGAGTTGTTCCGCTGGCGCAAGCTGGGGGTGCGCACACCTTCGGCCCCGCCGCCGCAAGACGGCGAGACGCAGTAAGTCACGATGCCGTAGGGGTGGCTTGACCACCCGCCTGTGCCGCATAGCTTTGTTCCTGAAATGATGTGGGAGGTCGGCGGTGATTTATCGCGCAACCCTGTGTGCCTTTTTGTCTGCAACCGCGGCGCAGGCCGCAGATGATGTGACGACGTTTTCTTTGGATAACGGCCTGAATGTTGTGGTGATCGAGGATCACCGCGCCGCCGTTGTCACACAGATGATCTGGTATCGCGTGGGGGCCGCCGATGAACCCCCCGGCCATTCCGGCATCGCTCATTTTCTGGAACATCTGATGTTTCAGGGCACCGCCAATCTTGAGCCGGGCGAATTCAGCGCCACGGTCGAGGCGAATGGCGGCGAAGACAACGCCTTTACCAGTTGGGATTACACCGCCTATTTCCAGCGGATCGCGGCGGATCGGCTGGATCTGATGATGCAGATGGAAGCTGACCGGATGCAGAATCTGCAACTGCTGGATCAGGATGTGCTGACCGAGCGCAATGTCATTCTGGAAGAGCGCAAGACCCGCACCGATTCCAGCCCCGGCGCCTTGATGAGCGAGCAAACCCGCGCGGCCCAATATCTGAACCATCCCTATGGAGTGCCAATCGTTGGTTGGAAGCATGAAATCGAGATGCTGGACCGACAGGATGCGCTGGATTTTTACAAGCGCTACTACGCCCCCAACAATGCCACGCTGGTGGTGGCGGGCGATGTCACACCCGATCAGGTGCGCGCACTTGCCGAAAAGCATTACGGCCCGTTGAAACCGTCAGAGGGCCTGATGCCACGCGACCGCCCGGCGGAACCGCCGCAATTGTCGGAACGCCGTTTGGTCTATGCCGATGCCCGCGTGTCAGAGCCCTATGTGATCCGCAGCTATCTGGCGCCCGAGCGTGATCCGGGCGATCAGGCCAAAGCCGCTGCGCTGACCATTCTGGCCGAACTTTTGGGCGGTTCAGGCACCACTTCTTTGTTCGCGCAGGCGCTGCAATTCGGGCCGGACCCGGTGGCCGTCTATTCTTCGGCCTTTTACGATGGCACAACGGTTGATGACACAACCTTTGGCGTCGTTGTCGTGCCTTCCCCGACCAAAACGCTGGCCGAGGCAGAGTCCGCGATGGATGCGGTGATCGCCACCTTTATCGAAGCCGGCCCGGATGCCGATGATTTTGCCCGGATCAAAACCCAGATCGCCGCTGCCCAGATCTATGCGCGCGATAATGTTGACGGCCTGGCCCGCCGCTATGGCGAGGGCCTGTCGATTGGCCTGACGATTGACGATATTCAGGCTTGGCCTGCCGTGCTGGATGCGGTGACGCCCGAAGCGGTGGTGGCCGTGGCGCAAGAGGTGCTGGACAAACGCCGCGCCGTGACCGGCTGGTTGCAGCCCGAAGAAGGGACGAACTGATGAAAATCCTGCGTCTTGCCGCCTTGTTTCTGGCGCTTGCCACCCCCCTGCGGGCCGAGATTGATATTCAGACCGTCACCTCGCCCGGGGGCATCAAGGCTTGGCTGATCGAAGATCACAACATCCCCTTTACGGCGCTGGAAATTCGCTTTCGGGGGGGCACGGCGCTGGATCAGCCGGGCAAACGGGGGGCCGTGAACCTGATGACGGCGCTGATTGAAGAAGGCACTGGCGATCTGGACAGCCCGGCCTTTGCCCGCGCCCGCGATTCGCTGGCGGCCAGCTTTTCCTTTGGTGCCGACGAAGATGCGGTGTCGGTCTCGGCCCGGTTTCTGACCGAAAACCGCGATCAGGCGCTGGATCTGCTGCGCCGTGCCTTGGTGGAACCCAGCTTCCCGCCCGAAGCGGTTGATCGGGTGCGCGGCCAGGTTCTGGCCAATATCCGGTCGGATGAGAAAGATCCGGGCAGTCTGGCCGGGCGCATGTTGCGGGCCATGGCCTTTGGGGATCACCCCTATGCCAGCCCCGGTGATGGCACGGCCGAAACCGTGGCGGCGCTGACGCGTGACGATATCGTGGCCGCCCATGCCGCCACGCTGGCACGCGACCGCATCTATGTGGCCGCTGCGGGCGATATCTCGGCGGCGGATCTGGGGGCGGTGCTGGATGCGCTGTTTTCGGGCCTGCCGGCCAGCGGTGCGCCCCTGCCGGATCGGGCACCGATGAATTTGACCGGTGGCGTGACCGTGGTTGACTTTCCCGGCCCGCAATCGACCGTTCTTTTCGCCCATGAGGGGATGAAGCGCGATGATCCTGATTTCTTCGCGGCGTCCATCCTGAATGAGATCATGGGCGGGGGCCGCTTTGGCGCGCGTCTGATGACAGAGGTGCGTGAAAAGCGCGGCCTGACCTATGGCATTGGCAGCTATCTGGTGGGCTATGATCAGGCCGAATTGTATATGGGCCAGTTCGCCACTGCGAATGGCACAGTGGCCGAGGCGATTGAGGTGGTGCGCGGTGAATGGGCGCGTATGGCGGACCAGGGGGTAACGCCCGAAGAACTTGAAACCGCAAAAACCTATATGACGGGCAGCTATCCGTTGCGCTTTGATGGCAACGGCTCGATCGCCAACATTCTGGTCGGAATGCAAATGATCGGGCTAGAGGCCGATTATCCCAAGACCCGCAATGACAAGGTGAATGCTGTCACGATAGAGGATGTGCAGCGGGTTGCGGCACGGCTGTATCAGCCGCAGGCCCTGCGGTTCGTGGTGGTGGGCCAGCCCGATGGGGTTGCAACAACCGACTAAGCGAATCTATGGCTCTTGGCCCTTTGGCCTGCTAGAATTGGGGATATGAATGTTTCGACCCCCAATATATCCACAGATCGCCCGCCGATCCGCCAACTGGATGAGGCCGCCATCAACCGCATTGCGGCGGGTGAGGTGGTCGAACGCCCGGCCTCGGCCGTGAAAGAGTTGGTGGAAAACGCACTGGATGCGGGGGCGACGCGCATCACGGTTGATTTTGCCGAGGGCGGCAAGACCCTGATCCGGGTCACTGACGATGGCTGCGGCATGACGGGGGCAGATCTGCCCTTGGCCGTGTCGCGCCATGCGACATCCAAGATCGACGGGTCTGATCTGTTGAACATCCGTTCTTTTGGCTTTCGGGGCGAGGCTTTGGCCTCGCTCGGGGCTGTTGGGCGGCTGACGATCACCAGCCGTGTCAAAGGGCAAGAGGCGGCGCAGATCGCGGTGCATGGGGGGCGGATGGCCGAGGTGCGGCCCGCCGCGCTGACCAAGGGCACGGTGGTTGAACTGCGTGATCTGTTCTATGCCACGCCTGCGCGGCTGAAATTTCTGCGCACAGATCGGGCCGAGACGCAGGCCATTGCCGATGTGGTGCGGCGCCTGGCCATGGCCGAGCCGTTTGTGGGCTTTACCCTGAACGAAGTGTCAGACGGATCGTCGCGCTGCCTGTTTCGTGCGGATCCGATGTCTGGCGATCTGTTCGATGCGCTGCACGGGCGGCTGACGGGCATCATCGGGGCCGATTTCACCGCCAATGCCATGAAGATCGACCTGGAGCGCGATGGCTTGCAGCTGTTGGGCTATGCGGCACTGCCGACCTATTCGCGCGGGTCTTCGGCGCAGCAGTATATCTTTGTGAATGGCCGCCCGGTGCAGGATCGTCTGTTGCTGGGGGCGCTGCGGGTGGCGTATTTCGACTTCCTCTCTCGTGATCGGCATCCTGCGGCGGTGCTGAACCTGATGGTTGATCCGGAACGGGTGGATGTGAATGTGCATCCGGCCAAATCCGAGGTGCGGTTTCGTGAACCCGAAGCTGCACGGTCGTTGATCATCAGTGGCCTGCGCCATGCGCTGTCGGGGGCGGGGCATCGGGCGTCATCTACGGTGGCGACCGAAACCCTGGCGGCGATGCGGCCCGAGCTGCCAGTGATGCAGCCCTTGTGGCGCTATCAACCGCCTGAGCGCCCGTCGGAGCAGGCGCTGCAATCGGCCTATGTGGCGCAGGCCCCCGGCCCCTTTGCGCCCACAGGTTTTGCCGAGGCCCCATCGGCCCGGCTGGCCGATCAAGCGGCCCCGGCAGAGATGACGTCCCACCCCTTGGGCGCGGCACGGGGGCAGGTGCATGAAAACTATATCATCGCGCAAACCGCCGATGGGATTGTGATTGTCGATCAACATGCGGCGCATGAGCGGCTGGTCTATGAACGGCTAAAGCGCCAGATGGCCGAGCATGGAATCACGCGTCAGGCCCTATTGATCCCCGAAATTGTTGAGCTTTCGGTTAACGACGCGGCGCGTTTGCTGGAGGCGGGCCCGGCGCTGGAAAGCCTTGGGCTGGTGATCGAGCCTTTTGGCGGCGGTGCCATTGCGGTGCGTGAGGTTCCGGCGATCTTGGGGCAGGTGTCGGCGGCTGCGCTGCTGCGCGATGTGCTGGATGAACTGGCTGATGCGGGGCAAAGCCAGCTGGTCAAGGCCCGGATTGATGCCGTTCTCAGCCGGATGGCGTGCCATGGCTCGGTTCGGTCGGGGCGGCAGATGCGGGCCGAGGAAATGAACGCTCTGTTGCGCGAAATGGAGGCAACGCCCCATTCCGGCCAGTGCAACCATGGCCGACCCACCTATGTGGAGCTGAAGCTGGCGGATATCGAAAAACTGTTTGGGCGCAGATGATTACGCTGTTTGGCCAAAGCTATGCCTGGGATGCGCCCGAGGTTTTGGTGCTGGGTGGCGTGGCCTTGGCCGTGCTGATTTTGCTGGTGCTGATCTGGCGGGCGGCGGGGCGGTCGGCGGTGATGGCGGGGCCTTTGATGCGCGAAATGGGCTGGCTGTCGCAGCGGGTGCAGCAGTTGGGCGACGGGCAAGAGCGGTTGGCCGGTGGCCTGCACCATGTCAGCGAGGCGCAGGCGGTGAGCCAGACGGCCATGCTGCGGATGATGGAACAGCGCCTTGCCGAAGTGCAGCGCCAGATGGGCGAAAGCCTGCATGGCACTGCCACGCGCACAGCGCGATCATTGGGCGAGTTGCATCAGCGGCTGGAAACCATCGACAAGGCACAGGCCAATATCGAAAAGCTTTCAGGCAATGTGCTGAGTTTGCAGGATATTCTTTCAAACAAGCAAACGCGTGGGGCCTTTGGTGAGATCCAGTTGCATGACATCGTGCAAAAGGCGCTGCCGAAGGATGCCTTTACCATGCAGGCCACCTTGTCGACTGGCAAAAGGGCCGATTGTCTGGTGCATTTGCCCAATCCGCCCGGCCCGATCGTGATTGATGCCAAGTTCCCGCTTGAGGCCTATGAAGCGCTGCGCAGGGCCGAAAATCCGCGTCAGATGCAAGAGGCCGGGCAGTTGTTGCGGGTGGCTGTTCGCACACATATTCGTGCAATTTCAGAGCGTTACATCATCGAGGGGGAAACCGCTGACGGGGCTTTGATGTTTTTGCCGTCAGAGGCGGTTTATGCGGAATTGCACGCCAATTTCCCCGATGTGGTGCGCGAAGGCTTTGCGGCCAAGGTCTGGATCGTGTCGCCCACCACTTGCATGGCCACGCTGAACACCATGCGGGCGGTTCTGAAAGACGCCCGGATGCGGGAGCAGGCTGAGGCGATCCGCAAGGAATTGTCGTTACTTTACAATGATGTAGAGCGGCTGGGGGCAAGGGTTGAAAACC
This sequence comes from Pseudotabrizicola sp. L79, assembly GCF_036553525.1. Taxonomy (NCBI): domain Bacteria; kingdom Pseudomonadati; phylum Pseudomonadota; class Alphaproteobacteria; order Rhodobacterales; family Paracoccaceae; genus Pseudotabrizicola; species Pseudotabrizicola sp. L79. Next base: position 98,750 of record NZ_JAZHDA010000051.1, on the reverse strand, counting down.
TTGACCGCCATTTTGGACAGGCTGCGAAAGACATCGAAGAGATCAAGATTTCAACCGACAAGGCCACCAAGCGTGCCCGCCGATTGGACAATTTCGACTTTGAGGAGTTGGCCCCGGATGACCCCGCCAAGGTGATCGGGCCCACCGCCGCAGAATGACAAAAGGCCGCGAAAATGCGGCCTTTTTGCTGTGCACCCCCTGTGCACCCCCCGTGCACCTTTGGTGCAGACAGGAGGGCAGGCGGTGATCACCCGCGCAGGGTGCCGCCGGTGGCCTTGGTGACCTTCTCGATGATCTTGGCCGAAACGGATTCGATATCCTTTTCGGTCAGGGTGCCCGAGGTGGGTTGCAGCCGGACGGTCAGCGCGATGGATTTCTTGCCTGCCCCCATCTGCGCCTCGGCCTTTTCGCCTGTGAACTGGTCGAAGACCCGCACGCTTTCGATCAGGGCCTTGTCGGCGCCTTGGGCGGCGTTGACGGCAGTCAGCGCCTCGACCCCCTGATCGACGACAAAGGCAAAGTCACGATCCACCGCTTGCAGATCGCTGATCGTCAGCGCCGGGCGGGTGGGGGTTTTCACCTTGGGATAGGGGATATTGGCGACAAGGATGGTAAAGGCCACAGCCGGGCCTTTCACATCAAATTCGCGCAGGATCTTGGGGTGCACTTCGCCAAAGGTGGCCATCACATTCGGCCCCAGGCCAATGACGCCCGAGCGGCCGGGATGCCACCACGCGGCGACCTTGCGGGTGATCTGCACGCGGGCAGGCGCGCCAAGGGCGGCCAGCACCGATTCGGCATCGGCCTTGGCGTCGAACACATCCACGGGCCGACGGCTGCCATAGGGATCACGCGGGGCCGAGGCCCCCACCAGCAGACCGGTGGCTTGCAGATGCTGGTCGCCGGGTTCGCCACCCGTAAAGGCGGGGCCGATTTCGGCCAGCGAAAGATCCATGAAGCCGCGCGCCTGATTGCGGGCAGCGGCGCGCAAAAGGCCGGCCAGCAGGTCGGGGCGCAGATGCGTCATTTCAGACGAGATCGGGTTTTCGACGCGCAGGGCATCTTGCCCGCCGCCGAACAGGCTGGCGGCCTGGTGGTCGATAAAGCTGTAGGTGACACATTCGTTATAGCCCAAGGCCGCGATGGTGCGGCGGGCGGTGCGTTCACGCTGTTGCAGCGGGGTCAGGATCGGTTTGGGCACGCCTGCGGTGCCACGGGTCAGCGGTTTGCCCACCAGTTTGGTCAGGCTGGCGATGCGGGCGACCTCTTCCACCAGATCGGCCTCGCCCAGCACATCGGGGCGCCAGGTGGGCGGGGTGGCCATATCGCCGTTCAGGGTAAAGCCAAGCGCGGTCAGGGTGGCGCGCTGTTCGGCCTCGGGTATGTCCATCCCGACAAGGCTGATCACGCGGGCCGGGTTCAGCCGATAGGCGCGGGTGGTGTCGATGGGGGCGCCATCCTGCGCGATATGGCTGGGGGTGCCGCCGCAAAGGTCGATCACCATTTGCGTCGCCATATCAAGGCCGGGCAGGGTGAAGGCCGGATCGACGCCGCGTTCAAAGCGATAGCGGGCGTCGGAATTGATCTTCAGCGCCCGGCCCGTGGCGGCGATGGTGATCGGATCCCACCAGGCGGATTCGAGGAAGACATCGGTGGTGTCTTCGGTGCAGCCCGAATGTTCGCCGCCCATGATGCCCGCCAGCGATTCGACGCCTGCGGCATCGGAAATGGCCATCATGCCGTCGCGCAGGGTGTAGGTCTTGCCGTCCAGCGCCAGAAATTCCTCTCCGCCCTTGGCGGGGTGGATGCGCAGCGTGCCGCCCTGCACCTTGGCGGCGTCAAAGACGTGCAGCGGGCGGTTCAGGCCAAAGGTGAAGTAGTTGGTGATATCGACAAGGGCCGAGATCGGGCGCAGGCCGATGGCGCGCAGGCGCTGTTGCAGCCAAGCCGGAGAGGGGCCGTTCTTGACGCCACGGATCAGGCGGCCGGCGAAATGTGGGCAGCCCTTGGTTTTCAGCGCGGGGTCGATTTCGACGCGCACGGGGCTGTCAAACTGGCCGTCGATTTGCGGCACGGTCAGCGGTTTCAGCGTGCCAAGGCCACGGGCGGCCAGATCGCGCGCAATGCCATGCACGCCAAGCGCATCGGGGCGGTTGGGGGTGATCTTGATATGGATCATCGGGTCAACCGTGCCGGGGCGGTTTTCGGCCAGCCAGTCGATGAATTTCTGGCCCACCTCGCCCGAGGGCAGTTCGATGATGCCGTTATGTTCGTCTGACAGTTCCAGCTCGCGCTCGGACGCCATCATGCCGTGGGATTCGACGCCGCGAATTTTGCCCACGCCCAAAGTGGTGTCGATGCCGGGAACATAATCGCCCGGTTTGCACAGAACAACGGTGATGCCCGCGCGCGCATTGGGGGCGCCGCAGACGATCTGCTTTTCGCCCTCATCCGTTTGGACGCGGCAGACGCGCAGGCGGTCGGCATCGGGGTGTTGTTCGGCGTGCAGCACCTTGGCCAGCGTAAAGCCTGCCAGTTTGGCGGCCGGGTTCACCACCTCTTCCACCTCTAGCCCCAGATCGGTGAGGGCATAGAGGATGTCATCCAGCGGGGCCTGAGTGTCCAGGTGATCCTTGAGCCAGGAGAGGGTGAATTTCATCGCGGGCGTCCCTTTGATTTCTTGGGTCCGGCCTTAGCGCAAAGGCCGGGGAAGGGGAAGTGTGGGCTGGTCGGTTTCCAGATGCGAAACGGGTTGTCGCGGTTTGCGCAGGGAATTTGCCATAATTGTGCTGAACGGCGCAGGTAAAACCACGGGCATGATGGACCCAATGTTGAACATACCCAAGAACCTGAAGCGAAAGAACCCGTGGGTGCTGATCGTCATGATGGGCATTGCGGCGATCAGCTTCCTTCTGGCGGCCAACGCTTTCGTTTCGGTGGCGGCGGTGATGGCCCTGCCGCCAGCCGGTTTCAGCGGCTAAGGCCACCCGGCAGGTCGGGCATGTCCAGCGCGGCAAAGCCGTAGTGGCGCAGCCAGCGCAGATCGCCTTCAAAGAACGCGCGCAGATCGGGGATGCCGTATTTCAGCATGGCGATCCGGTCGATGCCAAGGCCAAAGGCAAAGCCCTGCCATTCGTTCGGATCAACCCCAGCGGCGGCCAGCACCTTGGGATGCACCATGCCGCTGCCCAGAATTTCCATCCACTTGTCGCCTTCGCCGATGCGCAGTTGCCCGCCGACGTTCGAGTAACGGATATCGACCTCGGCCGACGGTTCGGTAAAAGGGAAATGGCTGGCGCGGAAACGCAGTTCGACCTTGTCCACCTCAAAGAAGGCGCGGCAGAATTCTTCCAGCGTCCATTTCAGATTGGCCATGCTGATGTCGCGGTCAATGGCAAGGCCCTCGACCTGATGGAACATCGGGGTATGGGTCTGGTCCATATCCATGCGATACACGCGGCCCGGCGCGATGACGCGGATCGGCGCGCCCTTTTCCGTCATGGCGCGGATCTGCACCGGGCTGGTGTGGGTGCGCAGCACATGCGGCGGGCGGTCATCGCCGGGGGCGCGGTGCATGAAGAAGGTGTCATGCTCTTGCCGCGCGGGGTGTTCGGGCGGGATGTTCAGGGCATCAAAGTTATACCAGTCGGATTCGACCTGGGGGCCTTCGGCAACCGAAAAGCCCATGTCGGCAAAGATGGCGGTCAGTTCTTCCATCACCTGGCTGACCGGGTGGATGGTGCCGCGCGGGCGCGGGCGGCCGGGCAGGGTGACATCCAGCCATTCTGACTTCAGCCGCTCATTCAGCGCGGCATCGGCAAGGCCCGCCTTTTTGGCGCGCAGGGCGGCGTCGATTTCGGTTTTCAGCACATTCAGCGCGGCCCCGGCGGATTTGCGTTCCTCGGGGTCCATCTTGCCAAGCGTGGCCATCATGGCGCTGATCTCGCCCTTTTTGCCCAAGGCGGCCAGCCGCACCTCCTCTAGCGCGGCTTCGTCTGCGGCATTGGCCACAGCCTGAATGTATTTGCCACGAAGTTCGGTCAGTTCCATGTCACTTGCCTCCGGCGCTTAGCGCCTTGGGGTTAGCGGGAAGGGGGCGGGGATGCAAGGGTGGGCCTAGTCGTCAACACGGGCTGCTGATGGGTTTTGTCGCACCAAGCCAGACAGTGTGCGTGCCAGATCCAGCCCATCCAGCGCCAATTCTTTCCCAAGGTCGCCAGATGTGACGAAACCAAGGGTCTTTGACCTGTTTTCGCGGCCAGAACCAAAAAAGCCCCGACCTTGCGGCGGGGCTTTTGTGGTTTTCGATCTGGTCTGGCTCAGGCGGCCAGGGCGGCCTTGGCTTGGGCTGCGATGGCGTTGAACGCCTCGGGCTCGTGCACGGCGAGATCGGCGAGAACCTTGCGGTCCACTTCGATGCCGGCTTTGGTCAGGCCGTTGATCAGACGCGAATAGGTCATCTCGATGTCGAACAGACGCACAGCAGCGTTGATACGCTGGATCCACAGGGCGCGGAACTGACGCTTGCGGACCTTGCGGTCACGGGTTGCGTATTGCTGGGCTTTGTCAACAGCCTGAGTGGCCGTGCGGAAGTTGGTCGAGCGGGCGGCGTAGTAGCCTTTCGCTTTCTTAATGACCTTGCGGTGACGCGCGTGGGTCACCACGCCGGATTTAACGCGGGACATGTGTGTGACTCCTTAGCGGTTATAGGGCATGTACTTCTTGACGATCTTTTCATCGCTGTCGCACAGGATCATCGTCCCGGTTGCGTCGCGGATGAACTTCGTCGAGCGTTTGATCATGCCGTGGCGCTTGCCTGCCACGCCTGCCTTCACACGTCCCGAAGCGGTGAAGCTGAAGCGCTTCTTCGCTGCGGATTTGGTCTTCATCTTGGGCATTTCGATCTCCAATCGTCAAATGCGCGACTCGGCATGCCACATTGGCCGGCCACGCAGGCTTTCAGAAGTGGCTCTGATAGGGGGCATCGGGCCGATCTGCAAGCAGATAATCAGTGCAGAACCCGGCCAATGACGCGGAAGATGATATCGGGCAGCGCCGAAAGCGTCAGATCGGCAGGCTGGCCCATAAGCGCGGCCCCAAGCAACCCGGCAGATATCAGCAAAACGACGATGGCCACCCAAGGAGGGCGGCCATCGGCATAGGCGGCAAGCACCGAGGGGATGGACAGGGCGGCAAGCGCCAGCCCCACGACGAACATCAGGTCGTAATCCATCGCACCCTCTGGCATGGGGCAGGCCCGACTTATTCGGGATCTGCCTTGTAGATCAGCCGTTCGTCGCAGGGGGCGACGCGCAGAATGTTGGTGGTGCCCTGCACGTTGAAGGGCACGCCTGCGGTCAGCACGATCTGGTCGGTTTCGGTGGCAAAGCCGTGTTGACGCGCCGCGCGCACCGCCGAGATGACGGCCCCCTTGAAGCGGTCTTGCTCCTCGGTGATGACGCAATGCGCGCCCCAGGTCAGGCACAGGCGGCGGGCGGTGTTCATCAGCGGCGTCAGGGCGATGATCGGAACCTTGGGCCGTTCGCGCGCGACCAGACCCACCGTGGTGCCCGATTGCGAGAAGACAGCGATGGCCTTGATGTCGGTCGCCTCGGCGATTTCGCGGGCTGCGGCCACGATGCCATCCGCGACGGTCGAGCGTGCAACGGTGCGGCTGGCCTCGATCACCTGACGGTAGGTCGGATCGCTTTCGACCGAAACGGCCACGTTGTTCATCGTGGTCACGGCCTCGATCGGGAATTTGCCAGCGGCGGATTCGGCCGACAGCATGACGGCATCAGCGCCTTCGTAGATGGCGGTGGCCACGTCCGACACCTCGGCCCGGGTGGGCATGGGCGATTCGATCATCGATTCCAGCATCTGCGTGGCCACGATCACCGGCTTGGCGGCGGCGCGGGCCATCCGCACAAGGCGTTTCTGGATCGGGGGCACGGAATGGACCGGCAGTTCAACGCCAAGGTCACCACGGGCCACCATGATGCCATCAGACACGGCAAGAATGGCTGCATAGGCTTTGACGGCGGCGGGCTTTTCGATCTTTGACAGCACGGCGGCGCGGCCGCGGGCCAGTTCCTTGGCCTGAATCACGTCTTCGGGGCGCTGCACGAAGGACAGGGCCAGCCAATCGACGCCCAGTTCGCAGGCGAATTCCAGATCTTTCAGATCCTTGTCGGACAGGGCGGCCACGGGCAGAACCACGTCAGGCACGTTCACGCCCTTGCGGTTCGAAATGGTGCCGCCGACGGTCACGGTGCAATTGGCGAAATCCGGGCCGCAGTCATCGACTTGCAGGCGGATCTTGCCGTCATTGACCAGCAGGGTTGCGCCCGGTTCAAGGGCTGCAAAAATCTCGGGGTGCGGCAACTGCACGCGGTTGCCATCGCCCGGCGCATCATTGAGGTCGAGGCGGAACTTGTCGCCATCCTCAAGATCATGGGCGCCGTTGGCAAAGACGCCAACCCGCAGTTTCGGCCCCTGAAGATCGGCCAGAATGGCGATCGGGCGGCCCGTGTCAGATTCGATCTGACGGATGATCGCATGGCGGGCCCGGATGTCGTCATGGGTGCCATGGCTCATGTTCAGGCGGAACACATCGGCTCCTGCCTCAAACAATGCGCGGATCATTTCGTAATCATTGGATGCCGGGCCCAGTGTAGCCACGATTTTGACGTTCCGAAGGCGTCTCATGCCTTCCTCCTTCTTCAATATACATTTCGTGGTGGGCCAAGGGTGGGAATAGAGCAATCGAGGGGCTAGGGCAACTGGCGCTTTCGCGGGGATTGGCCTAAATGCGGAAAACCATGGATATGCAACAGTTTCGTGATGGGATTGCATCGATATGCGGCATGAAGCCTTTGAGATTACGGGCGCGGCGCGGCGCGGTTCGTGGCTGGTGACCTGTGATCACGCCACCAATCGTGTGCCCGACTGGCTGGGGGGCGATCTGGGCATCGGGCCCGAGGATATGGGCCGCCACATCGCCTATGACGTTGGGGCCAAGGGCGTGGCGCTGGCCTTGGGCGCGGCGCTGGACAGCCCGGTGATCTGTTCTGATTTCAGCCGTCTGGTGATCGACCCCAACCGGGGCGAGGATGATCCGACCCTGCTGATGAAGCTGTATGACGGCACGATCATTCCGGCCAACCGCCACGCCGGGCCAGAGGAGGTTGAGCGGCGGCTGGAGCGTTTGCACCGCCCCTATCACGCGGCCCTTGCAGGGCTGGCCGAGGGGCGGGCGATTGTGTCGGTGCATTCCTTTACGCCCTGCCTGCGGGGCCGCAGCCCGCGCCCCTGGCAGGTGGGCATCCTTTACAGCCATCTGGATGCGCGGCTGAGCCGGGCGGTGATTGACGGGCTGCGCCATCAGGCCGACCTGTGCCTTGGCGATAACGAGCCCTATTCCGGCCATCTGCCCGGTGACGCGATCGACCGCCACGCCCTGCGGCATGGGCGCCACAACACGCTGATCGAATTGCGCAATGACCTGATCGGCACCGAGGCCGAGCAGCAGCAGTGGGCGCAGAGGCTGGCGCCGATTCTGGTGCAGGCTTTGGTCGCCGTTCGGGAAGTTGATTGTCGCGGAGCGGGTGGCTAGCCCGCCTTACTGATTGTTGGACAATTGCGAACAAAGATGGGTCTTGGCGCTGTTTGGTGGCGGCAATCTATCCATTTGGAAACAAATATTTTTCTTGCTTGATTTGCTGCTGATAGACTGATGTTGCTCACAATATAGTGAAGTGAATGCTGGCCGGTTTGTTCGGTCGGCATCGTTTATGGAGCATTGCGTTATGGGACTGCTGTATCTTCTTCTTCCCGCACTGTTGTTGGGTGGGTTGGCCTTTGGTTTCGGCGGTTCGGATGGTGGAGGTGAAGACGAGTCGAACGAGCCAGAAGAAGACAGCGGAGAGATCGAAACCGGAACCTCTGCCTCGGAGGAAGTGGCTGGAACGTCGCTGAACGATTTGTTGCTGGCGGCTGGTGGCGATGATGTCGTCGAAGGCCTTGAGGGTGACGATGTCCTGCTGGGAGAGTTCGGCGCTGATTCCGTCAGTGGTGACGCGGGCAATGACATCATTCTGGGTGGTGGCGGAAACGACCTGCTGGATGGATCAACTGGCAATGACCTTGTGATCGGCGGCGCCGGGAATGACCGGGTGGTTGGGAATGACGGCGATGACGTTCTGTTGGGGTCGAGCGGCGCCGATACCCTGGTCGGCGGCGAGGGAGACGACCTTCTTGTTGGCCTTGAGTATAACCTTGTTGCGCCGATCCTGTCGGAAACGGCAGACCTTGTCACGTCCGGGCTTTCAGCGCGCTTTGGCGATCAGGTTTCGGACAGGCTGCTTGAGCGGGTCAGCACCAGTGTGATGTCGGGTGATGCGGGCACGACTGCGCCGGATCTGCTGGAAGGCGGAGCAGGTGACGATCTGTTGATGGGCGATGACGGAGACACCCTGTCTGGCGGCAACGGGGCCGACAGCTTTGCCGTTGCCTATAACCTTGGCGATGACGTGACGCGGGTCACTGACTTTGACGCAGAGACCGAGGACTTGGTGCTGTTGGTGGCTAATCCTGCGACGGTTCAGATCAGCTTTGTTGCTGATGGGGCGGGCGGCACCAATATGCTGGCAGACGGTGCTCCTGCGGTGAATTTCGCCAACCTGACTCCGGACGATCTGCTTGCAGATGGCGCGCCGTGGTTGCTGGTTGATCAGGTTTGATACTGCTGCGTGTCGGCCGCTGTGGGCACTGACCAGTTCTTGAGGATGGGTCTGTCTTGCGTCATGTTGGACCGAACAGGAGGACCAGATGGCCGAGATTGACCCAACCACCCGCACCGAACTGGAAGCTGCTGCCTTTCGGGCGCTGATGCATCATTTGCTGGAAAAGCGGCCTGATGTGCAGAACATTGATCTGATGAATCTGGGCGGGTTTTGCCGCAACTGTCTAAGCCGCTGGTATCAAGAGGCCGCCAATGCGCGCGGCATCGAGATGGGCAAGGATGAGGCGCGCGAGATCGTCTATGGCATGCCCTATTCCGACTGGGTGGCCAAGAACCAGACCGAAGCGGATGCCGCAAAAAAGGCCGCCTTTGAGGTGGCCTTTCGCGAGAATGTTGGCCCCAAGGACTGAGACGCAGACCTGGGGCCGAAGCTTAAGGCCAAGGCCGAAAGCCGGGGCCGCCTGTCAAAGGGCGGCCTTGCGCATTTCGTCCAGATAGATTTCGCGCATCCGGGCGGCCACGTTGCCCGGTTTGCCGCTGCCGATGGCGGCGCCGTCGATTTCGACGACGGGCATCACAAAGGCCGAGGCCGAGGTGATGAACGCCTCATCTGCCTGCTGTGCCTCGGCGACGGTGAAGTTGCGCTCTTCGACCTCGAACTGCGCTTCTTTGGCAAAACGCAGGACAGCGGCGCGGGTGATACCGTGCAGAATATCATGGCTGAGGGCGCGGGTGATGATCTTGTTGCCCTTGACGATATAGGCATTGTTCGAGGTGCCTTCGGTGACAAAGCCATCCTGCACGAACCACGCATCATCGACGCCCGCATGTTTCGCCATCATCTTGCCCATCGACGGATACAGCAGTTGCACCGTCTTGATGTCGCGGCGGCCCCAGCGTTCGTCGGGGATCGAGATCACCTTCCAGCCGGTTTTTGCAGCGGGGCTGTCGGCAAGGCCGGGTTTGGCCTGGGTGAACAGAACCACGGTCGGCTCGACCTCGGGCGAGGGATAGGCAAAGTCGCGGTCGCCGGGATTGCCGCGGGTGACTTGCAGATAAACCATGCCGTCGGTCACGGCGTTGCGGGCGACGATTTCGCGGAAAATCGCCAGCCATTCGTCATTGGAATGGGGGTTCTTCATGCCCAGTTCCGACAGCGAGCGACCAAGCCGGATGCAATGGCCCGCAAAGTCGATCAGCTTGCCATCCAGCACGGACGTCACCTCATAGACGCCATCGGCCATCAGAAAGCCGCGGTCAAAGACCGAAACCTTGGCTTCGTTTTCGGGCAGATAGTCCCCGTTCAGATAGACGATGCGGCTCATGCTTATCCCCAGAGTTCGGCGGGTGGCGGGTGGATGCCTGCGCTGGAATAGGCAAGCGGTGTGTCGCGGTCTTGGGCCAACAAAAGCGGTGCGTCAAGATCAGAGAACGCCGCGCCCTGTGCCACAAGGGTGGCGGGGGCCATGGCAAGGCTGCTGCCGACCATACAGCCGACCATGATGCCCAGCCCCAGATCACGCGCCGCGTCGCGGGTGGCCAGGGCCTCGGTCAGGCCGCCGGTCTTGTCGAGCTTGATGTTCACCATGTCATATTTTCCCCGCAGCGCGGCAAGGCTGGCGCGGTCGTGGCAGGATTCGTCGGCGCAGACGGGCAGGGGGCGGGCGATTTCGGCCAGCATGTCATCGGCCCCGGCGGGCAGGGGTTGTTCGACCAGTTCCACGCCAAGCGCCACAAGGCGGGGGGCCAGATCAGCATAGACCTCGGCGCTCCAGCCTTCGTTGGCGTCGATGATCAGGCGGGTGTTCGGCGCGCCCTGCCGGACGGCTTCGAGCCTTGGCATATCGTCGGGGGTGCCCAGCTTGATCTTGAGAAGTGGGCGATGGGCGTTCAGCGCGGCCTGTTCGCGCATGCTGGCCGGGCTTTCCAGCGACAGGGTAAAGGCGATGGGCACGGGTTGGAGGGCTGGCAGGCCCAACAGGTGCCAGACCCGCTGGCCCGTTGTTTTGGCCTGCAGATCCCACAGGGCGCAATCCACGGCATTGCGGGCGGCCCCTGCGGGCAGGGCATGTTGCAGGTCGGTGCGGGTGATGCCCGGCGGCAGGTCGGCGATCTGTGCCGTCACGCTGTCAAGGCTTTCGCCATAGCGGGCATAGGGCACACATTCGCCCCAACCGGTCACGCCATTGCGGGTGATGCGCACGGTCAGCACATCGGCATGGGTTTTCGTGCCGCGGCTGATGGTAAAGGGGCGGGCAAGGGCAAAGCTGTCGCGGCTGATGCGGATCATGGGGCCAAGTCCAAAGGGTGGTCTTTCTTGGCAAGGGCGCAGCGTCGGGGCAAGGGCGGTGATGCGATTGCTGCAACTGCAAAGGTGGTATTGCAGAGTGCAGCGTAATAATCTAACCAATGAGGCAAGAGTCGTGAAATTTACTTGCTGACAGGATCAAGATGAGCTTCCGCATCCAACCCCCCGCCCCCGCCCGCCCGAACCGCTGCCAGTTGTTTGGCCCCGGCTCTCGCCCCGCGATTTTTGAAAAGATGGCGGCCAGTGCGGCGGATGTGATCAACCTTGATCTGGAGGATTCGGTGGCGCCGTCCGACAAGGTGGCGGCGCGGGCCAATATCATTCAGGCGGTGAACGATATTGATTGGGGCACGAAAACCCTGTCGGTGCGGATCAACGGGTTGGACACGCCCTATTGGTATCGCGACGTGGTGGATCTGCTAGAGCAGGCGGGTGACCGGCTGGATCAGATCATGATTCCCAAGGTGGGCTGTGCGGCGGATGTCTATGCCGTGGATGCGCTGGTCACGGCGGTCGAGCGGGCCAAGGGGCGGGCCAAGCCGATTTCCTTTGAAGTCATCATCGAAAGTGCCGCGGGCATTGCCCATGTCGAGGAAATCGCCGCCAGCAGCCCGCGTTTGCAGGCCATGTCGCTGGGGGCGGCCGATTTTGCGGCCAGCATGGGGATGCAGACCACGGGCATCGGCGGCACGCAGGAAAACTATTACATGCTGCGTGAAGGCGTTAAGCACTGGTCTGACCCCTGGCATTGGGCGCAGGCGGCCATTGTTGCGGCCTGCCGCACCCATGGTGTGCTGCCGGTCGATGGCCCGTTTGGCGATTTTTCGGACGACGAGGGCTTTCGCGCGCAGGCGCTGCGGTCGGCCACGCTGGGCATGGTGGGCAAATGGGCGATCCATCCGAAGCAGGTGGCCATTGCCAATGAGGTCTTTACCCCGTCAGAGGCCGCAGTCGCCGAGGCGCGCGAAATTCTGAAGGCGATGGACGAGGCCAAGGCGCGCGGCGAGGGGGCCACGGTTTACAAGGGCCGGCTGGTCGATATTGCCAGCATCAAACAGGCCGAGGTGATCGTGCGCCAGTCAGAGCTGATCGCCGGTTGATACATTGAATCGTTGACAGACTGCCCCAAAAAAGGGCAGGCTTGCGCGATCAGCGCCTGGTATCGGGCAGCTTGAAAAGATACCCGCGCCGCGATCAAGGGGAGAGGAGGCCCCTCGCGGCAAATGGGGAGGAAGCTCGCCCTGTGGCCCGGCCACAGGGCGCTGCTGTTTTTGGGGCGCTGCTGTTTTTTGGGGTTGGGGCGGGTGTCCTGTCCTCAGTTGCATCCTGCTGCTGTCGGGGCCATATAGGGCCATGCAGTGCGGGAGTGACCCATGAACTACCTGGAATTCGAAAAAGGCCTTGCCGAGATCGAGGGCAAGGCAGAGGAACTGCGGGCAATGGCGCGTGGCAATCCGGGGATGGATGTCGCCAAGGAAGCCGAGGCGCTGGACCGCAAGGCCGAAACCATGTTGCGCGATCTTTACAAGGATCTGACGCCATGGCGCAAATGTCAGGTGGCCCGCCACCCCGACCGGCCCCATTGCAAGGATTACATCGACGCGCTGTTCACCGAATTCACGCCGCTGGCCGGGGATCGGAACTTTGCCGAAGATCACGCCGTGATGGGTGGTATTGCCCGGTTCAACGACAAGCCGGTGATGATCATCGGCCATGAAAAGGGCAATGACACCAAAAGCCGGATCGAACGGAATTTCGGCATGGCGCGGCCCGAGGGCTATCGCAAGGCCATTCGCCTGATGGATCTGGCCGACCGTTTTGGCATGCCGGTGATCACGCTGGTGGACACGCCCGGCGCCTATCCCGGCAAGGGCGCAGAGGAGCGCGGCCAATCCGAAGCGATTGCCCGCAGCACCCAGAAATGCCTTGAAATCGGTGTGCCGCTGATTTCGATCATCATCGGGGAAGGTGGTTCGGGCGGCGCGGTGGCCTTTGCCACGGCCAACCGGGTGGCGATGCTGGAACACAGCGTCTATTCGGTGATTTCGCCCGAAGGCTGCGCCAGTATCTTGTGGAAAGATGCCGAGAAAATGCGCGAGGCCGCCGAGGCCCTGCGGCTGACGGCGCAAGATCTGCAAAAGCTGGGTGTGGTTGACCGGATCATCAAAGAGCCGATGGGCGGGGCACAGCGTGGCCGCAAAGAGGCGATCGAGGCTGTTGGCAAGGGCATCGAGGCGATGCTGAAGGAATTTGCCGGCAAAAAACCCGAGGCGATCATCAAGGAACGCCGCACCAAGTTTCTGGATATGGGTGCCAAGGGGCTTGCCGCTTGAGCCCCTGGGTTTTGGTGGCATTGGCCGGGATCATGGAGACCGGCTGGGCCATCGGTTTGAAATATTCAGACGGGTTCACCCGCCCCCTGCCATCGGTGCTGACCGTGCTGGGCGCCTTGGCCAGTTTCTGGATGCTGTCGGTGGCGATGAAGGATTTGCCGGTGGGCACCGCTTATGCCGTTTGGGTGGGCATCGGGGCCGTCGGCACAGCCGTGGCGGCTGTGGTGCTGTTCGGCGATCCGGTCAATCTGATGCGGGTTCTTGGCGTCGTGCTGATCCTTGCCGGGATCGCCGCGCTGAAACTGGCCTAAGCGCGTCTGTCGGGCCCCCGGTCAGGTCGGAAGGATCAGCCCGCCCTCGGCCATCAGGCGGTTGGAATGGGTTTCCACCTCGGCTTCCAGCCGTTTCATGAAGGCTGGAATCGGCAGGCCAGGTTCGATGCGCGGCAGAAACTCGACCACGGCCAGACCCGGCGTGCGCAACAGGCTGCGCTTGGGCCAGAACAGGCCAACATTGGCGGCCACGGGCACGCAGGGCTGGCCCAGTTGTTCATAAAGCAGGCCCGTGCCCACCTTATAGGGGCGCGCGGCACCGGGGGCGACACGGGTGCCTTGCGGATAGATGATCAGCTGGCCGGGATCTGCGGCGCCCTTGGCAACATCGGCTTTCATCTTGGTGATGGCTGCGCCACGCTTGCCCCGATCAACCATCACGCAGCCGATGCGCTGGGCGTATTGGCCCAGAACCGGCGTGAACATCAACTCGCGCTTCATCACGAACTTGCCGCGCGGGACGGCGTTGAAGATCAGGATGATGTCGAGAAAGCTTTGGTGTTTGGCGGCGATCACCACCTCATCCGTGGGTGGGGTGCCGCGCACCTCGGACCGGATGCCGCACATCACCCGCACGGTGAAGATCACCCATCGGCAATAGGTTTTGCAGGCGGCATAGGCCCCCTCTTTGCTGGCAAGGGCATAGGGGAAGAACAGGATGCCGATCACGGCCATGGCCACATACATCTGGATGATGAAGAGAACGGACATGATCCAGCGCAGGATGATCATCAGGGAAGCCTTTTCAAGGTGCGTAGGGCCGCAAAGCGGGTTGCGGCAAAGGCGACAATAGCAGCAAGTGGCGGCAAGATCAGGGGCAAAAGCCACCCCGCGCCCTGAAAGCGGAGGCCAGTCAGAAAGCCCCCGGCCTCATCCGTGCGGGGCAGCAGGGCCACACCGATCATCGCGATCACAGTGCCGATGGCCGCGCCGCCCAAGGCGCGCAGGGTGAAACGATGCACGAAGGCGCGGGTGATGTAGCTGTCTTTTGCGCCGACCAGCCGCAACACGCGGATGACCTGAAGGTTGGCGGCAAGCGCGGCATTGGCGGCCAGCGTGATCATCGCCCCCGTCGCACCCAGAATCAGCACCAGCGACAACAGGCCCAACAGCTGCAAGCGTTCGGCCGCGATGGCCAGCGGGCGTCGCCAGCGGGTGTGATCGTCCAGAATGGCGCCGGGGGCCTCGGCCGCAAGGCGCTGGCGCAGGCCTTCGCTGTCATAGCCATCGCCGGTCTCGGTCAACTCGATCAGGCGCGGCAGGGGCAGGGCATCGACCGGCAGATCGGGGCCGAACCATGGCTCAAGCAGGCGGCGCTGTTCGTCGGTGTCGATGGCACGGGCATTGGCAATGCCGGGCGTGGTGGACAGCAGTGCCAGAACGGCGGTCATTTGCGTTTGCATCTGATCGGCCGGGGCCGAGATGCGAATGGTGGCCGTGCCCGACAGCGCCGAGGCCCAGCGATCGGCCAGCCGCCCCGAGGCAAGGGACAACGCCAGCGCAAAGACCGCCAGAAAGGCCATCGCACCCGCCGAAAACAGTGTCAGCTGTGCGGTAAAGCCCGAGGGGGGCACGACACGGTCGGCCGACCGATCCGAGGAAAACAGGGCAGGCAATTTCACAGGTCGGCCCCCGCAAGCTGCACACGGCGGTTCTTGATGCGCAGCACCCGTGCGGCGATCTGCGATTTCGCCTGACGGATCAGGTTCAGGTCATGGGTGGCCACCAGAATGGTCTTTCCCATCCGGTTCAACTCGACCAGCAGGGTCAAAAGGCGCAGCGACATTTCCCAATCAAGGTTGCCGGTGGGTTCGTCGGCCAGAATGACATCCGGGTCCATGATGATGGCGCGGGCCAGAGCGGCGCGCTGGCGTTCGCCCCCCGACAGCGATGGCGGCAGCGCATCGCCCAACGTGCCAAGCCCGACCCAGTTCAGCAGATCGGTCAGGTTCTGCACATCAACAGGCCGGTTCGAGACGGTCAGCGGCAAGACCACATTGGCGGCAAGGGGCAGGTGGTCGAGGAACTGGCAATCCTGATGCACCACCCCGATCCGGCGGCGGTTCATCGCCACATCATCGCGTGTCAGGCTGTGCACATCGCGGTCAAACAGGGTGACATGCCCGGCCGTGGGCAAAAGATCGGCATAGGCCAGTTTCAAAAGGGTGGATTTGCCCGCCCCGGACGGCCCGGTCAGGAAATGAAACGATCCGGGGGCCAGTCGCAGGGACACTTCGGCCAATAATTCACCACCGCCGTAATTATAGGCAGCATTTTCGAATGCGATCACGGCACAGCCTCTTTTGGTCGGGTGCAGAATTGCTGAATCTGCGGGGGGATTCAATGACACTGATGTATGCGATATCCACAATCTATTGGAATCGACCAGTATCGTTGCTACAACATGGATGAACAGCCGTATCAACGGCGCGGGACACAGGCAGCATGCGTATCATTTGTCCGAATTGCGACGCCCAATACGAGGTTGATGATGCCGCGATACCGCCAGAGGGGCGGGACGTGCAATGTTCAAACTGTGGCAATGCCTGGTTTCAGGCCGCACCGGCCAGTGCCGAAAAGCTGACGGCGGCGCTTTACGACGATCCGGCGCCTGCCGAAGACCGCCCCGCCGCATTGGCGCAGGGCGAGGAGGAGCGTGAGGACGCCCCACCGGCGCCGCAGCCGATCAAGCGCAATCTGGATGAAGCCGTGCTGTCAGTGCTGCGCGAAGAGGCCGAGCGTGAGGTCAAGGCCCGCAAGGCCGAGGCCGATGGGCTGGAGATGCAGGGCGATCTGGGCCTGCCGCCGCCGGTGAACCCGGCGGTGAACCGACAGCCCCCTAGCCCGACCGAGAATGCGCCAGAGCCGAGCAGCGCCGAACGTCGCGTGGCCTCGATGAAGGGCAAGCCCGTGCCGCCGCCAAAGGCCACTCCTCGGCGCGATTTGTTGCCGGATATCGAGGAAATTAATTCCAGCCTGAAGCCAAGCCCAAAGGGCCAAACTGCCGTGATGGATGATGAACCGGCGGCCAGCTCGGGGTTTCGATCGGGGTTTGTGCTGATGCTTTTGGTGGGGCTGGTTGCCACGGTTGCCTATGTGATGGCACCGCAGATCAGCCAGCAGATTCCCGGTCTGACGGGGGCGATGGACGGCTATGTTGCGGCGATTGATGCCGGACGCGTGGTCATTGATGGTGCCATCCGCAGTGCGACCAGCTTCTTGCAGGGTTTGACGGGCAGCTGATCGGCGTGACGCCGCGTCGGGCGTGACAAGTGCTGCCCCCAAGGCCATGGTTCGCGCCACAGCCGGAGGAATGTCATGAGCCAGTTTCCCAATCTTCTTGCCCCGCTTGATCTGGGACATGTGACGCTGCCGAACCGCGTTCTGATGGGGTCGATGCATACGGGCCTGGAAGAAACCGGCGATTGGAACCGGGTGGCCGAGTTCTATGCCGCGCGGGCGCGTGGCGGGGTGGGCCTGATCGTGACCGGCGGTATGGCCCCCAATCGCGAAGGGGGGGTCTTTCCGGGCGCGGCGGGGCTGTTCTCGGATAAGGATATTGCCAATCACCGCATGGTCACCGACCGGGTGCACAAGGCGGGGGGGCGCATCGCCATGCAGATCCTGCATGCGGGCCGCTATGCCTATGGCAAGGAATGCGTGGCCCCCAGTGCGGTGAAATCGCCGATTTCGCCCTTTGTCCCGCGCGAGTTGGACGAAGATGGCATCGAAAAGCAGATCTCGGACATCGTGACCGCCGCAACCCGCGCCCGCGAGGCCGGTTATGACGGGGTCGAGGTGATGGGCAGCGAAGGCTATTTCCTGAACCAGTTTCTGGTGCGCCACACCAACCGGCGCGACGACCGTTGGGGCGGGTCGTATGAAAACCGCATGCGCCTGCCGGTCGAGGTGGTGCGCCGGGTGCGCGAGGCCGTTGGCCCCGATTTCATCGTGATCTACCGCATCAGTCTGATCGACCTGATCCCTGACGGATCAAGCTGGGATGAGGTGGTGCTGCTGGCGCGCGCCATTCAGGCGGCAGGGGCCAGCCTTCTGAACACCGGCATCGGGTGGCACGAGGCGCGGGTGCCGACGATTGCAACGTCGGTGCCGCGTGCGGCCTTTAGCTGGCTGACCGCCCGGCTGCGGCCCGAAGTGTCGATTCCCGTGATCACCTCGAACCGCATCAACACGCCCGACGTGGCCGAGGGCATTCTGGCGGCGGGGCAGGCCGATATGGTCAGCATGGCGCGTCCGTTTCTGGCGGATGCCGACTTTGTGGCCAAGGCTGCGGCGGGACGGGCCGATGAAATCGCCCCCTGTATCGCCTGCAATCAGGCCTGTCTGGATCACACCTTCAGCGGCAAGCTGACCAGTTGTCTGGTGAACCCGCGCGCCTGTCATGAAACCGAGTTGACCTATGCCCCGACAGAGGCACCCAAGCGGGTGGCCGTGGTGGGGGCGGGCCCGGCGGGGATGATGACCGCGCTGGTGGCGGCCGAGCGGGGCCATGAGGTCACGCTGTTCGATGCGGCGGCGCGTGTTGGCGGGCAGTTGCATCTGGCGGCGGCGGTGCCGGGCAAGGAAGAGTTCAAGGGCCTGATCCAGTGGTTCCAGACCATGCTGGGGAAAAGCCCGGTGCAGCTGCGGCTGAACACTGCCGTTACGGCGGCTGATCTGGCCGGGTTTGATGCGGTTGTGGTGTCAACCGGGGTTGCCCCGCGCGATCCGGGGATTGCGGGGCAAGACCGCGCCAAGGGGTATCTCGATGTGCTGCGTGGGGCGCCCGTCGGGCGGCGCGTGGCGATTGTGGGGGCTGGCGGTATCGGGTTTGATGTGGCCGAATATCTGGCGCATCAGGGCACATCGCCGACCGAGGATCTGGATCTGTGGCGCCGCGAATGGGGCGTGGGCGATCCGGCGCAGGTGCCGGGCGGGCTGGCCGCCGATGGCCCCGCGCCCGAGGCCCCGGCGCGGGAAATCTGGCTGTTGCAGCGCAAGGCCGAAAAGCCGGGCCGCCACCTGGGCAAGACGACAGGCTGGATTCACCGTGCGGCCTTGCAGATGAAGGGCGTCAGGATGCTGGGCGGCGTGACCTATAAGGCGATCATCGACGAAGGCTTTTTGATCGAGCGGGATGGCAAGGAAGAGCTGTTGCCAGTTGATGATGTGGTGCTGTGCGCAGGGCAGGTGCCGCAGCGCGGGCTTGCCGATGATCTGTTGGCCGCGGGCCGGGTGGTGCATGTGATCGGCGGGGCCGATGTGGCGGCGGAACTGGATGCCAAGCGCGCCATCAACCAAGGGGCGCGGCTGGCGGCGCAGCTGTAGCGCCGGTCAATAGCCGCGGGGGTTGCCGGTCAGGATGGTGCCTGTGCCCTCTTCGCCGCTGGCGCCGATCCACAGAACCGAGCTGCCGTTGATCTGAACCGCCCAGCAATTGGGCGGGTCGCCATCATAGGCAAGGCACAAACGGTTGCCCTGAACATGCCAGCTGCCAGCATAGTCGGGGCCACGCACCTGACCATCGGGGGCATAGTATTCCTCAAACCCGCCCGAGGCGACCATCGAGCCGCGAATGGTGTTGCCGGAAATGGCCCCACTGATCGCGGCACCGGAACTGCCGGTCTGGGCCGCCACGGGTGCGGCCAGCAAAAGGCCCATAAGGGCTGCTGCCAATGGAATGGACAACGGGACAAATCGCGTCATAGCCTGCACTCCTTATCGTCTGACGCTAGACGATTTTGTAACGGTTTCAAAGCCGGTCAAGCACCGAGGGTGCGGCATCGGCCAGCCCCAGTCTGGTCAACAGCGCTTGCAGCGTGCTGCGGGTGGGGGCGTCCCACTCGGCGCGGCGGGCGGCAAACAGCATGGCCTGGCTGGAATGGATCAGCCCGTCAGACAGGATTTTCAGATGGTTCGCCCGCAGCGTTTCACCCGATGAGGTGATGTCGGCCACGGCCTCGGCCGTCAGGTTCTTGACCGTGCCCTCGGTGGCCCCCTGGCTGTCAACCAGTTGATAATCGGCCACGCCATTCTGGGTCAGAAACTCGCGCACAAGGCGGTGGTATTTGGTGGCAATGCGCAGGCGGTGGCCGTGTGTGCGCCGGAATTGGGCGGCCACGGCATCAAGGTCATCCAGCGTATCCACATCGGCCCAGCCCGTGGGCACGGCAATGATCAGATCGGCATGGCCAAAGCCAAGCGCGGCCAGTTCGGCCACTTGGGCAGACCAATCGGCCAGCTTTTCGCGCACCAGATCGCTGCCGGTGACGCCAAGGTGGATGCGGCCTGCCGACAATTCCCGCGGGATTTCCCCGGCGGACAGCAACACCAGTTCAACCCCCGCAACGCCTTCGACCGTGCCGGAATATTCCCGCTCGGCCCCGGTCTGGCGCATGGTGACGCCGCGTGCGCCGAACCAGTCAAAGGTCTTTTCCATCAGCCGCCCCTTGGACGGCACGCCGATTTTCAGCATCACAGCACCCCTTTCAGCCGCGCCACCAGGCCGGGGCGGATAACACCGCCCACGGCCGGGATCGACCGGCCCTGACCCAGCACGGCGGTCAGCGCATCATAGCGCCCGCCGGTGGCGATGGGGGGCATGTCGGGGTCTTGCTCGGCGTAAAAGCCGAACACGAAGCCGTCGTAATATTCCATATTGGTGCGGCCATAGCTGGCCTCGAAATCCAGCGATCCGATATCAACGCCCTTGTCGGCCAGGGCCTGCATCCGGGCCTGCACACGCTGAACGGCGGGCACCAGCGCGGGCATGTCTGCGGACATCGACAGCAGGCGGGCGACGGCAGCGGGGCCTTTGTCGCGCACGGCCAGAACGGCCTCTAGCTGCGCCAGTTCCTGCGCCGGGATCGGCGGGGCGGCGGCGTCTTCGGCCAGGGCTTGCAGGCGGTCGGTGATTTCGGCGGTGCTGCGTTGGCCGGTTTGCACAAGGCCCGCCAGCACATCCTGCCCCCGTGACAGCCGATCCAGCAGAAAGGCGCGGGTGGCGGGCACCGGCACGCGGCCCCCAAAGCGATCAAGCAGCGCGCGAAAGCGGCGTGGCCGCCAGAGGTGGCGCATCAGCGCGGCCTTGCGGCGGTCGGTTGTGGTCAGCCCCTGCACAGCGGCGCGCAAAATGCCGATATCACCCGTGGCCGCGCGCAGGCCCAGCGGGGCCAGCAGGTGCTGGAACAGGGCAAACACCTCGGCATCGGCAGCCAGGGGATCGGTGCCGTCAAACACCTCATAGCCCACTTGCACATATTCGCTTTGACGCGGGCCAAGGTGATATTGCTGGCGAAAAACCTCGCCCATATAGCAATAGCGGGCGGGTTCGGCGCCATGTTCCATATGCGCCTGCACCACCGGCACGGTAAAATCGGGGCGCAGCATCATTTCGCCGCGCACCGGATCATGCGTGACATAGGCGCGGGCGCGGATGTCTTCGCCGTAAAGATCCAGCAGCGTTTCGGCGGGCAACAGCAGATCGGCCTCTATCGGCTGTGCGCCGGTGGCGGCGATGGCGGCGTAAAGCTGTTCGGCCTCGGCCCGGATGGCGGTTTTCGGTGTCATGGCATCAGCATCTTGCGCACGGCGGCGACCAGATCGGCGCGCGGCACTTCCACCTGTGCGGGGCGGTCTTTCCATTCTTCAAGCGTGGCGCTTTCAGCGATCTTGGCCCCAAGGATCAGGTCTTTGAGGATGACGGTGCCTGCGTCTTTCTCGTTCCCGCCCTGAATGACAGCCACAGGAGAGCCGCGCTTGTCAGCATATTTCAACTGATTGCCAAAGTTCTTGGGGTTGCCCAGATACATCTCGGCCCGGATGCCTGCGGCGCGCAACTCGCCCACCATGGCCATGTAATCGGCCATGCGGTCACGATCCATCACTGTCACCACCACGGGGCCTGCCGCCTCGCCCGCGGTGCGGCCCTTGGCGCGCAGGGCGGCCAGCAGGCGGTCAACGCCGATGGACACGCCCGTGGCAGGCACGGCCTGACCGGTGAACCGCTTGACCAGATCATCATAGCGCCCGCCCCCGGCAACACTGCCAAAATTGCGCGGGCGGCCTTTTTCATCGGTGATCTGGAAGGTCAGTTCAGCCTCATAGACCGGGCCGGTATAGTAGCCAAGGCCGCGCACGACACCGGGGTCGATCACGATGCGGTCAGGACCATAGCCTTGGGCCGAGAGAAGGTCGGCAATCATTTCCAACTCGGCCACGCCTTCGGCCCCGATGGCCGACGTGCCGATCAATTCGCGCAGGCGGGCAAGGGTTTCGTCGCCTGTGTCGCGTTTGGCCGTGGTAAATCCCATCACCACTTCGGCCTGTTCCGCGTTCAGCCCCGCACCTTTGGTGAAATCGCCCGACTCGTCGCGGCGGCCCGTCCCCAGCAGCGCGCGCACGCCTTCGGCCCCCAGACGGTCGATCTTGTCGATGGCGCGCAGCACGATGCCGCGCTCTTCTGTCTTGGCGTCCCCGGCAAGGCCCGCCACCTCCATCACGCCGTTCAGAACCTTGCGGTTGTTCACCTTGACGATGTAATCGCCGCGATCAATCCCCACGGCCTCTAGCGCATCTGCCAGCATGGCGCAGATTTCGGCATCGGCGGCGACCGACGGCGCGCCGACGGTATCGGCGTCGCATTGGTAGAACTGGCGAAACCGCCCCGGCCCCGGCTTTTCGTTGCGCCAGACCGGGCCCATGGCATAGCGGCGATAGGGCGAGGGCAGGTCGTTGCGGAACTGCGCGGCCACGCGGGCAAGCGGGGCGGTCAGATCATAGCGCAGGGCCAGCCAATCCTTGTCCTCATCCTGCCAGGCAAACACACCTTCGTTCGGGCGATCGACATCGGGCAGAAACTTGCCAAGCGCCTCGACCGTTTCGACGGCGCTGGTTTCCAGCGGATCAAAGCCATAGCGATGGTAAACCCCGGTGATCGCATCCAGCATCGCCTTGCGCTCGGTCACCTCGGCGCCGAAATAGTCGCGGAACCCTTTGGGCGTTTCGGCCTTTGGGCGGCGGATTTTTCCATCAGACATGGCTTTGGGCCCTTCGTTCTTTGGCATGGTTCCTGTAACGGATGGGGCAAGGGGCGGCAAGCGCATCGCGGGGGCAAGATGGATCGGACAGCACTTCTGGAAGAACGCGTGGCGCATCTGACGCGGGCGGTCGAGGATTTGTCGGATGTGGTGGCCGGTCAGCGCAAAGAGATTGACCGCCTGACCCGCCTTGTCGGCCTGCTGGTCGAGCGCGAGGCCGAGCGCGAAGCCGATGCCTTTGACGCGCCTGCCGCCAACCAAAAGCCACCGCATTGGTAAAGCCCTGGCGGGCTTTGCGTCAGGGCGCGCCCAAGGCCGTGTTCTGGACAGGGGCGGCCCCGCATGGCAAAGAGACTGCATTCCAAGGGAAAGCTCAGATGGCCCAAGCCCGTCACGACCCTGCCGCCGTTCCTGATGCGGTGGCACATTCCAATCAGGTTGCCGCCCGCGTTCTGATAACCGAAGCCGAGGCCTTGTTTGCCTTGGCCCGCGATCTGCCGCCCGATTTCGGGGCCGCGATTGATGCCATTCTGGCCGTGCAGGGGCGGGTGATCCTGTCGGGCATTGGCAAATCGGGCCATGTGGCGCGCAAGATTGCGGCCACCCTTGCCTCAACCGGGACGCCCGCGTTTTTTGTGCATGCGGGCGAGGCCAGCCACGGCGATCTGGGTATGGTCACGCCGCAGGATATTTGCCTGCTATTGTCGAACAGCGGTGAAACGGTTGAGTTGCGCGATATGATTGCCCATTGCGCGCGCTTTGACATTCCGCTGATCGGCATGTCGCGCGACCCGGCCAGTGCGCTGATGCGGGCGGCCGATTACCGGCTCACCATTCCCGACCTGCCCGAGGCCTGTTCCATCGGCATGGCGCCGACCACCTCGACCACGTTGATGCTGGGGCTGGGCGATGCCTTGGCCGTCGCGCTGATGGAGGCACGCAAGTTTCAGCCCGAAGAATTTCGCGCCTTTCACCCCGGCGGCAAGCTGGGCGCGCAACTGACCCCGGTGCGGCAGGTGATGCACGGGGCCGACCGCTTGCCGCTGGTGGCCGAAGACGCCCCGATGCAGGATGTGATTCTGACGATGACAGCGGGAGGCTTTGGTGTGGCGGGGGTGGCCGATGCGGCGGGGCATCTGGTGGGGGTGGTCAGCGATGGCGATTTGCGGCGCAACATGGATGGCATCATGGGCCGTCGCGCCGGGCAGGTCTGTTCGCGCCATCCGGTGACGGTGGCCCCCGATCTGCTGGCCGCCGAAGCCCTGGCCGTGATCAACAAAAACAAGATCGGTGTGCTGTTTGTCTGCGAGGGCGGTCGCCCGGTGGGTATTCTGCACCTGCACGATCTTCTTCGTATCGGAGTGATGTAGCCCATGTCGCAGCAGATTGTTCAGATTGGCGATATCGCCATTGGCGGGGCCAACCCGATTGCCCTGATCACCGGCCCCTGCCAGTTGGAAAGCCACGATCATGCCCGCATGATCTGCGAAGGCTTGCTAGAGGCCTGCGCGCCAACGGGGACAAAAATCATCTTCAAGGCCAGTTATGACAAGGCCAACCGGTCCAGCATCGGCACGGCGCGCGGGCTTGGGATGGACAAGGGGTTGCAGATTCTGGCCGATATCCGGGCCGAATTCGGCGTGCCGGTGCTGACCGATGTGCACGAGCCGTGGCATTGCGCCGAAGCTGCCAAGGCGGTTGATGTGCTGCAGATCCCGGCCTTTCTGTGCCGCCAGACCGATCTGTTGTTGGCGGCGGGCGAAACCGGCCTTGCCATCAACATCAAGAAGGGCCAGTTTCTGGCGCCCTGGGATATGAAGAACGTGGCCGCCAAGGTGGAAAGCACCGGCAACCGCCGGATCATGCTGTGTGAACGGGGCACGTCCTTTGGCTATAACACCCTTGTTACCGATTTCCGGGGCCTGCCCACCATGGCCGAAACCGGTTGGCCGGTGGTGTTTGATGCCACCCATTCGGTGCAGCAGCCCGGCGGCCTTGGCGGCAGTTCCGGTGGCCAGCGGCAGTTTGCGCCCGTGCTGGCGCGGGCGGCCTGTGCCGTGGGGATATCGGCGCTGTTCATCGAAACGCACCAAGACCCCGACACGGCGCCAAGCGACGGGCCGAACATGATCCCGCTGGCCGAGATGCAGGCGCTGATCGGGCGTCTTTGCGCCTTTGATCGTCTGGCAAAAGGGCTGTAACGATGGACGCCTGCATCATCATCCCCGCCCGCTATGCCAGCACGCGCTATCCGGGCAAGCCCTTGGCCACCCTGACCGGTGCAAGCGGCACGGCCCGCAGCCTGATTGAGCGCAGCGTCATGGCGGCGCGGGCGGCCTCGCAGGGGCAGATCCCGATCTATGTTGCCACGGATGATGACCGCATTGCCGCCGAGGCTGGCCGCATCGGGGCCGATGTGATCATGACATCGGAAAGCTGCCGCAATGGCACCGAACGTGTGGCCGAAGCCGTGGCAAAGGCCGGGATCACGGCCGAAATCGTGGTGAACCTGCAAGGCGACGCGCCGCTGACCCCGGCGCATTTCGTGACGGCGCTGATTGCGGCGATGCGCGCCGATGCCAGTTGCACCATGGCCACGCCCTGCCTGCGCTGCGATGCCGAAACGGTGAAAAACCTGCTGGCCGACCGGCAGGCCGGCCGGGTGGGGGCGACGACGGTGGTGTCTGATCATGCGGGCCGCGCGCTTTACTTCTCGAAAGAGGTGATCCCCTTTACCAATGGCAAAGGCGTGGTTGATGGCATCGTGCCGGTGTTTCACCATGTGGGCGTCTATGCCTATCGCCCCGCCGCCCTTGCGGCCTATTCGTCCTGGCAGCCCGGCCCGCTTGAGACGCTGGAGGGGCTGGAGCAACTGCGCTTTCTGGAAAACGGGCATCCCATCCGCATGGTCGAGGTTTCGGCCCCCGGCGCCGTGTTCTGGGAATTGAACAACCCGTCCGACGTTCCCCTGATCGAAGGCTATCTGGCCCGGATGGGGTGGGAGTAAGGCGCCGTTTCGGGCGCTTTGCCGGCGGCCCGCTTGTTTCCGCGCCCTGAACGATCCGCGATATTTCCCCGGATAGGCCGCGGCAGCGCCGTTATCCTGCCCGATTTCGAGATCAATAAGGTCAGATCAACCCATACCGTGTCTGCCGGGGGAAAAATGGATCGTCTGACTGAAATGGAAGCCTTTGCCACGGTCGTTGACCAAGGCGGCTTTACCGATGCGGCCAAGAAGATGGGCATTTCGAAATCTGCCGTTTCGAAACATGTCTCTGCCCTTGAAGCCCGCCTTGGCGCGCGGTTGTTGAACCGCACCACACGCAGGGTCAGCCCGACCGAGATCGGGCTTGCCTATTATGACCGCGCCCGTCGCGTGCTGAATGATGCAGGCGAGGCCGATGCACTGGTCACCAGCATGCAATCGGCGCCATCGGGCCTGTTGCGCATCAGCGTTGCCACCGATTTCGGTGTGAACCTGTTGTCACCCATTCTGGGGGATTTCCTGCTGGAATACCCCGACATCACCGTGAACATGGTGCTGAACAACCGCTATGTCGAACTGATCAGCGAAGGCTTTGATATGGCCATTCGGGTGGGCGAGCTGGAAGACAGCACCCTGCGCGCCCGCAAGCTGACCGACACGACCAAGCGCATGATCGCCTCGCCCAGCTATTTCCAGAAATTCGGGCGGCCGATGAAGATTGATGATCTGAACGATCACAAGCTGCTGCACTATTCCAATCAGGCCAATGGCAATGTCTGGAAGATTACCGCGCCTTCGGGGGAAAAGCGGCAGGTTCGCACGGCGGGCTGGCTGACGGTGAATGACGGGCAATCGCTGCTGAATGCGGCGGTTTCGGGCCTTGGCATCGCCTATCTGCCCAGCTTTCTTTATGCCGATGCTATGAAACAGGGGCTGGTCGAAGAGGCCCTGCCGGGGCTGCCGACCGAAATTCTGGGCATCTATGCCGTCTATCCGCCGGGGCGCTTTACGCAGCCCAAGGTGCGCGCCTTTATCGATTTCCTTGCCCGTCGCTATTCCGACAAGGGCCCGGACAAGTGGTAACGACAGCCTGATTTTGTTCCCTTCACGGCTGAACTGGGGTCGAGGTCACCATGACTTCGACCCGTCTGTTTTTCTGCCGCCCCTCTTCGGTCTGATTGCTGGCAATGGGGGCCAGATAGCCCACGCCCTCGGCCTCTATTCTGCTGCTGTCGATGCCGTGCTGGCGGATCAGATATTGCCGCACCGCCTGTGCCCGCTGACGCGACAGCGCGATATTCCCGGCAAGCCCGCCCGAGGCATCGGTATGCCCCACAACGGCAACGCTGGTTTCGGGGTTGGCCTTCATCCAGGCGGCCATTTGATCCAGTGCGGCATAGCTGCCTTTGGGCAAAGCGGCAGAGCCTGAGGGGAAATCAAGGCCCGTCAGAACTGCGGCCCCACTGGCCAAAAGGCGGCTGGCCAATGTGTCGCCCGTGCCTTGACTGGGCTGGGGTTGGCGAAACACGGTTTCTTGGGCAGGCTGGGGCGTGGCTGGGGCGGTCGTGCCCAAAGCCTGCGCCGGTTTTTGCCCGACATGGGTGACCTGCACAAACCCCGCGGCGGCACTTTTGCTGACCATCAGGCTGATCGCCTCATCCTTGCGGGTGGCCGAAAGAAACCGGAAATCGCCCAGATCGACATGCATTTCCGGTTCGGGCAAAAGCGGGGTGGCAAAGCGGAAATCAAAACCGCCGCATTGCAGGCCTTCGCATTCAAACACGATGTCAAAGCCCTGTGCCGCCAGTTGGGCGCGCAAGGGAACCAGCAGTTCCAATGTGCTGGCGCCCGACCCGTCGATCCGCCACGCCCGTTGCTGCACCGCGCCTTCCAGTGGCTTGGTCGGCAGGGTGCCATCGCGAAACGGCCCCAAAGGCAGCGGATAGCTGGCAAAGGGCGCGCTTTGTTCGGCAACGGCGGCACTGTTTTCCGGCATCACCAGATCGACCGACTGTGCCTGCCCCGGCATGGGGGCCAGACTGCTGCCAAGCAGGGCTGCGATGATAAGCCTGCGGGGTGTCGTCACGAACGGTCAGCCTTTCTGGGGGGCAGCCTTTTGGGGGTCAGCCTTTTAGGGCCCCCTGAACAGGGCCAAATTGGCGGTAATGATACTGCCCTACGATCTGCATGCCCAGAGTGCTGTAAAGACTGCGGGCGGGATTATTGCCAAGGGTCACCACAACAGCCAGTGTCTGCGCGCCCTGATCCAGTGCCCAGCCCGCCGCTGCCCGCAAAATGTTGTGCCCGGCACCCTGTCTGCGCAAGGTGGGCCGCACCTCCAGCGCGTGCAGCATCGCACAGTCGTGATGGCAGGCGATAAAGGCAGACCCTGCGGGCCGGTCTTGGCTGCGCGCCAAAAGGGCGGTTTTCGGGCCCTGCACCCTGTCCATCACCGCAAGGCGACCGGGGCCAATACCCGCCTCGGCCCACAGCTCGGTGCAGATGGCAAGGGGCGGCCAATGGGCAAAGGTGGTCATTGGCAAAGGCGCGGGCCGGGCCAGTTCGGCACAGGGCGCGGCATAGGCGACCACGGGATCAACGATCCGATAGCCGCGCGCCTGCAAGGCCTGATCCAGCAACACATCTTCCTCGCGGATCATGAACAGCGCAGGTTGGTTCAGCTGGGCCATGGCCTGTTCTGCGGCCGGAATGTCTTCGTCTTGCCAGCCGGGTTGGGCCGTGGCCGCCGAAACCCGCTTGCCGCCGCCCTGACCCTCTCGGATCAGCCAAGGCCCAATGTCGTGGCGGCCTGCGGCGGGCCATGTCGACTCAAGCACAGTGAAAAGATCGGGGGCCGTCATGGAAACAGGGCTGCAAGCTCTGCCATGGCCGCGTCAATCTGGGCCGGATCGGTGCCACGGATCACCAGATTGGTGCCATGCGCCCCGTTTTGAATGAACGGATACGACCCCATCGACAGATCGGGATAGGCGGCAGCCAACCGCCTAAAGGCATCTGCCACCTCGCCTTCACCCCGGTTCACGCGCAAGGTCTGGCTTAGCAAGGGGTCACCGCCCGTCAGCGTTGGCATGACACTGGCCACCATCGCCTCAAAGATCTTGGGCACACCCGCCATGACATGCACATTGCCCAAGGTGAACCCCGGCGCCGTGCTGACCGGGTTGTCGATCAGCGTGGCGCCATCGGGAATGCGCGCCATGCGTTGGCGTGCGTCGTTAAAGGGCAAACCCGCGCGGTCGTAATGCGCCTGCAACAGCGCCATGGCATCGGCCCGGTGGCCGATCTTGGCGCCAAAGGCGGCGGCGATGGCATCGGCGGTGATATCGTCATGGGTGGGGCCGATGCCGCCGCTGGTGAACACATGGTCCCACTGTTCTGACAAGGCCCGCACCGCCTGCACGATGGTGCCATGGTCATCGGCTACAACCCGCGCCTCCATCAGCCTGATGCCGTGCCGCGTCAGTTCATTGGCCAGAAAATGCATGTTGGAATCGCGCGTGCGCCCCGACAGGATTTCATCTCCGATGACCAGCATGGCGGCGGTTGGGTTTGCCATCTTCGATGCTCCTCTGCGTGAAGTTGAGCTTGGGTATAGGCTTGCTGTCCCGTGTTGCAAGCCCTTGGCCATGGTGCGCGCGCCATGGCTCTGGTCAAATCCTGCCGATTTCCTTATTTAGGCGGCAATTGAAAAGGAGTGTCAGGTGGAAGAGACGCGCGGCCGGATCACGCGGGACGGCATCCGCATTTACGAAGCCCCCGATTTTGCGGGCATGCATGCGGCTGGCAAGGTCGCTGCCGAGATCTTGGATATGGTGGCGCCGCTGGTGCAGCCGGGCACCACCACGGCTGTGATCGATGATTTCATCCGCGAAGAGATTGAGCGCCGGGGCGTCACCTCGGCCACGATCGGCTACAAGGGCTATCAGCATGCGTCATGCATTTCGGTGAACCATGTGGTGTGCCACGGCATTCCGGGTGCCAAGGTCTTGTCGGATGGCGATATCCTGAATGTCGATGTGACGGTGATCGTGGATGGCTGGTTTGGCGATACCAGCCGCATGTATGTGGCCGGAAATCTGCCGCGCAAGGCCGAGCGTCTGATCGACGTCACGCATGAGGCCCTGATGCGCGGGATTGCGGCGGTCAAGCCGGGCAACACCTTTGGCGATATCGGCCACGCGATTCAAAGCTATGTCGAGGCCAACCGGATGAGTGTGGTGCGCGACTTTTGCGGCCACGGCCTTGGTCGCGTCTTTCATGCGCCGCCGAATGTGCTGCACTATGGTCGCGCCGGCACGGGGCCGGTTCTGGAAGAGGGCATGTTCTTTACGATCGAACCGATGGTCAATCTGGGTCGTCCCGAAACCAAGGTTCTGGCCGATGATTGGACGGCGGTTACCCGCGACAAATCCCTGTCGGCACAGTTTGAACATTCGGTTGGCGTGACGGCGACGGGGGTTGAGATTTTCACATTGTCCCCGGCCGACAAATTCCATCCGACCTGGGGTTAGGTGATCTGTGGCGGTGGGTGGCCGCATCAGGATGATGCAGCCACAAAGACGTTCAGTTGATGACAAACTCGGCATGCAGGGCCCCTGCGGCGTGAATGCTTTTCAGAATGTTGATCATGTCGTTTGGCGGCACGCCCAAGGCATTCAAGCCTGCGACCAGTTCTGACAGCGATGTGCCCCCCCGCACCTCGGCCAGGCCGGTGCCCACCGGTTGATTGATCGCCGCATTGGTGCGGGGCACAACCACGGTTTCGCCCTGGGCAAAGGGGTTGGGCTGAACCACCATCGGGGCCTCTTCCACCCTTAGGGTCAGGTTGCCTTGCGCCACGGCAACCCGGCTGATCCGCACATCCTGGCCGATCACGATTGTGCCAGAGCGCTGATCCACCACAACCCGTGCCCGCGTTTGGGGCGCAACAGACAGGTTCTCAATCTTGCCGATGGCATGCGCCGCTGACCGCATGCCCGTTGCATCCACATTCAACTCAACCGTGCCTGCATCCAACATTGTTGCCACCCTGCGACCGAATTCCCGGTTCAACTGTGTTTCTATCAGGGCCGCAGTGCTGAAATCAGGGTTGCGCAGCGCCAGTCGCAGCGACCGCAGGCTGGTAAAGTCGAAATCAACCTCCCGCTCGACCCGTGCGCCCGCCGGTATAGACCCAGCCGTCGGAACGCCCTGCACCACACGCGCGACCTCGCCTTCGGCAACCAAACCCCCGGCGATCACCGTGCCTTGGGCAACGGCATAGATCTGCCCGTCGGCCCCGTTCAGGGGCGTCATCACCAAAGTGCCGCCCAACAGGCTTTTGGCATCGCCGATGGCCGAAACGGTCACATCGATCCGCCCGCCCGCCCGCGCAAAGGCGGGCAATTCCGAAGTCACAAGCACCGCAGCCACGTTCTTGGGCCGAAACGCCTCTCCCGTGACGTTGACGCCCAACCGCTCTAGCAGATTGGCCATGATTTCTTCGGTAAAGGGCGCATTGCGAATCCCGTCGCCTGTTCCGTTCAGGCCAACGACAAGCCCATAGCCGACCAGATCATTGCCACGCACGCCGTCAAATTCCACCAGATCCTTAAGCCGAATCTCTTGAGCGACCGCTGGCAGCGCCCACAACAAGCTTAGCGTCAAAAGCAGGCTTCGGATCATCGCAGGAACCTCGCCAAGGTGAGTTCAGAGAGCCGTGCGGTGACAGTATAGGCCATCTCAAGGCTTGTTCTGACCGCCTCCAACTCGACCGCGGTTTGTGCCGGATCAGTGCTGATCAGATTTGAGATCGTCAATTCCTGGGTAAGTGATGCCGCTTGCTGGTGGGAAATCGCTGTTTCGATCCTGGCCTCATCCGTACCGATGCGGGCGGAAAGGTCGACAAGGGCTGTCACGCCAGATTGCAGGGCATCAATCGTGTGGTCCCGCAGGGCCATCCGGTCGGCGCCACTTGTCGAAAGATTGGGGTGATCGATAAAGCTGGCCACCGCCAAGCCTGCCAGCGCCTTTCTGATCTGCGCGCTTGCCGCTGTCTGATCGTCCACCGACGTGCCCTCGGCATCAATGCGCAGGCCCGGGGCTGCCGCGGCGCCGACATAGGCGACAGATGCAAAACCTGTCGGGCTGTCGAACCAGGCGGTCACCCGCGCAGAGATTTCTTCGGCTGTCTGTGCCCCCGAAACAAGCGTTTCAAGCGCATCCAGCACCGTTTCTGGTGGGGCAAGGGCTGGCCCGTTCAGGGCCATTCCGGCGAAGATCGCCTGCCCCGCAACTTTGGTGTTCAAAGTCGAAAAGGCAGAGGCAAAGGCTGTCTTCGCGCGGTCAGCCACCCGCTGGCCCTGGGTGCCATCGCTGTCTTGCGACAGGGTCGAGAAGGCTTCGCTCAAACCCTCAAGCTCGGCGCTGATGGACGAAAGGGCCGCCTGCTGCGTCTGCGCCTTTACGGCAGCCCCGCCGGCAGCCGAAATAAAGCCGTCCAGCATCTGACGCGACCGTTCCAGCGCAGCAAGGCCCGAGGTGTCGCCTGAAAGGCTGGCCGCAATGTCCGTTTTTTTGCCCGAGGCAAGCTCATTGGCAAGGCGGATGCTGTCTGATTTCAGGCCTCCGATCCGGGATTTGGTCGTATAGGCCTGGGCCAGATCGCCAAAGGAAATTCCTGTCATCGTCAAATCTCCAGCAGGGTGCGCAGCATGTCATCCACCGTCTGGATCACACGCGCATTGGCGGCATAGGCTTGTTCGATCAGCATCAGATCCTGCATTTCATCATCCGTATCGACGCCGTTTTTCAGCAATTCCGTCTTCAGCGTTTCGGTGCGTGCCGCCGAAAAACTTGCCGCCGTTTCCGCCGACAGCCGGGCCGTTGCAGCCTGCGATCCGGCATCTGCCAAGATCTCGGCAAAACTGCCCGCAGCGGAAAATTGTGATGCGGCAGCGGGTCGGTCTTCGGTCAGCCGTGTCGCAATGCTTTGCAGAAGTGTGGGGTCGAAAATAGCCGATTGAGTGGCGGCGTTCATGCCGTCGCGCAGCCGCCAAAGCGATGCCCCACTGCTTTGTGTTAAGGTTGGATTGACAGAAATCCGCGCTGCAAGGCCGGCCTCATCCAGCGGCGCCATCGGGCCAAGGGAGTCGACAAAAAGACCGGCCTCACCCGTCGCCAGCGTCGGATCGACGCCAGGGCCGGCCGTTCGTTCGATCAGATCGCGCGCCAAGGCATCCAACTGGTTTTGCGCATCGACAGTGGTTTGGTCGCGCAATTCAAACTGCGCGGCAAGTCGCCCCTGGCCCAGTTTGCCACCATTGGGGCTGGCTGACACAACCTTGCCGTCGATTGTCAGGCCCGAAAGGGCACCTGTGGCCAAGGTCATCGTGGGGGTAATCGGTGTTGTGCTGCTGAACCCGAATTGCGCGGGGCGGCCATCCAGCAGCGTCACCCCAGTGGTTGAAAACAGCGTAACCTGCAAATTGTCACGGGCCACTTCGCGCAGGGGGATGATCTCTCCGATTTGGTCGATCAGCTTTTGCCGTTGATCCATCGCGGCAGAGGTGTCTTCCTTGCGCGTGGCCATCCGTGTGATTTGGGCATTCAGTTCCTGAACCGATTTCAGCGTTGTGTTCAAGAAACCGACATCACGGGCAATGGCGCTGTCGGCGTCCTGACGCGCTGTGGCGACCGTTTCGGATGCCGTTTTCAGCCCCGTTGCGAACTGATTTGCCGTATCGACAACGGACTGCAGCCTTGCATCAGAATCGGGGCGGGCGGCGGCTTCAACCACGGCGCGTTCAAAACTGGCAAGCCGTGCTGACAGTGATGTGCTGGTGGTGGGGTCGCCGTAGGCAGTCTCGAGTTTTGCGGCAAACTTGGCCTGTGTGTCCTGAAAAACATTGTTCGCACCGGCCAGCCGCAAATCCTGCACCAAGGCCTTGTCCACTTGCCGTTCGACAGAAACGATCTGCACGCCCATTCCGATGCCGCCAACCATGCGCCCGGTCACCACTGCCTCGCGTTTGGCATAGCCTTCGGTCAGCGCATTCGAAATGTTGCCAGATGCCACTTCTGCCAGCCGCGCGCCGGCAGATAGTCCCGAAAATGCATTGTTCAGCGCCGATGAAATGCCCATGTCCCCAACCCTTAGCGTTTGATATTCGTCGTTTCCTGCAGCATCTCATCGACGGTCTGGATCACCTTGGCGTTCGATGAATAGGCGCGCTGCGTCTGGATCAGCGCGGTAAGTTCTGCGGCGATATCGGTGGTTGACCCTTCGCGGGCATATCCGGCGATCGCCCCGGTCGGGCCGTCACCCGCATCCCACAGAAAAAACGAGCCCGAGTCAGGTGAAACCTGATAGGTCTGATTGTCCAAGGCGGTCAGGCCATTGATGTTGGGCACGTCGATCAGTGGAATCTGATAGATGCGGCGCACAAAGCCTGTGTCATAGCTGGCCAGAATATAGCCGTTTGAATCCACTTCCACCGCGGTCAGATTCCCGACAGGAGAGCCATCTTTGGTGATGTTTGTCGGGGCGAAACTGTCAGACAGTTGGGTCAAGCCGTTGGTTTCCCCGGTGCGGCCGATTTCAAGGTTGATCGGCCCACCGGCAACCGAAAGTTCGATCATCCCCGTCACCGGGTCATAAGCGCCACCAGAAACGGTTGTTACCGTGGCCAGTGTGCCGCCAGCCGTTCGCGAATCGTCAAAGGTCACTTCGTATTCACCGATGATCGCCCCATCCGAGGCGCTGTCGCGGATCTGCACTGTCCAACTGTTGGAATAGCCATTTGCGGGGACGACCGGGGTAAAGGTGATGTCCAGCGTTTCCGAAGTGCCCAGATTGCCGAAGTATTCGATCGTGCGTGACAGAGCCTCGCCCGAGGCACCGGCGGCCGTTTCGGTTGCAGGCAGGTTCGCGCCCAATGTGATGCGCGTCGTCGGGTCACCTGCCGTTTGGTTGACGTTGATCACGACAGGTTCCAGGCCCGAGACGGAATCGCGCGGAAAGTTTGGAATTTCGCCATCGGAATTTGCGGGCCAGCCCAACAGAACCAACCCCGATTCCGTGCGCAAGACGCCATCTGCATCGGCCCGGAACGCACCGGTTGTCGTCATCATCAAGGGAATGTCGCCGGCATCAACGCCCAGTGCCACAGCGGGCATGACGGGCAGCATGCCCCGCCCTGATACCGCCAGATCAAGCGCATTCGACGTGCCCACCAGGGCCCCCCGCTCTTCGATCAGGCGAATGGTGGAGGCCCTGACGCCCCCCGCAGCATAGGTGCCCGCCCCCCGAGAGTCTGAGATGACCATGCTTTCGAACTCGGCCGAGGCCCGCTTGTAGCCATAGGTCGAAGAATTCGCGATGTTGTCAGAGATGGTGGCAAGACGGGTTGCATTCGCGTTCAGCCCAGCCACCCCCGCATTCAGCGAGGAAGAAATCGTCATCTGTTCCGCCTTTCTACAGGTCGATGCGCCTTATGCATCGCACCCTGCAGCACGGCGATTAATGTGCCCCTAACAATGACAATTTGAACGATCTCAGCGGTCGGGGCGCAGCAAGATCACCTCCAGGCGGTTGTTGCGGGGGTTGCTGGCATCTGCGACGACAAGATCGCGATCCGCATGGCCCGACACGCGGGCAAACCTGCTGTCGGGCAAACCGTTCTGCACCATCATCTCGCGCAGTTTCTGGCCGCGTGCGGCAGACAGGCCCCAGACGGGATTGTCAATCAAGACAATCGGATAGCTGTGGGTGTGCCCATTGATTGCCAGCGCATTCGTTGTTGCCACCAGCACATCTGCCAGAACACTGGCAAGGCCGCCAAGGATTTCATTCGGTTCTGCGGCTTCGCCCTTGAACAAAGCGGCATCGGGCAGATCGAACAACTCAATCACCAGCCCTTCGTCCGTGATACGGGTCACCACATGTTGCAAGATCCGTTCCATCGTGGCGCTTTCGCCAGAGCGGGCCAGCAGTTGTTTTTCAACTTCGGCCAGCAGCACTTCGGGGGCCGCACCAGAATCGGCGCCTGCATTATCTGTGTTTGACGCCTGATTTTGCCTGCTACGATTTGGAGAGGATGTCCCCGATCCATTTCCCAGCAGCGTATTCTCTGAAAGAATCGAGTCGCCACCAAAGGCCCCATTCCCGCCACCCGACGTGCGGGAAATCGGGATGGATGGATTAAAGTAATCCGCCAGCCCCTTGCGCTGTTGTTCTGTCGTCGCGTTCAGCAGCCACATCAATAGAAAGAAGGCCATCATGGCCGTCACAAAGTCTGCATAGGCAACCTTCCACGCCCCACCGTGATGGCCGCCGCCGACAATGACTTTCTTTCGTTTGATGATGACTGGCGCGGCATTTGATTGCCCTGCCATCCACACACCCAATGTTTCACACCCACTGTCTGTTCTACGCAAAGCAGATGAACAGCGCCTTAAAAGCGGGTATTTTAGGAATTTCAGGCGCGCCACTCAGTGGCCGGCCATGCCCGCGATGACCGGCGGTTTTCATCGGGTTTTCTGTGGGGCACGGATCAGTTGCTGTGGGTTTGCTGTGCGAACGGCGCATTCTTTCGGGCCGGAATGGGGGGCACGGGCAAGCGTGCGTTGCAGCCGGGGGAAAGCTCGTTCACATTGGCGGGATGAAACAGACTGTCTTGATGATGAGAGACTTCGGTCTTGCGGTGTGGGGGCGGATCGGCGCGGGGCATTTCGGGCTGATCGCGGCGGGCGTGGCCTTTTATGCGATGTTCGCGGTCTTTCCCGGATTGGCGGCCAGCGTTGCGATCTGGAGCCTGGTGGCGGATCCGGCGGTGATGCAGGATTACCTCGAGGTCTCGCGTGAGTTTCTGCCTGCGGGGGCGTGGGCCTTGGTCAACAATCAGGTGATGATCCTGCTGTCGGCCCGAAAGGCGACGTTGGGTTGGGCGACGGGGGTGTCCATTCTGGTCGCGCTTTATTCTGCGCGGGCGGGGGTGGCGGCTTTGATCAGCGGGCTGGAGTTCGTGCACCGGTCTGATCCGCGGCCCTTTCTGTGGGGGCTGACGATTGATCTGATGGTGACGGGGGCGTTGGTGCTGGCGTTGTTTTCAGGGTTCACGACCAGCATCGCGGTGCCGATCATTCTGGATTATGTTGAGCTGGGTGTGGTGGGGGAGTGGTTGCTGGCGGTGTTGCCACGGTTGGCAATGTTTCTCGTGGTCTTGTCCTGCCTTGCCATTCTGTATCGCTTTGGGCCGCGTCGCAAGGCGCGGGGGATGGTTCCCAAGGTCTGGTTGGGGGTGCTGGTGGCGGCGGTGGCCTGGGCTTTGGTCAGCTATGCTTTCTCGGCCTATCTGGCGAATTTCAACAGCTATAACAGAATTTACGGGGCCATCGGTGCGGTGGCGGCCTTGATGATGTGGCTGTATCTGAGTGTCTGGGCCGTGCTGCTGGGGGGCGCAATCAACGCCGAGCTGACCGCGCGGGATCAGACCGTCTCTGGCAGAGACGGTCTTCCGGCTGAATGAAATCAAGGGCTTGGCCGGGGGTTTTTACCCAACCTTAGCCTTTGGCGGCCTAGACATACTTGTTCCACAGGTTTTCCAGCCGTTCCTGACGGCCCGATTTTGGCTGCGGTTCCAGGCCTTCGGCGGTAACGCGGGCAGCCGCCGACTCGAGGCTGCCGGCCAGCATTGCCTGCGCTGCCGGGGTTTGCCATCCGGCATAGCGTGCGGCGCGGGCCTGTTCCAATTCGCCCGAGTCAAGCAGGGCGGCGGCGGCTTTGAAGGCGCGGGCGCAGGTATCCATGCCGCCGACATGGGCCAGGATCAGATCCTCGGGGTCAAGGCTTTGGCGGCGGATCTTGGCGTCGAAATTGGTGCCGCCGGTGGTATAGCCGCCCGCGCGCAGAATCTCGTAAAAGGCCAAGGCCTTTTCGGCATGGTTGTTCGGGAACTGATCGGTATCCCAACCCGATTGGTAATCATTGCGGTTCATGTCGATTGACCCGAAAATGCCAAGGCTGGCGGCAAGGGCGATTTCATGTTCAAAACTATGGCCCGCAAGGATGGCGTGGCCCTGTTCGATGTTCACCTTGACCTCGGCCTCCAGCCCGAAATCCTTGAGAAAGCCGTAAACCGTGGCCACATCATAATCATATTGGTGTTTTGACGGCTCTTGTGGCTTGGGCTCGATCAGGATCGTGCCGGTAAAGCCGATCTTGTATTTATACTCGACCACCTGTTGCAGGAACCGGCCGGCATGGGCGCGTTCGGCGGCAAGGTCGGTGTTCAGCAGCGTTTCATAGCCTTCGCGCCCGCCCCACAGCACATAGTTCTGCCCGCCCAGTTTAAGCGTGGCATCCATGTTCGCCTTCACCGTTGCGGCGGCATAGGCATAAACATCGGGGTCGGGGTTGGTGGCCGCACCTGACATCCAGCGCCGATGGCTGAACAGATTTGAGGTGCCCCACAGCAGCTTGGCCTTATGCGCCTGCTGCTTTTCGCCCAGATAATCGACGATTTCATTCAGATTGCGCAGGGTTTCGGCAAAGCTGGCACCTTCGGGCCGGGCATCGGCATCGTGAAAGCAATAAAAGGGCTGGCCCAGAATATCGAACATGTCAAAGGCCACATCGGCCTTTTGTCTGGCCAGATCCATCGTGTCGCCAAACCACGGGCGATCAAGCGTTTGGCCGCCGAACGGGTCGCCGCCCGGCCAGGCAAAGCTGTGCCAATAGGCCACGGCAAAGCGCAGGTGATCTTCCATGCGCTTGCCCAGCACCACCTCATCGGGGTTGTAGTGGCGAAAGGCGAATTCGCTGGTGGCATTCGCGCCCTGATAGGTGATGGCGGGGATGTTTTTGAAAAAGTCGGTCATGTCAGGCTTTCAATAGCAGAGCGGGCGGCAAGATGGCGGGCATGGCCGGCATCAAAGGCCGCTTTCAGGGCGGGGTCGGGCAGAATTTCGCGGGCGATTTTCGGCAGAGTGGCAATCTCGGCCCCGGCACCGGTGGCGGCCATCAGGGCCAGCCGGGCCGCGCCAAAGGCACCGCCGAAATCGCCGGCAACAGGCAGTTGCACCGGGCAATCCAGCGCGGTGGCAATGGCACGCAACCAATAGTCTGATCGGGTGCCGCCCCCGACGGCCAACAGCTTTTCAAGCCTTGTGCCGGTGGCGGCCAATGCGTCTCGGCAATCGCGGAAGGCAAAGGTGACGCCTTCCAGCAGGGCGCGGGTGGCGGCGGCGCGGTCGGTGGCATGGTCAAGCCCGACAAAGGCCCCGCGAATACTGGCCGAGTTCAGCGGCGTGCGTTCGCCACCCAGATAGGGCAGGAACAGGGTCTTGCCGGGGGCCTGAAGCGGGCCAAGGCCCGAGGTCAGGCTGGCGGCATCACTGCCTGTCAGCCCGGCAAACCAGTTCAGCGCATCGGTGCAGGCCAGAATGACGCCCATCTGATGCCAGGTGTCGGGCAGGGCGTGGCAAAAGGTATGCACAGCGGTGGCCGCATCGGGGCGATAGCCATCATTCGCGGCGAACAGCACGCCCGAGGTGCCAAGGCTGATAAAGGCCTCGCCCGCGCGCACAGTGCCGACACCCACGCCCGAGGCGGCATTGTCGCCGCCACCCCCCGCCAGGATGACGCCGCGCGGCAGGCCCCAGCGGGCGGCCAGATCGGGGCGCAGCATGCCCGAGGGGGCAGAGCCTTCGACAAGGCGCGGCATGTGGCTGCGCGTCAGCCCGGTGGCGGCCAACAGGTCGTCCGACCAATCGCGCGCCCCGGTATCCAGCCAACTGGTGCCCGCGGCATCCGACATTTCGCCGACGTGATCGCCGGTCAGCCACAGGCGCAGGTAGTCTTTGGGCAAAAGCACCTTGGCCAGACGGTCGAACTGGGCCGGTTCGTGGCGGGCCACCCACAGGATCTTGGGGGCGGTAAAGCCGGGAAAGACGATATTGCCGGTCAGTCGGCGGAACATCGGGTCGCCATCCAGTTCGGCGGCCTCTTCATGGCTGCGGGTGTCGTTCCACAGGATGCAAGGGCGCAGCACCTGATCGCGGGCATCCAGCAGCGTGGCCCCGTGCATCTGGCCTGACAGGCCGATGGCCTGCACCTGACCAAGGCCATGCCCGGCCAGTTGGTCGAACACGGTTTCGGCGGCGGCGATCCAGTCGGCGGGGGCCTGTTCGCTTTGGCCCGGGGCAGGGCGGCTGACGGTCAGGGGGGCTGTGGCCTCGGCCAGCACCTGTTGGTCATGGCTTATCAGCACGCCCTTAAGGCCGGACGTGCCCAGATCAAGGCCGATGAACATCAGTAGGCCTGTGGCGGTTTCTTGCCCGCGATGATCATGCCAAGGATGTCATCATCGGTGACCTCGTTCACATTCACGCAGCCGATGTTCTGGCCGTTCTTCATGATCACCGCGCGGTCGCACAGCTCCATCACGGCATGGATGTCATGTTCGATCAGGAAGATGCCAAGGCCCTGGGCCTTTAGTTCCTGGATCAGTTCGGCCACCATCTGGGTTTCATGCGGGCCAAGGGCGGCGGTGGGTTCGTCCATGATCAGGATCTTGGCGTTGAAATAGACCGCGCGGGCAATGGCAACCGACTGGCGTTGCCCGCCTGACAGCGCGCTGACCGGCACGTTGAACTTGCGGAAGTTCGGGTTCAGGCGGCTCATGATCTTGCGGGTCTCGGCCTCCATCCGCGTGTCGTCCAGAAAGCCTGCGGGGCTGACCAGTTCGCGGCCCAGAAACAGGTTTGACGCTGCGTCAAGGTTATCGGCAAGGGCAAGCGTCTGGTAGATCGTCTCGATGTTGTATTTGCGGGCGTCGCGGGGGCTGTTGATCTGCACCTGCTGGCCGTTGATGTAGATCTGGCCCGCATCCTTGTGATAGGCGCCCGACAGGCATTTGATCAGGGTCGATTTGCCAGCCCCGTTGTGGCCCAGCAGGCCGACGACTTCACCCGGATACAGGTTGACCGTGACGTGATCGACGGCCTTGATGCCCCCGAAGGCGATCGAGATGTCGCGCAGCTCGACCAGCGGGGTGCCTTTGTTTGGATTACCACTCATCACGCTTCCCCTTATTTGCGGCGGCTGTTGTAAACGTTGTCAAGATAGACGGCGAGGACGAGGACAAGGCCCACGACGATGCGCTGGATCGAGGCGTCAAAGCCGATCAGCACCATCCCCGATTGCAGGCTTTGCATCACCAGCGCGCCCAGAATGGCGCCGTAGATGGTGCCCAGCCCCCCGGCCAGCGAGGTGCCCCCGATGACGGCGGCGGCGATGACGTAAAGTTCGTCCAGCGTGCCCAGCGCATTGGTTGCGCTGTTCAGGCGGGCCGAGGCGATGACAGCGGCAAGGCCGGTCAGCGCCCCCATCAGCGCAAAGATCTTGGTCGTCATCATCTTGGTGTTGATGCCGGCCAGCGCCG
Source organism: Pseudotabrizicola sp. L79 (assembly GCF_036553525.1). Taxonomy (NCBI): domain Bacteria; kingdom Pseudomonadati; phylum Pseudomonadota; class Alphaproteobacteria; order Rhodobacterales; family Paracoccaceae; genus Pseudotabrizicola; species Pseudotabrizicola sp. L79. The sequence continues at coordinate 57,567 of NZ_JAZHDA010000051.1, read as the reverse complement.
CGGCCTCGGGGTTGCCACCGATGGCAAAGACATAGCGGCCAAAGCGGGTGCGGGTCATCAGGATGGTCATGACGATGCCGACACCGATCAGGATCAGCACGGGAATGGCAAAGCCATGGCTGATGAACAGCGTGTCGGGGTCGGCCTCTAGCCCGTTGTCGCGGATATAGGCGCGCACGATGCCGATGGGCCAGGGATAGGCGTTGACCAGAAGAACCGCGCCGATCACCGCGCCACAGCCGACGGCCCCCAGAAAATACTCGGCCCACAGCGGGCGCAGCGGAAAGTCATGCTTGCGCCGCCCCGCCCGGCCCGAGATCAGCAGAAAGACGATGCCGGCACAGGCCAGCAGGCCGACGATCCAGCTGCCGGTTGATCCGATGGCGCCATATGGCCCGCCCCCCAACAGCGCAAAGGTGGAATCGACCGGAGAGATCGTCTTGCCGCCATTGGCGATAAAGGCCATGCCGCGCCAGACCATCAGCCCGCCCAGCGTGACGATAAAGGACGGGATCTTGCGATAGGCGATCAGCCAGCCATGCAGCGCCCCGATCAGCGCGCCCAAGGCAATGCCGAACAACGTGGTGATAATCCAGATCGACCAATGCCCGATGCCAAGGATATTTGGCAGGATGTCCACTTGCAGGATGCCCATGGCCATGCCCGTCACCCCGATCAGCGACCCGACCGACAGGTCGATGTTGCGGGTGACGATCACCAGCACCATTCCGGTCGCCATGATGCCGATGCTGGATGTCTGAACCGACAGGTTCCACAGGTTGCGCGGCGTCAGGAAGGCGCCGCCATTGTTGAACAGGGCACCGTAAACGTGAAAGCCAACCCAGATCAGCAACAGCGCGCCCAGCATCCCCAACAGGCGGGTATCAATCTCGGTCGCCTTCAGCAGCTTGGTCAGCGGGTTTCCGCCAGCTTTCTGCATCGGTGGGGGGGCGGAATGGGATGTATCAGTCATCTTCTGGTCCAGACTGCAGGGGGACAGAATTCAACAAGGCGCATCAGGCTGGCCCCAAGGGTTGGGGGCAGATGCAGGCCGAGCGGCGGGTAAAGGGGGCGTGTCTTAGCAAGAAAGGGTGCCGGGCACAGCCTTTGCAGGCACTGGCCCGGCACCCTAGGGCTGATTTATTCGCAGCCAACAACGCCGGGCATTGCGCCTTCGCAAGCCTGCTCTTTGGTGATGTGGCCTGCGTCGATGGCGACGTTCAGGTTGTCTTTGGTCAGCGGGGTGGGTGCCAGCAGGATGGCATTCATCTCGATGCCCTTTTCGCCGCCCGAGAACTTGGACGCACCGGCGATCGAGTCAAGTGCCGCCCCATCGGCCAGAGCCGAGGCGATTTCGCCCGCTGCCTTGCCAAGCTGACGCGCGTCTTTCCAGACCGAAACGGTCTGGGTGCCACGGGCAACGCGGTTGATGGCCGCAAGGTCACCATCCTGGCCGCCGACCGGAATGGTCAGGCCCTGCCCGGCAAGGGCTGCCACGGCACCACCCGCCATGCCATCGTTCTGCGACAGAACGGCGTCAACGGCGTTGTTGTTGGCGGTCAGGATCTGCTCCATGTTCTTCTGGGCATTTTCCGGCTTCCAGCCATCCGAGAAGGCTTCACCGACGATCTTGATCTTGCCCGCTTCGACATCGGGGCCGATCACTTCCATCATGCCTTGCAGCAGGAAACCGGCATTCGGATCACCGGGGTCGCCCTTGATGATGGCGTAATTGCCTTCGGGCTGCACGCCCTTGACGGTTTCGGCGATGATGCGGCCGACGCCGACGTTGTCGAAGGTCAGGTAAAAGGTGCGCTCGTCTTCGATCAGGCGGTCATAGCCAACGACCGGAATACCTTCGGCTGCGGCCTTTTCGATGGCGGGGCCGATGGCGTCTTTGTCCCATGCGTTGATGATCAGGGCATCGACGCCTTGGGCGATCAGCGCCTCGATATCGGTCAGCTGCTTGGCCGAGGACGATTCAGCATCGGCCGAGACATATTCATTGCCCGCCGCGGTCAGTGCGGCGACGACAGCGGCTTCGTCGATCTTCCAGCGCTCTTCCTGAAAGCTGCCCCAGGAGACGCCGATTTTCTTGCCTTCGGCGAGTGCTGCCGAAGAAAAGCCAGCCGCTGCGATCACGGCGAGCACGATTGCGTTACGCATAAGTATCCTCCCTATGGATGCGGTCTGCGTAGACCGGTCCGGCAGATTCGCCGATACGGGTGAAAAATTGCCCGTAATAAATTCAGTTGTCAAAATAAAAATAATCCGCAAACTGCGGGCTGCCTAATATCTGGTTGAAATTACGCTGCTGTGCAGCAATTTTTGGGCGGTGAGGGGATAAGTTGGCTGATTTTTACTTTGGAAGATGAATAAATGCAGGCCAGAGACCCCGTGAGCGAGGCAAATGAGGGGCGCAAGGGGGTGGGGCCGCTGATCCCGCCGCTGACCGAATCGCAGCGCCCCCTGCGGCAGCAGATCTTTGAGAGGGTGCGCGCGGCCGGGTTGATCCCCCGCGTGCAGGTCGCCAAGGAACTGGGCGTCTCGCCGGCCTCGGTGACGACGATCACATCCGAATTGATCGACTCTGGTCTGATCGAAGAGGTGACCACCGCGCGCGACGGAGAGAGCGTGCGTGGCCGGCCTGCCGTGGCGCTGGGCGTGCGGGCCAGTGCGCATCGGGTGGCGGGGATGAAGATTTCAGACCGCGAGCATACGGCGGTGATCGTCGATTTCGCGGGCAAGCTGATTGCCGATGATGCCGTGCCACGCCGCCCCGGCCCGATGACCGTGGCCGAATTGCTGGAAGCGGTCGAATCGTTGCTGGATCGGGTCTGCGCCAAGGCCGGGCTGGCGCGGGCCGATCTGTCGGCGGTGGGGCTGGGCGTGCCGGGCTATGTGGACAGTCTGGAGGGGATGGTGCTGTGGTCTTCGGTGCTGACCGACCGGAATGTGCCGGTGGCGGCCGAAGCCGCGCGGCGTCTGGGCCTGCCGGTCTGGGTGGATAACGATGCCAATCTGGTCGCACTGGCCGAACAATGGTTTGGCGCAGGGCGGGGGCTTTCGGATTTTGCGGTGGTGACGATCGAACATGGGGTGGGCATGGGCTTTGTCATGAACCACCGCCTGTATCGCGGCACGCACCGGGTGGGGATGGAGTTGGGCCATACCAAGGTGCAGCTGGACGGGGCCCTGTGCCGCTGTGGCCAACGCGGCTGCCTTGAGGCCTATGTGGCCGATTATGCGCTGGCGCGCGAGGCGGCGACGGCGCTGAACTGGGGGCACAAGGACGGGCAGTCGATCGGGGTGCTTCTGGAAAGCCTGTATGACCGTGCCAAGGCCGGGAATGCCACGGCGCGGTCGATCTTTCGGCGGGCGGGGCGGTTTCTGGCGGTGGGGTTGTCGAATGTGGTCAACCTGTTTGATCCGGCGCTGATCATTCTGTCGGGCGAAAGGATGCGCTATGATTATCTCTATGCCGCCGAAACCCTGGCCGAGATGGATAATCTGGTAATCAACACCGGGCGGGCGCGGACGCCGATCGAAATCCACGCCTGGGGCGATCTGTTATGGGCGCATGGCGCGGCGGCTTTGGCCTTGTCGGCCGTTTCGGAAAGCCTGTTGGCGCAAAACCGCGAGATGGCAGCGCAATGATCCGGCTGGTCTTTGGTCTTTTGCTGATCGCCGCGCCGGTCTGGGCCGAGCCTGCCTTTGTGAACCGCGCGGGCGCCCTGCCGGCGGCGCAGGTCTATGATGGCGAGTGGGAGCATTATGTAGGCGGCGGCGTTGCGATTTTCGATTGCGACAATGATGCCCGGCCCGATCTGTTTGCCGCAGGCGGCAGCAATCCGGCGGCACTGTTTCGCAACACCACGCCTGCGCCGGGGGCGGATATTGCCTTTGAACGGGCAGAGTTTCCGGCCATGACGGGCGTGACCGGGGCCTACCCGCTGGATGTCGATGCCGACGGGCTGCTGGATCTGATGGTGCTGCGGGTGGGGCCGAATGTGCTGCTGCGCGGGCTGGGGGCCTGCCGTTTTGCCGATGCCACAGCCGAATGGGGTTTGGAACCGGGCGATCACTGGACCACCGCCTTTGCCGCCACATGGGAGCCGGGGAACAACTGGCCCAGCTTTGCCGTGGGCAATTACGTTGATCTGAAAGACCCGACCGGCCCGTTCGAGGCCTGCGACGCCAACCAGTTGCATCGCGGCGGGGCAGGCCGGTTTGAACCGCCCCTGCCGATCACCCCCGGCTTTTGCGCCTTGTCGATGCTGATTTCTGACTGGAAACGGACAGGCAGCCCCGAATTGCGCATCTCGAACGACCGGCAATATTATGTGCGATCAGGATATGAACAGATGTTCACCCTGCGCCCCCTGCGCGAATATGGCGAGGCCGAGGGCTGGCCCAAGGTGCGGCTGTGGGGAATGGGCATTGCCAGCCGCGACATCACCGGCGACGGTTTGCCCGAAGTGATGTTGACCTCGATGGCCGATCAGTTGTTGCAGATCAACACCGGTGGCGGGGTGATGAAAGACGCGCCCTATGGCATCGGCACCTATGCGACCACGCCCTATACAGGCGATGACGGGCGGCCATCGACGGGCTGGCATGCCGAATTCGGCGACATCGACAATGATGGGCGCGACGATCTGTTCATTGCGAAGGGCAATGTGAACCAGATGCCGTCAAACGCCATTCACGACCCCAATAACCTGCTGATGCAGCAGGCCGATGGCACCTTTGTGGAAAAGGGCGATGTGGCCGGGGTGGGCACTGTCGAACGGTCGCGCGGGGCGGGGCTGGTCGATCTGAACGCAGACGGGCGGCTGGATATTGTGGTGATCAACCGCCGGGCGCCGATGGAAATCTGGCAGAATGCAACCAAGCCGACGGGCAACTGGGCCGCAATCGACCTGCGCCAGCCGGGGCCGAATGCGCGGGCCGTTGGCGCCTGGGTCGAGTTGCGCAGCGGCGGGCAGGTGCGAACGCAAGAGATCACCGTCGGCGGCGGCCATGCCTCGGGCCATGCGACGCCGGTGCATTTTGGCCTGGGCACAGCCACCCAAGCCGAGTTGCGGGTGATCTGGCCCGATGGTGCCACCTCCGCTTGGGTGCCCTTGCCCACCGGGCGGGTTGTGGCCGCGATGCGCGACGGCGACGCCCTGCGGTTAGAGTGACGCCGCAGCACAAGGACGGGCCTGCCCCCTATTGATCGACCGGCAGGCCGCTGGGAACGTGATCGGGCACGCCAAGCCGGCCCGTGCGGGCTGTCGGGCTTTCCAGACTGCCAAGAAAGGCAAGGATGTCGGCCAGTTCCGTCTGCGACAGCGCGACGGGGGTTTGTGTGACCGCCGCGGCGATGGCCGCGTATTCCTCTTTGCCGTCAAGCAGGGCCCAATCGGGTTTGGCGGCATCGAACGGGGCCAGCACGGCCTGCGGCTGATAGCGGGCCAGCCCGGCCACCGGATCGATATGATGGCGCAAAAAGGCGGCAAGATCGGCATGGGCCCCGGCATGGCCATAGGGCGCCGTCAGGGTGATGTTGCGCAGCGATGGGGTGCGAAAGGCGTAACGATCGGCCGGATCATTCGTGACCCGCATCCGGCCAATGTCACGCTGATGGCGTTCAAACCGTTCGCCCTTGCCGGGGCCAAGCTGCGGCTCTCCCATCGCGTGGAAATTATGGTCGGTCTGGAATGGGCCGGAATGGCAATCGGCACAACCGGCCTTGCCATAGAACAGGTCCATCCCGGCCTTGGCCGCGCCGGTCAGCGGGGCCTCGCCGCGCAGATGGGCGTCAAACGGGCTGTCATCCGACCGGAATTCAAAGGCCACGAAATCGGCGATCATGTTCGAGACATCGGAAAATTCCAGCTTGCGGCCACGGGTTTCCGGGGCGGCCTGATCATACAGCGCGCGATAGTCAGGGATGCTTTCGACGCGGGCGGCGATCTTGTCCCATGCGCCGCCGGGCGCGGTGATGATGCCCTGACGCACGGCAATGGCGATCTCGTTTTCTTCGTAATGGCCGGCCATTTCATCGCCCGACAGCACCGGGAACATGTTTTGCGCCGACAGGATCGACGAAAAGCCCATCACCATTTCATCCTCCAGCGGCGTGCGCAGGCCCGAGGCGCGGCTGGCGTCTTTTTCCAGCCGCCCATCGTGGAACAGGCGGGTGAATTCATGCGCGCCAAGGTTCCACAAGGCGGGCGCATTGCGCGGAATGCGCTGTTCGGGCAGGTTGTCCGGGTCGGCTGTGCGGCTGGGGCCAAGGCCGATCCCGCCCTCTCCCAGGGCCAGCGACTGACCGTCGGATGTGCCAAAGCGGGGGTGATGGCAGGTGGCGCAGGCGATGGTGCGGTTGCCGGAAATCACCTTGTCATAGAACAAAAGCTGGCCCAATTCGGCCCGCGCCATCTCAATCTGGCGGAAATCGGCCTCTGTCACGGGAACGGGAACCGGCGTGTCGGCGTTTGCTGCAAGGGTCGTGGCAAGAAAAAGCAGGGGCGTGATGCGCATGGTGGCTTCCTTGAGTTCGGGCAAGACTAGCCGTGGGGCAGGCCTTGGCAAAGCGGAATTCTCACGGTTCTGTTGGCGCGCGTTGCACAATCACGCGCGACTTGCGATACTGTTGATTGTACGATTTGGAGTTCGCCCGTGACGCACCGATTTTCTCGCAGATTGCCGCTTGGGATATCGGTGTTTCTGGCCACCAGTCTGGCTGTAACCCAGATGTCGGTGGCGCTGGATGGTGTGCAATTCAACGTGGTCGGGCAGGATGAGGATGTCGGGGCCGATCTGCGGGCCTCGTCCTTGCTGCTGGCGCTTGAAAGTGACGCGCCCGATGATGTGTTTGCCGCGGCACAGGCCGAATACGGGCGGCTGATCGGGGCGCTGTATGCGCGCGGTCATTATTCGCCGGTGATTTCGGTCAAGATCGACGGGCGAGAGGCCGCGTCGATCGCCCCGCTGGATACCCCCAAATCGGTGGGCCGCATTCAGGTGTCGGTTGATCCGGGGCCGGTCTTTGCCTTTTCGGAAACGCGGGTGGCCCCTTTGGCGGCGGGCACCGATCTGCCCGATGGTTTCCGCAAGGGAGAGGCTGCGCGCAGCGGCACCGTCAAGGCGGCTGTGGCCGCAGGGGTCGAGGGCTGGCGCGATGTGGGCCATGCCAAGGCTGCCGTTGCGGGGCAGCGCGTCATTGCCGATCACCGTGCCAGCGAACTGGCAGTTGATGTCAGCCTGACGCCGGGGCCGCGGCTGCGGTTTGGCCCGGTGGTGATCAATGGCAACGAACGCACCCGCACCAATCGGGTGCGCAAGATTGCGGGCCTGCCCGAGGGCGAGGTGTTCAGCCCCGCCGAGGTTGAGAAAGCCGCCAACCGCCTGCGCCGCACCGGGGCGTTCAGTTCCGTCAGCATCACCGAAGATGAACAGATCACCGCGCCCGACCTGTTGGGTATGACGGTGACCGTGGTGCCCGAAAAGCCGCGTCGCCTGTCATTCGGGGCCGAGATTTCCAGCCTTGACGGGCTAGACCTGACCGCGCTGTGGATGCATCGCAACCTGCTGGGCGGGGCTGAAAAGCTGGTGATCGAGGGCGAGGTGTCGCAGATCGGCGCGCAGGAAAACGGGGTGGATTACCGCCTTGGCGTCACCATCGAAAGACCTGCCACGCTGACGCCCGATACCACGCTGCAATTCTCGACAGAATTTGAGCATCTGGACGAGCCGAATTATCTCTCGGACGGGGCGACGGTGGCCCTGGGGTTTGCGCATATCTTCAGCGACACGCTGTCAGGCCGCATCGGCGTGGGCTATGAGTTTGAGGATGGCAAGACGATTGCCGATGACGGCAGCGTGGTGGGCACGTTTCAATACAAATCCCTGACCCTGCCCATTGGCGTGACATGGGACAAGCGCGACAGCACAACCGATGCGAAAAGCGGCTTTTACATCGATGCCGAGGCCAAGCCGTTCCTGGGCTTTGGCACCACGGATTCGGGCCTGCGCGCCTATGGCGATCTGCGCGGCTATTACGGCTTTGGCGCTGACAAGCGGTTTGTGCTGGCCGGGCGCGTTCAGGCCGGGGCGGTGTTTGGGGCGTCGCTTTTGAACACCCCGCGGGATGATCTGTTCCTGTCAGGCGGCGGCGGCACCGTGCGGGGCCAGCCCTATCAATCCTTGGGCATCGAGATTCCCAGTGGCGGCACGACCTATACGGTGGGCGGCAACCGCTTTCTGGCCACATCGCTGGAGGCGCGGGTAAAGGTGACAGAGACGATTGGCGTTGTCGGCTTTGTCGATGCGGCGCGGGTGGATGAGGATTCGTTCTTTGGCGCCAGCGGCGACTGGCATGCCGGGGCGGGCTTTGGCCTGCGCTATGCCACCGGCATCGGCCCGATCCGTCTGGATGTGGCCGCCCCCGTGCAGGGCACGACGGGCAATGGCGTGCAGATCTACGTCGGCCTTGGGCAGGCATTCTGATGCGGCGCCCCCTTATCCCCCTTGCGCTGATCGCGCTGACCCTTGCCCCGCAAGGCATGGCCCAGGAAACCGATGAAACCCGCGAAGACCGTGGTCGCATCGTGGCCTTTATCGAAGACAATCTGTCGGGCGCGGGCCGGCAGGTGATCTTGCGTGATTTCGAGGGGGCCTTGTCCTCGCGCGCCACCGCCTCGCAATTGACGATTGCCGATGATCAGGGCGTCTGGCTGACGGTGAATGACATCGTGCTGGATTGGAACCGGGCCGCGCTGCTGACCGGGGCCTTGTCGGTGAATGAACTGACAGCGGGCGAGATCATCGTTGACCGCGCCCCCGTGGCCCAGGCCGATGCGCCCGCGCCCGAGGCAACGGGCTTTAGCCTGCCCGAACTGCCGGTGTCGGTGAATATCGGCAAGATCAACGCCGCCCGCGTGGTGCTGGGCGAAAGCCTGATCGGCCAGGCGGTGGAAGGCACGGTTTCGGCATCGGTGGCGCTGAACGGCGGGCAGGGCGACGTGTCGCTGTTGATCGACCGCACCGATCAGGGGCCTGCGGGCCAGATCAACCTGCAAGCCAGCTATGACAATGAAACCCGGCAACTGGCCATTGATCTGGCGGCAGTCGAGTCGGCAGATGGGCTGGCGGTCACTCTGCTGGGCATTCCGGGCCAGCCTTCGGCCGATCTGACGGTGCAGGGCCAAGGCTCGCTGGATGATTTCGTGGCGCAGATCGCCTTGCAAACCGATGGGCAAGATCGCCTGTCGGGTCAGGCGGCGCTGCGTGCCGGGGCGGCCGAGGGCGATCAGGCGTTCAGCGCCGATCTGTCGGGCGATCTGGCCCCGCTTTTCGTGCCAGAATATCAGGACTTTTTCGGCGATACCGTGGCGTTGCAGGTAGCGGGCCAAAAGGCGGCCACCGGTGTTCTGGATGTGTCGGCCCTGTCGATTACCACCAGCAGCCTGCAACTGGATGGCGCGCTGCGCCTTGCCGGGGATGGCCTGCCCGAGCAGTTGCGCCTGACCGGGCGGCTGGCCAATCCGTCGGGGGCGGCGGTTGTGCTGCCGGTGGGCAGCCCGGTGGCGCTGGATGGTCTGGATCTGGACATCGCCTATGACAGCCGTCAGGGCGAAACATGGACGGCACGCCTGACCGGGCAGGGCCTTGATCTGCCACAGGTGCAGATCCCGGCCTTTGATCTGGCCGGGTCGGGGCGCATCAACCGTCAGGCGAATGATCCGCTGTTTGGCGGCACATTGCGCGGCACGGTTGGCGGCATGGTGTTTGACGATGCGCGCCTGTCGCAGGCGATTGGGGCCGATCTGGCCTTGGAAACCCGGTTCTGGTGGCAGCGCAGCGCCGATGTGTTCAGCATCGGCAATCTGACAGCCACCGGCCAAGACCTTGCGCTGCGCCTCTCGGGCGAGGTGGACGGCCTGTCGGCAGGGCTGCGCCTGAATGGGCGCGTGCAGGCCACCGCCAGTGATCTGGGCCGCTTTTCCGGGTTTGCCGGGCGCGATCTGGCCGGCGCGGGCGAGGTGCTGCTGACCGGTCAGGGCAGCCCCTTGGGCGGCGATTTTGACGTGGATCTGCAAGTGGTGGGCACCGATCTGGGGGTGGGCATCGCGCAGGTTGACAGCCTGCTGGCCGGGCGATCCCAGCTGGATCTGGCCGTGGTGCGTGACCCCACGGGCACCGAACTGCGCCGCCTTGCCCTGCGCAGTCTGGCCGTTTCGGTCGATGGCAGCGGGCAACTGGATTCTGATACGGCGCAGGCCGAGATCACCTTTACCGTGCCTGATCTGTCGGTGGCGGGGGCTGGCTTTGGCGGGTCGGCCAGTGGTCAGGCCAGCCTGTCGGGGCCGCTGATGCAAGGCCGGGCCGATATTGCGGCCAATGTGCAGGCACAGGATATTCAGGTTTCTGTGCCCGAGGTGGACCGCCTGTTGGCAGGCCGCACCCAGATTGATTTCGCAGGCGCGCTGACAGATGCGGCCTTGCAGATCACCCGCGCCGATCTGCAAGGCCAAAGCTATGCAGCGCAGCTGTCGGGCATCGTTTCGGCCGATGTGAATGACATCGCGGGCAGCGTTTCGCTGGCTGATCTGTCGGTGATCCGGCCCGAATATGGCGGGGCGGTGCAGGCCGATTTCACGGTGCAAGGCACGGTGGATCAGGCGGCGCTGACGCTGAACGGCGCAACCACCGATCTGGCGATCGGGATTGCCGAGGTGGATGGCCTGCTGCGAGGCCGGACTGTGGCCAGCCTGACCGCCGATCTGCAAGGGCAGGCGCTGAACATCGCCTCGGCCCGGATCGAGGGGCAACAGGTGACGGCGCAGGTGCAGGGCCTGCTGGATGCCAAGGGCAGCGATGTGACCGGCCGGGTGGAACTGACCAATCTGGCCACGGTGCGCGCAGGGTTTGGCGGCGCTGTCGCGGCAGATTTCACCGCCAAAGGCACAGTTGATGCGGCGGCGCTGACGCTGGCGGCCACGGCGCGCGATTTGCGGGTGGGGCAGTCGCAGGCCAATGCGCTGTTGGCGGGGGCCACCAGCCTTGATGCCGTGGTGCGTGTGCAGGATGGCCAGTTGCGCATCGACAGTGCCCGGTTGGATAACCCGCAACTGACGGCCAGTGCCGCAGGTCAGGTGGCAGGTGGGGCACAATCGCTGGAACTGGACGCGCGGCTGGTGAACCTTGCGCTGCTGCTGCCCGAATTTCCGGGGCCCGTCACCCTGCGCGGCACAGCCGCCGAACAGGCGGCGGGCTACCGCGTCGATCTGGCGGGCACCGGGCCGGGGCAGATTGATGCCACCATCCGGGGCCAGATTGATGGCGATTTTGGCGGCGGCGATCTGGCGATTGCCGGCTCGGCTCAGGCGGGGCTGGCCAATCCGTTTCTGGGCACGCGCGTGCTGTCGGGGCCGATTGCGGTGGATCTGCGCCTGAACGGGCCGTTTGCCCTGTCGTCGCTGTCGGGGCGGGCCACCCTGTCGAATGGCCGGATGGCCGATGCGACCTTGCCGTTTTCGCTGACCGATCTGTCTGCCGATATTGGCCTGAACGCAGGGCAGGCCGATGTGACGGTGTCGGCGGGCGTTTCGACCGGCGGGTCGCTTGGCGTGCGCGGCGGGATCGGGCTGGCCGCACCCTTTGCGGCCGATCTGGGCATCACCCTGTCGGGCGTGGTGGTGAAAGATCCGCAGCTTTATCAGACCCTTGCCAATGGTCAGCTGCGGCTGGCCGGGCCGCTGACCGGGGGCGCGGTGCTGTCGGGCCGGATCGCTTTGCCCGAAACCGAGATCCGCATCGCCTCGACCGGGCTGGGGGGGGCGGGTGATCTGCCGGGGCTGGAACATCGCGGCGAACCGGCGGCAGTGCTGGAAACCCGCCGCCGCGCGGGCCTGCTAGAGCAGACGCAGGACACCAGCAGCACCCCGCGCCGCCCCTATGGGCTTGATCTGGTGATCTCGGCCCCGAACCGATTGTTCATCCGGGGCCGTGGCCTTGATGCCGAATTGGGCGGTGAACTGCGCGTGGCGGGCACCAGCGACAATGTGATCCCGTCGGGCGGGTTTGATCTGATCCGGGGGCGGTTGGAAATTCTGGGCCGCAGGCTGGACCTGAGCGAAGCCTCGATGCAGCTTGAGGGCAGCTTTGACCCCTTTCTGCGCATCGTGGCCAGCACCGAGGCCGATGGCGTCACGGCCAATGTGGTGATCGAAGGCCAGGCAACCGACCCGACCGTCAGCTTCACCTCATCGCCCGATTTGCCAGAAGAGGAAGTGATCGCCCAGATCCTGTTCGGCAAACGGCTGGAAAGCCTGTCGGCGCTTCAGGCCGTGCAACTGGCCAATGCAGTGGCCACATTGGCGGGCCGGGGCGGCGAAGGCATCGTGTCGCGCCTGCGCAGCGGCATCGGCCTTGATGATCTGGATGTGCAGACCACCGATGACGGATCGGCCCAACTGACGGCGGGCAAATACATCACCGAGAATGTCTATTCCGAAGTGACAGTCGATCAGACCGGCAAAAGCGAGATCAGCCTGAACCTTGATCTGACCGACAGCATCACGGTGAAAGGCCGGGTCGGCAATGATGGCGACACCGGCCTGGGGCTTTACTACGAAAAAGACTACTGACGCAGGGGCAGCGCCCTAGCAGCTGGGTTGAAACGCGTCGATGATGGCAATCGCCTCATCGGCGCTTTCGACATAGTGGAACAGGTCCAGATCCTCGGGGCTGATCGTGCCCGCCTCGGCCAGGGCTTTCCAGTTGATGATCGTTTCCCAAAAGTCGCGGCCGAACAGCAAAAAGGGCACCGGCTTCATCCGCTTGGTCTGGATCAGGGTCAGGCTTTCAAACATTTCATCCAGCGTGCCAAAGCCGCCCGGAAAAACGCAGATCGCCTTGGCCCGCATCAGGAAATGCATCTTGCGAATGGCGAAATAGTGAAAGTTGAAACACAGGTCAGGCGTCACGAATTCATTGGGCGCCTGTTCATGCGGCAGCACGATGTTCAACCCGATCGACTGGCCGCCCGCCTCATGCGCGCCACGGTTTCCGGCCTCCATCACGCCGGGGCCGCCGCCTGTCATGATGACGTTTTCACGGCCATAGCTTGACATGCTGCGTTCGGTCATCAGCTTGGCAAAGATGCGGGCCTGTTCATAGTATTTCGACAAATCGGCCAGCATCGGCGTCTTGGCGCTGTCTTTCTGCGCCGGGGCCGGGATGCGGGCGCCCCCGAACAGAACGATGGTCGATTCAATCCCGCGTTCATCCATCACCAGTTGCGGCTTCAGCAATTCCAGTTGCAGACGCACGGGCCGCAATTCCTCACGCGTCATGAAATCCATGTCGCTAAAGGCCAGTCGATAGGCGGGCGCGCGGGTCTGCGGGGTGTCGGGCGTGCGGTCCGCGGCGGCAATATCCTGCTGGCTGTCGCGGAACGGGTGATTGCGGGGTTCGTCTTTCATCGCTGCCATATCCTGCCTGTGCATTGCGTGGTCTTGCGTCTAGCCTTATAGGCTAGGCCCGACAGGACCAACCTTAAAGGGGCAGACCATGCAACATGCCGATCTTGAAAAGGCCATCGAAGCGGCGTGGGACGCCCGTGACGGCATCACCCCCGCCACCAAGGGCGAGGCCCGCGACGCCATCGAGGCCACATTGACCGCGCTTGACAGTGGCGCTTTGCGGGTGGCCGTGCGGCAGGCCGATGGCCAGTGGCATGTGAACCAATGGGCCAAAAAGGCGGTTCTGCTGGGCTTTCGCATCAAGGATATGGAACTGCAGTCGGGTGGCCCGCAGGGCAGCGGCTGGTGGGATAAGGTGGACAGCAAGTTCCACGGCTGGGGCCCCGATCAGTGGAAGGCCGCAGGCTTTCGCGCGGTGCCCAATTGCGTCGTGCGCCGGTCGGCCTTTATCGCCAAGGGCGTGGTCCTGATGCCATCTTTCGTCAACCTCGGCGCCTTTGTCGATGAAGGCACGATGGTCGATACCTGGGCCACCGTCGGGTCTTGCGCGCAGATCGGCAAGAACGTGCATCTGTCGGGCGGCGTTGGCATTGGCGGTGTGCTTGAACCGATGCAGGCCGGCCCCACGATCATCGAAGACAACTGCTTTATCGGCGCGCGGTCCGAGGTGGTCGAAGGCTGTATCGTGCGCGAAGGCTCGGTTCTGGGCATGGGCGTGTTCATCGGCAAATCGACCAAGATCGTCGATCGCGAAACCGGCACCGTGACCTATGGCGAAGTGCCCGCCGGGTCGGTGGTGGTGGCCGGGTCGATGCCGTCGAAGAACGGGATCAACCTCTATTGTGCGGTGATCGTGAAAAAGGTCGATGCGCAGACGCGGTCGAAAACCTCGATCAACGAATTGCTGCGCGACTGATCTGTTGCACTGTGGCGGCCAGCCCATCCCGGGCTGGCGCCTGTTTGCCCCGACCCCCGAGGTTGCCATGACTGAAAAAACCGCCAAGGAAAAGCGCCCGCAACAGGTCTATGCACTGGTTGTCGAGGTGGGCCGCAAGGCAGATGACGGCCTGCCCGCCAAGGCCACGGGCGGCGCGCTGCTGTGCTATGCCAGCGGTGTGGATGAGGCCGAGGCCGTGCGCGAAACCGTGGCCATCCTTAAAGAGGCCGATCTGGCGGTGCTTGAAGTGCAGGGCCTTGGCACGCTAGAGGAACGCCGCGCCGCGGGCGAAGACATCGGCCCCGATGATGAAGAGCTGATGCAGCGCGCGCTGGAAGAAAACTCGGTCATCGTGGCGCAGATGACGCCGTTTTTCGACTGACCCTGCCGCCGGTCAGGCCGCGCCATGGCGGCTGCGGCGACCAATCAGGCTGACCAGTTGCTGCGCCTCGTAAGGGTGCAGAATGGCGCGGGGGGCCTCGCCGGTCAGGCTGTGGCTCAGGATCTGCAACCCATCGGCCAGCAGCAATTCGGGCAGGCCAAGGTCGATCGACACGCAATCCATCGCCGCGCGAAAGCTGTCGCGCCGGGCAATGCTGCCATCGGTCAGTGCATCCGCCTGCACCAGCACCTCTTCCTCGCCGAACATGTATTCCACTTCGGGGCCGTTCAGCACCACCAGCTGATCTGCACCCAACAGCACATCGCTGCCCTGCCCCAGAAACGGCGCGCGCAAGATCACGGGGGCAAAGCTGCCCCGGCTGGGCAGGCGCAAATGATGCATCCGCAAAACGGGTTGCAGGCCGTTGTCAACGGTTCTGACCATATCGCCCGGGCGCAGGTTGCCCGCCGCCACTGCCCCGCGCGCGGTTTCAATCGGGGTGCGCAGGCCAATCCAGGGTGCCCGCTGCGGCGGCTCGCTGCCTTGGGTCACGCCAAACCACAACAGCGCCGGATGCCGTGATCCGGTGCCATCGGGGCGGCACAGATCGGCCAGATCGTTGTGATCCAGCATGATCGGGTCGCGGCCCGTGGCGCGCAACTCGGTGCCCGATCCGATGCGCGAAAAGGTCATCACCCAACGGTCGGCCAACTGGTTCCAGCCATAGGTGATGCGCGCCGTGCCATAATCCATCGGCAAGGGGCCGGGCAGCACATGGCGGCGCACCCGGTTGCCAAGGCGATGCAGAAGAATGATCCCCGCCGTCGCATCCAGAAAGATCGAAAAGGTCTGGGCTGTGTCGCCCGTGGGTTGCCAATCCAGCACTACCGCCGTGCTGGCCAGTGGCAGGGATACCTCACAGATGAACACCGCCCGCCGCAACGGCTGCAAGGGCCGGTTGGGGGGCAGGGTCAGATCTGACAGGGCGATCCAGTCTTGCATCTTTGCCTCAGGCCGCCGTGGCCGCAGACAGCAGCAGTTGCGCCTCATAACCCTTCAGCAGGCGCCGCGCCGCAAGGCTATAGCCTTGGCCGGTCAACGGGTCGAGTTCGGGAAAGATCGACCGGATTTCGTCGATGATCGCCGCTTCAAACATCTTGGTGCTTTGCGGCCCCGGCAGGAAACTTTCAGTCGTCAGCCCGGCCGAGGACACAAGCTGATGCCTGTCGAACAGAATATGCACATAGTCCACCTCGCCCCCTTCGCGGCGGCGCACGGTGCGTCCATTGACCAGATCCTGTGCCGCCACCAGAACCTCGGCCTCGCCAAACAGCAACTCGGCCAGGCAATCGCGCACCAGAACCCGGTGCTGCGGCGAAACCAGCAACCTGCGATGGGGGCCAAAGGTGCCCGCGCGGATTTCAATGGGCGCAAGGTTGCCAAGGGCCGGCACCCGGCGCTGCCCGATCCAGCGCACCGGTTGCGGCCCGTCATCCTTGGTGATCACCAGATCACCGGGCTGCAACGCCTCGACTGGGCGCTCTCCCTCGGGGGTCAGGATCATCGTTCCTGCCACAAAGCAGGGAATGGTGGTCACACTGACAAGCCCGGTGGCGACATTGCTGTTCGGCCCGGTGACGGTATAGGTGAAATTCACCGTTTCGATGTCACCATTGCCGATAACGGTGATCGTGCCATCGGCATTCAGCCGCACTTGCTGGCCCGATGGCAGGGTGATCACCTGCCCGGCCACCACATTCACCCCGTTGATCTGGGTGATAACCAGATTGCCCGACAGGGTCGAAACGTCATTGGCCAAAACATCAATCGTCGTCTGCCCGGTGGCAAACATGGTCGCCAGATCATCACGCGGCACAAGCTGCGTCTGCACACTGTCACCCACGATGATCAGGTTCGAATCGTAATTGGCATCCCCCGTATCGGCCACCCCGATGCGGATCGAATTGACCACACCCGGATTGACCGGAATGGTCAGCGTCAGGGTGATGGTAAAGCCATCCATCTCGGTGTTGTAGGAATCGCCGGTGTTGTCGATGAACAGGTTGGGCTGGGTATTTGGGTTGATGTTGTTGATCGACGTCCGGCCATTGCCAACCGTCACCGGAACATAAGTGCCGTTGATCCACACGCCCACCACGTCATTAAAGCTGGAATTCACATATTCGGGGTATTCTTCCGAACTGAAGACGAATTGCATCGTCATCACATTGCCCGTGGGGATGAAATTCACATCCAGCCACACCGCGTCATAGGTGGTCGCGCCCGCAATCGTATTGAACTGCGAACTGTTGTTGGTGCCCGACGTGTCGGTGGTCGTGCCGGTTGACCGGTTCGGATCACCGCTGGATTGGGTAAAGTCGCGCACATTGCCGGTGGACAGGATCACCCCGGAACTGCTGGGCAACACGCCGGGCGCCACCTGCCCGTTGGTGTAGGTGGCCGAACTGTTGGTCGGCCCGGAATAGCTGGCCCCGGTCACCGTAACGCCATTGCCGAAAATCGCATTCGCCATCGTCGTCGCACTGGCGTTGACGTTGTAATTCAGCTCAGAGCCAGTTGCCGGCATAGAGGCGCTCTCCGGACAGAGAGACAGGACATAGCCTTTGGCCGGATGCAGATCCGGTCATCGGTCGTATCGGGTGGGTGCGTTGACCCTGCTCGTGCCCTGCCTCAGGACTTATTATTCAGTGACTTAAAAGTTATCAAACTTTGGCCAAATGCAACACATGATTTTGCCACATTCCTTCGGGCATCGGCCGATGCCCCGGTTTTGCGTCACTTTGCTGCAACAGGCAGGGCCGTTGCAGCCCTGATCGGGGCGGGCTATGCCTTGGCAAAAGGATGGAGATGCCGATGACCCGCCCCGTGGATGCCGCCCAACTGACCGCCGATCTGATCCGCTGCCCTTCGGTCACCCCGGCCGAGGGCGGGGCCCTGGCCCTGCTGGATCGGCTGTTGTCGGATGCGGGCTTTCGCTGCACACGGGTTGATCGGAACGGCATCGCCAATCTTTACGCCCGCTGGGGCGCGCGCGGCGCCAACCGCAGCCTTGGCTTTAACGGCCATACCGATGTGGTGCCGGTGGGCGATGTGGCGGCATGGACGCACGACCCGTTCGGGGCCGAGATCGTCGATGGCTGGATGTATGGGCGCGGGGCAACCGATATGAAATCGGGCGTTGCCGCCTTTGCCGCCGCCGCCATTGATTTCGTCCGCGACACGCCCCCCGATGGCGCCGTGATCCTGGCCATCACCGGCGATGAGGAGGGCGATGCGCAAGACGGCACCGTGGCCCTGCTGGATTGGATGGCCGAACAGGGTGAGCGGATGACCCATTGCCTTGTGGGCGAGCCCACCTGCCCGAATGACATGGGCGAGATGATGAAGATCGGCCGCCGCGGCAGCATGACCTGCTGGTTCACCGCCACCGGGGTGCAGGGCCATTCGGCCTATCCGCACCGCGCGAAAAACCCGATGAGCGCGCTGGTATCGCTGCTGGCGCGGTTGCAGGACAAGCCGCTGGACGATGGCACCGACCATTTCGACGCCTCGACCCTGGCCATCACCACCATTGATTGCGGCAACCCCGCCAATAACGTGATCCCGGCCAAGGGCACGGCCACCGTAAACATCCGCTTCAACGATCTGCATACGGGCAGCAGCCTGACCGACTGGCTGAAATCCCATGCCCAGACGGTCGAGCGGGAGACAGGCGTGCACATCGCCTGCCGCATCCAGATTTCGGGCGAAAGCTTTCTGACCCCGCCGGGCGAATGGTCTGACATGGTCGCCCGCGCGGTGCAGGCCGAAACCGGGCGCCAGCCGGTGCTGTCCACCTCGGGCGGCACATCGGATGCGCGATTTGTGAAAAACCATTGCCCGGTGGTGGAATTTGGCTTGGTGGGCAAGACCATGCATCAGGTCGATGAACGGGTGCAGGTCGACCAGATCCACCAGCTCAAGGCGATCTATGCCCGCATCCTGCGGGATTATTTCGCATGATCGACATTCGCCCCACCCAAGACATCGCCACCTGCCGGATGCTGCGCCGCAAGGTCTTTATCGAGGAACAGGGCGTCAGCGAGGCCGATGAAATCGACGACAAGGATGATGACGCCATCCACCTCTTGGCCACGGTCGATGGCGTGCCCATGGGCTCGGCCCGCTTGCTGCTGATGGGCCAAACGGGCAAGATCGGCCGCGTCTGCGTGCTGCCCGCGGCGCGCGGCACCGGCCTTGGCGCGGCGCTGATGCGGGCGGCGGTTCAAGAACTCCGCCGCCAACCGGGCGTCACCCAAGCCAAACTGGGCGCCCAAACCCACGCCCTTGGGTTCTACGAACGCCTCGGCTTCACCGCCCAAGGCCCCATCTACGACGACGCCGGCATCCCGCATCGGGATATGGTGATGGGGTTGTAGGGGGCAGGGGGGGCTGAAGGGCGGCTGTGCGGACGAAGCGGACGTTGCTCACAACAGCGTCTAGTTTGCTTCGTCAGTTTCCCAGCATCTGCGAGAAGGTCATGTCAACACGACACATTCGGCAGGGCGGCCCTCCATCCTCTAAAGTCAGGATATCGCCATCAGAGACCTCTTCCACACCCAAGTCATCATGGATTCGGTTGGCCTCAAGAATTGCAAAAATCCCTCCCCGATCTGCAAAGCTACCGGGGAAAGTGACAGTGATAGTGTCGATCACGGTGGGAGTTTTCGGGGTGCCTTGACTGATCTGGATTGTCTCCCCGGACCAGTTGCCGGTCAGAACGTTAAATTGACCGGGATTCCACATAAATGTGCGGCCATCCTGAGCGAAGTATACAACGCCTGATCCGTGCCTATCAGATAAGAATCGGGCAGTTTTTCCCGCCAGGTCATTCGACACCGTGCTGGGGGTGGACGCGGCTTCGCCCTGCTGCGCCAAGACATAACCGGGCCAGCCCATCAAGAGAGATGACACCGAGGCCGCACTCAACACGCATAACATCGCTTGAACCTTCCACATTCCCTTGCCCCTTGCGCGCCATAAATGGCGCAATCCAGCCAAGTGTATGGCTTTCAACAGTGACCAAACTTTGTCGCGAAGACTCTGTCTTCATCTATGGCGGATGACCGCAATGGGCTCAAAGCCGACATCGCTTCGTTGCACCCCAGGGCGCTGAAATTGGCGTGGATTGCGCCCTGCGGTCCTGTTTCAGGGGGCTTGGGGGTGCCTTTCCCTGTCTGCACGGGGGGTGTACGGGGGGTGTATGCAGGGTGACAGGGGCAAGGCACTGGAAAGTTGTCTTGGCTCACGCTAGGTTTGTTCTTGATTTGTTCATGAATGGCCCCCCGATTCCATGCCCGCTGCCGAGCTGTGCGCCCTGACCAATTTCACCTTCCTCACCGGGGCGTCGCACCCCGAGGAGATGATGCAGGCTGCCCATGATGCGGGGTTGGTGGCGCTTGCGGTGACGGATGTGAACAGCCTTGCCGGGGTGGTCAGGGCGCATCAAAAGGCGCGGGATTTGCGGCGTGAAACCGGGTCTGCGCCGCGCCTGATCCCCGGTGTGCGGCTGGTGCTGACCGATGGTTTTGCGGTCACCGCCCTGCCGCGGGACCGGGCGGCTTGGGGCCGGATTTGTCGTTTGATTACAAAGGGTAACTTGCGGGCGCCCAAGGGGGAATGTCATCTGGAACTGGCCGATCTGCTGGAATGGGGGCAGGGGGCAGAGCTGCTGTTGCACCCCCCCGGCCAGCGTCTGACGCCGGTGGCGCGGCCCCAGCGTCAGACCGGCTGGCAGGCCCAGGCCGGGCGTCTGGCTCAGGCTTTTCCGGGCCAATGCTCGGTGGTCTTGGCTCCGCATTATGATGGGCAAGACCGGGCCCGCATGGCCCGCCACGCCGCCCTTGCGCAGGCCCTTGGCCTGCCCACTGTCGCCTCGGCCTTGCCGATGTTGCACCACCCCGCCCGCCGCCGTCTTGCCGATGCGCTGACCGCCATCCGCCTTGGCCGCCGCGTGGTCGATCTGGGCCGCCACATCCTGCCCCATGGCGAACAACGCCTGCGCCCCAAGGCCGCGCTTTTGCAGCTGTTCGCCGGGCATGAGGGGGCGGTGGAAAACGCTGTGCAAGTGTCTGAACGCGCTGCATTTTCCTTGGATGAATTGCGCTATGAATACCCGTCGGAAATCACCGGTGGCGAAACCCCTTCGGCCCGTCTGGCCCGCCTGTCTGCCGAGGGCCTGCGCCGCCGCTATCCCCAAGGCGCCCCCGCCAAGGTGCAGGCGCAGATGGCCCATGAACTGACCCTGATCGCCAAACTGGGCTATGAGCCTTATTTCCTGACCGTGCATGACATCGTGGCCTTTGCCCGCTCACAGGGCATCTTGTGTCAAGGGCGTGGCTCGGCCGCCAATTCGGTGGTCTGCTATGCGCTTGGCGTCACCTCGGTTTCGCCCGAGGTGGGCACCATGGTGTTTGAGCGGTTCGTCAGCGAGGCCCGGAACGAACCCCCTGATATTGATGTAGATTTTGAACATGAACGGCGCGAGGAGGTGATCCAGCACATCTATGCCAAATACGGCCGCCACCGTGCTGGCCTTTGTGCCACGGTGATCCACTACCGGGGCAAGCGGGCCGTGCGCGAGGTGGGGGCGGCGATGGGGCTGACCGAAGATACGCTGTCGGCGCTGTCGTCACAGATCTGGGGCTTTGGCGGGCCAAAGGCGATTACCCCGGCGCGGCTGGCCGAAATCGGGCTTGACCCGACCGACCGCCGCCTGATGCAGACGATGCGTCTGGTCGAGGAAATTCAGGGCTTTCCCCGCCATTTGTCGCAGCATGTGGGCGGGTTCATCATCACCGAAGGCCGGCTGGACGAATTGGTGCCGATCGAAAACGCCAGCATGGCCGATCGCACCGTGATTTGCTGGGACAAGGACGATATCGACACGCTGGGCATCCTCAAGGTCGATATTCTGGCCCTTGGCATGCTCAGTTGCATCCGCAAAGCCTTTGATCTGGTTGAAAAACACCATGACCGGCATGTTGATCTGGCCAGCCTGCCGCCCGAAGACCCTGAAACCTATGACATGCTGTGCAAGGCCGACAGTCTGGGGGTCTTTCAGGTGGAAAGCCGGGCGCAGATGAACTTTCTGCCCCGGATGCGGCCGCGCAGCTTTTACGATCTGGTGATACAGGTGGCGATCATCCGCCCCGGCCCCATTCAGGGCGATATGGTTCACCCCTATCTGCGGCGCAGAAATGGGCAAGAGGTGGTCACCTTCCCCTCGGATGCGCTTGGTGCGGTTCTGGGCAAGACGCTGGGGGTGCCGCTGTTTCAGGAACAGGCCATGCAGATTGCCATTGTCGGTGCTGGCTTTACCCCCGAGGAGGCCGACCGCCTGCGACGGTCTCTGGCGACGTTCAAAAAGCACGGCAATGTCAGCGAGTTTCATGACCGCTTTCTGGAAGGCATGCGCCGCAACGGCTATGACACCGATTTTGCGGCGCGCTGCTTTGCCCAGATCGAGGGCTTTGGCAGCTATGGTTTTCCCGAAAGCCATGCGGCCAGCTTTGCCCATCTGGTCTATGCCAGTGCCTGGTTAAAGCGCCATCATCCCGGCATTTTCGCCTGCGCCTTGCTGAACAGCCAGCCGATGGGGTTTTACGCGCCTGCCCAGATCGTGCGTGATGCACGCGACCATGGGGTGGTCGTGCTGCCCGTCTGCATCAACCGCAGCGACTGGGACAACCAGATGGAGGACCATGACAAGGGCCTTGCCCTGCGGCTGGGGTTCCGCCAGATCAAGGGGATCGACGCCGAGGAGGCACAATGGATTGTGGCCGCGCGGGGCAATGGCTATACCGAAGTGACCGATGTCTGGCGCCGCGCCGGGGTGCACCCTGAGACGGTGGTTTGTCTGGCCGAGGCCGATTGTTTTGCCAGCCTTGGCATCGTGCGGCGGGCCGCGCTGTGGGAGGCCAAGGCGCTGACAGCCCCAAAACCGCTGCCGCTGTTTTCCCAAGGGCTGGAGGGTGAGGGGATTGTCGAGCCGAAGGTGCAGTTCCGCGAGATGACGATGGGTGAGGCGGTGGTAGAGGATTACCTCTCGATGCGGCTGAGCCTGCGGTCACACCCCATGGCCCTGCTGCGCCCGGTTCTGACCCCGGCCAACACGGCAGAGCCGCCTTGGGGGGCATCGAGCCCCCACGCGGCGGCGTTGCCACGGATGGGGGCACCGACGCCCTGCATCGGGTAACAGGCGGCGGTCAGGCCGGCACCCGATCAGAGGTCATCATGTCACGCACCATCGGAATCACCCGTTCGCCATACAGCCGGATACACTCCATCAACTGCGCATGCGGCTGCGGGCCGGTGGAATATTTCAGATCAAACCTTTGTATTTTCAAGGCCTTGGCTGCCGACGCAATCTTGCGGGCCACCGTTTCGGGGCTGCCGACATAAAGCGAACCATGCTCGACTTCGGCCAGATAGCGGTCTTTGGTGACGGGGGGCCAGCCGCGTTCGCGGCCCAAGCGGCCAAACATCTCGCGGTAATGCGGCCACAGGGCCTCGCGCGCGGCTTCATCCGTTTCGGCGACGAAACCGGGGGAATGCACGCCAATCGGGCGGGCCTTTTGGCCGAACTGGTCCACCGCGCGGTGATACAGATCGACGTAGGGCACGAACCGCCGCGGATCGCCGCCAATGATTGCCAGCATCAGTTGCAGATCCTGCCGCACCACCCGCACCACCGACTCGGGGCTGCCCCCGACGCCAACCCAGGTGGTCAGGCCCTTTGGCCCCAAAGGCGGATAAACACGCTGATTCCTGAGCGGGGCGCGGGTCTGACCGCTCCATGTAACTTTATGATCGCGGACAAGTTTTGCGAAGAGATCCAGCTTTTCCTCGAACAGTTGTTCGTAATCCTGCATGTCATAGCCAAACAAACCATAACTTTCGCTGAACGACCCGCGCCCCATGATCGCCTCGGCCCGGCCATTTGACAGGGCGTTCAGGGTGGAAAAGCGTTGGAACACGCGCACCGGATCATCCGAAGACAGCACCGTGACGGCGGTGCCAAGGTGGATGCGGTGTGTGCGCCCGGCGATGGTGGCCAGCACGATTTCAGGCGCGGAAATGGCGAAATCGTCGCGGTGATGTTCGCCCAAGCCTATGAAATCAATGCCAGTTTCATCGGCAAGGACAGCCTGATCCACCACGTCGCGCAGCACCTGATCCATCGGCGTCAGGGTGCCGTCTGGCTGGTGTGTGACATCGCCAAAGGTATCAAGGCCCAGAGAAAGTGCTGCTGTCATGGCGGTCTCCTTTGGGCCAAAGATAGGCCAGCGACGCCCTTGTGAACAGGCGCAGGCCCGCAGGGTTACTCTGCATCAATGCACCAAAGTGCTGTGCCAATCATGTGGTTTTGCCGTGGTGCATCTGTGGTGCATCTGTGGTCACAGCCGCACCACGGCCATCTGCGCGCTTTAGGACAGGTCGCGCAATTCCAACTGGCCGCCCGGCCCGTGGCGCAATTCGAACCGAGGCAGCTTGCGCACCAGATCAGACAGCTTGGCCGCGCCATAGGTGCGGGTGTCGAAATCGGGGTTGGCCTGCGTGATGAACTGGCCCAAGGGGCCAAGCGTATACCATTCGCCATCCGGGTCGATGGCGCGCATTGCGGCCACGATCAGCGGAATGGCGGTCTGGGCGGGTTCTTTGGCGGTGCTGCGCGCCACGGGTGTCTCGACCCCGGCCGCGCGCGGGCGCACCACCTCCTCTGGGTCGGCCCCGCCAAGGTTCTCGACATAGATGAACCGCTTGCAGGCCATGCGAAAGGCCTCGGGCGTTTTCTTTTCGCCGATGCCATAGACATCAAGGCCCTGTTCGCGGATGCGCGCGGCCAGCCGGGTGAAATCGCTGTCTGATGAGACGAGAACAAAACCGTCGAACAGGCCGGAATGCAGAAAATCCATTGCGGCGATCACCAAGCCGATGTCGCTGGCATTCTTGCCCTTGGTATTGGCAAATTGCTGATCGGCAACAAGCCCGAGTGCGGCCACTTTCTTGGCCCATCCGCCCAGGCGGGCCGCCGACCAGTCGCCATAGATGCGGCGCACACTGGCCTCGCCCAGTGACGCGATCTCTTCGAAAATCGCCTCGGCATGGCTGGCCGGGATATTGTCGGCGTCAATCAGGACGCAAAGACGGGGGGTGCGGGCAGTCGGGGTGCGGGGGGCGCTGAGATCGGCCATGATGGTCCTTTTTTCCGCAGTCTGCCCGATTGCGCCCAGAACCGAAAGGCCCTGCCGGCCTTTATCTTGGTCGCGCCAGCGGTGGGGGCAGGCTGTGGCCCGCCCCCGCGTGGTATCAATACACCACCACGCTGCGGATGGATTTGCCCGCATGCATCAGATCAAAGGCTTCGTTGATCTTTTCCAGCGGCATCACATGGGTGATCATGCTGTCGATCTCGATCTTGCCGTCCATATACCAATCGACGATCTTGGGCACATCGGTGCGGCCGCGCGCGCCACCAAAGGCGGTGCCCTTCCAGACCCGGCCTGTCACCAGTTGGAACGGGCGGGTTTCGATGACGGCACCTGCCGGGGCGACGCCGATGATGATCGACTGGCCCCAGCCGCGGTGGGTGCATTCCAGCGCATCGCGCATCACCTTGACGTTGCCGGTGCAGTCAAAGCTGTAATCGGCCCCGCCGATCTTGTCGAACGGCGTCTTGGTCATCTCGACGATGTGGTTGACGACGCTGCCCTCGATTTCCGTGGGATTGACGAAATGGGTCATGCCGAATTTCTCGCCCCATTCCTTTTTGTCATTGTTCAGGTCAACGCCGATGATCATGTCGGCCCCGGCCATTTTCAGGCCCTGGATCACGTTCAGGCCGATGCCACCAAGGCCAAAGACCACGGCCTTGGCACCGATTTCGACTTGGGCGGTGTTCAGCACCGCACCGACGCCGGTGGTGACGCCACAGCCGATATAGCAGATCTTGTCAAAGGGGGCGTCCTCGCGGACCTTGGCCAGGGCGATTTCGGGCATGACCGTGTGGTTGGCAAAGGTCGAGCAGCCCATGTAGTGATAGATCGGCGTGCCATCCAGCATTGAAAAGCGGGTGGTGCCGTCGGGCATCAGGCCCTGGCCTTGGGTGCTGCGGATCGCGGTGCAAAGGTTGGTCTTGCGCGACAGGCAGCTGGGGCATTCGCGGCATTCGGGGGTGTAAAGCGGGATGACATGATCACCGGGTTTCAGCGAGGTGACACCGGGGCCGCATTTCACCACGACGCCTGCGCCTTCATGGCCCAGAATGGCGGGGAAGATGCCTTCGGGATCGGCGCCGGACAGGGTGAATTCATCGGTGTGGCAAATGCCGGTGGCCTTGATCTCGATCAGAACCTCGCCCTCTTTGGGGTCGTCAAGGTTCACCTCCATGATCTCAAGCGGTTTGCCGGGGGCTAGGGCAACGGCGGCACGGGTGCGCATGGGCGGTTCCTTTCTGATGCGATTTGGCGGGCAGGCTGGGCGAAACTTTGGGCCAAGGCAACCCGTGATGCGACAGGCCAAGGTGTTTTCGCGTCGGCCTGCTCTTGCCCGTGGGGGGTGGACGGGGATAAGCTTTGGCGATTGAATGCAGCCCTCTGCCGTGAGTTCATTGCACGCTATGCCGTTTCATCGCCCTTTTGTGCTGGTGTCGCTTGCCGTTCTGGTGGGGTGCGGCGGCTTTTCGCGTGTGATGCCGCCGGGCCGCGCGGTGCTGGAGCCTGCGCTTTTGGCGCAACGGCAGGAGGAAGGCTGCGGCGCAGAGAGTTTGGAGCGGCTGCGGGGCGCGCATTTCACCCGGCTGGCCGAGGTGCGCTTGCGCGGGCAGTTGCGGGTGTTGTGGCCGCAGCAGCGCATCACGCGTGATCTGATGCCCGACCGGCTGAATGTGCAGGTTGATGGGACGGGTCAGATCTTGAAGATGTTTTGCGGATGATGGGGCGGGGTTCGGGTCTGGGGCTGGCGCTGCTGCTGGCGGGCTGTGTTGCGCCCGAGGGGCCTGATCGCGTGCCGCCTGAGCGCGGGGCCTGTGGCGCCGGGGAATTGCAGGGGCTGGTGGGGCAAAGCGGGGATGTTCTGGCCCGCATGACATTGCCCGAGGGCACGCGGATCATCGGCCCTGTCACGGCGGTGACGATGGATTACCGGCCTGATCGGCTGAACATCGATCTGGATGCCGCAGGGCGGATCACGCGGGTTCATTGCACCTGACGGTAGGCCTGCCCCGCGGGGGGGCAGGCACCGGATGTGTCAGATACGGTAGTCAGTATGGCATGCCTTGCACGAGCCGCCGATGGCACCCATGCCCGCCTTGATCGAATCGACCGAGGCCGGATCAAGGGCTGTGGCCGCCGTGTTCAGGGCGCTGGCCTTGGCGACGAAATCATCCCAGTTTGTCCAGATTTCGGGCTTGGCTTCGGCCACAGGGTCGGTGGCTTGGGTTTCGAATTTGGCGGCAATATCGGCCGAGGCCGCGACGAGCGCATCTTTGGCGGCACTGGCGGCGGCGGCGTCAAATTCGGTTTTGCCACCGGCCATATCGCCCAGAACCTTGGTGTTCATGCCGATCGTGCTCATCAAATCCATCCGCGCCTTGACGGTGGGGTCTTGCACCCCTTCTTTCGCCACGGCAACGCCGGCCACAAGCACAAGGCCCGCAATCAAACCCTTGGTGATAAATGTCATGCTTTCGCCCCTGTTGGTTGAGTCAATCGGCCCAGTATAGGGCAGGTCGTGAGTCGGGGAAGTGGTCTTGTCACGTTGCTTTGGCGTCTCACGCCATTGTCATGATGGGGGCACAGAAGACTCGCCTTGGGCTGTGCGGGGGGGTAAACAGGAACATATAGTGAACAAACAGCTGAGTCGCCCCAATGGCCCTGCGTCGTGTGTTGTCTTTGTGGTTTCCGCGTCTGGCGGTGGAGCGCGTGCTGCGGGCGCGGCGCGATGTGATGCCGGGGCCTTTTGCCGTGGTGGGGATGCGCGATCAGGCGCAGGTTCTGATCAGCCTGAACCCGCAGGCCGAGGCGGCGGGACTGCGGCTGGGCCAGCCCCTGCGCGATGCGACGGCGATCTGTGCCCATTTGCTGACGGCGGCGGAACATGCGCCGGGCGACCGTGCCTTTCTGGCTGCGCTGCGGCGCTGGGCGGGCAAGTTCAGCCCTTGGGTGGCCGAAGAGCCGCCCGATGCGCTGGTGATCGACCTGACGGGATGCGCGCATCTGTTTGGCGGAGAAGAGGGGGTGCTGGCGCAGATGGCCGAAGATTGCGCCGATCTGGGGCTGACGGTGCGGGCGGCGGTGGCGGATACGCGCGGCGCGGCCTGGGCGCTGGCGCGCTATTCGGGGGCCGTGGCGCAGACCGACCGCAATGGGGATGCCATTCAGCAAGAGGCGCGGGCCACGCGGTCGCGGGCGGTGACGCGGCGGGCAGGGGCGGCGGCCCTGCCGCTGACCGGGCCTTTGGGGGTGATTGCGCCGCCGGGCACGATGCGGCAGGCGCTGGCCGGGCTGCCGTTGCCTGCGCTGCGGTTGCGGCCCAAGGTGGTGACCTCGCTGGGGCATCTGGGCTTGCGGCGGGTGGAAGACATTGCCGGCCTGCCCCGTGCGGCCCTGGCGCGGCGGTTCGGGGCCGATACGCTGACGCGGCTGGATCAGGCCTTTGGTCAGGTTTCGGAACCGGTCAGCCCGGCACGGGCACCGCTGCATTTCGCGGTGCGGATCAGCTTTCCCGAGCCGATTGGCCTGGTGGAGGATGTGGCGGCAGGGATTGACCGCCTGTTGCCTGTGCTTTGCGCCAAGCTGAAGGCCAAGGGGCGCGGGGTGCGGCTGTTGCGGATCGAGGCGCAGCGGGCAGATGGCACGGCCGACTGGGCCGATATCGGGCTGGCCCGCGCCACGTATGAGGCCGACCGCCTGCGCCCGCTGATCGCGATGAAGATTGCGGGCTTTGATGCGGGGTTCGGCTTTGACCGGTTGCGGCTGGAGGCGCTGGAAACCGAACTGGTGCATCAGATTCAGCATCGCGGCCATCTGGATGCAGCGGCGGCGGCGATGGCGCGGGTCAAGGATGGGCCAAGGTTTGATGATCTGGTGGCCAAGCTGGGCACGCGGCTGGGGCAAGAGGCGGTTGTGCGGCTGCATCCGGCCGACAGCCATATCCCGGAAAAGACCTTTTCGGTGCTGACCGCCGCGTGGTCTGCGCCTGCCAGCGGCGAATGGCCCGAACCGCGCGCCCCCCGCCCGGTGGTGATTTTCCGGCCCGAGCCGGTGCAGGCCCCCGACGACCGCAGCCCGCCTGCCCGCTTTCGCTGGCGGCGGCGTGATTTTGCGTTGCGCGTGGCGGTGGGGCCAGAGCGGCTGTTGCCGGAATGGTGGTGGGATGACCCTAACTGGCGCAGCGGCCCGCGCGATTACTGGCGGATCGAGGCGGAAAGCGGCGATCGGCTGTGGCTGTTCTATGCCCATGGCGGAGAGGCCTCGGGCGGCTGGTTCTGTCAGGGCCTGTTTGCCTGAACGCGCCCCATGCGCGGGCTTACAGCAGGGTGATGCGCCCCTGATCGGGGCGGTCGGGCGCGCTGATGCGCCCGATCACCGTGGCGCTTTGGCCCGCGCCGGCAAGGGCGGCCAGCATGGGTGTCACAAAGGCGGGCGGCACTGTGGCCAACAGCCCGCCGCAGGTTTGCGGATCGAACAGCAGGTCGGTTCTTGGCCCGGTGGGGCCCTGGATTTGCCAATCCAGGGCCGCGCGGTTTTCTGGCATCAGGGTCGAGGCCACGCCCTGTGTGGCCAGATCAAGCGCGCCGGGCAACAGCGGAATGGCATCAAGCGTCAGCGTGGCCGACAGGCGGCCCTTGCCCAGCATTTCCCACAGATGACCGGCCAGACCAAAGCCGGTGACATCGGTCATCGCCGTGGCCCGTTCGCGCAGCAGCAGGGCGGCTGGCCCCAACGGGCGCTGCATGCTGGCAATGCAGGTGGCCCAGGCCTCGCCCAGCATCAGGGTGCGGTCGGTCAGCCGCGACAGGCCCATTTCGGCGGCCAGCACCACGCCGGTGCCGATGGGTTTGGTCAGCACGATGGCATCGCCCGGTGCGGCCCCCAGTTTGGGGATCGGCAGGCGCGACAGGCCGGTGACGGTAAAGCCCAACGTCAATTCATCGCCGACGCTGGTATGCCCGCCCGCGATATCGGCCCCGGCGGCGCGAAAGACGGCCGAAGCTGCGCCCATGATCTCGGCCAGCATGCGCGCCTGCACATCAGGCGACAGGCGGGGCAGGGTGATTTGCGACAGGGCAATCTGGGGGTCGGCGCCCATGGCCCAGATATCGCCCAAGGCGTGAATGGCGGCCAGACGTGCCATCAGCGCGGGGTCGGTGACAAAGGCGCGCAGGTGGTCGGTGGTGATCACCTGCCGCGCGCCCCCCACTTGCAACAGCGCCGCATCATCGCCGGGGCCAGACAGCAGATCCTGGCGCTGTGGGGGCGGCAGGGCCTGCATTGCGGCACCAAGCGCGCCGGGGCCGACTTTGGCACCGCAGCCGCCGCACATCGGCTTGTCGCCCAAGGCCTGTGCAAGGCCGGTGGCCTGTTGGCGGGGCAGGGCCGGTTGGGGCATGGTGGGATAGGTTTCGAACTTTTGCATGAAGCTGCGGTCGATGCGGTCTTTCAGCCGCCACAGCCAGGCCCCGCCGCTGCGCAGACCGAATTTGTCGGCCACGGCGCGTTGCTGGCCCATCGAGATCAGTTTGAGGTAATCTTTCTGCGGCTGATAGCGCCGCATCGCGGCACCCGAGGCCGCCGCGCGCAGGTTGTGAAACAGGATCGGGGCCTGACGCACGGCATAGACCCCGGCCTTGGGGCGGGGGGCATGGGCCATATGGGCACAATCGCCCGCAGCAAAGATCTGCGGGTCAGAGCTTTGCAGGCTGGGCGAGACGGTGACAAAGCCATCCTGCAGTTCAAGCCCGGTCTGGGCCAGCCAGCCCTGTGGCCGCGCCCCGGCCACCGACAGGGTGAAATCCGACGGCAGATTGGTGCCGTCAGACAATTCCACCCAATCGCGGCTGATGCGGGTGGTGGTGGTATTGGTGCGCAGGGTGATCTGATAGGCTTTCATCGCGGCCAGCAACGCCGATCGGGTGCCCGCGGCGATGCCCGGCAGGGCGGTTGGCCCCTGTTCCAGCACGGTGATCTGCGGATCAAGGGCTGCGCCCTGCAAGCGGTGCGCCGAGGCAAGGGCAAGCTCGACCCCGCCCACACCGGCCCCGATCACGGTGATCCGGGGTTTGGGCGGGGCCTTGGCGACAAAGGCTTCCCATCTGTCGGCATAGGCGCCCAGGGGCTTGGCCGCGACACCATGGTCGGCATAACCGGGGATCTGCGGGAGGTCAGAGGCGATGCCGATGTCGATCGAGGCGACGTCATAGGCCAGCACCCGGCCCGAGGCGAGGGTGGCGGAGCGGGTGGCCGGGTCAAGGCCCACCACACGGTCAAGGATGACGCGCGCACCGGCAAACCGGGCCAGCCGCACCAGATCGATCATCAGGTCGCGCTTGGCGTAATGGCCGGCAATCGCACCGGGCAACATGCCCGTATAGGGCGCCACTGGCCCCGGATTGACCACGGTCAGACGCGCGCCCGCCAAGGGGCGCATCCCCCACATGCGCAGCACAAGTGCATGGGCATGGCCGCCGCCGATCAGCAGGATGTCTTGGGTCAGGGGCAGAGAAGCGTGCATCATTCGGTCCTTGGTCAGTGGCGCGGACCCTAGCGCCAGTGTGGGCCGGGGGCGAGGGGGGGCGTTGTCACAGGACCGTGCAAGGCTGTTTCCCGCTTGCCTGCTGGGGTGGGCTGCGCCTAGGTTTCGGGCATGAAATCAAGAACCAGTATCGGCATTACCCCCACCCAGCGGCTGGCCATGTCTGGGGCGTTGCAGTCGGTGCTGCGCGTCTTGCGGATGGATGCCGAGGCGCTGGCCGCGTTTCTGGAGGAGCAGGCGGCCGAAATTCCGGCGCTGACTTTGCGGCCTGCGGTGGTGCCTTTGGGGGATTGGCTGCCGCGCTGGTCGGGGCTTGGCCTTGGCGACACCGGGCAGGCGGCAGAGATGCCGCAGGCAGAGCCCAGTCTTTTTGCCCATGTGACCGCCGCCCTGCCCGGTTTGGTGCCGCAGTTGGCCGACCAGCAGATCGCTTTGGCGCTGACCGAGGCTTTGGAGCCGACCGGATGGCTGGGCCGTGATCTGGCCGGGGTGGCCGCCGAACTGGCGGTGCCGGTCAGCCGGGTGGCGGCGGTGTTGCAGCAGATGCAAAAGATAGAGCCTGCGGGGTTGTTCGCCCGTGATCTGGCCGAATGCCTGCGTTTGCAGGCCGTTGATGCCGGGGTGCTGGACGGGGTGATGGCCGTGCTGCTGGACAATCTGGCGCTGGTGGCCAAGGCTGACTGGCCCAGGCTGGCCGGGCTTGCAGGGTGCAGCGTGGCCGAGATTCAGCAGGGTTTTGCGGTGCTGCGCGGGTTCAACCCCAAGCCCGGCACCGCCTTTAGTGCTGTGGCAAGCCCGCTGCGCGAGCCGGATTTGTTGGCGCGCAAGACCCCGGTGGGCTGGAGTGTGGAGCTGAACCGTTCAAGCCTGCCGACGCTGGCGATTGAGGAAACAGACGCCAGTGCCCCCCGCGCACGCGACGTGCTGCGGTTGATCCAGACCCGCAATGCCACCCTGTTGCTGGTGGGGCGGGCGATCCTGGCGCATCAAAGCCGCGCGCTGGACCAGGGGCCAACCGCGCTGCGCCCGCTGACGATGCAGGCGCTGGCAGAGGAGTTGTCGTTGCACAAATCAACCATCAGCCGGGTGGTGGCGGGCACGGCGGTGGATACGCCCTTGGGCAGTTGGTGGCTGCGGTCGCTGTTTTCGGCCGATATGGGCGGCGATCAGGCAAGCGCGGCCCTGCGGGCGCGGCTGGCGCGGTTGGTGGCCGCAGAAGACAAGGCGCGGCCCCTGTCGGATCAGGCCCTGGCGCAGGCCCTGTCGGGCGAGGGGGCGGCGATTGCCCGCCGCACCGTTGCCAAGTATCGCGCCGCGCTGAACATCGCGCCTGCGCATGGGCGGCGCAGGCCAAGCGGCTGATCAGCCCGCAGCGTTCAGCACGGCGATCAGATCTGCCATCGACAGGGGCACGGGGTTGCCCTTCATCGACGAGGCCCCCTGCGCGGTCTGGGCCACCTGTGCATGGTCTTGCGCGGCCAGCCCCATGGCCGACAGGCGCGGCAGGCCCGCCCCATGGGCCCAGTCGGCCAGTGCCATCGGCGCATCATCGGGCGGGCAACCCAAGGGGCCAGCGATCAGGGCGCAGACCCTGTCGGCCCGCTCTTGCGCCGGGTCGCTGCTGCGTTGGCGGTTCATCGCCAGCACCGGCCCCAGCAAGGCGCCACAGATCTCGCCATGCGGCGCGCCTGTCATGCCGCCGATCACCCCGGCAAAGCCGTGCACCGCCCCCAGCCCGGAATTGGCAAGGGCCAGACCGCCACAAAGCGAGGTCCAGGCCAAGACATCTCGGGCCGCCGCGTCTTCGCCTGCGGCCAGCCGCATCAGGGCGGCAAGGCCGGGGCCGATGGCGGGCAGGGCAATGGCATCGCTGTAGGGGGTGGCCTTGCAGGACAGATAGGGTTCGATCACCTGGGTGACGGCATCAAGGCCCGAGGCCAGTGTCACCCCTGCCGGGCAACCATCGGTCAGCGCCGGATCGACAATCGCCACACGGGCAATCATCCGGTCATCGCGCAGGCTGACTTTGCGGCCCTGTTCGGGCACACCGATGACGGCGTTCTTGGTGACCTCGGCCCCGGTGCCCGCCGTGGTGGGCAGGGCGATCAAGGGCAGTGGATCATGGGTCAGCGGCAGGGCCTTGCCCACGCCTTCCAGATGGTCCAGGGGTGCGCCCGTCGCGGGGATCATGGCCGCCAGGGCCTTGGCCAGGTCGATGACCGAGCCGCCCCCAAGGGCGATGACCGATGTGGGGGCAAAGGCCCGCAGATCTGGCAGTGCCTGTTCCAGCATTGCCAGCGTTGGCTCGCCGGGGCAGGGGTGGCGATGCACCGTAGCCCCCCCGGCCTGCAAGGCATCGGCCAGCCAGTCAGAGCGCCGCGCGCTGCCGCCATGCACCAGGAGGACACGCTGACCAAACCCAAGTGCCAGCGGGGCGGCCTGTGCGGCGGTGCCGCGCCCGAACAGAATGCGGGGTGGCTGAAGGATGGAAAAGGTCATACGGACATCGTTGCCTGGACGGCGCGCTGCCAGCGGGCATATTTGGCGCTGCGGTCGGTTTCGGACATGGCGGGTTCAAAGCGGCGCTGCAAGGCCCAGCTTTTGGCAAACTCGGCCGGTGGCGGGCACAGCCCGGCCTGCATCCCGGCCAGATAGGCCGCGCCAAGGGCGGTGGTTTCGGTGACCACGGGCCGATCCACCGGGGCGCCCAGAATATCCGACAGGAACTGCATGGCCCAGTCACTTGCCGTCATGCCACCATCAACGCGCAAGACCCCATCGGCTGCGGCCCCCCAGTCTGACCGCATGGCCTGCAACAGATCGCGGGTCTGATAGCCGACGCTTTCCAAGGCGGCGCGGGCCAGTTCGGCAGGGCCGGAGTTGCGCGTCAGGCCATAGATCGCCCCCCGGCAATCGGGCCGCCAATAGGGTGCGCCAAGGCCGGTGAAGGCTGGCACCAGCACCACGCCTTGCGCGGCATCGGCGGCCTCGGCCAAGAGCTGCGTCTCTTTGGCCTCGCGGATGATTTTCAGCCCGTCGCGCAGCCATTGCACCACGGCCCCGGCAATGAAGATCGACCCTTCCAGCGCATAGGTGGTCTGGCCGTTCAGCCGGTAGGCGATGGTGGTCAGCAGCCGGTTGGTCGAGGGCACCATGTCGCTGCCCGTGTTCAGCAGCGCAAAACAGCCCGTGCCATAGGTTGATTTCATCATGCCGGGGGCAAAACAGGCCTGCCCGACGGTGGCGGCCTGTTGGTCACCGGCCACGCCAAGGATCGGAATTTCATGCCCGAACAGATCGGCGCGCGTGGTGCCGAAATCGGCGGCGCAATCCTTGACCTCGGGCAAAAGCGACATCGGCACATCCAGCAGGGCGCAGATTTCGGCATCCCATTCATTGGTGGCAATGTTGAACAGCATGGTGCGGGCGGCGTTGGTGGCATCGGTGGCATGCACCCGGCCCCCGGTCAGCTTCCAGATCAGAAAGCTGTCAACGGTGCCAAAGGCCAGCTCCCCGGCTTTGGCCCGCGCGCGTGCGCCCGGCACATGGTCAAGCAGCCACTTGACCTTGGTGGCCGAAAAATAGGGGTCCAGCAGCAGGCCGGTGCGGGCGGTGATCATCGCTTCGTGCCCGGCGTCTTTCAGCGCGGTGCAGGTGTTGGCGGTGCGGCGATCTTGCCAGACGATGGCATGGTGGATGGGCTGGCCCGTGGCGCGATCCCAGATCAGGGTGGTTTCGCGCTGGTTGGTGATCCCGATGGCCGCGATGTCGCCCGCGTCGATGCCCGCCTTTTCAATCACGGCGCGGGCTGTGCCGGCCACGGTGGACCACAGGTCAGAGGGATCATGCTCGACCCAGCCGGGGGCGGGGTAGAGTTGCGGAAATTCCTCTTGCGCAAGGGCGACAACCTTTAGGCCCGCGTCAAACAGAATGGCGCGCGAAGAGGTGGTGCCTTGGTCGATGGCAAGGATATGGGGCATGGCGTCGGGCCTTTGTCTCGGTCGGTTCGGGGCCGGAAGGACAACGCCTTTGGCCCGCACAAAGCCCCACGCATTGGGCGCAAGGCTGCGGCGCAGACCCGGAATTTGCGACAATTCCGGGCAAATTTCTTGCAAGAAATTTGCGGGAGGGCAGCTTGCGCCGCCCTCCCTTGATCCCTTGCGGGATCAGTTTTGCCAGGATTTGATCAGCTCGTCATACGAGATCGTCTCGCCTGCGGGCTTTTCGTTTTCCAGTTTGGCCACCGGGGCACCCGGGGCATCCAGCCAGACCTGCGGATCTTGCGGTTCGTTCATCTTCGGGCCGATGTCGCCCTGAACGCCTGCGCGCTCCAACCGCTCCAGCACCTTTTCCTGCTCTTCGCACAGGGCATCCAGCGCCTCTTGCGGGGTTTTGGCCCCCGACATGGCGTCGCCGATGTTCTGCCACCACAGCTGTGCCAGCTTCGGGTAATCGGGCACGTTCGTGCCGGTCGGCGACCACTGCACGCGCGCGGGCGAGCGGTAGAATTCGACCAGACCGCCCAGTTGCGGTGCGCGATCGGTGAAGGACTGATGCTGGATCGTCGATTCGCGGATGAAGGTCAGGCCAACATGGCTTTTCTTCACGTCCACGGTTTTCGAGGTGACGAACTGCGCATAGAGCCAGGCCGCCTGAGCGCGATCGACCGGGGTCGATTTCAGCAGGGTCCACGAGCCGGCATCCTGATAGCCGACCTTGGTGCCTTCTTGCCAATAGGCGCCATGCGGCGAGGGGGCCATGCGCCACTTCGGCGTGCCATCCTCGTTCATGACTGGCAGGCCTTCCTTGACCATGTCAGCGGTGAAGGCCGTATACCAGAACATCTGCTGGGCAATCGAGCCTTGGGCCGGAACCGGGCCAGCCTCGCCAAAGGTCATGCCTTGGGCCTCTGGCGGGGTGTATTTTTGCAGCCATTCGATGGCCTTGGTCACGGCATAGACGGCCGCGGCATCGTTGGTTGCCCCGCCGCGTGTGACGCAAGAGCCGACGGGACGGCTGTTTTCATCCACCCGGATGCCCCATTCATCGACCGGCAGGCCGTTGGGTTCACCCACGTCGCCCATGCCAGCCATCGACATCCAAGCATCGGTATAGCGCCAGCCCAGTGACGGGTCTTTCTTGCCGTAATCCATGTTGCCATAGACACCCGTTGCCGGGCCACCGGCATAAGACATGTCGCGGCCGGTAAAGAACTCGGCGATGTCTTCGTAAGCCGACCAGTTCAGCGGCACGCCAAGGTCGTAGCCATACTTGGCCTTGAAGTCTTCTTGCGTCTTGGGATCGTTGAACCAGTCATAGCGGAACCAGTAAAGGTTCGCGAACTGCTGGTCTGGCAGTTGATACATCTTGCCGTCTGGCGCGGTGGTGAAGGACTTGCCGATAAAGTCGTTCACATCAAGGTTCGGGTTGGTGACCGCCGCGCCTTCGCCTGCCATCCAGTCATCAAGGATGCGGGCCTGCTGATAGCGCCAGTGGGTGCCGATCAGATCCGAGTCGTTGATATAGGCGTCGTAGATGTTCTCGCCCGTTTGCATTTGGGTTTGCAGTTTTTCGACCACATCGCCTTCGCCGATCAGGTCATGGGTGACCTTGATGCCGGTGATGGCCGTAAAGGCCGGGGCCAGAACCTTGGCTTCGTATTCATGGGTGGTGATGGTTTCCGACACCACCTTGATTTCCATGCCGGACAGCGGCGCCGCGGCGTCGATGAACCATTGCATCTCGGCCTCTTGGTCTGCACGGCTGAGCGTGGACAGATCGCCGATTTCGGCATCGAGGAAGGCCTTGGCCGCATCCATATCGGCCCAGGCCGGGGCACTGCCCATGGCCATCAGCGCAAGCGCCATGGCGGTTGTGGTTTGGCGTAATCTCATCATTTATCCTCCCAGATTGTGAGACATTCGTTCAGCAGTCAGCCGGGGCTGGGGTCGCATCCCGCCCCCCGGCGGTTGTCACTTGACTAGACCCAGCGAAATACGGCTGCGGCATAGACAAGGCAGAGTGCAGACGCGCCCCAAAGCGGCGTGCCCGCGAAGAAAAGCCAGATCAGGTGAATGAAGGCCGACCCCAGAAGGGTGATGAACAGCCGGTCACCACGGGTTGTCTCGATCCGCAGCACGCCGATGCGCGGCGTTTCGGGAAAGCGGATCGCCAGCAGGGTCATCGTCACCAGCAGGCTGGCAATGACCCAGAAGAACAGCGCCACGGGCAGGGTCCAGGCCATCCAGCCTTGCGCGACCATCGGGGCGAACCAGTCGATTGCGCCGTCCTTGCGGGGGGCTGCCATGATCAGCGCCACAAGGATAGCGGCCATGGTTGCGACGGCGCCCAGGGTGATGGCCGTCCAGTTGACGCGGCGGGTTGCGGTTGTGTCGGTCATCACACCCTTCCCAGGGCAAAGCCCTTGGCAATGTAGTTGCGCACGAAATAGATCACCAAGGCGCCGGGCACGATGGTCAGCACCCCGGCAGCGGCCAGCACCCCCCAATCCATCCCGCTGGCCGAAACGGTGCGGGTCATGGTGGCGGCGATGGGTTTGGCGTTCACCGATGTCAGGGTGCGCGACAGCAGCAGTTCAACCCATGAGAACATGAAGCAGAAGAAGGCCGCGACGCCGATGCCACTGGCGATCAGGGGCATGAAGATCTTGACGAAGAATTTGGGGAAGGAATAGCCGTCGATATAGGCGGTTTCGTCGATCTCCTTGGGCACGCCCCGCATGAAGCCTTCGAGGATCCAGACGGCCAGCGGCACGTTGAACAGGCAATGCGCCAAGGCCACGGCGATATGGGTGTCGAACAGGCCCACGCTGGAATACAGCTGAAAGAACGGCAGCGCAAAGACGGCGGGCGGGGCCATGCGGTTGGTCAGCAGCCAGAAGAACAGGTGCTTGTCGCCCATAAAGCTGTAGCGCGAGAAGGCATAAGCCGCAGGCAGCGCGACCGTCAGCGAGATCACCACGTTCATGGTGACGTAGATGATCGAGTTGACATAGCCCATATACCAGCTGGGATCGGTCAGGATCACCGCATAGTTGCGAAAGGTCAGATCGCTGGGGAACAGGGTAAAGGTGCTGGTGATCTCGGTGTTGGTCTTCAGGCTCATGTTCAGCAGCCAGTAGATCGGCACCAAAAGAAACAGCAGATACAGCACCATCACGATGGCTGAGGATTTCATGCGCATCAGTGGGACTCCCCTTGTTGGGCTTCGGCGCGGTCAAGGCTGGTCATGACGGTGTAGAACACCCATGACACCAGCAGGATCACCAGGAAATACATCAGGCTGAAGGCGGCGGCGGGGCCAAGGTCGAACTGGCCGACAGCCATCTTCACCAGGTCGATGGACAGGAAGGTGGTCGAGTTGCCGGGGCCGCCCCCGGTGACGACGAAGGGTTCGGTGTAGATCATGAAGCTGTCCATGAAGCGCAACAGCACAGCGATCAGCAGCACGCCTTTCATCTTTGGCAGCTCGATATAGCGGAACACGGCCCAACGGGATGCCTGATCAATCTTGGCGGCCTGATAATAGGCCTGCGGAATGGATTGCAGCCCGGCATAGGCCAGCAGGGCGACAAGCGATGTCCAGTGCCAGACATCCATGACGATCACGGTGATCCAGGCATCCAGCGGATCGTTGGTGTAGTTATAGTCAAACCCAAGTGCTGCCAGAGTATGGCCCAAAAGGCCGATATCGACGCGGCCAAAGATCTGCCAGATCGTGCCGACCACGTTGAACGGGATCAGCAGCGGCAGCGCCATCAGCACCAGCACCACGCTGGCCCAAAAGCCCTTTTTCGGCATGTTCAGCGCGACGAAGATACCCAAGGGCACCTGAATCGACAGGATGATCGCGGTGAACAGGATCTGCCGGCCAAGTGCGTCATGCAGGCGGCTGGAGGTGACCATTTCCTCAAACCATTCAAGCCCCACCCAGAAGAACTGGTTGTTGCCGAAAGTGTCGTTCATCGCATAGTTGACCACGGTCATCAGCGGAATGACGGCAGAAAAGGCCACCACCACCAGCACCGGCAGCACCAGGAACCAGGCCTTGTTGTTGACGGTCTTTTCCATCAGGCAGCCCTTTCCACAGAGGTGGCGCTGACGCGCCAGTCATCGGCATAGACGTTGATCTTGTCGGCCACGAAACTGACATGCGTCATGTCGGCCCCGATGGGCAGGCCCTCGGGCACCACGATGTTCAGCGGTTGCCCGGCCGCTTCGGCCCGCACCAGACGGTGGCGGCCCACATCCTCGACCCGGCGAATGCTGACGGGCAGGCCCTCGCCCTTGGTCAGCACGGCAAATTCGGGGCGGATGCCAATTTGGGTGCGGCCCGTTATTGGCCCATAGGCCGCACCCAGCTGGACCGAAGCGCCTTGCAGGTGCGCCCGGTTTCCCTCGATTTTGGCATCAAACAGGTTCATCCCCGGCGAGCCGATGAAATAACCCACAAAGGTATGGGCCGGGGTTTCAAACAATTCCTGCGGCGTGCCCATCTGCACCACGCGGCCATCATACATGACCACCACCTTGTCGGCGAAGGTCAGGGCCTCGGTCTGGTCATGGGTCACGTAGATCATGGTATGGCCGAACTGGCGGTGCAGTTGCTTCAGCTGCGTCCGCAACTCCCACTTCATATGCGGGTCGATCACCGTCAGCGGTTCGTCGAACA
Source organism: Pseudotabrizicola sp. L79 (assembly GCF_036553525.1). NCBI lineage: Bacteria > Pseudomonadati > Pseudomonadota > Alphaproteobacteria > Rhodobacterales > Paracoccaceae > Pseudotabrizicola > Pseudotabrizicola sp. L79. The sequence goes on along the minus strand of NZ_JAZHDA010000051.1, from coordinate 17,264 downwards.
GGATGGCGTTCACATCCTCGCGCACCATGCCGCGACCAAGGCTGATCTTTTGCTTGGCATCGGCGGTCAGGCCCTGGGCCTTGCGGTTCAGCGTTTCTTCCATGCCGATCATGCGGGCGATCTGGGCCACGCGGTCGGCGATATATTTGGCATCCATGCCGCGATTGCGCAGCGGGAAGGCCAGATTGTCCCGCACCGTCATGGTGTCGTAGACCACCGGGAACTGAAACACCTGTGCGATGTTTCGCTGGGCCGTGGCGGCATCTGTCATATCGGTGTCGCCAAACAGCACCCGGCCCTGGCTGGGGCGCAACAGGCCCGAGATGATGTTCAACAGCGTTGATTTCCCGCAGCCCGAAGACCCCAGCAGCGCATAGGCCCCGCCGTCATCCCAGACATGGTCCATTTCCTTCAGCGCGAAATCAGAGTCTGATTTTGGATTGGCCGAATAGCTGTGCGCCAGATTTTTCAGTGTGATGCGGGCCATCTTATGCCGCCCCCTTCAATTCATCCAAGGCATAGGCTGCCGGGGCCGCAAGCTGGCCATTGGCGTCGAACAGATAGACATGGGCCGGGTCAAGCCAGAGGCTGACATGATCGCCCGGTGTCAGATCATGCACGCCATGCACCAGCCCAACCCAGCGGTCGTCGCCGTGGTGAATATGCAAAAAGGTTTCTGATCCGGTGATTTCCGACACGCCCAAGACACAGGGGAATTCCACGGCTTGCCCGGAATGTTTGTTCATTTCCAGATGGTTGGCGCGAAATCCGGCGGTATAGCGGCCATCGGGCAATGCGGCAAAGACGCCATCGGCGGGCGCATTGGCGCGGTCGCCAAAGTTGATCCGGTGGCCTTCCTTGAAACATGAAACGAAGTTCATCGGCGGGTCACTGAAGACACGCGCGGTGGTCATGTCGGCAGGCTGGCGATAGACCGTGGGCGTGGGGCCGAATTGCGCCACCCACCCCTGATGCAGGGCCGCAGTATGGCCACCCAGCAAAAGTGCCTCTTCCGGTTCGGTTGTGGCATAGACGAAAATCGCGCCGCTGGCTTCGAAAATCCGGGGGATTTCGACCCGCAATTCTTCGCGCAGTTTGTAGTCAAGGTTGGCCAGAGGTTCATCGAGGAGCACAAGCCCCGCCCCTTTGACCAGTGCCCGCGCCAAGGCGCAACGCTGCTGTTGGCCCCCCGAAAGTTCCAGCGGTTTGCGATCAAGCATCGGGGTCAGGCGCATCATCTCGGCGGTTTCGCGCACGCGACGGTCAATCTCATCGCGTGCCACACCCGTGATGCGCAGGGGCGATGCGATGTTTTCATAGACGCTGAGGCCGGGGTAGTTGATGAATTGCTGATACACCATGGCGACGCCACGATCTTGCACGCGCACGCCGGTGACATCCTGACCATCCCACAGAATGCGGCCTGTGGTGGGGGCATCCAGCCCGGCCATCAGGCGCATCAGGCTGGTCTTGCCCGACAGTGTGGGGCCAAGCAGCACGTTCATCGTGCCTTTCTGCAACGTCAGGGTGGTGGGGTGAATATGCACCCGCCCCGCAACCACCCGACTGACGCCCTCCAACTGCAATGCCATGCCCGTTCCCTTATTCCGCCGCCGGGCTGACCGCCCGGTTTTCCGTCATGAAAGTCTCAAGCGCCGCGATCTGATCGGCCGTCAAACGCAGCCCCAGTTTTGTGCGCCGCCAGACGATATCGGCCGCATGTCGCGCCCATTCCTTGTTCATCAGCCAAGCCACCTCGGCCTCGGTCAGGGTGGCGCCGAAATCGCGGCCCAGATCGGCCATGCTGCGCGCGTTGCCCAGCACGTCAAACACCTCGGTGCCATAGGCGCGGACCAGACGGGCGGCGTGGTAGTCGGACAAAAAGCCAAACTGCGCCTTGACCCGTGCCACCAGTGCCGCCACCCCGTCATGCGGGAAATCGCCGCCGGGCAGGGGCACGCGGGCTGTCCAGATGCCTTTGGTGCCCGGAAAGAACGGCACGATCTTTTCCATCGCGCTTTCGGCCAGGCGCCGATAGGTGGTGATCTTGCCGCCAAACACGTTCAGCAAGGGCGCGCCGTTCTGATCCAGCGAGAGCACATAATCGCGCGTGGCCGCTGTCGCCGATTTTGCCCCGTCGTTATACAGCGGACGCACCCCGGAATAGGCCCAGACCACATCGGCCTTGGTGACCGGCTTGGCAAAGTAGCGAGAGGCAAAGGCCAGCAGGTAATCACGCTCTTCATCGGTGCATTCGGCGGTGCCGGGGGCGCCCTGATGATCTTTGTCGGTTGTGCCGATCAGGGTGAAATCCTGCTCGTAGGGGATGGCAAAGATGATGCGCCCGTCTTCGCCCTGAAAGAAGTAGCAGCGGTCATGGTCAAACAGCTTGCGCGTCACGATATGGCTGCCGCGCACCAGCCGCACACCTTCGGTCGAGTTGATGCGCGCCACATTGCGGATCACATCTTCCACCCAGGGCCCGCCGGCATTGACCAGCACCTTGGCGCGGTGGGTGGTGCGGCCTTCGGGGCCTTGGACCTCCACTTCCCAATGGTCGCCGGCGCGGGTGGCGCTGACCACCTTGGTGCCCACCATGATCTGTGCGCCGCGCGCTTCGGCATCGCGCGCGTTCAGCACCACCAGACGCGAATCTTCGACCCAGGCGTCGGAATATTCAAAGGCGCGCTGAAACTTGGGGTTCAGCGGCTTGCCCGCCGGATCGCGGGTCAGATCCAGCGTGCGGGTTGCGGGCAGGATCTTGCGCCCGCCCATCGTGTCATAAAGGAACAGGCCCAACCGGATCAGCCACGCGGGGCGACGCCCCTTCATCCATGGCATGACCACCCCCAGCAGACGGCTGGTCGGGGTATCGCTTTCGAACCGCATGTCGCGGTGATAGGGCAGAACAAAGCGCATCGGCCAACTGATATGGGGCATCGCAACCAGCAGGGTTTCGCGCTCTTCCAGTGCCTCGCGCACCAGACGGAATTCGAAATATTCCAGATAACGCAGACCGCCATGGAACAGCTTGGTCGAGGCCGACGAGGTTGCCTGCGCCAGATCGCCCTGTTCGGCCAGAATGACCGACAGGCCGCGCCCCGCGGCATCGCGCGCGATACCGCAGCCGTTGATGCCGCCACCAATAATGAAAAGATCGGCCAAAGCAGGCCGCGGGGCATCAGACACGTCGCATTCCTCCCTTGGAAGGGTGGCCCCTTCACTTGGCAGAACCCTGCACCGACTCGGTTTCAGGCGTCAACCTTGTTTTTTCGCTTTTGTGCGCTTTGATCGAAAACGAACATTTGAAAACAGATAAACCGCCGATTATTCTGGGATTGACGCCCAATCCCCGCGAAAAATGCTGCAAGCGCGCAAAAACGAATGCAGTCGCAGCAATTCTGAAGGCTGGTCGGGGCGGGTGATGCGTGGCAAACAGGGCGGGATCGGGCGCAGAACCGACGGGGGGAAGATCATGGCCGTGAACATTCGCCAGACGGAAATTCTGGAAATCGCCCGATCCGAAGGGCGGGTGGTCGTCGAAGACCTTGCCCAAAGGTTTGACGTGACCTTGCAGACCATTCGCCGCGATCTGACCGAACTGGCCGAAGCCGGGTTTCTGGACCGCGTTCATGGCGGGGCTGTCACCCGCACCGGTGTGTCAAACATCGGCTATGAGGCGCGGCGCAAGATGAATGAAACCGCCAAGGCCGCCATTGCCAAGGCCTGTGCTGCGATGATCCCTGACAATTCGTCGATGATCCTGAACCTTGGCACCACGACCGAGGCCGTGGCGCGTGAGTTGGTGCACCATCGCAACATCACCGTGGTGACCAACAACATGAATGTGGCGAATACGCTGGTCAGCAATCCGGGATGCGAGATCATGGTGGCTGGTGGCATGTTGCGGCGCAGCGATGGGGGGCTGGTGGGTGAGCTGACGACCCAGTTCATCGAGCAGTTCAAGGTTGATTTTGCCGTGATCGGCACCTCGGCGCTGGATCGTGATGGCGATCTGCTGGATTTCGATCTGGCCGAAGTGCGCGTCAGTCGCGCCATCCTGCGGCAGGCGCGGCAAAGCTTTCTGGTTTGCGATCATTCGAAATTCGGGCGGTCAGCGCCTGCCCGCATTGCCAGCCTGTCAGAACTGGATGCGGTTTTCACCGACCAGCCCCTGCCCGGCAGTCTGACGCAGGCCTGTGAGGGCTGGGGCACCAAGGTGGTGGTGGCGGGCTAGGGCCAAAGGGGGCTGCCCCCTTTTGGCCCTTGGCGGCGTTGCGTTCAGGCGAAGCTGAAGGTTTTTGACAGCGGCAGGCTGCGGGCGCGGGTGCCTGTCAGGGCGAACAACGCATTGGCCAAAGCCGGGGCGGCGGGGGGGGTTCCAGGCTCGCCAATGCCGCGGATCGGGCCGCCGCTTTCCAGCACCTGCACCTGAATGTCGGGCAGTTGATTGATGCGCAGGGGTTCGTAATCCCAGTAATTGGGCTGTTCGACCCGGCCTTGGGCAAAGGTGATTTCGCCCCGCACCGCCGCCGACAGGCCAAAGACCATGGCACCCGAAACCTGCGCCTCGATATTGCGCGGATCAAGGGCCACGCCGACATCAACAGCGGCCCAGGCCCCGGTGATGCGGATGCCCGCCTCGGTCTGTTCAACCTCGATCACCTGTGCTGTTGGCACCCCGAAGGACAGGCAATAGGCCACACCCAGGGCGCGACCGGGGCGCGGGGTGCCCCAGCCCGACATCTGGGCCACCGCGTCCAGCACGGCGCGGGACGGATCATGAATCAGATGGTCGCGGCGAAAGCCAAGCGGGTCGGCCCCCGCCAGATGCGCCAGTTCATCGATGGCGCAATCGTGGAAAAAGCCGTTCTGGCTGGCCCCGACCGAGCGCCAAAAGCCCAAGGGCACCGTTTTGGGGGCGCGATAGGCCGAGACGCGGTAGTTGGCAAAGCCATAGGGCTGTTCCCAGGCACCTTGGGCGATGGTCGAATCCGGGCCCGCCAGCGGTATGCCGATGCGCTCGGCCATGGTTTCCATGATCGAGGGGGCACAGGTCGAAAAGTCAAAGCTTTCGACCTTGCCTGCCGTCAGCGTGGCCCGCACCCGGCCTGTCGCCATTGGGCGATACATGTCGTGGGTCATGTCTTCTTCGCGGCTCCAGGTGACCAGAACCGGGGTGCCGGCCATGGCGCGGGCCACTTGTGCGGCCAGCACGCTGGCATCCACCTCGGCCCGCCGACCAAAGCCGCCGCCCATGACGGTGGTGTGAACGTCCACCGCCTCGGTTTCCAGACCCGCGGCCTTGGCGGCATGTTGTTGCACCAGACCGGGGGCCTGCGTGCCAACCCACAGCGTCAGCTTGCCATCAACCAGATGTGCCGCAGCCTGCATCGGCTCCATCGTGGCATGGGCCAGATGGGGCACATGATAGTCTGCCTCGAACACCTCGCCCGTCGCGGTGGTGATGTCACCATCCTCGCGCATCACGGCATCCAGACGCTCTGGGGTAAAGGATTGGGCGATCTGGTCGCGCATCTCGGCGCTGCTGGCGGGATAGGGGGCGGGGGCCCAGTCAAAGTCTATCGCCTCGGCGGCCTGAATGGCATGCCAGGTGGTTGCGGCAACAACAGCCACCCCGCCGGTCAGCGGGATGATCCGCTCGACCCCCGGCATCGTCTCGGCGGCACTGGCATCATAGCCGTTCATCGCCGCACCGAGATGCGGGTTCATCTTGACGGTGGCAAAGCGCATGCCGGGCAGGCGCACATCCCCCGCAAACAAGGCCGTGCCGGTTGATTTTGCCGGAATATCGACGCGGGGCAAGGATTTGCCCAACAGCGTCCAGTCGGCCCGCGCCTTGAGGGGGGGCATATCGGGCAGGTCGGCAGCTGCTGCCGCCTCGGCCAGATCGGCATAGGGAATGCGGGTGCCGTCGGGGGTGACAACGGCCCCGGTCTCGGTGCGCAGATCATCCGCCGGCAGCCCGGTGCGGGCCGCCGCCGCCTGCACCAGGGCCGCCCGTGCCACAGCCCCCGCAGCCCGCATCTTTTCGTATCCGTCCGGGATAGAGGTTGACCCGCCCGTGATTTGCAGGGCCAGAAACTTGGCGGGCACGGCCATGGCATGGCGCATGGTGCGCGCCAGCCAACTGTCATCGGTGGGGGCAAAGGGCACCCCTTCCTCAAGCATTGCGGCGTTGTAATAGGCTTTGGCGGGCGGGCCGTGCATCACTTGCACCTGATCCCACGGCACATCCAGTTCTTCGGCCACCAGTGCGGCGAGTGTGGAGTGAATGCCCTGACCCATCTCGGCCCGGGGGGTGATGATCGTCACGCCGGTTTGGTCGATCACGACATAGGGCGTGATCACGCCGCCCTTGTCGCCTGCGCTGTCTTGCAATGGGTTGGGGTAGGGCGTCAGAAAGCGCCAGGTGCCAAAGGCGACCCCGCCCAGAACGGCGGCAGAGCCGATCAGAAAGCTGCGGCGGGCAATGGTTCCGATCCGGCTCATCTCATGCCTCCTGCAAACGCTTGGCGGCATCCTGCACGGCGGCCCGGATGCGGGGATAGGTGCCGCAACGGCACAGATTGCCCGCCATCGCCTCGTCGATCTCGGCCATCGACGGGGCAGGGTTTTCGGCCAGCAAGTATGCGGCCTGCATGATCTGCCCCGACTGGCAATAGCCGCATTGTGCCACCTGATGGTCGATCCACGCCGCCTGCACTGCATGCAGCGCGGCTGGCGTGCCCAGACCTTCGATCGTGGTGATGCGGGCCCCGGCAACATCGGCCAAAGGCGTTTGGCAAGACCGCACCGCAACCCCGTCCACATGCACCGTGCAGGCCCCGCAGGCCGCAACCCCGCAGCCGAACTTGGTGCCCGTCAGGTTCAACCCGTCGCGCAGCGCCCAAAGCAGGGGCGTGTCATCGGGCAGGTCGATCACGGCTTGGGTGCCATTGACTGTCAGAGTGGTGGCCATCGGTCTCTCCATTCTTGTTCTGACAAAGTGGGCGCAAAATGTCAGAAAGTCAAATGACAGTTCAAAAGAATTTTGTCAGCCCCGCGAAACCCGCTAAGACGGGTGTATGGACGGCCAAAACAGCATCACCGACAAACAATCAGACATCCTTGCCGCGGCCTTGCAGGCCTTTGCCGCGCAGGGGTATCGGCGCACATCAATGGATGACATCGCCCGCCATGCGGGCATGTCGCGCCCGGCGCTGTATTTGCACTACCGCAACAAGGAAGATATCTTCCGCAGCCTTGTCGATCAGTTCTTTGCCCAAGCCCTGCGCGGAATGGGGGCTGCGCTTGCCACCCCCGGCCAAAGCCCCGAGCAGGCGCTTGCCGCCGCCTTTGCCGCCAAGGATGGCACCTTGATGGAACTGGTCTTTACCTCGCCCCATGGCGCGGAATTGCTGGAGGCTGGGGCCAGCCTGACCGCTGATATCATGCAGCGCGGCGAGGCGGCCAAGATCGCGTTGCTGACCCGGTGGCTGCAAACGCTGGATATTCCGGCCGATATTGGCCCGCCCGAGGCCGTGGCCCGCACCATTCTGACCGCTGCCATGGGCCTGAAATATCCGGGGCAGACGCTGGAGGGGTATCGCCAGGGCCAACGTCACCTGGCCCGCCTGTTCGCCCGTGCCATTGCAAACCATGGGGTTGAACCCACAGCGTGATGCCGATGGGGCAAACCCTTGCCGTCAAAGGCTGAACCCAAAACGGCAACCGCTGGGGCGCCGAGCTGCGCGATCACGGGCCGGTCATGTCTGGAAGAAGTGGTGGCGAGGGAGAGACTCGAACTCTCGACCCCACGATTATGAGTCGTGTGCTCTAACCAACTGAGCTACCTCGCCACTGGCGGGCGTGGTATTGTGCTGCGGGGGGCGCGTCAAGGGCAAATCTTCATTCTGCTGCATCTCGATCATGCGCCACGCGGGGGCGGCCCGTCGCCGTGACGGAAATGGTGGCTTCGATGAACATGGTCCGGCCTTCGATATCGGCCTCTTTCACGTCGCGCGTCACATTCAGATGCACATCCACCGCCCCGGCCCGCAGGGCGCGTGCCGTGGCTTCGGTTTCCAGCGCCGATTGCATCGCTGCAAGGGCGGCGTCGCGGTCGTTGAACACCTGCACCCCATCGGGCAGGTGGGCGGCAAAGCGGCCCTCGGCGGGAGAGGTGATGTTGCCAGTGGCCCGTTGGGCGACCTGGCCCACCACGGCGCCGATGGCATTTGCGACACCGGCATGTTCGGGCAAGATCATCTCGCATCCCAGCAGCGTGCCAACCGCGCCGTAATACGACGGGGCCGACGCGCCAAGGCCGATGACGGGCACCCCCAGCCGTGCCGTCAACTGGATTACGCCGCGATGCCCGGCCAATCCGGCCCGCAACAGCGGGTGGCGGGCCAGGGCCTCGGGCGGGTCGGTGGCAAAGGCGGGATCTTCGTCAAAGGCCGCTTCCAGCAGGCATTCGGCGGTTTGCGCGGTGACCTGATCGACAATCATCTGCGCCAGAACCGCCGGATCAGTGGCGAAGCGTTCACCCGCCCCGTTGCGCCGCCGCCCCAGCAGGCGCAGCGCCTTTTCCGCAGCACTGCCATCCCAGGCGTCAAGCCGACCAAGCGTGTGGCTGGCATCCGACGGGGTGACGCCCGCGATCATCACCAACCCGCGCGCCACCAGCCGTTCCAGCGCGGCGACCTCTAGACGGCTGGTCAGGGCCTGTGCCATTGGCATGGGCTGCGCGATCCGCGCCAGAACGGTGATTTCGCGCGGGCTCAGGCCCCCGGCTTGCCCGCCCATCGGCACCACGAAACGCCCGTCATGTTCACCGCTGGTATCGCTGGACAGCGCCCTGTCCAAAGCGGCATGCACCATCGGCCCATGATCAACGGCCAGCAAGGACACCGGGATCAGCCGCCGCGGCCCAAGCCGCAGGCCGCCCGTCAGGCCCTCGGTCACCAGATGCACCTCGGAATCGCCCCCAAGGCCGGTGGTGCGCATCGCCACGGCCTCGACCATGGTGCGAAAACCGCCAACCCGCGCGCCCTGCGGATCAATCTCGGGCAATCCGCCGCGCAAAAGGGCAACATCGGTGGTCGTGCCGCCGATATCTGACACCAACGCATCTTGCGCCCCGGTCAGCCAGCGGGCACCGACGATACTGGCGGCAGGGCCGGAAAGGATGGTTTCTATCGGGCGTTCGCGCACCATGGCGGCAGAGATCAGCGCGCCATCGCCGCGCACAACCATCAGGGGCGCATCAATGCCGACAGCGGCCAAATGGCGTTCGCAGGCCGCCACCAAGCGGTCGATCATGCCGATCAGCCGGGCGTTCAACACAGCGGTCAGCGCCCGCTTGGGGCCGTTCAGATTGGCCGACAGTTCATGGCTGCACGTGACGGCCCGGCCCGTGACGCGGCGGATCAGATCGCGGGCGGCAATTTCATGCGCGGGGTTGCGGGTGGCAAAGCGGGCGGCAACGGCAAAGCCCATTACCTGATCACCCAACTGGGCGACGGCCTGTTCCAGTGCCGCCAGATCAAGGGGGGCCAGCTCTTGCCCGGCATGGCCGTGGCCGCCGGCAAAGCGCAGAACCGGGTCACCCTTCAGGGCGTCGTCCAGACCGGCCCGGGCCTCATCTCCGGCATCAAAGCCGATGAAGATCAGAGCCACGCGCCCGCCCTGCCCCTCGACCAGCGCATTCGTGGCCAGCGTGGTGGACAGCGACACAAGCGTGATCTCTGACGCCTGCACCCCCGCCGCGGCCAGGGCGGCATCCACCGCCCCCCCGATGCCAAGCGCAAGATCGGCGCGGGTGGTCAGGGATTTCGCCTTGCCGATCACCTCGGTCGCGGCTTCGTTCACCACAACGGCATCGGTATAGGTGCCGCCGGTATCCACGCCCAAAAAGTAACCCATCGTCGCCCGCCTTTGTCGTCTCTGGTTCCAGCTAGGCCGGATCGTGGGAAAGATCATCCCCGGATGCGACATTTCCGGTCGCAGATGGGCCGATCAGCGGGCAGTCCGTTGGGCCAGACCCACGCTGCGCACAATGCGGGCCACATCTTCCAACTGCTTGGCAAGGGGCGAGGATTTGCGCCAGACCATGCCAATCGTCCGGCTGGGAGAGGGGGCAGGCAGCCGTTGCAGCGCCACCTCGGCCGAGCGCGTTTCGATGCCCAAGGCCATTTCGGGCACCAGGGTCACGCCGATTCCGGCGCCCACCATCTGCACCAAAGTGGCCAATGAACTGCCTTCCATCATCTCACGCGAGGCGGTGGGGGAAAGGCTGCAAAAGGCCAAAGCCTGATCCCGAAAGCAATGCCCCTCTTCCAGCAGCAGCAGCCGCATTTCGCGCAGCATGGCGGCATCAGGCACCGGGCGGCTGGCTTCGTCGGCGGGGCGGACCAGAACGAAATCCTCGTCGAACAGGGCCACTTCGGTCAGCGTCGGCTCTGACACCGGCAGGGCGACGATCGCGGTATCCAGACGCGCTTCCAGCAGATCGGCGATCAGCTTGCCTGTCACCGCCTCTCTGGGGCGCAGATCAAGGCCGGGGTAACGGGCCGAAAGCTGGGTGATCACCCCCGGCAACAGATAGGGGGCCACGGTGGGAATCACGCCGATGCGCAGCCGCCCCAGCAGGGGGTGTTGGGCAGCGCGCGCCATATCCTGCAACTCATCCACCGACCGCAGGATGTCGCGCACGCGGGCGGCGAATTCTTCGCCCAGACCTGTCAGGCGCAGCTGGCGGGTGGTGCGTTCAACCAGGGGTGCGCCGACCAGATCTTCCAGTTCCTTGATCTGCATGGACAGGGCAGGTTGGGAAATGGCGCAGTCTTCGGCGGCCCGGCCAAAATGGCCTTGGCGGGCCAGGGCATCAAAGTAGCGCAGGTGTTTCATGGTCAAGGGGTTCATAAGGTAAACTTATTGCACTGTTCAGAAAATGCAATTAGGCATTATGAAACGCAGATGTTAGAACCATTCCATATCAGGATTTGCCTGCCGATCATGCCGCTTTGCTGGCCATTGGCGGGCGTTTGACACAACGACAACCAGTTGGAGGATACCATGGACGGTAACGATATTCCCGCCGGCAAATGCCCGGTGATGCACGGCGGCCTGACAACCGCAGCCGAATCGAACACAGCCTGGTGGCCCAAGGCGCTGAACCTGGACATCCTGCACCAGCACGACACCAAGACCAACCCCATGGGCAAGGGCTTTAGCTATCGCAAGGCGCTGGAAAAGCTGGATGTCGAGGCGCTGAAGAAAGACATGCATGCGCTGCTGACTGACAGCCAGGATTGGTGGCCGGCAGACTGGGGCCATTACGGCGGTCTGATGATCCGCCTCGCCTGGCATTCGGCCGGGTCGTATCGTCTGGCCGATGGCCGTGGCGGTGGTGGTGCGGGCAACATCCGTTTCGCGCCGCTGAATTCATGGCCCGATAACGCCAGCCTTGACAAGGCACGGCGCCTGCTGTGGCCGCTGAAGAAGAAATACGGCAATGCTGTCAGCTGGGCTGATCTGATCATTCTGGCCGGGACCATTGCCTATGAAAACATGGGTCTGAAAACCTTTGGGTTCAGCTTTGGCCGCGAAGACATCTGGCACCCCGAGAAAGACGTGTATTGGGGCGCGGAGAAAGAGTGGCTGGCACCGTCGAACAGCCGCTATGGCGATCTGGCAAACCCGGCCACCATGGAAAACCCGCTGGCCGCTGTGCAGATGGGCCTGATCTATGTGAACCCCGAAGGTGTGAACGGCCAGCCCGACCCGGCCCGCACCGCCCTGCATGTGCGCGAAACCTTTGCCCGCATGGCGATGAACGATGAAGAAACCGCCGCCCTGACCGCAGGTGGCCACACCGTTGGCAAGGCCCACGGGAATGGCGATGCTGCCGTTATCGGCGCGGCCCCCGAAGGCACCGAGGTCGAGGCTGGCGGTCTGGGCTGGTCGAACCCCAACTTCAAGGGCACGGCGACGACGGCCTTCACCTCGGGGATCGAGGGCGCCTGGACGACCAACCCGACGAAATGGGACATGGGCTATTTCAAGCTGCTGTTCGGCTATGAGTGGGAACTGACCAAGTCGCCCGCGGGTGCCAATCAGTGGCGGCCGATCGGCATCAAGGAAGAAGACATGCCGGTGGATGCCACCGACCCGACCAAGCGTGTCATGCCGATGATGACCGATGCCGACATGGCGATGAAGGTGGACCCGATCTATAACGAGATCTGCCAGAAGTTCATGGCCGACCCCGCCTATTTCGACGATTGCTTTGCCCGCGCCTGGTTCAAGCTGACCCACCGCGACATGGGGCCCAAGGTGCGTTATTTCGGCCCCGATGTTCCGGCCGAAGACCTGATCTGGCAAGATCCGGTGCCCGCAGGCCGCACCGATTACGATGTGGCGGCGGTCAAGGCCAAGATTGCGGCTTTGGGCCTGTCGGTGTCTGACATGGTTGCCACCGCATGGGACAGCGCCCGCACCTTCCGCGGGTCTGACATGCGCGGCGGTGCCAATGGCGCCCGCATCCGCCTTGCCCCGCAAAAGGACTGGGAGGGCAATGAGCCTGCCCGTCTGGCGCGGGTGCTGGCCGCGCTGGAGCCGGTGGCGGCTGCGACCGGGGCCTCGATTGCCGATGTCATCGTGCTGGCAGGCAATCTGGGTGTCGAGCAGGCTGCCAAGGCCGCAGGCTTTGACGTGACCGTTCCCTTTGCGCCGGGCCGTGGTGACGCGACCGACGAGATGACGGATGCGGCCTCGTTCGATGTGCTGGAGCCGCTGGCCGATGGCTTCCGCAACTGGGTGAAGAAAGACTACATCGTGACCCCGGAAGAAATGATGCTGGACCGGGCGCAACTGATGGGTCTGACCGCGTCGGAAATGACCTGCCTTGTCGGCGGTCTGCGCGTGATCGGTGCCAATCACGGCGGCAGCACGCATGGCGTGTTTACCGACCGCGTTGGTGCCCTGACGACCGACTTCTTCACCAATCTGACCGACATGGGCCTGTTGTGGCACAAGGTCGAGGGCAAGCCCTATGAGCTGCGTGACCGCAAGACCGGTGCCGTCAAGTTCACCGCAACCCGCACCGATCTGGTGTTCGGTTCGAATTCGATCCTGCGCGCCTATGCCGAGGTTTATGCGCAAGACGATGCCGCCGAGAAGTTTGTGGCCGATTTCGTCGCGGCTTGGGTCAAGGTGATGAATGCAGATCGTTTTGATCTGACGGTTCAGTAAAACCCGGTTTCCGGGTCAGGGTTGGGGCCGCCTCCTTGGGGCGGCCCTGATCACAGCCGCCACCCGCTTTGCTATTGCCGCACTGCCCTTGACCGAAGGGTGAATGCGATCAAGCTGGTGGTAGGACCAGTCGCCATGCGGCACCAGATCGGCCAGCGACACAAAGGTGACGCCCGCGTCAAAGGTTGACATCGTGGCGATGCGGCGATCCAGTTCATCGCCCGCTGCGCGGCAGCCCTTGATCGGGGTAAAGGTGCCGGGGTTGCGCAGATAGCCCAGATAGATCACCCGCGCCCCCGATTGCCGGATCGCGGCCACTTGTTGCGGAATGGCCCCGGATCGGCCATCGGCACTGACCAGCCGGTCAAGCGTGCCCTGACACAGCCCGCAGCCACAGCCAAACAACAGATCATTCCCCCCGCCGTTCATCACCACCCAATCCCAGTTGCCGGCCCGGTATTGCGCCGGAATGCTAAGGCCAGCCGCACCACTGATCGGCAGGAAATAGAAATAGCGCGCGGCAGAGACGGATCTGTCGATCACCTCTTGGCCCAGTTCGGTTTCCAGCACATTGCCGACAGCCTGATTGCCGCCCCGGTTTGAGGCCAGCATGGAATCACCCATGATGAAGATTCGCGCCTGGCTGCCGTCGCCCATGGCCTCTCCACAGCCGATCAGCAGCAAGAAGGTAAGAATGCTTAGGAAAATCTTGGGCATGACACCACGGCGATAGGTAAAGTTGGCTGCTAGATGCCCGCGAACCGTGGCGCGAATATGGCATCGGGGGCCAAGTTGTCGGCCCCGGCCCGCCCAACCCGGGGCCGGATGTTGCGAAACGGCGATGCCATCCCCATCTGTCAGAAAACCGGATCAGTTATAGGGGTTTGCCGTGATCAATGCGAAATCGCTTCTCGATGGGCTTATGGGCCAGATGAATGCCGCAACAGGCGGGCAGGGGGCTGGCGGCCTGGCTGGCAAGGCCAAGGGCGCATGGGACAATCAGTCATCGCTGGGCAAGGGGGCGATTGCCGGGGGGCTTTTGGGCCTGTTGCTGACGGGCAGCGGCAAGAAGATGCTCAAGACCGGTGCCAAGGTCGGCGGCGCAGCCTTGATCGGTGGGCTGGCCTATAAAGCCTATGAAGATTGGAAGGCTGGCAAATCGGTGCAGGCGGGGGCCGAGGCTGGCCCCGTTGCCTTGCCGCGCCCCGAAGGAACGGTCTTTCTGCCGTCAGACCCGGTGGCGGCGGATGATCTGGCCACCCGCCTTTTGCAGGCCATGGTCGCGGCGGCCAAGGCTGATGGGCATGTCACCACGCGCGAACGGGCCCGCATTTCCGAACAACTTGAACAGGTTGGGCTGGGGGCCGAGGCCGAGACGCTGATCCGCGCTGAACTGGATGCGCCGCTGGATGCAGGCCGGATTGCCGGGCTTGCCCGGTCTGAGGAGGAGGCCGCCGAAATCTATGCTGCCTCGCTGCTGGTGGTTGACCCCGAGGCGCCTGCGGAAAAGGGCTATCTGGCGATGCTGGCAGCACGTCTGGGCCTGCATGACGATCTGGTGGCGCATCTGCATGCGCGGGCCGCACAACTGGCCTAAGGGCAACTGGCGCGCGCGCGGGTCACGCGCGCTCGACCATCAGCCAAACCCCGCCTTCGGGCCGCAGGGTCAGGATCATCACGGGTTTGGGCACTTTGCCCGGCACCAGTGCAAATTTGAACCGCGCCAACAGGGTGGCCAGAATGATCACCGCCTCTTGCAGGGCAAAAGACGCCCCGATGCAGATGCGTGGGCCATCGCCAAACGGCAGATAGGCAAACCGGTCAATCGCCTTTGGGTCGGCAAAGCGGTTCGGCGCAAAGTGATCGGGGTTGTCCCACAGCTTGTGGTGCCGGTGCAGCGCATAGATCGGCAAGATCACGGTGTCACCCGGCCGAACCTCGCGCCCGCACAACTCATCATGGGTGCGGGCACTGCGCGACAGAAAGGCAGCGGGCGGATACATCCGCAGGGCCTCGTCCACGATTTGGCGGATCAGCGGCAGGGCGGGCAGATCGGCGGCTGTGGCAGCACGATCACCACAGGCCGCCTGCGCCTCTGCGCGGGCCGCAGCCTGAACCGCCGGATCAAAGGCGCAGAGATACAAGGCCCATGACAGGGTCAGCGCCGTCGTCTCGTGCCCGGCCACGATAAAGGTCAGCAGATTGTCGCGCAGTTCCGCCGTGGTCATGCGGCGTTCGGTCTTGGGGTCAGCCCCGGCCATCAACAGATCCAGCAGATCCGGCACCGGCTTTGCGCCTTCGGCCCGACGTTGCTCGATCGCGCGGTCGGCCAGTTGCTTGGTCTGGCGCATGGCGGCCCCGGTCAGCATCCGGGTGGGCCGGGGCACCCAGGCGGGGGCGCCAATGATATCCAGAAACGAAACCTTGGCGGTTTGGGCGATATACTGTTCAATCGCCTGGTGAACGGACTCGCTGTCAAAGCCCTTGCCGTCAGAAAAGGTGACATCGGAAATCACCTCGAATGTGGCTGACACCATTTCGTCGAACAGATTGACGGCCCGCCCGACACCCGCGGCAATACGCGCCGACGACCGTTCGGCCGCCGCTGTCATCACCGGGGCCAGGGCCGAGACATTGCGGTGGCTGAACACCGGCGCGGCGGTGCGCCGTTGCCACATCCATTCCGCTCCTTCGGCCACGAACATGCTGTCGCCGATGGCAGGTTCGAGAATCAGTTTGGTGACCAGCGATTTGGGATAATCATCCACCTTGTCGCGCAACACCCGGCGCAGGCCTTCCGGGTCCATCAGCATATGCCACCGCTTGCCCGTCTGGCCCGAGATGATCGGCGCATGGGTTGCGATCTCGGGGATCAGTTCCAGCACATTGCGACGCCCGGCTTGCAGCGACCCCCAGATGCCCAAGGGTTGCGTGGCCAGTGGCACGCGCACCGGCAAGGCAGGCGTGGGATGTGCGGGTGGGGCGCTGTCGTCCAACTGGTGCTGCGTACTCATCTCACCCTCCGTTTGTGCAGATATAGGTGCTCTTGCGCCGATGTCACGCAGGGCGCACCGCGACTTGCGCCGCAGGGCGTGACGGGCTATCCCCAGACAATCTGATCGGGGGGGCGATATGTTCAAGCCAGTGTTTGCCGGACTTTTTGCCTGTGCCATGCTTGCGGCTTGCGCAGCCGAAGGTGTGCTGGACGAACCGGTGCCCTTGGGCGACTTTGCCCTTGGGCTGAACATCGTCGTTGCCGACAATGCGCAAAAGGTGCCGATCAGCCGCGATGCCACCGAAGAAGAATGGGAAACCGCGATGAAAAAAGCGGTGGCCGACCGGTTTGGCCGCTATGAAGGCACGCGCCTTTATAACATCGGCATCTCGATCGACGGCTATGCACTGGCCCCGCCCGGTATTCCGGTGGTGGCGGCACCCAAGTCGGTTCTGGCGATCACGGCCAATGTTTGGGACGATGCCGCGCAGAAAAAGCTGAACGCCGAAGGCAAGCAATTCACGGTGTTTGAATCGCTGTCGGGCGATACCATCGTCGGCTCGGGCCTGACCCGGTCAAAGCAGGAACAGATGCAGGCGCTGTCGTTCAATGCCGCGCGCAAGGTGGAAGAGTGGTTCTTGCAAAACCCGGAATGGTTTGGCCTGACCGAGGCGGATGTCGCGGCGGCAAAAAAGGCCCGTGCCGATGCTGCCAAGGTGGCAACTGCTGAAAATGCCACGCCCAACCCTGTGCCTCCCCCCAAGTGAGGCTTGATTTTCCCTTTGCTACGGCTTAATTGCCCGCCCGTGTATCACGGGGTCTTGCGGCCATTCTTGGTCTGACCCCCCGAATTCAAGGGCGCTTCGGCATGGCAAAGGCAAAGTTTGAACGGAACAAACCGCACGTCAACATTGGCACGATTGGCCACGTTGACCACGGGAAGACGACGCTGACGGCGGCGATCACGAAGTATTTTGGCGATTTCCGCGCCTATGACCAGATTGACGGT